>NZ_JADBHG010000005.1:0-306031 GCF_017808095.1 Brevibacterium renqingii | reverse complement strand
CGGTAGCTAAGCCCATTCGCGCTGATGGTACTGCAACTTGGTGGTTGTGGGAGAGTAGGTGACTGCCGCAATAATTTTTGGGGAGGCCTTGTCCGATGTCATGTCGGGCAGGGCCTCCTTTTTTGCATTCACACCCCTGCGGCGGTCCGGGGCAAATGGTCAGAATGTGCCGCCATCTGTGCCGTTGCCACCCGCCTCGAGTCTTCAGGGTTAATGATCAAAATGTGTGTACAGCAGCGGCGTGTCACGGCCTTTGAGGTCATCGTGATCGGCCACCCCAGCCCTTCTGGATCCCGTTGCCGTCCTCGATGCTGAATCCTGTCCCATAGAGCCGGTTCGTTTCGTCTCTGCCCGATCCAGAGTCGACGATGACGGTGTGTTTACGGTTGTATTCCCATGCCTCCGGGGTGACGAAAGACCATGGATCGTTGGGTGTCTCGGTCTGCAGGTAGAGCAACCAATCGATACCGCGTCGGGCGTGGTCGATCGACAGGCCCCGATGAGCACGGAGGAAGTCCTTGATCGCTTTGTTCGGGCCTCCTTCCAGGGTGCTCGTCGCCCGCGCCACTGTCAGCCCCGATTCGGTGAGTTCGAGCCAGGTGAATAGGTGTGAGTCCTGGATGAGTTCGGCGAGGAGTCTGCCCGCCCGTCGAGTACGGATGTGGGTGTACCACCACTTCTGTCCCGGTCGTGCATACTTTGGTCGTGGTGCCGCGGAGGCTGCGTAGGTGCGGTGTTTGAGAAACGGTTCCCAGCTCGCTTCCCACGACGCGAACGCTGCGGCCTCGTCGAGGCTCGTCACCCTCGGCAGGGCTTTGTACAGGTTGAGAAGGTCGCGGTTGGCCGGCAGTCGCGGATGCCGTGTCAGATGCTTGTGACCAGCCTGCCGGACATGGAAGTAGCAGCGTTGGATCCGCGACTGCGGCCACAGGTTCTGCACGGTCGCGATCAAGGGACCATTGCCGTCGATGACCGCCACAGTCGAGGCTGGGATGCGGCAGAGCAATGCGGTCCAGGACGCGATCTTTTCCCGATCACACCATTGCCAATCGATGACGTATTCGCCGGTGTAGGCGATGAGGACGCACCATCCGTTGAAGTAGGTGCCATCGAGCATGATCTGGTCATGGATCTTGCCGGTGGGGGACACCTGGGCAGTGACGTTCCAGCACCACTGGGTGCGGCGACGAAACGTCGCGATCGACTGGGCCTGTTCGGTCAGGCGGGCAGTGCCGAGCAGCCAGTTCAGGAAGGCCTGGAACACCGCTTTCCGAGTGATATCGGCCCGGGCCTGGGTGGCCGAGGCCCCACATGGTTGACACCGCCACCTGGTGCGGCCAGAGCTGGTCTTGCCGTTCTTGACGAGCTTGTTGGCACATACACCATAGGTGGGGTGATTTCTGGGATTGGACACTGAACATGCTTCCAGAGCATGTTCAACCCTGTCTTGGCCTACTGACTACTGGACAAGAGGCCTATCCTGTCCGCACATTCTGATCATTAACCCCGATGGGGCAGGAGGACGGTTGGGGTGAAAGAGTCGACGAAGAAGAAGACTTGGACGTCCGCCTGATGCTCTTCGTGCCGCATTCTCACAGCTGTGATGACCGTTCGGAACCAATACCCCAATTGAAGTCGCCAGACAGCCATGTCCATAATTCGGGCGGCGAATTTCATGTTATGCGGCTCACGGTATGTTTGTGCCCATGAGCCTACATCCATCACTGCAGCCAATCTTCGACACGGTGCTCCAACGGAACCCCGGAGAGTCGGAGTTTCATCAAGCGGTACAGGAAGTTCTCTATTCCCTGGGCCCCGTCGTGGACAAGCACCCCGAATACCTGGAACTCTCGGCGCTCGAGCGGCTGTGCGAGCCCGAACGCCAGATCATCTTCCGTGTTCCGTGGATCGATGACGCCGGCGTTGTCCAGATCAACCGCGCCTTCCGGGTGCAGTTCAACTCGGCTCTCGGCCCGTACAAGGGCGGCCTGCGGTTCCACCCCTCCGTCAACCTCGGAATCGTGAAGTTCCTCGGGTTCGAACAGATCTTCAAGAACGCGATCACCGGGCTGCCGATCGGCGGGGGCAAGGGCGGAGCGGACTTCGATCCCAAGGGCCGCAGCGACCGCGAGGTCATGCGCTTCTGCCAGTCTCTGATGACCGAACTCTCCCGCCACATCGGCGAATACCGTGATGTCCCGGCCGGGGACATCGGTGTCGGTGGTCGCGAGATCGGCTACCTCTTCGGACAGTACAAGAGAATGACGAACTCCTACGAGGCCGGCGTCCTCACCGGCAAAGGCCTATCCTATGGCGGCTCCATGGTTCGGACGGAAGCAACCGGTTTCGGTGTGGTCTACTTCCTCAAGGACATGCTCGCCGCTGCGAAGAAGAACATCGACGGCCGCACCGTTTCGATCTCCGGTTCGGGCAACGTCGCTGTCTTCGCAGCCGAGAAGGTCTCGGCGTTCGGCGGCACAGTCATCACCATGTCCGACTCCTCCGGCTTCATCCATGACCCGGACGGCATCGACACGGAGATCGTCAAACGCATCAAGTTCGAAGACCGCGGTCGGATCTCCGAATACGTGGATCAGCGAGGCGGTCGAGCCGCCTATCACGAGGGCGGAAACGTCTGGGACGTCGAGGTCGATGTCGCACTGCCGTGTGCGACACAGAACGAACTCGATGCTGATTCGGCAGCGACCCTGGTCAAGAATGGCCTCATCGCCCTCGCCGAGGGCGCGAACATGCCCTGCACTCCGGAAGCCGTGAAGATCTTCAACGACGCGGGCGTCCTCTTCGCCCCCGGCAAGGCCGCGAACGCCGGCGGCGTCGCCACCAGCGCCCTGGAGATGCAGCAGAACGCCAGCCGCGACTCCTGGGACTTCGATTTCACCGAGGCGCGCCTGGCAGAGATCATGGGGGATGTCCATGACAGCTGCGCTGCGGCTGCCGACGAGTTCGGTTCTCCCGGTGACTACGTCGCCGGCGCCAATATCGCCGGTTTCATCCGGGTCTCCGAGGCGATGCTCGCCCAAGGAGTCGTCTGATCTGCTGAACGGACCGCATCCGGGACCCGCCGACTGAAGCCCGCGGGTCCGCTGGGCGACGAGGAACCCCTGAGGTTCGAACCCACTCTTAGGGAAGGGGCTCGAACCTCAGGGGTTCGTCTCATGCGACGGCAAGGAATGGACCGCTCTCTCACCGAGGTCCCATGGTCCCGTAGGCCTTCCGCCAGCGCAGCAGCGGACGGCTCGTGCCGGCATCCCTGCCCGCGCCCAGAGACACCACTTCGCCGACGACGATATTGTGAGTGGCCACCTCGAGCACTTCGGTGAGTTCGAGCTCGAACCAGGCGATCGCCTCTGTGAGCACCGGTTGGCCGGCCTGCGGGGCCGGGAAGGTGTCGATGCCCTTGAGTGACCCGTACAGCGGCTGCCCGGAAGCGCCGAGTCGTTCGGAGATGTCCCTCTGATCCGAATTCAGCAATGAGATGGCAAAGTGCGAACTCGTCTCGAGAGTCTCCATCATCCTCGAACCCGAATAGATGCTCACAGCCATCGTCGGCGGATCGTAGGAGACGTCGAGAAACGAGTCGACAGTGATGGCGTGCAGTGCACTGCCGCGGGTCGCAGAGACGACCGCGACCGCCGCGGCGATGTCGTCGCTGAGCTCTCTGTACCGTTCTGTGAGCGAATCGTCGTGGGACTGGTCCATGACTCACATTCTAGGGAACTACAATGGAGCCATGACCATTCCAGCTTCAGGCGGTTCAACAACGATCGAACGTGAGCAGTCCGAGCAGCTTGTCGAGCCCGGAGACCACGAGCGATTCAGCCATTACGCGCCCAAGGACAAGATCATGGAGTCCATGGTGACAGGAACTCCGCTGATCGCCTTGTGTGGAAAGGTGTGGGTCCCGACTCGCGATCCCGAGCGGTTCCCGATCTGCCCCAAATGCAAAGAGATCTACGAGACGATGTCCGAAGGACCGCAGGAGTAGATGTCCGCGGAACGTCTCCCAGGAACACCAGGGACCTCCGCAGCTGAACAACTCCCACCGGCCTTCCCCGAGCGCGCCGCTTGGGGAACGGCCGGAAAGTTGCGTGCTTGGCAGGCCGAGGCCCTCGAGCAGTACTTCAAGAACGAACCGAAGGACTTCCTCGCCGTCGCGACTCCCGGAGCCGGCAAGACCACGTTCGCTCTGCGGCTGGCCGCTGAACTTCTGGCTCGCAGGATCGTCAATCGGGTCACGGTGGTCGCCCCAACCGAACACCTGAAGGTGCAGTGGGCCGATTCAGCGGCACGCGTGGGCATCAAACTCGACCCGCATTTCAAGAATTCTCAGGGCAAGCACGCTCCCGGCTATCACGGAGTGGCGCTGACCTATGCGCAGGTGGCGGCCAAGCCCACCCTGCACCACAACCGGACCGCTGCCGGTCGGACACTGGTGATCCTCGATGAGGTCCATCACGGCGGCGACGCTCTGTCCTGGGGCGACGCTGTGCGTGAAGCCTTCGGGCCCGCTGTGCGTCGTCTGTCGCTGACCGGGACCCCGTTCCGTTCGGACACCTCACCGATCCCATTCGTCACGTACGCCCCCGACGAGAACGGAATCCGCACCTCGGTGGCGGACTACTCCTACGGCTACGGTCGGGCGCTCAAGGACTCCGTCGTCCGTCCCGTCCTCTTCCTCGCGTATGCGGGAGCCATGTCCTGGCGGACGAAGGCCGGCGACGAGATGTCGCATGTGCTCGGCGAGGAGACGACGAAGGACATCAACGCGCAGGCCTGGCGCACCGCACTCGACCCGAAGGGCGACTGGATCCCGGCCGTGCTCAAGGCCGCCGACATCCGCCTCACCGAGGTCCGACGAACCGTCCACGACGCCGGCGGCCTGGTCATCGCCACCGATCAGGAGGCGGCGCGGGCCTACGCGAAACGCCTGCACGAGATCACCGGCGAGAAGCCGACAGTTGTCCTCTCCGACGAAGCCGGCGCCTCGGAGCGGATCGAGCAGTTCCAGAACTCGACAGACCGGTGGATGGTCGCCGTGCGCATGGTCTCCGAAGGAGTCGACGTTCCGCGCCTGTGCGTCGGCGTCTACGCGACCTCCTCGTCGACACCGCTGTTCTTCGCGCAGGCCATCGGGCGCTTCGTGCGTGCTCGCAAACGAGGGGAGACCGCCTCGGTGTTCCTCCCTTCGGTGCCCGTGCTGCTGGCACTGGCCAACACGATGGAGGTCGAACGTGACCACGCCCTCGACCGGCCGAAGAACGACGACGAGAACGACGTCGTCGTCTTCGACGAGCAGGCCATGGACCAGGCGAACCGGAATGAGGGCGCCTCGTCCGACCAGCTCGGCTCGTTCGAAGCCCTCGGCGCGGAGGCGCTGTTCGACAGGGTCCTGTTCGACGGCGGAGAGTTCGGCACCGGCGGGGCCGTCGGCTCCGAGGACGAGCTCGACTTCATCGGGATTCCCGGTCTGCTCGAACCCGATCAGGTCCACGAACTGCTGCGGACCCAACAGGCACGCCAGGCCAAACGCAAGACAGCGGCGGCACCTGCGCCCGAGGCGGACACGAGCGAACTGGAACATCGGGCGATGAAAGAGGAGCGCAATCAGCTCCAGAGCCTCGTCGGAGCCTGGTCCCGGCGAACCGGGACGCCTCACCAGAACGTGCATGTCGAACTGCGAAAGGCATGCGGGGGACCAGCCGTGGCTCAGGCGACGCGAGAACAGATCCAGGCACGGATCAAGAAGCTGCAGGGCTGGTTCATCGGCCGCAAATGACCGAAAGCCGAGCCTTATGCCGAATAGAAGTTCGTCGGGATCGCCGGTTCGCCGTCCTGCAGCCGACGAGCAGAACGCGGCAGCTCGGCCAGGGACTCGTCGTGGCGTGCACAGGCCTGCTTCACACCGGCGGCACCGAGGAACGACTCGTCGACCTCACCGTCGACGACCAGGTCGACGCTCAGCCGGCGGCCCTCACCGAGATCATCGGGCAGTGAGGGGATGCCGACGGCCTCCTCGACGGCGATCGCACCATCGATGAGGCGCAGCGCCTCCTTGTGCCCGCCGCGGGAAGGCTTTCCGGTCGCGTGCTTGGCCACCGAGGTCCATTCTCCGGCCTCGTCGGCGCGAGCCACGAGCTTGTACACCAGACCTGCGGCAGGGGCACCGGAACCTGTGACGACACGGGTGCCGACTCCGTAGGAGTCGACGGGGGAGGCCGCGAGCGCGGCGATCGCATACTCGTCCAGATCGCTCGTGACGGTGATCGTCGTGTCATGAGCGCCGAGGCGGTCCAGCCCGTCCCGGACCTCCGCGGCCTGTTCGATGAGATCACCCGAATCGATCCGCACACCGCCGAGTTCGGAACCGGCGAGCTCCACGGCCACCTCCAGCGCCTCCTCGACGTCATAGGTATCGAGCAGAAGCGTCGTATCGGTGCCCAGCGACTTCAGCTGCGCGGCGAATGCCTCACGCTCGGAGTCGTGCAGAAGAGTGAACGAGTGGGCCGAGGTGCCGATGGTGCGCAGACCGTACTTCAATCCCGCTGCCAGATTCGAGGTCGATGCGAAGCCGCCGATGACCGCGGCCCGTGCCGCTGCCACCGCTGCATGTTCGTTCGTCCGTCGTCCGCCCATCTCCGCGCAGGGCCGGTCACCGGCCGCCTGCGCCATGCGGGAGGCCGCCGAGGCGACCGCACAGTCGTAGTTCAGAGCCGAAAGGATGAGCGTTTCGAGGATGACTCCCTCGGCGAACGTCGCTTCGATCGTCAGCAGCGGCGAGCCCGGGAAATAGATCTCGCCCTCGGCATACCCGCGGATGCTGCCCGTGAAGCGATAGTCCGCCAGCCAGTCGATGGTGCGGGCATCGACGATCTGCTCGCGGCTGAGGAAGGACAGTTCGGCGTCGTCGAAGCGGAAGTCGCGGATCATCTCGAGGATTCTGCCGGTGCCGGCGACGACGCCGTAGCGGCGCCCTGCGGGAAGGGTGCGACCGAACACTTCGAAGAGGCTCCTGCGGTGAGCGGCGCCGGATTCCAGGGCGGCCTGCACCATCGTCAATTCGTACTGATCCGTGAAGAACGCCGTCGAATCGGTCCGTGTGAGATCACTCATAGGCGCGATCTTACGTCACGACAGCGTCAGTGTTCTGCCGTAAGCTGGAAACGTGAGCAATCCAACGACACCAGTTCTGGAGCCGGAGGTCGACGTCCGACCTGCCGAGGATCTGGCCAAGCCCTGGAGGACCGTGGTCTTCAACGACCCGGTCAACCTCATGAGCTATGTCAGTTTCGTGTTCCAGAGTTATTTCGGATACTCCGAGGACAAAGCCCACGCGCTCATGCTCGAAGTCCACGAGAACGGTCGCTCCGTGGTCGCCACCGGAGGTCGCGAAGCCATGGAGAGAGACACTCAAGCGATGCATGAATACGGCCTGTGGGCCGCCTGCCAACCCGATCCAGGATCCGACTGACACATGGCCGCCATCGACGCACGTGGGGACGATGTCGTCCTCAGACTCGAAGACAACGAACGCTCACTCATGCTCACGGTCTTCACCGACCTCTCGGCGCTGCTGGCCGAAGACGGCGACGAGGACGGGGATCGGCCGGACTCGGAGAACTGGGAGGCCCGTCTCGGCCTCGTCGACCGGCCCCGCCCGGACGATCCTGCCCTTCTGAGGCTGCTGCCGGACGTCGATCCCGAAGACGAGGAGCGCTCCGCCGAATTCCGCCGTCTCACCGAATTCGACCTCAAGCAGGCCAAATCCCACAACGTGCGCATCGTGCTGCTGGGACTGAGCAAGGGCACCGAAATCACCCTGACCCATGACGAGGTCCTGGCCTGGATGAAGGGGCTCAATGATCTGCGGCTGGTGCTCGCCGTCCGACTCGGCATCGACACCGAAGAGGCACAGGAGGAGAAGTACGCCCACCGCGAGGAGCTCTCCGAATCAGAGGACCTCACACTGACTCTGTACGACTTCCTGACTTGGGTGCAGGATCGACTGACGACGACCTTGCTGTCGCGGACGCAAGGGGAAGACGACGAATGAGACTCACTGCCATCGGCACCGCCGGATCCTTCCCGGGGCGTGGAGCGCTCGCCAGCTGCTACCTCATCGAAACCGAGGAGGACACGCCCACCCGCATCGTGCTCGACCTCGGCTCCGGTGCCCTCAGCCCCCTGCAGCAGACCGTCGACACAGACCGGCTCACGGCGATCGTGCTCAGCCACCTGCATCCTGACCACTGCATGGACATGACCGGGCTCTACGTCAAACACTGCTTCGACCCGAAGTTCTTCAACGGAGATATCTCCGACACGGGCACGATCCGCACCCGGACCCCGGTCTTCGCCCCGCCCGGAGCGAAGGAACGACTGACCCGGGCTTACTACACCGAACCCGGCAGATCTCCGGTCGCGAACGGGGGAGACGATTCGGACTTCGACCATGCCTTCGACTTCACCGACCTCGATCACGGCTCCCGACACCAGATCGGGTCCCTGACGGTCGAATCCTTCCTCGTCGACCATCCCGTGGAGACCTACGCGCTGCGCGTCACCGACGCGAGAGGCCGCGTCATCACCTATTCCGGCGACAGCGACGAATGCGACAATCTCGTGGCGGCTGCCAAGGGGGCCGATCTCTTCCTCTGTGAGGCGGCGTTCCAGGAGGACCGTGACACAGCTCGGGGAATCCATCTCACGGGCAGGCGCGCCGGACGCGTGGCACAGAATGCCGAGGTGTCCTCGCTCGTGCTCACTCATATCCCGATCTGGACCGACTGCTCCATCGTCCGCGGTGAGGCAGCCGGCGAATACCGCGGTCCCATCGAACTCGCCAAACCCGGAGCCACCTGGACAGTATGAGCCGACGCTCGCAAGAGAGCGCGGCAGCAACCGACACCGCAATCGAGACATGAAAGAGGCACACAGTGCGAGCAGACGGCCGTGCAGCAGACGAACTCCGTGAAGTCCGGATCACCCCCGACTGGATCAACACCGCCGAAGGATCCGCGCTCGTGGAATTCGGCAGCACCCGCGTCCTCTGCGCCGCTTCGCTGACCGAGGGGGTGCCTCGCTGGCTCAAGGGAGAGGGCCGCGGTTGGGTCACCGCAGAGTACGCGATGCTGCCGCGGGCCACGGACTCACGCAGCACACGCGAGTCGGTCAAGGGCAAACAGGGCGGACGCACTCACGAGATCTCCCGTCTCATCGGCCGCAGCCTGCGGGCTGTCATCGACATGGACAAGCTCGGCGAGAACACGCTCGTCCTCGACTGCGACGTCCTCCAGGCCGACGGCGGCACCCGCACGGCCTCGATCACCGGTGCCTACGTGGCGCTGGCGAAGGCCATCGACAAGGGGCGCTCGACCGGGCTGATCCCCGCCGCCCACCAGCCGCTCATCGACTCAGTGGCGGCCGTCAGCGTCGGCATCATCGATGGAGAGCCCCTCCTCGACCTGCCGTACGTCGAGGACTCCCGCGCCGAGACGGACATGAATGTCGTCATGACCGGGTCCGGAAAGTTCATCGAAGTCCAGGGCACCGCCGAGGGCGCACCGTTCGACCGCGATGAGCTCGGCAAACTGCTCGACCTCGCCGGCCACGGGTGCACCGAACTCACCCGCATCCAGTCCGAAGTGCTCGCCGGATGACGACCTTCGTCCTCGCCACTCACAATGAGGGCAAGAAGCGCGAGCTGCTGACCATCCTCGGACCCGTCCTCGGCTCCGACACCCAGGTGCTCACCGCCGCCGAGGCAGGACTCGGCGATGTCGCCGAAACCGGAGTCACGTTCACCGAGAACGCGCTCATCAAGGCCCGTGCCGCGGCTGCGGCGACCGGTCACACCGCCATCGCCGACGACTCGGGCATCAGCGTCGACGTCCTCGGCGGGGCACCGGGCATCTTCTCCGCCCGCTGGTCCGGCCGACACGGCGACGATCGGGCCAACCTCGAACTCCTGCTCGCGCAGCTGTCGGACATCGCGTCCGAACACCGTGGTGCGCAGTTCCGCTGTGCGGCGGCCGCCGTGACCGCTGACGGCCGCGAATTCACCACCGAGGGCATCATGCCCGGGCGTCTTGCCACCGAGCCGGAGGGAGAGAACGGCTTCGGCTACGATCCGATCTTCGTGCCCGAAGGGTCGACGATCAGCGCCGCACAGATGAGTCCGGAAGAGAAGAATTCCCGTTCCCACCGTCGACTCGCCTTCGATGCCCTGGCCGAGATCCTGGCGGAGGAGCCGAACCTCTGAAGGCCGCCGCCCCGCAGGCTCCAGCATGCGAACGTGAGCGCCTCACCAGGTGAGAACATCGGATACACTGGCGATGCTTGTGTGTTGGTGAACGGCCCTTCGGCGGTCGGCGATTTCGAGGAGAACAATGAAGACTCCGCGCATGTGGGTGGCGGGCGCTGCCGCTGCGAGCCTGTTGCTGACAGCCTGCTCGGCAGGAGCATCCGACTCGGGCAGTGAGGCGGAGGAGAAGGACTCGATGAGCATCGCGTTCACCGCCGAGCCCGTGAACCTCGACTTCACGTCCACTTCGGGTGTGGCCATCCCAGAGGCCCTGATGGAGAACGTCTACGAATCGTTGGTCCGCCTCGATGAAGAGGGTGAGATCCAACCGGCCCTGGCCGAGGACTGGTCGCTCTCCGAGGACCGCAAGACCTACACCTTCGACCTGCGCCGAAATGTGACGTTCTCCAATGGCGCAGACCTGACCAGTGAGGACGTGAAATTCTCCTACGAGCGGGTGCAGAACGACTGGAAGAACGCGCTGAAGTCGAAGATGGACATCGTCGAGTCCATCGAGACCCCGGACGAAAACACCGTCGAGATCGAGCTGGAGAGGCCGTCGAACACCTGGCTGTTCAACCTCACCAGCCTCGTCGGCGCCGTCTTCGACACCGAGGGCACGACGGACCTGGCCAATGAGGCGATCGGCACTGGGCCCTTCGCGATCGAGGAATTCACTCGCGGCCAGTCGATCGACTTCGCCGCCAGAGATGACTACTGGGGTGAGAGGCCGGCGCTGAAGACCGTGGAATTCAAGTACTTCAAGGACGCGGTCTCGGCGTCGAACGCTTTGAAGTCAGGAGAGATCGACCTCGTCTCCAACCTGCAGGCTCCCGAACTCGCGGGCGAGTTCCAGAGTGACGACTACCAGATCGTCTCCGGCACCACGAATGGCGAAGTCGTGCTGTCGATGAACAATGCAGAAGGCATCTTCAAGGACAAGAAGGCTCGCGAAGCCGTCATGCACGCCGTCGACCGCAAAGCCGTCCTCGACACCGCCTGGGCAGGATACGGCGAACTCATCGGCTCGATGGTGCCCCCGACCGACCCCTACTACGAGGACCTCACAGGGGTGTGGGAGTACGACCCGAAGAAGGCCGAGAAGCTCGTCAGCGAGGCCGGGATCAAGGGTGAGGAGTTCACGTTCACCGTGCCCAACCTCCCGTACGCCAAAGCGATCTCCGAAATCGTGTCCGCGCAGCTCGAAGAGGTCGGGCTCAAGGCGAAGATCAAGACCCAGGAGTTCCCGGCCGTGTGGTTGGACAAGACGTTCACGGAACACGATTTCGACATGTCGGTGATCAACCACGCCGAACCGAGGGACATCCTCACGGTGTTCTCCCACGACTACTACATCGGCTACGACGATTCGTCGATCAAGAAGATCGCGAAGAAGGCCGATACGGGAACCGAAGAGGACTACATCTCGGGGATGAAGGAGATCGCGAGAACGATCACCGACGACGCGGCCTCGGACTTCCTGTTCCTGTTCCCGAACCTCGTCATCGCCAAATCCGATATCGCCGGGATCCCCGCCAACAGGGTCTCCGACGCGTTCAGGATCGCCGATCTGAGCTGGAACTGACGACTCGGTTCGATGCTCAACTACGCGCTCAGCCGCGCGACCCAGTTCGCGCTCTCCCTCATCTTCGCCTCTGTGGTGGTCTTCGCTCTGATGAGCCTTCTGCCGGGAAACGCCGCACAGGTGGCTCTGGGCACGAATGCCACTCCTGAGGCGGTGGCGGCACTCGAAGCCCAATACGGTCTCGATCGGCCGCCCGTGATCCGGTACTTCGACTGGGTGCTCGGAATGCTCGGGGGAGATTTCGGCACCTCCTACGTGACCGGCGCCGAGATCACCCCCGTCATCGTCAGCAGCGTCCAGGTCACCGCGATCCTCGTCATCGCCGCAATCGCACTGTCGGTCGTCATCGCCGTGCCTCTGGGCACCTTCGCCGCTCTCGAGCAGCGCAACTGGATCGGGGTGACGATCTCCGCGGCGAGCCAGATCGGCATCGCGATTCCGAACTTCCTGGCCGCCATCATCCTCGTCATCGTCTTCTCGCTCACCCTCGGATGGTTCCCCTCCCAAGGGTGGATGGCACCGATCGAGGGCTTCGGTGGATTCCTGCTCCGCCTCGTCCTGCCGGTGGTCTCCCTCGCACTCGTGCAGGCCGCGATCCTCACCCGATATGTGCGATCGGCCGTCCTCGACGTCATGCGCGAGGACTTCATCCGCACCGCCCGTGCGAAGGGTCTGACCCGGACGAAGGCCCTGTTCGTCCACGGGCTTCGCAATGCTGCGATCCCTGTGATCACCGTCGCCGGCGTCCAGCTGGCGACCCTGCTGGTCGGAGCCGTGATCATCGAGCAGATCTTCGTCCTGCCCGGCATCGGCTCCGAACTCGTCCGGGCGGTGGCCAACCGCGACCTCGTCGCCGTCCAGGGCATCGTCATGGTCCTCGTCCTACTGGTGCTCATCATCAACCTCGTGGTCGACATCCTCGTGCCAGTAATCGACCCACGCATCAGGAGCGCCGCATGAGCCACAGACCCACCGGTGCCCAGAACCCCCGCGACGCCGCCGGCGTCGCCGCGCCCCCAGCGACCGCCGCGATGGCGATGGGACCGACCGAATCCCGCCGTTCGGCGCTGCGCCTCAACGCCTCGATGGTCATCGGCGCCGTGCTCGTCGTCCTCATCCTCGGTCTCGCGCTCGTCTCGTTCTTCTGGACCCCCTACGATCCTGGTGAGATCGATCCGGTCGCGCGACTGCAGTCCGGCAGCCTCGACCATCCGTTCGGCACCGACAAGTTCGGCCGTGACACGCTGACCTGGGTGATGTACGGGGCGAGGATCACCCTGCTGGTCGGCGTCGTCGCTGTCGGCATCGCCCTGCTCATCGGCACGCCGATCGGCATCATCGCCGCGATCTTCGCGAAGCAGCCGTGGGGCATCTGGATCGATGCGGTCATCATGCGTGCCAATGACATCCTCCTGGCGTTCCCCGCACTGCTGCTGGCGATCGTCTTCGCCGCGGTGTTCTCCCCGGGCACCGGTCCGGCCATGGTGGCCGTGGGCATCGCGGCGATCCCCGGCTTCGCCCGGGTGGCCAGGTCGGGGACCCTGCAGGTGCTCGGGTCCGAATACGTGCGCGCGGCCAAGGCCTCCAACCGCGGGGCCCCGGCCATCGCCGCAGTCCACGTGCTGCCCAACATCGCCGGCATGGTCATCGTCCAGGCCTCGGTGGCCTTCGCGATCTCCGTCCTCGCCGAGGCGGGGCTGTCCTTCCTCGGCCTCGGCACGCAGGCGCCCGTCCCCTCGTGGGGACGGATGCTCCAGGAGTCACAGCAGTTCCTGTCCACCCATCCGGAGCTCGCGCTGTGGCCAGGAGTGTTCATCGCCCTCGCGGTGCTCGGGTTCAACCTCCTCGGCGATGGGCTCCGTGACCGCTTCGACCCGAAGATGGAGGCGCGTGGTGCCTGAGAATCTGCTCGAGGTCCGCAACCTCACGATCACCCCTGCCGGTGCCGAGACTCCTGTGCTCCACGATGTGAGTCTGAGCCTGGCCTCGGGGGAGAGAGTCGGTCTGATCGGAGAGTCCGGATCGGGAAAGTCCCTCACCGCCCAGTCCTTGATGGGGCTGCTGCCCGAGGAGCTGCACGCGCAGGGGCAGGTGAGTCTGGCAGGCCATGACGGCAATCTCCTCGACGCCGACGAAAGGACCATGGCCGCGCTGCGCTCGGACATCGTATCCATGGTGTTCCAAGAACCCATGAGCGCACTCAACCCGCTCATGCGCATCGGCGACCAGATCGCCGAGGTGCTGCGCATCCACGGCAAGGTGCCCCGAGCACAGATCCCGGCACGCGTGCGCGCGCTTCTCAGCGACGTCCACATGCCCGACCCCGACAGCGCCCGCTACGCCTTTCCTCACCAGATGTCCGGCGGTCAGCGGCAACGGGTGATGTTGGCGATCGCCCTGGCGAACTCCCCGCGGCTGCTCATCTGCGACGAACCGACCACCGCCCTCGACGTGACCGTGCAGAGGCGCATGCTCGACCTCATCGCCGAACGCGTGGCAGCCGTGCATGCGGGTATGCTGTTCATCACCCATGACCTGGCCGTCGTGGCCGGTGTCTGCGACCGAGTCATCGTCATGTACCGCGGTCGCATCGTCGAGACCGGTCCCGTCGACAGGATCTTCTCCACACCCGAGCACGAATACACGCGCGGTCTGCTGGCGTCCTCGGACCTCGAGGCCACGGACGACCACGGGCGACTCTTCACTCTGAAGACCGCGCTCGCCTACACCGGTCCGCGTATGCCGACTGCCGAAGGCGGTGAAGGGCGCGCGCTCGCACCCGACGACGAGAGGCGAGATCCGTCTCCGACGCAGCGAAGGGGTTCGCTTCGTGCCGCGCGCGGCGGCGGTGCCGACGGTGCCCGTGAGGAGGAGGACAGGGCCGCCCCGGTGCGCGATTCGGCACCGCTGATCGAAGTCTCGGACGTCGCTCGCGTGTTCCGGGCCAGAGGCATGTTCGGCCGACGGCGCTCGGCCGTCACCGCTCTGGGCGGGATCGACTTCACTGTCGCCGCCGGGGAGCGTCTCGGCATCGTGGGGGAGTCGGGTTCGGGGAAGTCGACTCTGCTGAACATCCTCTCCGGCCTCGACCGTCCCACCACCGGCCGCGTCCGGGTCGGCGACATCCGCGTCGAAGCGGCGAGTGCACGGGCTCTGCGCGCGCTGCGGGAGAACCTGCAGATCGTCTTCCAGGATCCGTTCGCCTCACTCGACCCGCGCATGAGAGTCGCGGACATCGTCGCCGAGCCTCTCATCGCAGCCGGCGTCGGACAGGACGAAAGGCTCTCGCGGGTCGAGGAGATGCTCGGCGCCGTCGATCTCGACGCGAAATCGCTGCGCCGCTATCCCCATCAGTTCTCGGGAGGGCAGCGGCAGCGCATCTCGATCGCTCGAGCTCTGGTGAACCGGCCGCAGATCCTCGTCGCCGATGAGCCGGTCTCCGCCCTCGATGTCTCGGTGCGGGCTCAAGTGCTCAACCTGCTCACCGACCTCGTCGACGAGTATGCGCTCACTCTGCTCTTCGTCTCCCACGACCTCGGAGTCGTCAAACACCTGTGCTCCGAGGTGATCGTGATGAAGGACGGGGCGATCGTCGAGTCCGGGGCCACCGATGACATCTATGCGAACCCGCAGGAAGAGTACACTCGTCGCCTCATCGCGGCGACCCCGAGCTTGGCCGAGGCGCTCGCCGCAGGCGGCTGAGTCGAATCGGGCATCTGAGCCACAGAACCATCGAGAGAAAGGGCAGCACGTGAGCACCACCACGCTCGCCGATCACACCGCAGCCGAGCTCGCGGCCGGATTCGCCGCCGGGGACTTCGACCCGATCGAGGTCCACGGCGCCGTCGTCGACCGCATGGACGAATGCGAACCGGTCATCAACGCCCTCTGCCACCGCGATGACGAACGGTCCCGGGCGGCGGCCGTGGCCAGCGCCGCGCGATGGCGTGAAGGCAGGCCCCTGAGCGATCTCGACGGTGTTCCGGTGACCATCAAAGAGAACATCGCTCGTCGAGGCGTGCCCTTTCCCAGCGGCCATGCGTGGGTCGAGGTGCCCGTTGCCGAACACGACGCCCCGATCACGCAGAGGCTGGAGGAGGCCGGAGCCGTCATCCTCGGCTCCACGACGATGCCGGATTGGGGGATGCTGTCCTCGGGCGTCTCGTCTCTGCACGGAGTGACGCGCTCGCCGCTCGACCCCGCACTCACGACCGGCGGTTCGAGTGCCGGAGCCGGAGCGGCGGCCGCAGCCGGTTACGGCCCCATCCACATCGGCTCGGATATCGGCGGTTCGATCCGCCTGCCGTGCACATGGCTCGGGCTGGCCGGACTCAAACCCAGCTTCGGCAGAGTCCCCCTCGACGCCCCCTATCTCGGCCGGTGCGCCGGCCCGCTCGCGCGGACGATGAACGATGTCAAAGCTGCCATGGACATCATCTCGGCTCCCGACGAGCGGGACTATTCCCGACTTCCGCGCTTCGCGGTCGACGATGTGCGTCACCATCCCGAGAGTGAGTCGGGCGTCGCGTTCGACCCGCGTGGGCTGCGCATCGGGCTGCAGCTCGACGCCGGCTGCGGGGTGGGAGTCGACGGGCAGGTACGCGCCGCCATCGCCGAGGCGGCCGACCGCTACGCCGCGGCCGGTGCCGAGATCGTCGCGGTCGATCCGTTCATCGACGACGGCCTGCTGCGCGACATGGATCTGTTCTGGCGCGTGCGCTCGTGGGCTGACCTGAAGGCGTTGCCGGTCGGGGAACAGGCGCTCATCCTGCCTTACATCCAGCAGTGGGCCCAGGACGGAGCCGATATCAGCGGTGTGCAGCTGATGAACTGCTACCACAGCGTCCAGGAGATCCGACGGCGCACGGTCGCGGCCACGGCCGATCTCGACCTGGTGATCTCTCCCACCGCTCCGGATGCGGCGTTCCCGGCCGAACAGCCGATGCCCTACCCAGAGGTGCACGAGCCGATGGGACATATCGGCTTCACTATGCCCTTCAACATGTCCGAACAGCCGGCAGCGACCGTATTGGCCGGGTTCATGGCCGACGGCCGGACCATCGGCGCACAGATCTCGGGGCGTCGCTTCGCCGACGAATTCGTCATGGCCGCCGGGGCCTGGTTCGAAGCCTCGGTCGGTCTGAAGCCGCCGGAGCGAGCAGCTGTGAACTGAGCTCGGTGAGGCGCCGAGGGCACCGGATGCAGAGATCGGGATGCAGAAGGCCCGTCTCGGTCAGAAGTCGAAGAACTCGACCGAAAGCTTGTCTCCGTCGATCTTCACGCTGCCGGAGACCGACAGCGAATTGCCGTTCGAGAAGTACGAGGATCCGGCCTTCTTGCCGTCGACCGTGAAGTTGAACTTTCCGGGCTTCTCGGTGAAGAACGAACCGGTGTTCGTGTCGCCCGCGCCGAAGCTGGCCTTCACCTTGGGCATCTCCTTCATGTCCCACTTCGCAGTGTTCTTCTTCGCCAGATCATCGAGCTTCTTATCCGAACCGCCGACCGGGATCTCGGTCGGATCGAACTTGATGAACTTGCACTTGGGCTCGATGCTCTTGTTGTCGAAGCATTTCTCGAGTTCGGCCTCGACCTGCTTCTGAACTTCCTTCTCGAACGCCTTCGTCGGCGCCAGATCGAGGTTGAGGGTGGTTGGGGCGACCTGCCCCTCGTTCGGCTTTCCGCCCGGGGCGAAGGCCTTGGGGAAGTTCACTCCGGCAGTGTCGGATGCCTCTGAGACCCACTTGCTCGAGGGGATCTTGAACTCGTAGTTGCCGGGGTAGACGGCGAACGAGGTGGTACCGGACTTCGCCTTGTAGTCCTCGCCGTTGACGGTGAGGCCGTCCGCGGCGGGGATGTCGAGGGAGACGACGTTGAGTTCGGGACCGGTCAGGGTCCATTTGTCGAAGAACAGATCCTGCTTGCCGTCCTTCTTGGCAGACAGTTCCACGTTGTACGGGCTGCCGTCGAGTTCGTAGGACACGACTACGGTGCCTTTGTCCCCGTCGACCTTGGAGGACTCGACCTTGGCCCTCTCGATCTTCGCCGACGAGGGTTCGGTGAATTCCTTCGACAGCAGATCGACGTTCGTGCCCTCCGGGCGTGGTGAGGGTGCGATCTTCTCCGCGGCGGCGAAGTCTCCCTTGTTCAGGGCGGCGACGTAGTCCTCGGCCACCTTGTCCGGGCCGTAGTTGTTCTTGTTGACGCTGCCGATGACGAGGAAGCCGACGAGGACGAGGACGATGACGAGACCCACGGCGCCGAGAGTGATGAAGAGCGGAAGTCTGCTCTTCTTCTGTGGACGCGAATCCGCACGGGAAGCAGCGGCCTGAGAGCCGGCGAAGCCGGGGGCCGGCGCCGGCTGGGGAATCGCCTGGGACTGTCCGGGACCCGAACCCGTCCGGTTGTGATTCGGCCCCGAGCCGGTCTGGAACTGACCTGCCTGATTCTGCGCCCCGGCGTAGGCGGGGCCACCCGGATACGGGCCGTTCTGGTACTGACCACCCTGGTGCTGATCGTTCTGGGAATGGCTGCTCGGTGCCGGAGCCACAGTGGGACGGGGCGGCGCACTCTCGGAGGAACCGCCGAACTGAGGGGCCGGAGGAGGCGTCTGTCCTTCGCCGGCACTCGGCTGGTCGGCCGAGGTCCCCAGCGGGGGCGCCTCGTCGTCGGGCACGGATGAGCTTTCGGAGGTCTGCGGCTGCGCGGACGGATCGTCGAAGTCGGGCGCGGGCAACGCCTGTGTCGCCTCGGCGTCCGAGGATGAGGCCGAGCCCGGGATCTCAGGAGCGTCCGAGGAGTCTTCGCGGGATTCGGCTTGCGGGGCCGTCGATGAATTCGTCTCCTCGGCAGGCGTCGGGCGCTCGCGCCCCTCGTCCGTCGGGTGCTCCGAATGAGGCTTGGAACCGCCGGTCTCCGGAGGCTCGCTGGGTGGTGGCGGGAAATGGGGGTGATCGTTCCCGTTGCTCATCGTTGGATTCATCCTTTGTGTGTACAAGCCTGTCCTGGCGCAATTGTACGTCCCGGAACAGAGAATCGCCTTACCTGCGCAGCGAATCGCGTCGTCAATACCGAGAAGCGGCCCCGAAGTCAGCGAAAATGGGGATGATGCACACTTCTCCTCACCCCCAGTTCCTTCGTCGCACGGTCTTCGCAGCATTCCTCGAAGTCGTGAAGATCGACCTCATCGTCGTACCGGTCGCCTTCGTCGCGGCGACGGTCTTCTGGATCGTCGGACTCGGCTCACAGCTGCCCTATTCGGTGATTCCGGAGTGGGCATTCGCGCTGTGGGCGGCGGTCTCGGGTCTCAGTGTCTCGACTCTCGGCTTCGACTTCTCCCTGGCGCCGAGCCTGGTCACTCTCGGCCTGTGGTTCCTCGTGGCCGCGGCCGTTCGGCGACTGATCGCAGGCTGCGCAGCCGGGGGCGCGGACGACGGCGAGGACGTCCCGGGCGATTGGTGGAAGGCGGCAGCGGCGGCCTTGGCCACGTTCGTCCTCGCGTACGCCGGTCCGCTGCTCGCTCTCGCTGTCTTGGTCGGGGAGGCCACAGTGACTCCTCTGGGCTTCGGCCGTCTCTTCCTCTTCCTCGTCTCCTCCGTGGCCTTCGGCTTCTTCCGGGCCCGTGGCATCGGTGACATCCCGGGACTGCGTGTGATCGATGACGAGATCTGGGATATCGGCACCAGGCTGGTCCGTCGCCTGCTGTGGGGCGCGCTGGCCGCGTCGCTGATCGTGCTCGCGGCCGGCCTCGTCCTCCGCCGGCATGATGTCGCCGAGTCCCTGCAGGTCTACAGCTCACCGGTCGCCGCCGGCGTCGGTCTGCTCATCGTCCAGTTGCTGTTCGCCCCGGGAATTCTCTACTCGGTGCTGTCATGGAGCGCGGGCACCGGCGTCGGACTCGGAGGATCGGCATCTAGTTCGGCATTCCACTCGACCACCTCGCCGCTGCCCGACGTTCCCGTGCTGCAGCTGCTCACCGGGGACTACCCGGCGTGGACCGTGGCCGCGCCGGCGGTTCTCATCCTTCTGGGTCTGCTGTCGACCATTCTCGGACGGGCCCGCGCCGCTGAGGTGCGCGAGGGTGCGTGGACGGGGATCGGCGTCGCTGCGGTGCTCGTCTTCGTCTGCTTCGAGGTCCTCGCGCTCTTCTCGAGCGGCGCGCTGGGACCGTTGGGGTTGGCGAACTTCGGACCCTCGCCCCTGACCTCGGCCGTGGCCGTCACGGTCTGGATCGGTGTGGGAATGGCGCTCGGGCTGCTGCTGATCAGACTATCCGCGCTGCAGGCCGAGCCGCAGGACGACGATTCCGTATTCTTCGGAGAGGATGCCGAAGGACACGGCGACGACAGTGCCCGTTTCGGTGAGGACGAGCCTCGGTGACGGTTCAGCTGGCGGTGGTCGGCCTTAGGAGGTGCGAACTCACTGAGTGCCCGGCAGGTCGAGGTCCTGACCGGTGATCTGCTTGAACCAGTCGCCCAGGCCCGTCTGGTAGTCGCTCGTGCACGACAGCTGAGCCTGTTGGGTGATCGCATCGCGCAGGCACTCCTCGTACTTCGACTGCACCGGCCAGAGGATGACCGAGGACATCGTCGAGAAGATGAGGTAGAGACTGAGCAGTCCGCCGAGGATGCCCAAGGACATGTTCCTTCGCTGCTTCGTTTTCACCACGGCGACGATGTACTTCACCGACCAGACGATCGCAGCGATCGCGAAGCCGATGGCGGCGAGTTTGAACGGCAGCTGATACGTGAAGGTCAGCACCGATGCGAGGATCAGCAGGATCAGGACGAGTCCGTGTCGTGCCGGAGCGGCCTGTCTCTCCTCCTCGGGAGTCGGCGCTTTCTTCTCTTCGGTGCTGTTTGGTGACGTCACCGTGTCAGTTTCTCACAGTCGACCGGCAAATGCCTCGACGGACTGAATCCGCGGTCCGGCCGCAGGAGAACGACTGTCAACGGCAGACGTTAGACTGGTCTGGTGCGCATCGTTCTTCTGGCTTCAGGCTCCGGTACCCTCACGCAGGCGGTCATCGACGCGTTCGCCGGCGGGACCCGCGGAGTCGAGATCCTGGCCGTCGGTTCGGATACGTCCACCGCCGGAGTTCTCGACCGGGCCCGCAGGCACGACATTCCGACCTTCGTCGTCCGCCCCAAGGACTTCGCCGACCGCGACGCCTGGAATGAGCAGCTCAGGGACACCGTCGCCGAGCTCGGCCCCGATTGGGTGGTCTCGGCAGGATTCATGCGCATCCTCGGCCCGAGTTTCGTCGCGGAGTTCTCACACCGGATCATCAACACGCACCCCGCGCTTCTGCCGGCGTTCCCCGGCGCGCACGGCGTCCGCGATGCGCTCGCCCACGGGGTGAAGCTGACCGGCGGCACCATCCACCTCGTCGACACCGGGGTCGACACCGGCCCGATCATCACCCAATACGTCGTGCCCATCGGAGATGACGACACCGAAGAGACCGTCCACGAACGCATCAAGACCCGTGAGCGGGACGAGCTCGTGCGCCTGCTTGAACACCTCGCTCACACCGATCTCGTCATCGAGGGCCGACATGTCCGCGGATATGCCGCCTCGGCGACGGCCGCAAACTGAACCCCGCCGTGAGAAGAGTCGACCGGCAACCGAACCTCGAGGAGGATCTGTGACAGGAACCCGCGCGATCAAGAGAGCGCTGATCAGCGTCTACGACAAGACCGGCCTGGAGGACCTGGCGCGCGGACTCCATGCCGCCGGAGTCCAGATCGTGTCGACCGGGTCGACGGCTGCGAAGATCGCCGAGGCGGGAGCGGACGTGACGAAGGTCGAAGAGCTGACCGGGTTCCCCGAATGCCTCGAAGGGCGGGTCAAGACTCTGCACCCGCGAGTGCACGCCGGCATCCTCGCCGATTCCCGCAAACCCGCGCACCGGGACCAGCTCGCCGAACTCGAGATCGAACCCTTCGACCTCGTCATCGTCAACCTCTATCCCTTCACGGACACGGTGGCCAGCGGCGCCGGGTTCGATGAGTGCATCGAACAGATCGACATCGGCGGACCATCGATGGTGCGTGCGGCCGCGAAGAACCATCCCACGGTCTCGGTCGTGACCGATCCGGCCGACTACCCGGCCGTGCTCGAAGCCGCAGAAGGGGACGGGTTCGATCTCGCGGCCAGGCGCTCCTTCGCCGCCCGGGCCTTCGCACATACGGCCGCCTACGACTCTGCGGTCGCCTCGTGGTTCGCTTCCGAACTCGCCGAGGACAGCCAAGCGGCATTCGCCGGGGTCACCGGTGAGAAGATCGCGGACCTGCGCTACGGGGAGAACCCGCATCAGGCCGCCGCGGTCTACTCCGACGGCACTCGCGGCATCGCGGGCGCCGAACAGCTGGGCGGCAAGGCGATGTCGTACAACAACTACACCGACACCGACGCCGCGATCCGCGCGGCCTTCGACTACGACCAGCCGGCCGTGGCCATCATCAAACACGCGAACCCGTGCGGCATCGCCGTCGGTGAGACCGCGGCCGCTGCACACAGGGCCGCTCACGAGTGCGATCCGCTCTCGGCCTACGGCGGAGTGATCGCGACGAACCGTGAGGTCGACGCCGAGCTGGCCGGTTCGATCAAACCGATCTTCACCGAATGCCTGGCGGCGCCGTCGTTCAGCGACGAGGCCCTGGAGATCCTATCGGCGAAGAAGAACCTGCGGCTGCTCGAACTCGGCGAGATCGACGTTCCCGCCTCGGAAATCAAGCCGATCAGCGGCGGTTTCCTCGTCCAGGACCGCGACGCCTTCCAAGCCGAGGGCGACCGGCCGGAGAACTGGACGCTGGCTGCGGGCAAGGCCGCGACACCAGAGGTCCTCGCCGATCTCGCGTTCGCGTGGAAGGCCGGACGAGCCGTGAAGTCCAATGCGATCCTGCTGGCCAAGGGCCAGGCCTCCGTCGGCGTGGGCATGGGGCAGGTCAACCGGGTCGACTCGGCGAGGCTGGCCGTCGAGCGTGCCGGTGCCGAACGCGCAGCCGGCTCCGTCGCCGCATCCGACGCCTTCTTCCCGTTCCCCGACGGTCTCCAGATCCTCATCGACGCCGGAGTCACCGCCGTGGTGCAGCCGGGCGGATCGATCCGCGACGAGGAAGTCATTGCGGCCGCTGAGGAGGCCGGCGTCACGATGTACCTGACCGGGAGCCGCCATTTCTTCCACTGAGATGAAGCGACCTCACCCCCGCCACGCGCGGCGGGGGAGAGGCCCGATCGCCAAGCGATGGATCTACTGGAAGCGCCGGTATGCGCACCCCACGCGCCGCGATTGGGTGCTGCTCGGGTGTCTGCTGGGAGCCGTTGCCGCGGCTGGGTGCTCATTCGTCGATTTCCGCTTCGGCGCCGTCGTCCTGGCTGCCGTGCCGGCCGGCCTCGCCGTGTTCCGAGCGATGCCTCCGCCGTGGAACGAAGTGTGGACCAACCGCTCGAAGGCCGTCGACATCACCACCTGTCTCCTCTTCGCGGTGCTGCTGGTCGCCCTGGCGTTCCTCGTCCCACCGTCTCGGTGACGCAAGACAGGTCCCACCGTCCCGGTGATGCAAGACGGCTTGAGCTGACGACCGCGTCGGCCGGCTTTATGTGCATTCGCTGAGAAATGAGACTGTGCGGTGTCGCAACCTCGCTATAGATGGCAGGGTGAAAGACGTCAAGAGGTTCGCTTCGAACCTTTTCCGTTTGAAAGGAGACAGTATGGGACTGGACGATCTGACGAACAAAGCCAAGGACGCCATGAATAGCGACAAGGGTGAGCAGATCAGCGACCAGGGCCTGGACAAGGCTGCTGACGCCGCCAACAATGTCACCGGTGGAAAGTTCGAGGACCAGGTCAATAAGGGCCGCGACGGAGCCGATGGCAAGTTTGGCAACGAATGATCTTCACTCCATAGCCGCGTCCGGCATGGAACAGGCGCCGAGGAGAACTCATGTTCTCCTCGGCGCCTTCTTCGTCTGCCCTGCCCCGCGCGCAGGGTTCAGGTGGGCTGTTCGTCAGCCGAGTTTCTCAATCGGCGCGTAGCGCAGCAGCAGCCGCTTGGAACCGGCCGAACCGAAGTCGACGACCGCGACCGTCTTATCCCCGACCCCATTGACCTCGGTGACGGTGCCGAGACCGAAGGACTCGTGCGAGACCTTCTCTCCGACCTCGACAGTGATCACCTCGCGGTTGGGACGGATCCGATTGGGGAATCCGGCCACCGGCGCAGAGGAGCCGGCGCTCGCACGCGATCGGGAGGAACTGCCCGAGGAATGAGAAGATCCGAAACCGCGTGAGGATCCGGAATAGCCAGTCGAATAGCCGCCCGAACCGTATCCGCCGGAGAGCCCACCGGGGAGACCACCGGAGAAGCTGCCCGTGTTCTCCCAGGTGATGAGGTTCTCCGGGATCTCGGAGAGGAAACGGCTCGGAGGATTGTACTGCGGCTGACCCCACATGCTGCGGGTCTCGGCCCGGCTGACGAGCAGGCGCTGTCGGGCACGCGTGAGGCCGACATAGGCCAGACGTCGCTCCTCGGAGAGCTCCTGCGGGTTCTCGAACGACCGGGAATGGGGGAACCCGCCGTCCTCGAGGCCGGTGAGGAAGACGACAGGGAACTCCAGCCCCTTGGCCGTGTGCAGAGTCATGAGCGTGACCTGACCCAGTTCGGCGTCGGGGATCTGGTCGGTGTCCGAGGCCAGAGCCACCTGCTCGAGGAACTGATCGATGGCCGCAGGGCCCACGCCGGGCGCGGAGCTCGCCTCCGCAGCTGCGGCAGCGGAAGCGTCCTCGCTGTCGGCAGCACCCGAGTCGGCGCCCGTCTCGGTGTCGTCGCTGGCACTCTCGATCGCCTCGGCGTCGGAGACGACAGCGGCCTGCCGGGTGGCGACGAAGTCCTCTGCCACGGCGACGAGCTCGGCGAGGTTGTCCACTCGGGACTCGTCCTGCGGGTCGGTGCTCTTCTGCAGCGATTCGAGATAGCCGGACTGTTCGAGGATCGCCTCGATGACCCGCGACAGCGGAGACGACTCCGCCGTGGAGCGGAGGTCCTGCATGAGGTCGTAGAACCTCTGCACCGAGGTCATGGCCCGTGTGCTCAGGTTCGGGATCTCCTCGAGGCGTCCCAGAGCCGTATAGAAGCTGATACCCTCCCGGTCGGCGAAGTCCGCGATGAGACCTTCGGTGCGATCGCCGATGGAGCGTTTGGGGACATTGAGGATGCGCCGCAGGTTGACGTCGTCATCGGGATTCGCGATCACCCGCAGATAGGCCAGAGCATCCTTGATCTCCTTGCGTTCGTAGAAGCGCGTGCCTCCGACGACCTTGTACGGAATGCCCGAGCGCACGAGGGCGTCCTCGATCGCTCGCGACTGAGCATTCGTGCGATAGAAGACGGCGAAGTCGCCGTAGGTGTAGCTCTCCTCGTCGATGAGGTCATCGATGCGGTCGACGATGAACCGGGCCTCGCCCTGTTCGTTCTCGGCCACCCAGCCGACGATCTGCTCGCCCGTGCCCTCGGACGTCCACAGCTTCTTCTCCCTGCGGTCCTCGTTGTGAGCGATGACCGCATTCGCGGCGTCGAGGATGTTCTGCGTCGAGCGGTAGTTCTGCTCGAGGAGAATGGTCTCGGCGTTCGGGAAGTCCTTCTCGAACTCGACGATGTTGCGCACCGTGGCGCCGCGGAAGGCGTAGATCGACTGATCGGCATCGCCGACGACGGTGAGCTCGGCGCCCGTCGCACCGCCGGCGCAGTCCCCGGCCAAAGCCCTGATGAGCGCGTACTGCGCCGGGTTCGTGTCCTGGTACTCGTCGACGAGGATATGGCGGAAGCGCCGACGATAGGAATCGGCGACCTCCGGGAAGGCACCGAAGAGGTGGACGGTTTCGGCGATGAGGTCGTCGAAATCGAAGGCATTGGCCAGACGCAGCCGGGACGTATAGCGCTTGAAGACGTCCGCGAGCACCTCGTCGGCGGGGTTGTTCGGGCGGGGGACGAAGTCATCCGGGGTCTGCAGCTCGTTCTTGAGGTTCGAGATCCGGTGCAGAACGGACCGTGGAGCGTACTTCTTCGAGTCGAGGCCCAGTTCCTTGAGGATCTGTGCGACGAGACGCTGCGCGTCCTGTGCATCGTAGATGGTGAAGTTCGTGCTTCTGCCCAGGACCTTCGCCTCGCGACGCAGAATCCGCACGCACGCGGAGTGGAACGTCGAGACCCACATGGCGCGGGAGGCCGGCCCGACGATGGAGGACACGCGCTCGGCCATCTCTTTGGCGGCCTTGTTCGTGAAGGTGATCGCCAGCACCTCGCCCGGATGGGCGCGTCCTGTGGCCAAAGCGTAGGCGATGCGACGAGTGAGCACAGAGGTCTTGCCCGAACCGGCGCCGGCGACGATGAGCAGCGGGGAACCGGTGTAGATCACGGCTTCGCGCTGTCGCGGGTTGAGTCCGGTCAGGAGTTCGGCCGCTCGGGGGTCGGCGCCGGCGGCATGGTCGGTGTGTTCGGCTGCAGCAGTCATGTCGTCCCCAACGATACCGCCCGGGTCGGACACGGGACGATTCCCCTCACAGACAGCAGACGGCGGCCCTGACACCTCGCGAGGTTGTCAGGGCCGCCGTCAGGTGGTTCGGCAGCGATCAGTGGACGAAGACGGCCACGAGGACGTTGATGACCGCGAAGGCGAACGTCAGGTGCGCCATCGTCGCCGAGGGGTTCTTCACCGCCGTCGCCGCAGCACCTTCGGAGGGGGTGCCTGCAGTGAAGTCCTTCTGCTTCCTGTTGCCGATGAAGGCGAAGACAGTGACGAGGATCGCCATGACAAGCTTGATGCCGAGCTTCATATGGTTGACGTCGCCATCGCCCATCTCGGCCAGACCCATGAGCAGCAGGCCGGTGACCAGCTGCAGATAGGCGCCGTGCAGCATTCCGGGCATGACTCTGGGGGAGCGGATGACGGTGAAATAGCCACCGACGATGATGGCCATACCCAGCAGATGCAGGGTCAGAAGAATCTCGCGTAGAATTTCCATAGAGTTAATCGTAGTGGCATGATGGTGTCTCGTGAGCGCGGGCCCTCTACTGGTGCACGCTGTTCCGCCCTGGTGTAATGGCAGCACGCCGGCCTTTGGAGCCGTGCAGTATAGGTTCGAATCCTATGGGCGGAGCTGGCCCAATCCGACATGCGAAGGATTCAACTATGTCGCAGACTCGTCCGACCGCCGTCATCGTTCTCGCCGCGGGCCAAGGCACCCGAATGAAGTCTTCTCTTCCCAAGGTGATGCATCCCCTCGGCGGTCGTTCCCTGCTCCATCATGCCGTCTCGGCTGCGGCCGGCACCGCTCCCGAGCATCTCGTCGTCGTCGTCAGACATGAGCGCGAGCGGCTCGTCTCTCACCTCGACTCCCTGCCTCTGGCCGCGGAGCGCTCGCTGCTCATCGCCGATCAGGACGAGATCCCGGGCACCGGTCGCGCCGCCGAATGCGCGCTCACCCGGCTGCCCGAGGACATCAGCGGCACGGTCGTCGTCACCTACGGTGACGTGCCCCTGCTCACCGCGGAGACCATCGACGGCCTCGTCGAGGCCCACGAATCCTCCTCCAACGCCGTGACCGTCCTCTCTGCCGAGGTCGATGACCCGACCGGCTACGGCCGCATCGTCCGCGACGCCTCCGGAGCCCTGCTGCGGATCGTGGAGCAGAAGGACGCGAACGAGGACGAACGCGCCATCAGCGAGATCAACTCGGGAATCTACGCCTTCGACGCCGACGCCCTCAAGAAGGGCCTGGCATCCCTGACGACCGACAACGTGCAGGGCGAGAAGTACCTCACCGATGTCATCGGATTCTCCCGTGAGGCCGGCCTGCCCGTGGCCGCCAGCGCCACCGATGATCTGTGGCAGGTCGAAGGCGCCAATGACAGGGTGCAGCTGGCGAACCTGGGCAAGGAGCTCAATCGCCGCCAGTGCGAGAGATTCATGCGAGCCGGAGTGTCCATCATCGATCCGGACACCACCTGGATCGATGTCGACGTCTCGATCGCCGAAGACGTGACGATCCTGCCCGACACCCAGCTGCTCGGTGCCACCGACATCGCCACCGGCGCCGTCGTCGGCCCCTCCACCACGCTCAAGGACACCGAGGTGGGGGCCGGGGCGCACGTGGTGCGCACCCATGGCGAACTCGCCGTCATCGGCGCCGGAGCGGATGTCGGCCCCTTCGCCTATCTGCGTCCGGGCACCCGCCTCGGCGAATCCGGCAAGATCGGCACTTTCGTCGAGACGAAGAACGCGGACATCGGCGCCGGCGCCAAGGTTCCCCACCTGTCCTACGTCGGTGACGCCGAGATCGGCGAGGGCACGAACATCGGAGCCGCTTCGGTGTTCGTGAACTACGATGGGGTCAACAAGCACCGCACCGTCGTCGGCAAGCATGCACGCATGGGCTCGGACAACATGTATGTCGCCCCTGTCACCGTGGGCGATGGCGCCTATTCGGGTGCGAGCACGACCGTGCGCAAGGATGTCCCTGCAGGAGCGCTGGCCATCTCCGTGGCTCCGCAGCGCAACCTGGAGGGCTGGGTCCAGACAAATCGTCCCGGCACGCTTGCGGCGCAGGCGGCCGAAAACGCATCCGAAGGGGAACGGATTAGTGAATGAGATAACGACGGCGGGCGATAAGAAGCTCGTCCTGGTCAGCGGTCGGGCGAATCCCGAACTCGCCGAACAAGTCGCGGAGAATCTGGGGACCGAGCTCCTCCCCACCGACATCTACAACTTCGCCAACGGAGAGATCTACGTCCGGTACTCCGAGTCGGTCCGCGGCAGTGACGTCTTCGTCCTCCAGTCGCACTGTGCGCCCATCAACGAATGGCTGATGGAGCAGCTGATCATGGTCGACGCCCTCAAACGCGCCTCGGCCAAGCGGATCACCGTCATCGCCCCCTTCTTCCCGTACGCGCGCCAGGACAAGAAGCACCGCGGACGCGAACCCATCTCCGCCCGTCTCGTGGCCGATCTGTACAAGACGGCCGGCGCCGACCGCATCATCACCGTCGACCTGCACACCGCGCAGATCCAGGGCTACTTCGACGGCCCGGTCGACCACCTCATCGCGATGCCGATCCTCGCCGGCTACGTCAAGGACAAGTATCCCGGCGAGCTCGCCGTGGTCTCTCCCGACGCCGGTCGCATCAAAGTCGCCGAGAACTGGTCGAACTCGCTGGGTGGGGTGCCGCTGGCCTTCATCCACAAGACCCGCGACATCACACGCCCGAACGAGACGAAGGCCAACCGCGTCGTCGGTGAGGTCGAGGGGCGCACCTGCGTCCTCGTCGACGATATGATCGACACCGGCGGCACCATCGTCCAGGCCGCCGACGCCTGCATGGCCGCCGGCGCGAAGGGCGTCATCGTCGTGTCCACTCACGCAGTGTTCTCCGGGCCCGCCGTCGAACGCCTGTCGAACTCCGTGGCCGAAGAGGTCATCGTCACCAACACGCTGCCGCTGAGCGAGGACAAGGTGTTCGACAAGCTCACCGTGCTCTCGATCGCTCCGCTCATCGCCCGTGCCGTGCACGAAGTCTTCGAGGACGGATCGGTCACCAGCCTGTTCGAGGTCTGAGAGACTCTCCTCTCCGGGCAGGGGACTGCGCCGGTGGGACACGGGCCCCGAGTCGATGATCGGCTCGGGGTCCCGTCGTCTTCGGGGTCGTTCTACACTGGAGGCAACACCTAAGCGAAGGGATCCGCGACGATGTCGTCTCACGATTACAACCGGTACCGGGTGGACGTGGAAGGCGGGCAGCTGTCCGTGGGCGTCTGGGAACCCGTGGCCTCCGGGCCCGGACACGTGCCGACGGTGTGCGTCATCCACGGCATCACTTCGAACCATCTCTTCTTCGCCGGACTCGTCTCCGCTCTGCCCGGAGTCCGCGTCATCGGCCCCGACCTGCGCGGCCGGGCGGATTCCCGGACCCTTCCCGGGCCGTTCGGCATGCGTGCCCACGCCGAGGACGTCCTCGCCGCCGTCGACGCCTTCGCTGAGGACGGGCCCGTGACTCTCGTCGGGCACTCCATGGGCGGATTCGTCGCGATGACTCTGACCGGACTGAGCCGCCGCACCGGAGCCGAGGCGGTCCGACGCTTCCGCGGCCCCGTGCTCATCGACGGCGGCCTTCCCCTGCCCGTGGGACACTCGGGCGGCGGAGAGCCCGTCGATGACCTCAACGACGAAGACCTCGACACCGATGATCTCATCGCCGCAGTGCTCGGACCCGCCGCGGAGCGGCTGTCGATGAGCTTCTCGACGGTCGAGGAGTACCTCGCGTTCTTCGCCGCTCACCCCGCATTCGTCGACGGTCTCGACACCGTGGCCACAGAGAGCTTCGTCTACGACCTGGCGGCCAAGGACGATCATTCCTTCCAGCCCTCGACCTCGATCGAGGCGATGCAGGCCGACTCCGCCGATATGTACACCGGAACCGACTACCGGGAGGCGCTGCAGACGATCATGGGAGACGAGGAGTCGCAGTCCGAGGTCGTCTTCCTCTACGCCGAACGCGATCTCGTCGCCTCGGAGCCGGGACTCTACCCGCCCGAGCTCGTGTCCGACTACGCGCGACAGTGGCCGCATCTGAGGGCGATCGACGTGCAGGGAACGAACCACTACGACATCCTTCTGACGGAGACCGGCATCGACACCTGCGCCGCTGCCGTCGGCGACCGACTTGGTGCCGCGCCGGACGGTGCCGTAGAATAGCCTGGTTGCCTCGGCGAGGGAGACCCCGGTCTCCGTGATCGACGCGGCCGACGTCCCACGAACTGCGCGAACCGATCGGATTCGACGGTCGACGGTTCGCAGCGGATCCAGGCTGTTTCGCCGTGGTGCTCGAAGGTAAGTTCACCACGAAGGAGAGAAAATGGCTGACTTCAAACTTCTGGCCGAAGCTCGCAGCGAGTTCGGCAAGGGCGCAGCGCGCCGCATCCGCCGCTCCGGCCGCATTCCCGCCGTCATCTACGGTCACGGCGGAGACCCCGTGCACGTTTCGCTCGAGGGCCATGCCACCATGATGGCGCTCAAGCACGCCAACGCCCTGCTCGAGATCGAAAGCACCGACGGTGCCAAGAACGTTCTGGCCATCGCCCGTGACGTGCAGATCGAGCCGGTGCGCCGCGAGATCGAGCACCTCGACCTCATCATCGTCAAGCGCGGTGAGAAGATCGAGGTCGACGTGCCCGTTCACGTCGTCGGTGAGGCCGCACCCGGCACCATGGTGTCGCAGGAGGAGTCGACCATCGCCGTCAAGGCTGATGCGACCAAGCTCCCCGAACTCATCGAGGTCACCGTCGAGGGACGTCCCGCCGGTGAGCACGTGCTCGCAGGCCAGGTCGAGCTGCCCAACGGCGTCGAGCTCGTCGCCGACGAGGAGCTGCTCATCGTCAATGTCTCCGAGGAGATCGAGATGGATGTCGAGTCCGACGCCGAGGAAGAGGGTGCCGACGCCCCGGCCGAGGCAGAGGCCGCCGACGAGAAGGCGGATGCGGAAGCGGGCTCCGAAGAGGAGTGAACCCATCTCGGCACAGCACCTCGGTGCTGTGGTGAGCGCAGACTGAATACGGATTTCGGTGGGTCGTCGATCGGGCGGCCCACCGAATCCGTATCCGTCCGGGGCTTCTCGGACACCACCGGTCCCGGCCGGGCAGCGGACACAGATGAGCGGAGGACGGCAATGACGAACGAGGCATGGTTGGTCTTCGGGCTGGGCAATCCCGGCCCGAAATACGAAGCGACCCGTCACAACATCGGACAGATGGTCATCGTCGAACTCGCCTCGCGGATCGGGACCTCGCTGACGCGGACGAAGCTGCGGTCGAACGTCGGAACCGGCCGACTGCCCACGGGCAGCACACCGGGACTGCCCGGCCCGCGTGTGATCGTGGGCACCTCGACCGGCTACATGAACGACTCGGGCGGCCCGGTGCGACAGCTGGCCGACTTCTACGGCATCGCCACCGAGCGGATCATCGCCGTCCACGACGATGTGGACATCCCCTTCGACGCCATCAAGGCCAAACTCGGCGGGGGAGAGGGCGGGCACAACGGTCTGCGCTCGATGACCTCGGTGCTGGGGACGAAGAACTACCTGCGCGTGCGAGCGGGAGTCGGACGTCCCTCGGGGCGACAGGACACCGCCGACTACGTGCTCCGGCCGTTCTCGAAGGAGGAGCGGACGACACTGCCGATCTTCGTCTCCGATCTCGCCGACGCCGTCGAGATCCTCATCAATGACGGGCTGGAAGCAGTGCAGCAGAAGTTCCACTCACGCTGACGGTCTGACCATCGCAGCCGAGCGGAGGGGGCTCACTTCCTGCCAGCCGGTTTCTGCCGCCTGCGGTGGAGGAGCCAGGCGGCGAAGACGCCCCCGGCGAAACCGAAGAGATGCCCCTGCCAGGAGATGTCATTGGCCTGCGGCAGCATGCCGAAGACCATGGAGGCGCCGTAGGTGATGAAGATGAAGAAGCCGATCGCGAAGTAGACGATCTTGCGCAGAACATCATCGGTGAACCAGGTCCGCACGGCCAGGTAGCCGAAGAATCCGAAGACGATGCCGGAGGCGCCGACGATGTGCTGACCCGGCAGGGTGGTCAGCCACGCTCCGAGACCGGAGCTGAGCGCGGTGATGCCCGTGACCTGCCAGAATCGCCGCGACCCCTCGAAGGCGATGACGATGCCGAGGACGAGGAACGGGAATGTGTTGGCCACGAGATGGCCGAATCCGGAATGGAGCAGAGGCGAGGTGACTAGACCGTAGAGGGAGAGCGGGTTCCATGACTGCAGGCTGAAGGCGTCGAGACCGAGCGGGAGGACGGTGTCGACGATCTCGACTGCCCACATGACGGCCAACAGCACGAGCACCGGGACGAACCGCGACAGGTGGTGGTTGCGATCGACGCTGGTGTTGAGGTGCGCCACGGGTGGGTGCGAGGCACGACCGGACTGGGGAGAGCCGACGTCGGAGGCATCGGAGCCGAAGAGGATTCGGGCTTCCTCTGCGGAGAAACGGGGGGAGTGGTTGGAACTCATGCTCCAATTGTGTGCGATGAAGATTGGAGAACCCCGAAAAATCGGGGTTGTCGGATAAACGTGACCGTACCGTTAGTCCCGTTATCCGTCCGAAATGTTCTCAGCCCAGCCGTCGGTGGTCGCATCCGCTCCGCGGCCGCGGTCACGGCCGATTGTCGGCCCCGGTCTCAGCCGGTCCGAGTGCCCACCCGCGTCGAGCCGAGAGACTTGCCTTCGGCATCGAGCGCTTCCACCACGATCGTCGACCCGTGCGGAGTGATGTCGGCGGCGGTCTCGAACCCTGTGCGCTCGACCTCGGCGTTCTCAACGAGCTGGTCCTCGCCGTCGCCGCTGAGGATCCTCCAGGAGGCGACTTCGGTGGCGCCGTTCCAGCTCATGTGGATGCGGGTGACCCCGGCTCGGGGCTCGGACTTCGTCGCTGTCGGCGGTGCGGACGGCTGGGCATGCCAGTCGAAGCGGTAGGCACGGTAATTCGAGCCGCCGGTGAAGGTCAGGTCGGTGAGCAGCTTCCCGTCCTCGGAGAACTCCGAGACATAGGGCTGCGAACCCCAGCCGATCACGACGTTGCCGTTGTCGAGCTCCTGCAGATTGCCCTGACTGCCCGAGGACCGATCGTCGGGCGCAGGATACTCGGTGACCACCTCGGCGCGTCTGTGCTTCTCGTCGACGTCGAGACGCAGACCGCGGGTGTCGCCGAGCCGCGGTGCGGCATGGTTGTCGAAAAGTGTCAGTGTGCCGTCGGCGCGACGCTGGGCGTCGTGCTGCCACGCGAAGGTCGCCCCCTGACCCATCTCGAAGTCCGAGGCCTTGCCTCCGAGGACCCAGTTCAGCTCCGCCGTCTTCCGATCGAGCTGATAGACGGCATGCGTATTGCGGGCCGAGACGAGAAGTGCTGAGCCGTCATCGTCCTCGCTGACCGAGTTGAGGTGGATGTAGTCGAAGGGCTCGTCCTTCGTGCCCTCGCCGTCCTTGAGCTCGGCCTCGGTCTGCTCCACCGGAACGTCGTCGAGAGAACGCCATTCGACGAGGGGTTCGCCGGTGGCGATGTCGACCTCCTGAGCCACGCCCTCCCAGACCCAGCCGTCGTCGTCTCCGCCGATCTCGCTGAGGTCGGCCTGCGTCTTGACATAGGAGAGCAGGAACATGGTGTCGTCATCGGTGATCGTCGTCTCGTGCAGATCCGATGTGTCCTTGGCCAGCTCGCCGCCCATGCCCACCCGCGCGATCTCCTCATAGGAGGAGTTGAGGACGACGACCTCTCCGGCCGTGTGAGGGGTCTCGGCCAGGCCCTCCCACCAGGTGAGCACGGGCTGGTCCTGATATTCCTGGACGCGCAGATCCCACAGGGTGCCCGAATTCTCGCGCACCCAGACGGGGTCGCCGGCCGCATCGAGGATGAGCCCGCCCACCCAAGACTTGTCGTCGGTCTTCGTCTGCCCCTTCGGGGCCAGGAAGGTCTTGAGATCACCGTTGTCGTCGGGGAAGGCACCGGAGTCGATGTCGACCTTCGGCGGTGCGAGATCAGGCCGGGTGTGGAAGTCCCAGCGTTCGGCGATCTCGACGTCGTCGTCGGCATCGCTGGTGCAGCCTGTGAGCAGGAGTGCCGTGGCGGCCAGTCCTGCCAGGAGGGTTCTCATCATGGCCATGCACTCATCCTCACACGTTTCCGTCGCTTCCGCTCGGTCTCCCACCGCGGCGGGGCGGACGTGGGTGTCAGGTGCGTGGCCTAGAATGTTCGGGTGCTCAACGGACTCGATCTCACACGCCAGAATCCCACCATCACCGGACTCGTCGAAGCCTTCAACGATCCGAGCACGAGCGGTGGGACGATCGATGCGATCAAGGGACTGTGGCCCTCGATCCTGCGCCGGACCGTCACCGCCGCTGCGGCCGCGTCATCGGGTCAGGACGAGGGTGAGGGAAGGATTCGAGCAGCGGATGCCGCGGCCTCGGCGCCGCAGCTCATCGTCACCGCCACCACACGTGAGGCCGAGGATCTCGCCCAGGCGCTGGCCGACTGGGTGCCCGCCGCGACTATTGCGATCTTCCCCAGCTGGGAGACTCTGCCGCACGAGAAGCTGTCGCCGCGATCGGACACCGTCGGCCAACGGCTCGAGGTGCTGCGTCGCCTCACGCATCCTCGCACCGACAGGGAACTGACCTTCATCATCGCTCCCGTCCGGGCCTTCCTCCAGCCCTTGGCGAAGGGCCTCGGCGACATCGCTCCGGTGGAACTGGCGGTCGGCGACGAATGCGAGATCGACGAGCTGTCCGAACGGCTCACCGAACTCGCCTATTCGCGGGTGGACATGGTCTCTCGGCGAGGCGAGTTCGCCGTGCGCGGCGGCATCGTCGATATCTTCCCGGCCACCGCGGAGCGGGCGCTGCGTGTGGAGTTCTTCGGCGATGAGGTCGACGAGATCCGCGAGTTCTCGGTCAGCGATCAGCGCTCCGTTCCCGCGGACGACGAGGCGGATCCTCTGCGCCTGTCGGCACCGCCGTGCCGAGAGCTGCTCCTGACCGACTCGGTGCGGGCCAGGGCGGCCGAACTCGCCGAGACCGTGCCCGGTGCGGCCGATATGCTCGAGAAGATCGCCGGCGGAGTCGCTGTCGAAGGCATGGAATCCCTCTCCGCCGTCCTCGCCGACGGGATGGAGCCGATCATCGCGCTGCTGCCGGCCGAGTCGAAGATCATCATCACCGAGCCCGAGCGCGTCGAGGCTCGGGCGGCGGACCTCGTGGAGACGACGAACGAATTCCTCGAAGCAGCCTGGACCGGAGCCGCGGCTGGGGGAGAGTCGCCGATCGACCTCTCCGCCGCGAGCTTCCGCACGGTGGCCGAGATGGAGGAGGGCGCTCGCCTCATCGGCCTGGCGTGGTGGGAGATCGGCGGTTTCGCCGCCGATGAGGAACTGGCCGGTCCCGAAGAGAACATCTTCGCCGTGCCGGCTCGAATCCCAAAGGGATATGCCGGAGACGTCGAAGCGATCCTGGCTGACGTCAAGGGACTCATCCACGACAGATGGCGCATCCTCGTCCTCACCGAGGGGCCCGGCCCGGGCAGGCGGATGGTCGAGGTGTTCTCCGAGGCCGGTGTGCCTGCGAGCTTCGTCGACGACCCCACAGATCTGCCCGAAGCCCTCGTGACCGTGACCACGGCGGCGTCCTTCGGCGGCTTCGTCTTCGACGATCTCAAGCTCGCCGTTCTCACCGAGGCCGATGTCCTCGGGCGGGCTGCGGCCACCTCGACGCGGGACATGCGGCGTCTGCCCACCCGACGCAGGCGCAACCAGGTCGACCCGCTCAACCTGGCACCGGGTGACTACGTCGTCCACGATCAGCACGGCGTCGGTCGGTTCGTCGAGATGACGCAGCGGACGACGGGAAGGGGCGCGAACAAGCACACTCGCGAATACCTCATCATCGAATACGCCCCGGCCAAACGGGGCCAGCCCGGGGACCGGCTCTATGTTCCCAGTGATGCGCTCGACCAGGTCACCCGATATGTCGGCGGGGAGAGCCCGAGTCTCAACAAGATGGGCGGCGCGGATTGGCAGACGACGAAGGCCAAGGCGCGCAAGGCCGTCAAAGAGATCGCCGGAGAGCTCATCCGCCTCTATTCGGCGAGGCAGGCAACGGTCGGACACGCTTATGGGCCGGACACTCCGTGGCAGCGGGAACTCGAGGACGCCTTCCACTACGTCGAGACCGCCGACCAGCTGACCACTATCGACGAGGTCAAGTCGGACATGGAGAAGACGGTGCCCATGGACCGTCTGATCTGCGGCGATGTGGGCTACGGCAAGACAGAGATCGCAGTCCGCGCCGCGTTCAAGGCGATCCAGGAAGGCAAGCAGGTGGCAGTGCTCGTGCCGACCACGCTGCTGGTCCAGCAGCACTATGAGACCTTCGCCGAACGCTATTCGGGGTTCCCCGTCACCCTCGGCGCGCTCTCACGGTTCCAGACCAAACAGGAGTCCGAGAAGGTCAAGGAGGACCTGGCGGCCGGTAAGCTCGACCTCGTCATCGGCACCCACCGGCTGCTCAGCGGTGAGGTGAGATTCAAGGAACTCGGACTGGTCATCATCGATGAGGAGCAGCGCTTCGGTGTCGAGCACAAGGAGACGCTCAAGGCCCTGCGGACCAATGTCGACGTGCTCGCGATGTCGGCGACCCCTATCCCGCGCACCCTGGAGATGGCCGTCACCGGCATTCGCGAGATGTCGACCCTGGCCACGCCGCCGGAGGAACGGCATCCGGTTCTGACCTATGTGGGCAGACGTGAGGACAAGCAGATCAAGGCCGCGATCCGCCGTGAGCTCATGCGCGAGGGGCAGGTCTTCTACATCCACAACCGGGTCCGGGACATCGAGGCCGTGGCCGGGCACATCGCCGAGTTGGTGCCCGAAGCCAGGATCGCCATCGCCCACGGAAAGATGAATGAGTCTCGCCTCGAACAGGTCATCGTCGATTTCTGGGAGAAGAAGTACGACGTGCTCGTGTGCACCACGATCGTCGAGACCGGCATCGACATCGCCAATGCCAACACCCTCATCATCGACAATGCCGACCGCTACGGACTCTCACAGCTCCACCAGCTGCGCGGACGGGTCGGGCGCGGACGGGAACGCGCATATGCGTACTTCCTCTACCCGCCGGACACACAGCTGACGGAGACCGCTCACGACCGCCTGACGACACTGGCCGCGCACACGGAGCTGGGTGCCGGAATGCAGGTGGCGATGAAGGACCTCGAGATCCGCGGTGCCGGCAACCTGCTGGGCGGCCAGCAGTCCGGTCACATCGAGGGCGTCGGATTCGATCTCTACGTCCGCCTCGTCGGCGAGGCGGTGGCGAAGTTCCGCGGCGAGGACACCGAGCCCGAGGCTGACATGCGGATCGAACTGCCCGTCGACGCCCACCTGCCGGCCGAATACGTCGATCATGAGCGGCTGCGCCTCGAGGCCTACCGGAAGCTCGCGGCGGCGACGAACGAAGCCGAACTGCAGGAGGTCCTCGACGAACTCGTCGACCGCTACGGGCCCTACCCCGACGCCGTGACCGTGCTCGCCGACGTCGCCCGGCTGCGCATCCGCGCGCGTGCATCCGGCGTCAGCGACATCGTCGTCCAGGGCAATTTCATCCGCTTCGGGCCCCTCGAGCTGGCCGACTCCCAGGTGGTCAGACTCAAACGGCTGTACCCGAAGTCGCTGCTCAAGCCGGCGCTGCGGTCGGTGCTCGTGCCCAAGCCGATGGCGGGAACCGGATTCGATGCGAAGGAGATGACCGATTCGGACATCCTGCGCTGGGCCCACCAGTTCCTCGACGCGATCGTGCCTGTCGTCGAGTCCGAGGCAGCGGCCCCGGAGCAGAGCTGAGAAGGCTGTGCGAATCCGCTTCGGCACCGCCGGCAGACTGCAGACGTAGCGTAGAGTGCGCAGTGCGGAGCAGACCGCAGTGATCGATGAACTATCCTCAGCAATCGATGAAGGAGAGATGTCATGGGCGTTGACGACAGGTTCCAGAATAAGGCCGAAGACCTCGGCGGACGAGCCAAGGAGACCATAGGCGACATCACCGATGACGACGAGCTGAAGGCCGAGGGAGCAACCGACCAGCTCAAAGCCAAGGCCAAGGACGTCGGCGAATCCGTCAAGGACCTCGGAGACTCGGTCAAGGACAGATTCTCGAAGTGACCATTCCGGCCCTCACCGCATCTGCGGTGGGGGCCGTTCCTGTCAGCAGGAGGACGATTCAGCAGGAGGACGTTGCGTGGACGAGCCCACAACGGGGCAGGTGGTGGCGGCGATGGCGACTCTGCGGCAACGCTGCCCATGGTCGAGCAGGCAGGACCATCGCAGCCTCGAGAAGTATGCTCGCGAGGAGACCGAGGAGCTCATCGAGGCGCTCGAGGACTTCGGAGCCGCACCGACGGCGGACAATCGTGCGGCAGTGGTCGAGGAGCTCGGGGACGTGTTCTACCAGGTGCTGTTCCACTCCGCGCTGCTCGACGAGAGCGGAGGGCACGACTACGGGCACAGCCTCGGCGTCATCATGGACGGTCTGGAGGAGAAGCTCGTCCGCAGACACCCACTGGCCTTCGGCGACGATGCCGGCAACGAGATGGCTTCGCTCGAGGACGTGGAACGGGAGTATCGCCGAATCAAGGCGGAGGAGAAAGAGGAGACCGCGCGGCGGGGACAGGAAGGGCAGCGATGAGTCTGGAGCGGCTCCCGATCGAGGGCACGTTCAATTTCCGAGACCTCGGAGGCGCTCGCACCCGGGCGGGGGATTCCGCAGTGCGTCGCGGGATCGTGTTCCGTGCCGACGGACTGGCCCAGCTGACCGACAGCTCGCGTGCCGACATCCGTGCTCTGGGCATCGGGACCGTCATCGACCTGAGGGACATCGGCGAGCGGGCGAAGCTTCCCGATGCACTCGAGGGACTGGGGGTGGAACGGATCGAGCTGCCCGTCTTCGACGACCACTTCTTCCCCAGCCGACCGATGAGCGCCGAGGAGATGAAGGCCGCTGCCGAGGCGACCGGAATGGACCTCAGCGATCGCTCGCTGAGCCGGATCTACGATCTCATGATCACCCATTTCGGGCACAGGCTCGCGCTGGCCGTCGACACCGTGGCCGAACACTGTGCCGAGGGTGTGGTCTTCCACTGTTCCGCCGGCAAGGACCGGACCGGGGTGGTGGGGGCGTTCCTGCTCGACCTCCTCGGGGTGGGACGCGAGGAGATCATCGACGAATACGCGATCACCTCGACCCATCTCTCCGGGGGCTTTCTGCAGTCGATCACCCGGAACTTCGCCGATGCCGGCATCTCCGGCAACCTCGCTGAGACCGCCACGGCCTCCCCTCCCGAACTCATGCACGGAATCCTCGAACGGCTCGAGGCCGAGCACGGGGCCGCCTCGGCGGGGGAGGATGGAGCCGACAGTGCGGTGGAAGACTATCTGCGCAAGCACGGAATGGATCCGGCGACACCCGAACGGCTGCGTGCCCGCCTGCTCGGACCCGCGGACTAGATCCCGGACCAGAAGTCTGTGCATCGGCGGGCCCGAGTACTCGCGCAAAAAGCGTTCGTGCCGTGTCGGGCGAGAAGGAAGTGAGCCCGGACCCCCGGTGCATTATGCTGATCCGCAGGCACATGTTCCCCATGTGAAACCAAATGTGAAGGAGTACTCAGTGGCTGAGATCGTTGCCGCAAACGCCCGTGAAATCCTGGATTCCCGGGGAAACCCCACCGTCGAGGTGGAAGTGCTGTTGGCCGATGAGTCCGTCGGTCGGGCCGGAGTCCCCTCCGGTGCCTCCACCGGCGAGTTCGAAGCCGTCGAACTGCGCGACGGAGATCCGGAACGCTACCTGGGCAAGGGTGTCACCCAGGCCGTCGACGCCGTCGTCGACGAGATCCACGAGGTCATCGTCGGCCTCGAGAGCGACGATCAGCGTCTGGTCGATCAGGCTCTCATCGAACTCGACGGCAGCGACAACAAATCCCGCCTCGGTGCGAATGCGATGCTCGGCACCTCGCTGGCGGTGGCTCGGGCGGCAGCGGTCTCGGCCGATCTGCCTCTCTACCGCTACCTCGGCGGACCGAACGCACACGTCATGCCCGTGCCGATGATGAACATCCTCAACGGCGGATCCCACGCCGACTCGAACGTCGATATCCAGGAATTCATGATCGCCCCGATCGGTGCCGCAAGCTTCCATGAAGCGCTGCAGTGGAGCGTTGAGGTCTACCACGCGCTCAAGGGCGTGCTCAAGGAGCGTGGCCTGTCCACCGGGCTCGGCGACGAGGGCGGATTCGCTCCGAACCTCGACTCGAACGCCGCGGCGCTCGACCTCATCATCGAGGCCATCGACATCGCCGGTCACCGTCCCGGACGAGATATCGCCGTCGCCCTCGATGTGGCCTCCTCCGAGTTCTACAGCGACGGAGTCTACGAGTTCGAAGGCGGCAGGAAGACGGCCGAGGAGATGGCCTCATACTACGAGGAGCTGCTGGCGAAGTACCCGCTGGTGTCCATCGAGGACCCCCTCGACGAGAACGACTGGGACGGGTGGGCGACGCTCACCGAAACGATCGGTTCGAAGGTCCAGCTCGTCGGCGACGATCTGTTCGTGACCAACCCCGAGCGTCTGCAGCGCGGAATCGACAACGCCACCGCGAACTCGCTGCTGGTCAAGGTCAACCAGATTGGCACCCTGACCGAGACTCTCGACGCCGTCTCCCTGGCGCAGACGAACGGGTACACGACGATGATCTCGCATCGTTCGGGCGAAACCGAGGACACGACGATCGCCGATCTCGCTGTCGCCACGAATGCCGGTCAGATCAAGGCCGGCGCACCGGCACGGTCCGAGCGGGTCGCTAAGTACAACCAGCTGCTGCGCATCGAAGAACAGCTCGGTGACGCCGCACGCTACGCCGGCCGCAAAGCATTCCCGCGCTTCGAGGCCTGAGCCGGCGGCCCGGACCGAGGGTTCGGAACCGGGCACCGGTTGAGCTCGCCGAGGCGGGGTCGGACGATCAGCAGCGATCGCCGGCCCCGCCTCGACGTTCCTGGCGATAGGGCGCTGCGGCAGCCCGTGAGGTCGAGCATCCGCCACCGCTGCCGTCGCTTCCGAGCCGGAGCAGAATCTTCGAGCGCTGCTGGCATTCCGCACCGCTGCTTCGGGAAGAGACGGCATTTGCGGTGAGGGATCAGGCCTGTATCTTCTGTGCGGCCCGGATGGCCCGCCTGATCTCTTCGAACTTCGCCTCCTGAAACAGCTCCTTCCAGCTGATCCGCACCACCCGCCAACCGCGGTCACGCAGCCACTGCTCGCGGTGGCGCTCCCTCTCGAGCTCCTCCCGGGGAACTCCCGACCCGAGGTAGAGCTTGCCGATGCCGTCTATCTGGACGATCAGCCGTGCCTCTTGGTGGCGGAAGTCGACGCGGACGTCCGAGTGCAGGGACTCGGCGCGGAACATGATCTGCGGTTCCATTCCCGTGATGCCGTGTTGGAAGAACCTCACCGCGGCAATCGACTCGGCGGGGGACTCTCGACGAGGGTCGGAGAGATCGATCGCCGACCTGACCTTCGAGACGTTCCTCTTCTCCAGGCACTGTGCGAGAGTCTCGAAGGTCTTGGTCTTGCTCGTCAGTCCGCGGCGCAGCGCATCGTCGAGCATGGCCACGGAGATGTCGAGGTTGTAGCTGCGTGCGACGTCGATGAGTGTGCGCTCGAGGGTCGTCACCTCGGCGCCTCCGATGGTGGTCCGATGCGAGCGAGGGATGCGACTGCCGCGGACGTGGATGCTTTTGAACCGACGGTTGATGCCGGGGCGGACGACCTCGACCTGATGGGTGACGGGGTAGGCGACGGGAAGGCTGTGCATGAGGGCCGCTGAGATGTGTGAGAAGACCTCTGGCGGCGGATTCGATTTCCCTGCGTCGGTCAGTCGGTCGGAACGCTGGGCGTAATGAGCCATCACCGAGGCGTTGAGCTCTTCCACCTGGTCGCGCATGTCGCCGTGTTCAATGAAGACCTGGTGCACCTTCTCATCGATGCTGGCCCACAGAGGTCGGTGGAAGTCCTGGTCGCAGACATGTCTGACGAGGTACGTGCCCCTCGACAGCCGGCGCAGACAACAGGAACGGGCGCGTCTGATATCGCTGTGGTTGAATCCGAGCCGGACGATCTCTTCGGTACTCACTAGTTTGTACATGGATACAAAGTGCATCAAACTACATGAAAGCGCAATGGCAGCGTGCCTGCCTGTGGATAACCCTGTGGATGACTGTTCGTCGTGTGCGAAGAGTCTGAACGGCATGACGTATGTGACGGGACCAGTCCCGCGCGCCACGCACCCGCAGCGTCGAAACATCGTGCAGGAACAAGAGGTCATGGTGCCGATGGTGATGGGTGCCTCAGTACGTGTAGGCGAAGCTGCTCGTGCGAGGGTGTACCGGCAGCGGTGCGGAATCGAACACGCCATGAGGGCGAAATCCTCGCGCTGCGTGTGCGGACACGGCAGACTTGGAGATGTTGCGACACCCTTCCCCGATCCCCGGTCGCAGAGGAAAGAAGCATGGTCCCGAGCAAGCCCAGAAGAAGTGCCCCGAAATCGGCTCCTGGCAAGGCCTCCCCTCGTCGACGCCCGAAACCGGTCGTCGAAGCCGATGCCTCCGCTGACGTGCACCGGCACCGCATGTCCTGGCGCACCGGAATGTTCCTCGTCGTCATCGCCATCGTCCTCTTCGCCTTCCTCGCGCCTTTGAATTCCGCGCTGAAGCAGGCCCAGCAGATCGCTGCGCTGAACAATGAGATCGAGACCACGCGCGCCGAGGTCAAGAGCCTCGAGAAGAAGAACGAGAACCTCAAGGATCCCGAATACATCAAGAGGAAGGCCCGGGCGGACCAATACTACGTGGAGAAGGGCAAGAACGCGGTCATCGTGACCAACCAGGAGGCCGTCGACGAGGAGTCCGAGTCGGATCGGACGGTTCGCAAGCAAGCCTGGTACCTTGAATTGCTGGAGTCGATTCAAGAGGTCGGCAATACCGTGGAGAAGAGCTGATGATCACAGAGTGCACCGAGGCGGATTTCGCGATCCTGAAGGACCAGCTCGGCCGCATTCCCCGCGGAGTCGTCGGCATCGCCGCCCGCAGCGGCTCCGGTGAGCCTCTCGTCGTCGCGACGGCTCCGCGACTCGAGGACGGCACCCCGTTCCCGACGACCTACTACCTCACCCATCCGGCCTATGTGGCGGAATGCTCTCGTCTGGAGGCCTCGGGGATCATGGCCGAATGGACAGCCGAGCTCGGCGACGACGAGGAGCTCGCCGGCGAATACGCCGCCGCGCACCGAGCCTATCTGGCCGTCCGGTCGGAGATCGGCTCCGCAGCGGGTCTCGCGGAGGTCGAGGAGATCAAGGACTACTCGGCCGGCGGTATGCCCAGTCGGGTCAAATGCCTGCACGCGCTCGTCGGCCATTCGCTCGCCGCCGGTCCCGGAGTCAACCCGATCGGGGATCGCGCGCTGACGTTCATGGACGATGTGCCGCCGGTGGCCGAGACGGTCGCCGAGCCCGCTTCCCGGGCCGAGACGGACGCGCCCGGGCGTGCGGACGTCGCCGAGGCCACCGCCCCCACCGAATCGACTGACTAGGACCCGACCATGCGTGTTGCTGCCCTCGACTGCGGAACGAACTCCCTGCGCCTGCTCGTCGCCGATGTCTCCGCCGACGGCGCACTCACCGATCTTCGCCGCGAGACCAGGATCGTCCGTCTCGGCCAGGGCGTCGATGCGACGGGCGAGTTCGCTCCCGAAGCTCTGGAGCGCACTTTCAGCGCGGCAAGGGAATTCGCCGAGGTGGCTGCGGAGTATGAGCCGGAGAAGCTGAGGTTCGTCGCCACCTCTGCCAGCCGTGACGTGAAGAACCGCGATGAGTTCTTCGCCGGCATCTTCTCGATCTTCGGCGTCGTCCCCGACGTCATCACCGGCGATGAGGAGGCGCGACTGTCCTTCCTCGGGGCCACCGCCGAGCTCGGCCCAGCAGACGGACCCTTCATCGTCATGGACCTCGGAGGCGGCTCGACTGAGCTCGTCCTCGGCACAGAAGACGTCGAGGCGGCCGTGAGCATGGACATCGGATCCGTGCGCCTGACCGAACGGCACCTGCCTGTCGAGACCCCTGACGACGAGCAGATACGGGCGGCGATCGCAGACATCGATGCCCAGCTCGACCAGGCCGCGCAGATCGTCGACTTCTCGGCCCCGCGCACCTTCATCGGAGTCGCCGGCACCGTCACCACTGTCACGGCAGGCGTTCTCGGCCTCGGCAGCTACCAGCGAGAACGCATCCACGGTGCCCGCATCAGCGTCGCCGACGTCGACCACGAGGCCCGGCGGCTGCTGGCGATGGACCGCCAGTCCCGTGCGGATCTGCCGTACATGCACCCGGGGCGCGTCGACGTCATCGGTGCAGGCTCCCTGCTCTTCGCCCGCATCGTCGCACGGATCGACCGCGCGGTGACCGAGGCCGGCGGTGAGCTCGGCATCCGCATCTCTGAGACCGACATCCTCGACGGGACAGCGCTGGATCTCGCGCTGACGCGGTCGTGAGAGCGGCAGCCAGACTCGCCGCCGTCGCCTTGCTGGTCCTCGGGCTCGTCGTCGGCACCACGCACCCGGTCATCGCTGCGCCCAAAGCCGGGCCCGGTCAGTGGTTCATCAAGGACTACGGCATCGACAAGCTCTGGAAGACATCCACCGGCAAGGGCGTCAAGGTCGCCGTCATCGACTCGGGCGTGAACGCCGACCATGAAGACCTCGGCGGTGTCGTCGGCAAGTCCAAGGACTTCAGCGGACTCGGCAAGGACGGCAAGACTCCGATCGGTGGGAAGACGACGATCCACCACGGCACCGCAGTCGCCGGAGTCATCGCCGGGAAGGGGACCGGGGCGGGTCCGATCGGTGTCGCCCCTGATGCGACGATTCTCTCGGCGTCGATGTGGCTGGGCCCCGACCGGCCGAAGGAGTCCGGCTCAACCCGCGAGCAGGCCGACAAGGCCATCCGCTGGGCCGTCGACTCCGGGGCGAAGGTCATCAACATGTCCCTGGGGTGGGACGATCCGGGGTGGCCGGAGAGCTGGGACAAAGCCTTCTCCTATGCCTACAAGAAGGATGTGCTCGTCGTCGCCTGCGTCGGAAATGCCTCCCAGGGCGCGACCCAGGCCTGGTCTCCTTCGACCGTGCCTGGGGTCATCGGCGTCGGGGGGCTGGACAAGAAAGGCAAGGTGCTCGAGGACTCCACCGCTCCGGGCACCGCTGTCGACCTGATGGGGCCGGCCGAAGACATCCCGATTCCGTACTACAGCGGAGGCTACGCAGAGGGCCAGGGCTGTTCCTTCGCCTCGCCGATCGTCTCCGGAGTCGCGGCCCTCATCCGAGCGGACGACCCGAAGCTCAGCGCCGATGAGGTGAGAGCGAAGCTGCAATCGAGCGCGAAGCCGGTCTCCGGACACAAAGGAGTGAGCAAGAAGGGTGATCCGGATCCGATCGTCGGATGGGGCCGTCTCGACCCGAAGGCCGCGCTCAAGGCCGAAGTCCCCGCGAAGGTGCCCTCCGCGGAGAAGCAGCTGGAGGACTGGGTGAAGATGCACCGCCGCGGGGAAGCGAAGGCGAAGGAGACCGAAACCGCGTCGCCGGACGAGAGCGAGAGTCCGCAGGCCGTTGCACCCATGGACATCGCCTCCTCGCAGCCGACGCCCACACTCGGCTTCGTCGCCCTCGGGGCGGGTGCTTTGGTTTCGGTGGTCCTCATGGTGGCCTCGCTGCTCTCCTTCGCCCGCCGCAGACGCTGATTCCCCGGTCCGGGACAGCTCTGATCTGGGTGTTCGAAGCCTGTGGAGAAACAATTAGTGAAAGTTTTCACAAGGGTCTAGCATGGGAATATGGCACTCATCAGAAACTCAAAACTGCGTCCACGAATCCTCGTCGTCGGTGGCGGCTACCTCGGCCTGACCACCGCCCAGAATCTGCTGAAGAACCTCGGCCGGGGCGAAGCCACCGTCACCGTGGTCGACCCCAACCCGTATATGACCTACCTGCCGTTCCTCCCCGAGGTGGCAGCCGGTTCGATCGAGCCCCGCCACGCCGTTGTGCCGCTGCGTCGCAACCTGCCGGGCGCCGAGGTCATCACCGCGAAGGTCACTTCGATCAACCACGCCGAGAAGTTCGCCACCATCGAACCCGAGAACGACGAAGCATTCGAGCTCGACTACGACCACATCGTGCTCGCCGCCGGTTCGGTCGCTCGTGCGCTGCCGATTCCGGGTCTGAAGGAGAACGCGATCGCGCTCAAGCGCATCGAAGAAGCGGTCGCGCTGCGCGATCACTTCCTCTCCCGTCTGGCCGATGCCTCACTGATGGAAGACGACGAGGAACGCCGCAAGGCTCTGACCTTCGTTTTCGTCGGCGGCGGGTTCGCGGGCATCGAGGCTCTTGCCGAGCTCGAGGACATGGTCCGCTCGGCCATCGCCCAGTACGAGACGCTGACCGAGGCCGATGTGCGCTTCGTCCTCGTCGAGGCTGTCGACCGTGTCATGCCGGAGGTCGGCGAAGCTCAGGCCCGCTGGGTCGTCGAGCACATGCGTGAGCGCGGAATCGACGTCTACCTCGAGACCTTCCTCCAGGACTGCACCGATAAGCACATCAAGCTCTCCAACGGTGAGGAATTCGACGCGGACACCATCGTATGGTCGGCCGGCGTCAAGGCGAATCCGGTGCTCATCGACTCCGATCTGCCGATCAACGAGCGCGGCAACGTCACCGTCCGCGCTGACCTGCGGGTCGAAGGCGATGACGGCGTCGTCGAGGGTGCCTGGGCCGCCGGTGACAACGCCGCAGTCCCCGACCTCTCCGGCGGCGGCGTGGGCGGCTACTGCGTGCCCAACGCCCAGCACGCAGTGCGTCAGGCTCCGGTTCTGGCCGCAAACGTACTCGCTGCGCTGCGCGGAGAGACCGAATTCAAGCAGTACTTCCACAAGACGATCGGCACCGTGGCGGGCCTCGGTCTGTACAAAGGCGTCTCGCAGATGGGCGATTTCGAGGCTCGCGGTCTCCTCGCCTGGCTCATGCACCGCGCTTACCACGGCTACGCCATCCCGACCGTGGACCGGAAGGTCAAGGTCTTCGGCAACTGGTTCTTCAACGCCATCCTCGGACGGGACACCATGCCGCTGGTCGATCTCGACGTTCCGCGCAAGAACTTCGTCGAGGCCGCGAACTCGAAGCCGGCACCGAAGAAGGAGTCCGCGAAGGCCTGATCTCAGGCATTCGCAGCCGGTGCCATCCGGTATCCAGCCCTGATGAGGCGAAAGCGCCGGGGATGCAGTCATGCATCCCCGGCGCTTGCCTATTCAGCACCCTCTGCGTCAAGCGCAGCCACCGTCAAGTCCAGTCTGCGTCTGTGAAAGGCGCCGGCGACGGCAGGGCACGCTTTGCCCCCGCCTGCGGGAGCCCGGCTCAGTTCGCGACGGTGAACCGGGAGTCGATGTGCTTCGGATCGAGGATCTCGTCGACCATGGCCACAGCGAAGTCCTCTGCGGAGATCGAGTCGCCGGCCGGAACGTCGAGTTCGCTGGTATAGATGGCGGTGCGTTCGCCCGGTGCGATCTCCGGGGCGGGGGAGATGAGCGTCCACGGCGAGGGATTCGCCGAGCGCAGCAGCTCGAGTGCCTTCGTGCCGGTCTCGGACTCGGCCTTGTAGGCGGGCGGGAATCCCGGAGTGTCCTTGAGCATCACATCACCGACGAACAGCGACCCCGCACCTCCGACGACGAAGAGACGGGTGTCGCCGCTGGCCTTCGCCAGAGTCGACAGGGCATCGAGCCATTCCTGGTGGTCCCCGCCGGTGCGGCTGGGGCCGGTCGTGGACACGATGACATCGTGAGTGGCGGCCATCCGGGCGGCGAGCTCGGCATCGGACATATCGCCTGTGAGCGAACCAGCCGCATGGGGGACCTCGGTGCCGGAGCGGGTGATGGCAGTGACCTCGATTCCGCGGGAGGCCGCCTCGGCGGTGACGCGTGATCCGATCATGCCCGATGCTCCGAAGAGTGCGATCTTCATCTGCTTCCTTTCGTATGGCATCGCAGATGCGATGCGTGGAGTCGTATGCCGACATGATCACAGTATCTTTGAGATATCGAGTACCTCAAAGATACTATTGGATCATGGCCATGAGAGTTCACTGGGAAGGCGATGCCTTCGACCCCGAATGCCCGACCCGGATCGTGCTCGACCGGGTCGGGGACAAGTGGACGGTGCTCATCGTCGATGTCCTCGACGCCGGCCCGAGGCGATTCAGCGAAATCCGTCTGGCCATCGGCGGGATCACTCCGAAAGTGCTCACCTCGACGCTGCGCTCCCTCGTCGCAGACGGGCTCGTCGACCGAGAGGTGTATGCCGAGACTCCGCCGCGGGTGGAGTATTCGCTGACCGAGCTCGGGCGGTCCCTGCAGGAGCCCGTCACGGCATTGCGCCAGTGGGCAGAGGCGAATGTCGCGGCGATCGCCGGGAATCGGAATCGTCACGAGGAGAGGACCGCTCGCGTCTGAGGACTCGGACGACGAGGATCGCGGCGATGATCAGCCGCGGGTGAGCTCGCCGAGAACGGCGACGAACTGGCGCAGACGGCCGGCGACTCGGTAGACGCGAGGGGTGCCGGAATAGACCCAGTTGTTCGTGATGAGCGAGGCGCTTGCACCATTGGTCGCCTGCTTGAACTCCTTCACGTCGAGCGTCGCTCGGGTGTCGTCGATGAGCCGCCGACGCAGCTCGTCGGTCATCTGAGTCCAGTGGTCGGCCGCTTCGAAGTCGACCTCGACCCAAGCGCCGTCCTGCTCACGGCAGGCGAGTGGTCGGGAGGCGATGACACCGGTGATCTGACGAGTCTGCGAAGTTCGACCGGAGGAGTCCGGGGTGGCGGCCGCGTCCACGATCACAGCCGGTCCCGGGAGCACCTTCGAATCATCGAGAGCGGGAATTCCCTGATCTGCGAACTCGTCGATTCGCTGTGGCTCGAGGCGCCTGTCGAGAAGAAGGATGGACATGAGTCGATCATGCCCCAAACGGGGCCGGGAAGCGAGGAGCTGGGAAGGCGCCCCAATGTGCGGTCTCAGCTCGTCGTCCACCGCGCCTGATTTTGCTCTCAATTGAACAGTGTTCAATAATGACGATATGGATAGCTACTTGTCACTCGCGGAGCGGGTGCTCTCCGGTACTCCGGCTGCCGTTTCTGATGCCCGTGCGATTCTGTCGTCTCCTGATGAGGATCTGCTCGACCTCGTTGCGGCCGCAGCCCGGCTGCGGCGCGAGCACTTCGGCAATCGGGTCAAAGTCAACTACCTCGTCAACCTCAAGTCCGGTCTGTGCCCGGAGGACTGCAGCTACTGTTCGCAGCGACTGGGCTCCGAGGCGGAGATACTCAAATACTCGTGGCTGCCCCAGGCGGAGGCCAGACGGCAGGCAGAATTCGGCCTGGCCGGAGGCGCCTCACGCGTCTGCCTCGTCGCCTCCGGCCGCGGTCCGTCGAATCGGGATGTCGAGCGCGTCTCAGGCATGGTCGAGGAGATCAAGTCCGCCAGTCCCGACGTCGAGGTCTGCGCGTGCCTCGGATTCCTCAGGGACGGCCAGGCGCAGCGTCTCAAAGAAGCAGGTGTCGATGCTTACAATCACAATCTCAACACTGCGGAGTCCCATTACGCCGACATCTGCTCGACTCACACCTTCGCCGATCGCGTCGACACCGTCGACAAGGCCCGCGGCGCGGGGCTCTCTCCCTGCTCGGGCCTCATCGTCGGCATGGGCGAGACGAACGACCAGATCATCGAGACGATCGAATCGCTCAAAGCCGTCGATTCCGACTCGATCCCCGTCAACTTCCTCATCCCGTTCGACGGCACTCCTTTGGAGGGAACCAACACGCTGACTCCACAGCACTGTCTGCGGATTCTCTGCGCCGTGCGCTTTCTGTGTCCGGACCGCGAGCTGCGCATCGCGGGAGGCCGCGAGATGCACCTGCGCTCGCTGCAGCCGATGTCGCTGCACGTGGCCAATTCTCTCTTCCTCGGCGACTACCTCACCTCTGAGGGACAGGCTGCCGAAGAGGATCTCGACATGATCGTCGACGGCGGGTTCGAGATCGTCGGCACGGACAGTGCCCAGCAGCTGCGCGACGAGCTCAAGGCCTACCGGGCAGCCCAACAGGCCGCCTTCGACAGCGCAGCGCCCGTCGACACGAAGCGCGACGAGACGAGGGGCGAGGGCACAACTGCTGTCGATGCCGAGAGCGTGCCCGCCTCGGCGCCGACCGCGGCCACCACCCTGCCGTGCGGCAAACCGCTGCCGCCCGTCGGTCACGAGGCCGATGGTTCGGGTGTGAGGATTCCGACGATCCGTCGCCGAGGTGCCGGCACGGAGCTCTCTCCCAATGCCTGAGCCTGCACGGAGTCCCGGTCGAAGTCGCGCACAGGCTCGCCATCCCATGCAAGCGAGCCCGCGGACGCGACCGCAGACGCTTTCTCTCTCTCTCGAGTGCTTCAGCGGTTTCACGTCGCATCGTTGTCGGTCGGAGCCAATTCTGTAGTCCCCAGCGCTTTCAAGGACATTGTGGCTCAGGCAAGCTCTTTCCCTGAGGCGGAGTGATCCGTTCTGTGATCTCCGCAGGAGAGAAGCGCATCAGGTGCGTCGCCGATGCGGCGGATCGGCCTCCAGGGGCTCGAGCAGGGCCATTCTGATGTTCTTCGACATCAGCGTGGCCAGGAAGAGGAGGAGGAACATCATGACCGTGTTCAGGAGCACGACTGTGAGGAATACCAAGGGATCCTCGAAGCTGCCCTGGGCGACGATGACCGCGGCGGCAGTGTTGCGCTGGGCCGTGCCCAGAGCCCCGATCTGCGATTCCGTCGGCTGCGCCAGGCCAGCACCGTGACCGACGGAGAAAGCGATGAGCAGTGCCAGCACACCGGTGCCGAGCGCGACCCACATCCGCACGTCTGTGAAGACGTCGATGTTGCCGACCAAGGTGGCCGCGAGCATCGCGTACAGAGTCACATTGGACAGTCGTGCCACCCATGGCTGGACGACAGCAGCGAATGATTCAGCCGCTGCGTGCAGGACCATCCCCACCGCCATCGGGGCGATCGTCTGCAGCAGGAGGCTGGCGATCATCGCCTGCACATCGATCTCGACTCCCGTGATCAGCAGCGGCAACAGGATGGGAAGGACGATGACGGTGCCGACCATGAGCACCGTCTGCACAGTGGCCCCGGCCGCGACGTCGTTGCGGCTGCGGGCAGTGAGTTTGATGAGCAGTGGGGCACCGGCCGCGGCCGAGAAGATGATCAGGCCCGATGCGTACGGCCCATCGACGCCGAAGATGCCGATGAGGAAAATCATCAGCGCGGGGACGATGATGAAGTTGGCCAGAGCCATTCTCAGCAGGTACTGCCAGTGGCGCAGGTGAGAGAGAATATTTGCGGGCTTCTGCGTCAATCCGACATTGAGCATGGCCGAGACGACGAACACCGGCGTCAGCCAACCCACCATGGACTGCGCAAGCTCCTGCATCCGCCGACTCCTTCGCTTTCTTCTTCCGCCCCGGATATTCTCAGACTAACCGGTGGCCGGCGGGCCCTGACCGGCTGGGAGGGCGGCGTGCCGCTGTGACGACGACGAAAGGGAGTGGAAATGGCGCACAAGCGACCGAACATCCTGTACATCCTGGCCGATGACTTGGGACAGGGAGACGTCTCCTGCTTCAATCCCGACGCACAGTTCACCACGGAGAACATGGACCGCCTGGCCCGAGAGGGCATGCGCTTCACCGATTCCCATTCGACGTCGGCCCTGTGCACTCCCTCACGCTATGGACTGATGACCGGCCGCTACAACTGGCGCTCCCCGCTGAAGCGCTCGGTGCTGCCGGGAGACTCGATGGCCCTCATCGAGAAACATCGTCTGACGGTGCCCGAGTTCCTCCGCTCGGCGGGATATCGCACGGCGGTCGTGGGCAAATGGCATCTAGGACTCGACTGGCAGCTCAAAGACTCCGGCGACGATCTCGAGTCATTCGGACTCGACCCTGACGAACACCCTTGCCCCGAGCATCGGTATGGCCGGAACGGGAACTTCGACCCGCAGCACCTCTACGAAGTGGAAGGCCTCGATATCGACTATTCCAAGCCGGTGACCTTCGGTCCCGACGAGATGGGCTTCGACTACTCTTTCATCACGGCGGCCAGTCTCGACCAGCCGCCATTCGTGTACATCGAGAACGGGCAGGCGCAGGGCATTCCGACGACCTTCGGCGGGGACCAGTACCATCTCGACCGCCGCACCGACTCCCAGCAGCAGCAGATCCAGAAGGGTCCGATGGTCGACGGCTACGACGTCGCCCAGGTGGCTCCCCGCTTCCAGGCGAAAGCGCTGGAAGTCCTCGACGACATGCTCGCAGCCGACGATCCGTGGTTCCTCTATGTGCCCAGTCACCTCGTGCACGGTCCGACCATCCCGAACGAGCCGTGGCAAGGCCGCAGCGGTGTCGGACCGTACGGCGATTTCGTGCTGCAGTTCGACGACTACGTCGGACAGCTCGTCTCTCGGGTCGACGAGGCCGGGGCCGCTGATGACACGATCATCATCGTGACTTCGGACAACGGAGCCTCCGGGGTGGCCGGACTGCCCGCTCTGCGTGCCCAGGGGCATGACCCGTCGAACGGCTGGCGGGGGCACAAGACGGACATCTGGGAAGGGGGCCACCGTGAGCCGCACATCGTCAGGTGGCCTGGGCAGATCGAACCGGGATCGTGCAGTCGTTCTCTCATCTCGCACTCTGATCTGTTCGCCACGATTGCCGAGGTGCTGGGGCTGGGCGTCCCTGATGATGCGGCGGAGGACTCGATCAGCAACCTGCCGCTGTGGCGAGGGAGCGAGGGCCCCGTGCGCACGGACGTCGTCTCCCACTCGGGCGGAGGGGGCTTCGCCTTGCGTCAGGGCGAATGGAAACTCGCCTTCACCACGACCGGAGACGGCATGGATGCCGACTGGGAGGCTGCTCACGGTGGTCCTGCCACTCGTTATGTCCCGGCCCAGCTGTATCATCTCAGCGAGGATCCTGGCGAGCAGAACAATGTGATTGACGATCACCCGGAGCGTGTGCACATGATGCAGGCTGTGCTCGAGGACCACATCGCTCGCGGCAGGAGCACCCCGGGGCGGGATCAGCCGAATCATCGCAATGATCCTACGGGGGAATGGTCGCAGATCGACTGGATGAGCAGTGCGGATGAAGTGCGTGCCCGGGCGAAGAGCCAAGGTCTCGAGTGAAGACCTGCACGCCGAGTTTCTGCAGATCCCTACGAGCGCCAGCGGCTCTGCAGGTGTCGGAGATCCTCCGGCATTAAGGACTGAAACGAAGCAGTTGGGTTTCCGATGACTGCTCGATCTCCCGTTGAAGTCGACTGATCTTCGCAAATGGCATCGTCGCAGATGCCTTTTCCATGGTCCCCCCAGTGGGACTCGAACCCACACTGAATCGATTTTAAGTCGACTGCCTCTGCCGATTGGGCTATAGGGGGACACTCCAGAACACACTGTATCGGCTAACCGACGATGCCGCGATCTGAGACGCGCCGCAGACGCTTCCCCGACGGAGTTAGCCTCGAGCCATGACGACGAGCCGACCGAGCCTCCAGGCCTGGGTGATCCTCGTCGTCGGCGTCCTCACCCAGATGGCCGCCACCATTGCGATCGCCGGTCCGGCGTTCCTCATTCCCCATATGCATGCCGACCTCGGCTTCACGCTGACTCAGGCCGGCACCGTCGCCGCGGCACCCAGCTTCGGTCTCATCCTGACCCTCATCGCTTGGGGCGCCTTCGCCGACAGGTACGGTGAACGGCTCGCCATGACCTTGGGGATCGGCTTCACGGCCCTGGCCTCCGCGGTCGCAGTGCTCGTCGTCGACTCACCGATCTGGATGGTGATCGTCATCGCAGCCTCCGGAGCGGCCGCGGCATCGGTGAATTCCGCCAGCGGCCGCGTGGTCATGGGGTGGTTCCCCCGCCATCGGAGGGGACTGGCGATGGGTATCCGACAGATGTCTCAACCCCTGGGCACCAGCGTTGCGGCCGTGACCGTCCCGCCGATCGCTGCGGCCGGCGGCTTCCCCGCCTATCTGTGGTTCGTCGTCGCCGTCTCCGGGGCACTGACCCTGACCTGCTTCGCCGTCATCCGCAACCCACCGCAGGCGTCCACCCGCACCGAGGTGGCCGACCTCGACCGTGCCCCCGCCTCCGAGCCGACGGCGACCGGGAGCGGATCTGCCGGGCCGGGAGCGGCCTCGGCGGGGGAGTCGTCAGGGAGTCCTGCCTCGGGGGTCAACCCCTACCGCAGCGATTCCTTCCTGTGGCGGATCCACGCGGTCTCCGCCCTCCTGGTCATTCCGCAGTTCGCCTTCTCCACCTACGGACTCATCTGGCTCATCGCCGTACAGGGAATCGGTGCGGGAGCTGCCGGCGGGATCGTCGCCACGGCCCAGATCGTCGGTGCCCTCGGTCGCATGGTCGTCGGCGGGCTCTCCGACCGCACACGGTCGCGGGTCGGGCTCATGCGCATGGTGGCGATCGCCGCCGTGGTGTTCACGGGCGCGATCGCCTTCCTCTCACTAGATCGGATGCCGATCGCGGCGGCCATCGTCTTCGTGCTCGCCTCGGCGGTGTCCGTCGCCGACAACGGCCTCGCGTTCGCCTCCGTGGCCGAGGCGGCGGGACCTTGCTGGTCGGGGAAGGCGATGGGCGCGCAGAACACGGGGCAGTTCGTCATGTCGGCCCTGCTGGGGCCGGGCTTCGGCGCACTCGTGACTGCCTTCGGCTGCCCTCTGTCCTTCGGTGTCATCGCAATCGCACCTTTGCTCAGCCTCGGAATCATTCCCCAGCGCGACTTCGATCGCATAACCTGAAGTTCATCCGGGAGCGCCAGCACGCACCGGGCACGGCACGTGTCGACATCGGAAGGGGAGGATCTCGTGAACGATCTGTTCCAGGAGAACCTGCGGGAGTACATCGACAAACTCCGCCTCGAAGGCTATGCCGTCGAGGACAGCCAGACCACGGACCCGCACCTCATCGACCCCCTGGGCCGAGCCGTCGAGACCTGGCGCGAGGGGTATCCCTATGCAGAGCAGATGGACAGAGAAGCCTACGAACTCGAGAAGTACAGGCTGCAGGTCGAGCTGCTGAAGTTCCAGTACTGGGGTCAGGACACCGGCGCCAAACATGTCATCGTCTTCGAAGGCCGCGACGCCGCCGGCAAGGGCGGAACGATCAAGCGGTTCACAGAACATCTCAACCCTCGTGCGGCGCGCGTCGTCGCACTCAACAAGCCCTCGGACAGGGAAGCCGGTCAGTGGTACTTCCAGCGCTATATCTCGCATCTGCCCACGAGCGGAGAGATCGTGATGTTCGACCGCTCCTGGTACAACCGGGCGAACGTCGAGCGGGTGATGGGCTTCTGCACGGACGAGGAGTACGAGACATTCATGGAGCAGGCTCCCGTGTTCGAGAAGATGCTCATCGATTCCGGCGTCCACGTGACGAAGTTCTGGTTCTCCGTGACCCAACGCGAGCAGCGCACTCGGTTCGCGATCCGTCAGATCGATCCGGTGCGGCGGTGGAAGCTGTCTCCGATGGATCTCGAATCACTCGACCGATGGGACGACTACACGAAGGCCAAAGAGGAGACCTTCCGCCGCACGGACACCGACCACGCCCCCTGGATCACGATCAAGAGCAACGACAAGAAGCGAGCCAGGCTGAACGCGATGCGCTGCTTCCTCAACCAGTTCGACTACGAGGACAAGGACACCTCGGTCGTCTACGACGCCGACCCGCTGCTCGTGCGCCGAGGGCGTGACGCCGTCGACGACTGAGACAGCTGGCTTCGGCAACCGGCTGCCGACCGGTCCACGGTCCGATCAGTGACCGGCCTCGGCTCGTCGACGATTGTTGCCGGGGAGGAATCTGGTCGGTTCGCTGCGGGTGGATCCACTGCGAAATCCGACGCTGGATCGCGATGGATCCACCCGCAGCGAACGCGGGACGAGATTCCGCTGGTGCCGGGGGAGAAATTCGGCCGGGTGGAAGGGGAAAGACCACCCGGCCGGAACCGTGGAGCGGGAATCTCACCCGCAGAATCGCTGCCGATCAGCTGTTCAGGCGTCGGCCTCTTTCCGGGCCTTGCGCAGAGCGCGGCGCTTCTTGTGACCGGTGAAGCTGAAGCAGAAGAGGACGATCGCCAGGAGGACGAACAGGCCTCCACCGGCGATGCCGGCATCGACCCAGAACTGCGGCGGGAACAGCCGGATGAGCGAGTCGTCGGCGTAGAACTCCCACGTTCCGTCAGCGAAGAAGACTTTGTGGAAGCTGCGGAAGAAGCTGTCCCAGCCGAGCAGTGCGACGACGGCGACGGCACCCATGACGATGATGCTGAAGATCGCTCCCAGGCGCACTCCCGTGTGGATGCCCATGCCGCCTCGACGGCACATGTAGAGGCCGAAGAGGACCGCGCCGATGAGTCCGATGAGAGCCACGAGGTAGAGCAGGGAGATCAGTCCCTTGACATCGGCCATGTGGCTGAGCTCTTCCGAGATGAAGATCGGTTCCCCGTTGGGCATGACGACATCGGCGAGGTAGCGCCGGGAGTCGAAGTTGTGCAGATAGTCGATGACGTACGTGGCATAGTGCTCGCGATCGGCCGAGCCGAAGCCGAACCGGTCGGCAGGGAAGCCCGGGCGGAAGTACTCGAACTTCAGGAACACGCCCGAGGCGATGAAGCGCACCGCCAGTGCCAAGAGGACGAACGGGGTCGCGAGCACGATCCAGATCGTGCCGATGACGTCGAGGACCGACCGGCGCTTCTCCGGGACCTCGGGATCGCGGGCATCGGTCGAGGTCGCCGCCTTCGACACGGCCGCCCAATCGGCTTCGCTCATCACCGAGGTGCGCGCATTCGCAGGCACCTCACGTGTCTGACCGGTGTCGGCCGCTGCGAGCTGATCGCCGGCACGCGTGCTCGCGGTCGTCTGCTGGGCGTGCGGATTCGTCGAATGGGCGGGAGCCACCCGAACAGGACCCGTCGACGGTTTGGCGTCCGTGCCGTGCCCGGGGGTCTCCTCGGCGATGGGATCCGTGATGGGATCGAACGCCTCGGTGTCCGTCGACGGATCGTTGGCAGCCTCCAGCGAGGTGTCCGACTGCTTTTCGGCAGCCTTGCCGGATCCTGAACTCATCCGCCTGCTCAGGAGGTCTTCGGTGTCGTTCTTCTCATCTCCAGCCACATCCCCATTGTCAGTGAACGGCAGGACCATCTCGGGTAGGACACGCCACAGGTCCGCAGATCACCGTCGCGCGGGGAGAGGCGCCTGCGGCAGACCCGCCGGTGCCGCCCGGTCACGTGTCTCGCTCCTGCGCTCAGCCCAGGAACGCGGCCACGATGACGAGCGCGGGAACGGCGAGGACGGTGGTGATGAAGACGGCATCGCGCATGAGTGCCTCGGACTGCCGATACTGCATCGAATAGATGTAGACGTTCTGGGCCGTGGGCAGGGCGGAGGTGACGACGATGGCGAACAGGTCGATGCCTCCGTATCCGAGCATCGGGCCGCCGATCACCCAGGCGATGACGGGCTGGCCGATGAGCTTGGCGCCCGTGATGTAGCCCAACTGCGAACGTGTGCCCTTGGCCGGCAGCGCCCACCCGTCCTTGAGCGAGATGCCGAAGGCCAGCAGAGCCCCGGGCACGGCAGTGGCACCGATCATGTCGATGGGTTCGAAGACGAAGCGGGGGAGTTCGAACCCGGTCGCCGAGGCAGCCACGCCGGCGGCCGCGCCGAGGACGATAGGATTCCGCAGGACCTGGAACAGGGCGGAGTGCCAATGCGAATCGTGCTGCTTCCGACCTGCACCGTCGAGCACGGCCATGCCGATCGGTGCGAGGACGAGCAGTTGGAACAGCAGGACCGGGGCGACGTAGCCGATGTCGTGGAGCACATAGGCGGCGATGGGGATGCCCAGATTGCCGATGTTGACATAGCTGGTCGCCCAGGCCGAGAACATCGCCTCGCCGGTGCTGCGCCGGCGGACCCAGCGTGTGAGTGCGAAGAGGGCGAGGCCGACGATGATCGCCGAACCGCCTGTCGCGAACAGGGCGGTGTTGAAGATGAGGCCGAGGTCGGTGTCGGCGACGGTGACATAGAGCAGGGCCGGGGTGCCGGCATAGAAGACGAGTTTCGCGATGACCTGCTGACCGTGTGGTCCGAGCACACCCGAGCGGCCGAGGACGAAGCCGACGAGGATGACCGCCGCGATGACGGCGAAGCCTTCGAACACAGCCAGCATGGGTTACTCGCGGTCTCGCTTTCCGAGGTGGTGGGCACCGGGGGCCCGATGCCGGCCGGGAGCCCGGTGTCGATCAGGCGGCGCTGTCCGAGACGATGTAGGACGCGGCCGCGCTGACCGCGCTCACGGTGAGGACCGCGGGCCACGCACCGATCTTCTTCGCCAGGGGATGGGAGGCGCCGAACCCGCCGAGGTAGGTCAGCCCGAGTGCGGTCGCCGCAGGCCAGCCCTTCTTCGCGTACCAGGAGCGGGCGGCATAGGCGCCCGCGGCGGCGAGCACGACCCCGCCGAGCGGGCGGACCCCCGTCTCACGGGCAGTGAGGAAGCCGCCGACGAGTCCGACGGCGACGAGCGGGGCAGTGGAGACTTCGAGTGCGTCCTTCATGGACACCAGTGTAGGCAACGCAGCAGTCGGCTCGAACGTCGGTCTCACAACGAGGAACGATCGCGGACCTCGGGGAGGTCGAGGACCGCTGGGCGGTTCATGAGAGCAGGGCCTTGGCGATCCCGTTCTTCTGGATCTCGTCGGAGCCGGTGAGCATCCGGAACATCCGCAGGCGCCGCCAGATCCCTTCGATCTCGGACCCGTGGACCATGCCGGCCTTCCCGTGCAGCTGCATTGCGGAATCGACGATCGAGAAGGCCTTCTGAGCGACGAAGAGCTTGCACATGAAGGCTTCGGGCATGATCGCCTCACCGCGGTCGAGGGCGGCGAGGGCGTCGAAGGTCATCGAGCGCGCCGCGTAGTAGTCGGTGGCCATCTCGGCGAGCGTGTGCTGGACGGACTGCAGCTGGGCCATCGAGCCCGCAGCGACCTGGCGATTGCGGACGAAGTCGACAGTCAGCGTCAGCGCTCGCCGCACCTGCCCCAGGACCGTCGGGCAGTGCAGCAGCCGATTCGTGGTCACCCTGCCGAGACCGATCTTCAGTCCCTGACCGGCCTCACCGAGGAGCTGGTCGGGCTCTACGCGCACATCGTCGAGGATGATGTCGGACTCGATGTGCTGGCCGGACAGGGGGACCTCGCCCTCGACGACCTGGACGCCGGGGGAGTCGAGATCGACGAGGAAGGCCGAATACGCCTCCTCCTCGCCGGCCATGCGGGCGATGAGGATCGAGAAGTCGGCGAACGGTCCGGCTGAGGAGAACACCTTGTGGCCCGAGATGCGCCACCCCTCGCCTTCCGGCGTGGCCACGGTGTGCATCGCGCGCACATTCGACCCGGCGTCGGTCTCCGTCAGGGAGAAGCAGCATGCGCGCTCCCCGCGGACGACGGGCAGCAGATACCGTTCGATCTGGGCCGGGGTGGCGAAGCGGAAGATCGAACCCACTCGCAGAGGCCCTCCCATGTCCCCGAGCACGCTCTGGGACAGCACCCGTCCCGAGGCGGAGACCTCCTCCTTGAGGATGGCCAGATCCGTGTGGCTCAGTCCCCGTCCGCCGAGCTCCGGCGGGAGGTGGATGCCGTAGAAGCCGAGCTCATGGGATCGCTTCCACACCGTCTGCAGGGTCGCGCGGTCGAAGCGGGACTCCGGATGCAGCTCGTGCTCCTGTTCGTATTCGGCGAGCTCCCCTTCGAGGTAGGTGCGCAGGCTCGCGATGGTCTCGGCGAGCGGATGGTCGGAGTAGTCGGGGTTGAGGGTGAAGGACATGTCTGGCTCCAATCGACATGGGTGGTTGCGGCTGACCGAAGGCGGTGGGCCGGTCGCTCAGTTGACGCTGCGTTCGGCCCCGGCCCAGTAGCCGGAGCGGACCTGACGGCGATCGATCTTGCCGTTGCGGTTGACGGGCAGCTCGGTGACGAAGTCGATGCGCCGCGGCTTCTTGAAGCGGTCGAGGCGCTGACCGCAGAAGTCGATGATCGACTCCGCGCTCGGCTGCGATCCGCTGCGGGCGACGACGACGGCGGTCACGGACTCGCCCCACCGGTCATCGGGGGCACCGACGACACAGACCTCGCTGACATCGGGGTGCTCATAGACGGCGGCCTCGACCTCGGTGGAGTAGATGTTGAATCCGCCGGAGATGATCATGTCCTTCTTCCGATCGACGATGAAGACGTACCCGTCGGGGCGGATATAGGCGATGTCACCGGTGAGCACCCAGCCGTCGCGGAACGTCTCCGCGCTGAGCTCCGGAGCTCCCCAGTACTCGCTCACGCAATCGGGCCCCCGCACTGCGAGCTCTCCGAGCTCCCCGGCGGGCACGCGCCTGCCGTCGTCGTCGAGCACTGCGACCTCCGAATCGAAGACGGCGCGACCGCAGGAGAGCAGCAGCTGCGGATCGGACTCGATGCCGCGGACGATGTCGTCCTTGGTCAGCGCCGTGACTCCGCTGGTCGTCTCCGCCTGTCCGTAGCCCTGTTCGATGATCGGGCCGAATGCCTCCACGGCTTCCCTCAGCCTCTGCGGGCTGACCGGTGCGCCGCCGACGGTCAGAGATCGCAGCGTAGCGACATCGGCCGGATCCACGCCGTGATCGAGGAGCATGTGCAGCATGGTCGGGACGACGAAGGAAGAGGTCACCCGCTCGTCGCGGACCAGGCGCAGGAACTCGCCGGCGTCCCAGGTCGGCAGGACGACGATCGTCGAGCCGCGGCTGAGAGCGGCCAGGACTCCCATGCCCGAGGCGTGGGTGATCGGTCCGGCGACGAGGTACCTGGTCTCCTCGTCCGTCGACTTCGAAGGGTCCATGAGCCGTTTGCGCATATTCGCCAGACGGTTGCCGACCGTCTGGACCGCGGCCTTGAGCTTGCCGGTCGAGCCCGAGGTGAAGTTGAGCACGCAGGGATCGGACTCCTCGGCGTCGATCATCACCTCGGAGGGCTCGGTGCCTGCGCCCTCGGAGAGGAAGTCCGCGTAGCCGCGCTCGCCGTCGTCTCCGAGGACCACGAGGCGCACATCCGCCTCTGCCGCCGCGACGGCGGCTTCGGCGGAGGCGAGATGGGCGCGATCGACGAAGAGGACCGCGACGCCGGCATCGCCGAGGATGTGGGCGGTCTCGGCCACCCCGAGGCGGGCGTTGATGGGCACTCGCAGCGCCGAGAGCTTGTAGAGGGCCGCCTCGATGACGACGAGCTCTCCGGTGTTCCCGGCGAAGGTCGCCACCGGTGTGCCCCGCGTGACGCCGTGGGCGGCGAGGGCGCCGGCCAACGCCGTCGACTGGGCGTCGAGCTCGGCGAAGCTCAGGCGCAGGCTGCCGGCGACCACCGCCTCGGTGGCGGGCCAGTGCTGGGCGGCGCGGGCGATGTAGTAGCCAAGGTTGAGCATCCGAGATCTCCTCACGACAATGTGACTAGAATTAGACACAGTGTACAACTTTGGGCACTGAAGTCCAGAAGTGACGATGTGTCGGTACCGTTGTGGCTGAGGTGTCGCCGGATGTGACGGCTCGAATGCAGGAAGGGTGGAAATGGCCGAGAATCGCCGGACGCGCAGGACTCAGCGCGCGCTGAAGTCGTCGCTGATCGATCTCGTCCTCGAGCGCGGCTACGATGCCGTGACCATCGAGGACATCGCTGCCGAGGCCGAAATCTCGCGCGCGACCTTCTACGCCTACTATCGCGACAAACCCGCGCTGCTCACTCGGATCGTCCTCGATCTGCAGGATGAGCTCGCCGCGCGGCTCGAGCAGCTGCGACTGCGCGAGACGTCCTACTTCTCCGGCGAAGCGCTGCGGATCCTCTTCGAGCACGCCGAGGAGCAGCGAGACGCCTACCGTGTGATCCTGCGCGGGGAGGGCGACGGCACGGCGCTGCGGATCTTCGTCGACACGCGCACCGAGGCGGCCAAGGAGATCTTCCTCAAGCGCGCCGAGGTGACCGGGACGCAGTTCCGGATCGATCCGGAGATCCTCACGCGCGCCTGGGTGGGCGAGCAGGTCACGGTGCTGCTGTGGTGGCTCGAACCCGAGGAGCGGCCGATTCCCGCTGTCGAGGTGGCGCAGGTGCTCACCGAGCTGTCCGTGCACGGTCGTATGTGGGCCAGCGGCTTCGACGAGGTCCCCGAAGGGACGTTCTGAGCGCAGTCGTCCGCCTGCAGGGCTCTGCTGCGCCTGCTGAGTGCGCGTCTTGAGGTCCGGGCGTCACTGTGGGCCGATTCATCTGCGCCCGAGAGTTCTGCGTCTCGACTGAATCTTGACAGTGTGTCTAAAAGCGGACAATATGTAATTCAGGCCACGTCCTCGAGCGCACTGTTCCGTGCCGAGGCGAACCAGGCAGTCGCACACGACACGAGGAGGTGTTGTCTTCATGGCCCTGTCCATCACGTCGACTCGGGGCGCCAGTCCCAACGCCCGGCGCCGGAGGCCCACCGAGCACCCATGGACCCGGTTCCTCATCCGCCGCGGCGGGGGAGTGCTGCTGTCTTTCGTCCTGCTCATCGTCATCACGTTCTTCATCGTGCCGCTGCTGCCGGGCGACCCTGCCGTCGTTGCGGCGGGCGAGGGCGCGACCGCCGAGCAGATCGAGGCCACGCGAGCCGCGCTCGGGCTCGAGGCACCGCTGGGAGCGCAGTTCGTCAACTACGTCGGCGGCATCTTCACCGGTGACATGGGCGCATCCTTCGCCACCGGCCTGCCGGTGTCTTCGGTCGTGCTCGCTCGCCTGCCCTTCACCGCCGAGATCGCACTCATGGCGATCGTGCTGACCCTGCTGCTCGGGGTGCCCGCCGGCACCGCGGCGGCTCTGCTCACCCGCGGTGGCCGCCGCCCCGGCCTCGACCATGCGTTCAACGCCGCGACGAGCTTCGTCTTCGCCGTACCGAACTATGTCCTCGCCACACTCATCGTCTACATCTTCGCGGTGCTCCTCGGCTGGTTCCCCGCCTCGGGTGCGGCGACCCTGTCATCGCTCGTGCTGCCGACGGCCGCGATCATGATCGGCCCTGCCTGCGCGCTCGCCCGCATCGTGCGGCGGGAGGCGGCGAGCATCCTCGAACAGGACTATGTGCGCACCGCACGCGGCTGGCGTCTGAGCACCTGGAAGATCACCACTGCCTATGTGCTGCCGAATCTGCTCACCACCACTCTGACGCTCTCAGGCCTGATCCTGGCAGGCATGCTCGGCGGTGCCGTCGTCATCGAGACCGTCTTCGGCTGGCCCGGGCTGGGCACCGGAATCGTCACGGCGATCACCGATCGCGACTATCCCGTCATCCGCGGCACCATCCTGCTGCTCGGGATCATCGCCACCCTTCTCATCCTCGTCGTCGACATCGTGCTGGCCCTCGTCGATCCCCGAACCCTGGAAGCGGGTGAATGACCTATGTCCACTGCCTCACGTCGGACCGTCTGGCGTCCGGCCTTCACGCTCGGTGTCGTGCTCATGGCCGCGGTGGTGCTCATCGCCGTCCTCGCCCCGATCTTCGTCACGGGTGCGGCGACAGCCATCACCGATGACACAGCTCTGCCTCCGGGCAGGGGCCACCTGCTGGGGACGAACGACTTCGGCCAGGACAACCTCGCCCGGGTCCTCGTCGCCACCCGCCTGACCCTCGTCATGACCGTCTGCGCCTCGGCGATCTCCGTCGTCGGCGGTCTCGTCGTGGGAGTGGCGATCTGGCTGGCGCCGCGCACCGTGCGCGAATGGTGCCTGCGTCTGCTCGAGACCACCGTCGCCTATCCGACGCTGATCACCGCCCTCATCATCGCCGCGATCCTCCTGCCCGGTGCGACCACGGCCGTCTTCGCCCTGGGCATCGCGGGAATTCGAGGATTCGCCCGCGTGACGGCAAACCTCGCCGGTCGCACGGCCCGCAGCGAATACTTCCTCACCTCACGCTTTCTCGGCGTCGGCTCCTACCATCTGGCCGTGCGGCATATGATCCCGGCGATGGCCGAACCGCTGCTGGTGCTGGCGACGACGATCTTCTCCGCCACACTCGTCGAGATCTCCGCCCTGTCCTTCGTCGGTCTCGGTGTCCAGCAGCCCCAATACGATCTGGGTTCGCTGCTCAACGACAGCCTCGAATCCCTCTACACCCAGCCGATCGAGGCGCTGGGACCTGCCGTGATGATCGTGCTCGCCTCCGTGGCGGCCATGCTCATCGGCGACGGCCTGGCCGCTCACGCCGATCCCCGCACCGCCCGGACCTGGTCCCCGCGCACCCCCGAGGCGAACGCCGCAGCCTCGCCCGCGGCAGACGATGAGGCACTGGTGCGGGTGCGCCAGCTCGCCATCCGTGGCGGCGAGGACCGCCGCACCCTCGTCAAGGGGATCGACCTGCACGTGGCCCCCGGCGAGATCGTCGGCCTCGTGGGTGAGTCCGGGTCCGGAAAATCACTCACCGCGATGTCCGTGGCCGGTCTCCTCGCCGATGACCTCGATCTCGAGGCGGCAGAGCTGCGGGTCGGCGATATGAACATGAAGGGCACGCCGGCGGCGGCGCAGCTGGCGCAGGAGATCGCACTGATCTACCAGGACCCCGGCACCACCTTCAACCCCTCACGCACCATGGGCCCACAGCTGACCGAGGTCCTGCGTACGCACTCGGGATATTCCCGCCGGGAAGCTCGGGAGGCCCTCATCGAAGCCCTCGCGACCGTCGGCATCGATCAGCCCGAACTGCGGATGAAGCAGTACCCGCACCAGCTCTCCGGAGGAATGCGCCAGCGGGCGATGATCGCCGCTGCCGTGGTCAACCGCCCGCAGCTGCTCATCGCCGATGAGCCGACGACGGCTCTCGACGTCACCGTGCAGGTCGAGGTGCTGCGCATCTTCCACGAGCTGCGTCGGCGGCTCGGCACAGCGGTGCTCTTCATCTCCCACGACCTCGGCGTCGTCGGAGAGCTCTGCGACCGCGTGGTCGTCATGCGCGACGGCGCCGTCGTCGAGGAGCTCAGCGCCGCCCAGCTGGCCGCCGGCGACGTCGCCGATCCCTACACCGCAGCACTGCTCGACGCCGTGCCCCAGATCGATATGAGCCGAGGACTGCCGGAAGGGAGCAGGTCATGACCGTCACCGTGGAAGAGGAGACGCCGCCGATGCCCGCCGAGGCTGATGTGATCGTGCGCGCCAGGGAACTCAACCTCTCCTTCGGCCACCACCACGTGCTCAAGGACATCGACCTCGACATCCCGCGCGGACGCGTCGTCGGACTGGTCGGAGAATCGGGCTCGGGAAAATCGACTCTGGCCAAAGCGCTCGTGGGAATGAACAGGATCTCCTCGGGCAGCCTCACCGTCGCCGGCACCGATCTGGCCCGGGCGAGCAGACGAGCCCGGCACGCGCTCTATCGGAGGATCCAATACATCCCACAGGATCCGTACTCCTCGCTGGACCCCCGTCGGACCATCGCTCAGACCCTGGCCGAGGCGTTCGCGCCGAAGAGCGGCAGCCCCCGGACCTACGCCGAGGCGATCGCCGCGGTCCTCGAAAGCGTCCAGCTGCCGGCATCGGCCGCCGAACGCTACCCGCACGAGTTCTCCGGCGGACAGCGGCAGCGCATCGCCATCGCCCGCGCGCTGGCCGTCGGGCCAGAACTCTTCGTCGCCGACGAGATCACCTCGGCCCTCGACGTATCGGTGCAGGCCGAGATCATCCGCCTCCTCGCCCGACTGCGCGAGGGCGATGCGGAGCACTCGATGGTCTTCATCACCCACAACCTCGCCGTGGCCCAGGCGGTCTGCGACGACATCGTCGTCATGAGAGCCGGACGAATCGTCGAGACCGGCGAGCTCGACCGCGTGTTCGCCGCACCTCAGGCAGAGTACACCCGGACGCTGCTCGACTCCGTTCCGGGCGGAAAGGGGTTCACGTTCTCATGACTTCGACGGCGAGGCCCGGTCGACACACGGCCGCAGAGGCAGCCGAGCAGGCACGATTCTCCGATCCTGCCGCCATCCGCGCCCATATGGTCAATGACGAGGAGCGCATGCCGGTGCGCACGGTCCGTGCCCGCCGTGGGGACGGAGCGCACGCAGGCCGGCAGAGCGGGGGATCGGCTGCGAGCGCGGCAGCTGGCTGCTCAGTGAGTGACAGCGAGGCCTCGACGGGCAGGACCGACCGCCTCGGCGAGGTCATGGTGCCGGGGGTCGACGGCAGCGAGGTGAGCCTGCGCAGGTTCTGCGACAGTGCGGACACGACCGGCCTGCTCGTCCTCCATCGCGGCCGACTCGTCCACAGCGACTGGCGCCACGGTTTCGGTCCCGATGACAGGCACGTCACCGCTTCGATCTCGAAATCCGTGTTCGCTCTGGTGCTTGCACCGCTGATCCACAGCGGGGACATCGACCCCCGCCGGGCCATCGGCGACTACGTGCCCGAACTCGAGGGCACCGGCTTCGGCCTCGCCGACGTCGACGACGCCTTCCATATGCTCACCGCCGTCCGCTACGGACAGCGCCCCTTCCACAAGGAGACCGAGGCACGGGCCTTCTTCGCCGCCGTCGGCATGGTGCCCGCACCCGCGGACTACGCCGGGCCCCGAACCCTGCTCGAGAGGTTGGCGACATCGCGAGAGGACGGCCCCAGCGGGCAGTCCTTCCGATACGAGAACGGCAACACGGAAGCACTCGGCGAAGTCGTCCGCCGGACGACCGGAGCCACCGTTTCCGCTCTGCTCGAAGAACTGGTCTACTCGCGCATCGGAGCGAACGGCGACGCTCATTTCGGACTCGATCCCACCGGCCGCGAACTCGTCTCCGGTCGCTTTTCCTGCACTCTGGGCGACCTCACCCGTCTCGGGCAGCTCATGGCCGCCGGAGGCGCGGTCGGTGAGGACCAAGTGCTGCCGGCGGACCTGATCGCCGACTTCTGGACGGTGCCCGAAGGCCCCGCATCCGATGTCGTGGGCACCGGCGACGAACGGATCGACCGACCTGTGCTGGCCTATCGGCGCGGATGGTGGCTGCCGCTGGACGGCGAAGGGGCCCTCGTCGCCCGCGGTCGCTCCGGGCAGCGGCTCTACATCAACCCCTCCCGGCAGACGGTGATCGCCCATTTCGGCGCCCACCCAGTCGCCGAGGCCTTCGACACGCCCCGCTTCGAACCGGTCTTCGCTCGCCTCAGCCGTGAACTCGAGGCACGCGAGGCCGCGCTGACACCCCACTGATCCACCCGCCCACCACCACGAGGAGACAGCATGTCCAACACCAGACGCCGGTCGATGACGACCGGCCTCGTTCACGCCGTCGCAGGTCTCGCCGCGCTGACACTGGGACTCAGCGCCTGCACGACCGGAGCCACCGGAAGCGCCGGCGAGGGAACCACCGACACCATCCGGTCGACGATGATCGCCGACCCCAACAGCTTCTACCCCTACACCGCCTCGGGCACGCCGGGCACGCAGGCCAGCAGTCTGCTCTACGCTTCGCTCGTGGCACTCGACTCCGATGCGGAAGACGGCGTCAGCGGGGACCTTGCGACGGATTGGGACGTCACGCCGAAGAAGGGAACGTTCACCCTGCGGGAGGGAGCGACCTGCGCCGACGGAACGGCGATCACCCCGAACATCGTCAAGGACTCGCTCGAGGAGTTCGCGAAGACCTCGAAGCAGAAGAGCCAGGTGTTCGGGCCCAGCACCCCGAAGATCAGCGCAGATGACGACGCCGGGACTGTGAGCATCGAACTCGACAAGCCCTGGGCGGACATGCTGCGTGGACTGTCGCAGCCCGAAGCCGGAATCGTCTGCCCGGCAGGACTCGAAGACCCCGAGAAGACCGCCACCGGAGAGGTGGAAGCGGCGTTCTCCGGGCCCTACACCTTGGAAGACTTCAAACCGGGCGCCAGCGTGGAGTTCACGCTGCGCGACTCCGGATACACTTTCCCCGAATTCGCCGAACCGCTCAAGGGCGATCCGGCGAAGACCGTGCGCTACACGGTGTCGACCGACTACAACAGCGTCGCGAACAGCATGATCACGGGCGACCTCGACGTCGCCACCATCACCGGCGAACCGATGGTCCGCTTCAAGGACGAAGAGGACTTCGGTGCGGAGCGCTTCTCGGTGGGCACGATGTTCCTCGTCTTCAACGAACGCGACGGACGCGTCTTCGCCGAGGCGGACAAGCGACGGGCAGTGGCCCAGGCGATCGATCGCTCGGCGTATGCGAAAGCGGCGACGAACGGTCTGGGCGAGCCGTCGACGAGCTTCGTGTCCGAGACTGTTCCCTGTGCCAACACAGACGAATCCGGCCTGATCGCCAATGATCCTGCGGCCGCGGCCGAGGGCCTCGACGGAGCGGAGACGGTGCAGCTGGGGACTCCGGCCGTCGCCAAGGGCGCCGGCAACAAGTACGTCGACCAGGTCATCAGCGAAGCCGGAGCGAAGAACACGCTGCGATCGGTCGACCCGGCAGGACTGGCCACAGAACTCGCCTCCAAGCCCGAGTCCTGGGATATGGCGATCCTCAACTTCATCAACACCTCGGGCACCGTCTACGACGGGATCTCCCGGTTCACCGGAACGGTGACCGAGGACGGAGGACGGAACTCGACCGGAGACGAGCACAAGGATGTGCAGAAGCTGCTCGCCCAGGCCATGGCGGAAGGCGATGAGGGCAAGCGCTGCGACATCTATGCGAAGCTGCAGGAGAGGGTTTTCGACCAGGCCTACGCCGTGCCGCTGAGCGGCATCCCGGCCCAGCTGACGACCGCTCCGGGATTCGAGCAGCGGATCTATGACGGTCTGCCGGCGACGAAGACGATGCGCATCACGCAATGATGCCCAGGCACCGCGCCTGAGCGGATGATGCCGGAGCGGCCGGCGGGGACAGCCCCCGCCGGCCGCTCAGATGCTGTTCGGGCGCTGACGTCTCCTCGAACCCGATTTCAGCAGGGGCCGGGGACCCTCATCGGGGTTCGACGATGGGGAACCCGCGCCGCGCGGTGGTGAGCAGCGCACGCAGACGATCCCACACCTGCGTATCGCCGGAGGTGGCGAAGCCCGCGAGGCCGTGCGCGGCCAGGCGCGAGGCGCCGCCTAGCGGGACCTCGACCCTCAGGTCCGCCTCAGCGCTGGAGGACGACGCGCTCGAAGGATCCCGTGTCGTCCCTGTCGCGAGAGGTTCACGGTGGTGGCGGAGGACCCCGTTGCTGACTTCGACGCGGTGGACGGCCCGGGCCGAGTCCTCGGCGTCGAGTTCGACGAGATCGATGCACATCCGCGTCGAGGCCGCTGCGTGGCCGTCGAGGCGCACGGACATCGCGTCGAGCACATCGGCGATGCCGAGATCCGCTGCGATCCGGTTGCGCGACCGGCCTCGCTGCGGTCGCCCGCCCGCATCCTCGGGTGCGGCGAGGAGCTCGGCGGCGGCAGTGAGGTACTCATTGCGCCACACGGCATTCTCACACCCGTGGCCCAGGCGCTGCAGCACTTCGGCGAGGAGCTCGCGGGCCCTGCTGTGGCCGGGGTCGGCGAAGACGCAGGCATCGAGCACCTCGGCGGCGAACCGCAGGTCCTCGGTGCTCGCATCGGTCAGTGTGACCGTCATCCGCGATACCGCGGAGTCGACCCCGCCGAGCAGGGAGATCCAGCGCCCTGCGCTCTCCGACTTCGGCAGCGGCCACAGATGTGAGGGATTGCCGTCGAACCAGCCGAGGTAGAACTGGCAGATGCCCTTGACGTTGTGGCTGACCGAGCCGTAGAACCCGCGGACGACGGGGGAGGAGGCCAGGGCGTCGGGCAGTTCCAGGCGTTCGGCGATCTCATCGGCGGTGAAGCCGTCATTCATCAGCCGCACTGTCTGATCGTGCAGGAAGCCGTAGACATCGCGCTGAACGGTGAGGAAGTCTGCGACTCTCTCGCGTCCCCACGTGGGCCAGTGATGCGTCGCGAAGGCGACGGAGGTCCGCGGCCCGAAGAGCCGCAGCGTCTCATCGAGATAATCGGACCAGCGTTTGGCGTCGCGGACCTGTGCGCCGCGCAGTGTGATGATGTTGTGCAGGGTGTGGACCGCGTTCTCCGCAAGACACAGTGCGCCGAGGTGGGGGAGGAGGAAGTTCATCTCCGCCGGAGCCTCGGTGCCGGGAGTGAGCTGGAAGACGAACTCCAGGCCGTCGATGGTCCGGGTCTCACCGGTGGCAGTGATCGCATCGGTGGGAGCAGTCAGCGTCGTGGTCCCCGTTGCCACCCGCTGACCGAGACCGCAGCCGATGTGGCCGGCCGGGCCCGGCTCGAGTTCGGTGCCGTACATGAAGACCGAGCGTCGGCGCATCGCCGGACCGGCGAGGAGGTTCTCCCGCAGAGCGTGGTGGTGGAAGCCCTCCGGAGCCAGGACCGGCGCCTCTGGCGCAGCATGGGAGAGGAGGGCTTCGACCCCGCCGAAGTGATCGACGTGCGGATGGGTGAGGATGATCCCGGTGATCGGTCTCCTGCCGCGGTGGGCGAAGTAGAGCTCAAGGGCCGCCTCGGCGGTTTCCGTGCTCGTGAGCGCATCGACGGCGATGACACCCTCCTCGCCCTCGATGAGGGTGAGATTGGCGAGATCGAACCCGCGCACCTGGTAGACGCCTTCGGTGACGAGGAAGAGCCCGTGCCGTGCGACCCGGGCCGAATGCTCCCACAGCACAGGATCGGCGGCGGCAGGAGCCGGACCGGCGAGGAAGTCGTAGGCGCTGAGATCGTAGACGAGACTGCCGTCATCGGCCGTGATGAGAGCCTGTGCGCGGGTGCCGAGGAAGCCCCGTGCGCTGTCCTGTCGGATCTGCTCCAGCGCCGTGGGATCGGGTTCGGGAAACGCCAAGGGAACTCCTTCGTACCGGGTTTTCTCTCAGCCTACAAGGAGTATGGAAGTTTACATAGTGTCTGATTCTGGGAGGAGGTGCCGACCGGTTCAGCTCACAGAGATCTTCAGCACGCTTGCGATGCCGAGCGCGGAGATGAGGCAGACCGAAGTGGTGAGGAACGCGATCGCCCACGGGGTGGGGCGCCCGCGTTCATTGCGGATCGATTGGATGCCGAGACGGTAGCGCCGCGACTGCAGAGCCACCGCCGCAATCGCCAGACCCACGCAGACGACGAAGACGATGACCGAGAGGGCCCCGAAGGCGTCGATCCACCGGATGAAGATGAGGCTGACGACGGTGAGAGTGAGACTCGTGCGCAGCCAGGATTGGGTCGTGCGCTCGGGCTGCAGACCGGGGTCGGAGTGAGGCGGTTGCCGGGGAGGTGTCACAGGAGCCCTGCGAACACGAGCACCAGCAGACCTGCACCCAGGGCGGAGGCGAGGCTGACGATCGGCACGATCAGCGGCAGCGGCAGAGACCTCTTGTGGCGCATCGCCGATTCGATGCGGTGCCACCGGAACGCGGCGCCGGAGGCGAGGATGAAGCCGATGACCATGAGCACGATCGACAGAGTGGCCCGCAGCTCGGTCGAGAAGATCTCCGAGGTGAAGGCCTCGACCGCGATTCCGCCGCCGATGAACGCCAGAGCTGTGCGGATCCACGACAGGAATGTGCGCTCGTTGGCCAGGGTGAATCGCGGATCCGGGTCCTCCCCGTCGGGGAAGATCCGGCGGGCGATCCGGCTGCGGGTGTTCTCGGCGGAATCATGGTCACTCACACCTCGAGGATAGCGGCAGACGCTGGGCTGTGGGTGTGGAGGCCGGGCCGATGAGTCGAATACGATTGCTCACTGAAGACGAATCCCGTCGCAGCGATGCTGTTCCGCGAACTCCGGCGTCGCCTCCGTGCGCGCGGCACAGGAGAGCCGCGAGCGCAGACGAGCATGCGGCCGAACGCGAAGGTGAAGCAGTATGAGCGAGAACGCATCCGGACCGGATGGAGCGGGACCCGACGACGCAGCCGGCTCCGGAGCCGTATCCGGAGTCGAAGAGGCATCCGGCCCGGCCAGATGGAAGGTCATCGGCCCCGGGCTGGTCGTCGCGGCGACAGGCGTCGGCGCCGCCGATATGGTCGCGACCCTGGTGGCCGGCAGCCAGTTCGGCTACGGGCTGCTCTGGGCGGTCATCGTCGGCGTCATCCTCAAAATCGTCCTCGTCGAAGGCGCCGGGCGGTTCAGCCTCGCGACGGGAAAGACGATCTTCGAGGGCTGGCGGTCGCTCGGACGTTGGACGACCTGGTATTTCGGGCCCTACATCATCATCTGGGGCTTCGTCTACGGGGCTACGGCCATGAGTTCGGCGGCGCTGCCTCTGGCCGCTCTCTTCCCCGGCCTCAACCTCACCGTGTGGTCGGTGGTCATGGGGCTGGCCGGCTTCGCGATGGTCTGGTTCGGACGCTACGCGGTGTTCGAGAAGATCACCGCCGTCCTCGTCGGCATCATGTTCATCACCGTCGTCGGCCTGGCGATCATCGCCGCGCCGAACATCCCCGACATGCTCAAGGGGCTCGTTCCGCTCATCCCCGAAGGCGGAGTGATCTACACACTCGCGTTGGCCGGGGGCGTCGGCGGCACCATCACCTTGGCCGCCTATGGGTACTGGCTGCGCGAGAAGGGCTGGCACACCCCGAAGTGGATGCGCGTGATGCGCATCGACAACTCGATGGCCTACGTGATGACGGGGATCTTCGTCATCGCCATGCTCATCGTCGGCGCCGAGGTCGTCCGTGCCGCAGGGGTCTCGATCTCCGCCGACGACAAGGGACTGCTCGACCTCGCCGACGTCCTCAAGGCCCGCTACGGCGAGGTCGTCGGCATCGGCTTCCTCATCGGCTTCTGGGCCGCTTCGTTCTCCTCGATCATCGGGGTCTGGAACGGCGTCTCGCTCATGTTCGCCGACTTCTGGGGCCATATGCGCAATAAACCGGGTGGCCACCCGGACACTCTCACAGGAGGGAAGTACTTCAAGTTCTATGTGCTGTGGCTGACGTTCCCGCCGATGCTGCTGTTCATCCTGGGCAAGCCGATCGGCCTGATCCTCGCCTACGGAGTCCTCGGTTCGCTCTTCATGCCGTTCCTGGCCATCACTCTCCTCGGGCTGCTCAACGGCAAGAAGATCCCGAAGGAATGGGCGAACAGGGTGCACACGAACATCGCCCTGGCGATCACGGCCCTGCTGTTCATCATCCTCGGTGTCCAACAGCTGTACTCGGCTCTCGCGCCGCTCTGGAGCGGCGGGGCCTGAGCCCCGAGCGCGGCGGTGGGGTCGGAGCGCGAAGCATTCGGCGTCGACGGTTGGGGATGAACCAGCACCTCCTCGGGTTCACACCCGCCTCGGCGGGCTCGAGCTCCGGCATTGCCGCTAAGCTGGGAGGCGCAATGGCAGAAGAGAATCCGACCCCGTCACCTGAGCCTTCGGACACGACTCCTCAACGGGCGCCTCGGCGGCGCAGCAAGGGACGTCGGCAGTCCGGACGCTCGCAGCAGCGACGGAAGACCACCGCCGCCCACCACCAGGAACGTCGCGCCCGGCTCAAAGCCGCACGCGCCGCCCACCCGGTCACCGTCACCTACCCCGAAGACCTGCCCGTCACCGGGGCGAAGGACGAGATCGCCGAGGCGATCAGAGACAACCAGGTCGTCATCATCGCCGGCGAGACGGGCTCGGGCAAGACCACGCAGCTGCCGAAGATCTGCCTCGAGCTCGGCCTCGGCGTCGACGGACTCATCGGCCACACCCAGCCACGGCGGATCGCGGCGCGGACGGTTGCCGAGCGCATCGCCGAGGAGCTCGGCGAGGACCTCGGCAACACCATCGGCTACCAGGTGCGCTTCACCGCGCAGGTCGCCGACCCCACCCGGGTGAAGGTGATGACCGACGGCATCCTCCTGTCCGAACTCTCCCGCGACAGACTGCTGCGCGACTACGAAGTCATCATCATCGACGAGGCGCACGAGCGCAGCCTCAACATCGATTTCCTCCTCGGCTATCTCAAGGAGGTGCTCGTTCGCCGTCCGGACCTCAAGGTCATCATCACCTCGGCGACGATCGACCCCGAGTCGTTCTCTGCGCACTTCGGCGACGCTCCGATCATCTCGGTCGAAGGGCGGACCTTCCCGGTCGAGGTCCGCTACCGGCCGCTCGGTGACGAGCCCGATGACGACGACGTCGACGGACCGGGAGACTCCGGGAACTACGAGACCGGGGTGGAGGAGCAGACCGACGGGATCATCGCGGCTGTCGACGAACTGGCCGCAGAGGAGCCCGGCGACATCCTCGTCTTCCTCTCCGGCGAGCGCGAGATCCGCGATACCGCCGATGCACTCTCAGACCACCTGCGCCGGCGTCCGCGGATGGGCAATTGGGAGGTCGTGCCGCTGTTCGCCAGGCTTTCGGCAGGTGAACAGCAGAAGGTCTTCCAGCCGCACACCCGGCCGCGCATCGTGCTGGCCACGAACGTGGCTGAGACCTCGCTGACGGTGCCCGGGATCAAATACGTCATCGACGTCGGCACTGCTCGGATCTCCCGCTATTCCAACCGCACCCGGGTGCAGCGGCTGCCGATCGAACGGATCTCCCAGGCGAGTGCGAACCAGCGCAAGGGGCGGTCGGGGCGTACCAGCGAAGGCATCTGCATCCGGCTGTACTCGCAAGAAGACTTCGAGACCCGACCCGAATTCACCGATCCGGAGATCCTCCGCACGAACCTCGCCAGCGTCATCCTGCAGATGGCCGATCTCGGATTCGCCTCCAGCGACCAGGAGATCCTCGACTTCCCGTTCCTCACCCCGCCGGATCCCAGAGCCGTACGGGACGGTCGGACGATGCTCACCGAACTCGGGGCTCTGGTCAGTGATGGAGCAGGGAAGATCCGCGTCACCGAGATCGGACGGAAGCTCACGGTCCTTCCGATCGATCCGCGCCTGGCCAGGATGGTCATCGCCGGCGCCGAGGCAGGGTGCGGGGGAGAGATCACGGTCATCGTCGCGGCACTGTCGATCCAAGACCCCAGGGAGCGCCCGGCAGAGGTCCGTGCCGCAGCCGACGAGAAACATGCCCGCTTCACCCACCGCGGAAGCGACTTCCTGTCCTACCTCAACCTATGGAACTACCTGCAGAGTCTGCAGGCCGAGATGGGCTCCTCGAAGTTCCGGCGCCGGTGCAAGGCCGAATTCCTCAATTTCGTGCGCATCCGCGAATGGCAGGACCTCGTCGGTCAGCTGCGGTCCCTGCTCGGCTCCGCCGGCATCCGGATCGACAAGGCCGTCTGGCAGCCGGCAGCTGATGCGGACCAGGACCCCGCCTCGGGCGACACTGTCGGCACGAGTGGCACGGGCGAACGAAGGCACCCAGGCGGTGGCAAGCCGCCGGTCGACAGCGCACCGGGCAAGGGAAAGATCGGCTTCGCCGAACTCAGCGCGGCCAACCGCAGGGCGAAGAGGCAGGGAGGCTCGGGTGCAGCCGCGGACGCCGGCAAGCAGGTGGCGGCAGTGAAGCTCGACCCCCACGCCGCCGCCATCCACCGTGCTCTGCTCACCGGGCTGCTGACGATGATCGGCTCACGGTCCGAACGCCATAAGGACTACCAGGGAGCGCGCGGCACGCGCTTCGCCATCTTCCCCGGCTCCGGGCTGTTCAAGACCAACCCGGACTTCGTCATGGCCGCAGAACTCGTCGAGACCTCCCGTCTGTGGGCCCGAACGGTCGCCGCCATCGACCCCGATTGGGTCGTCGAGGCCGCCGGCGATCTCGTCACCCGCCAGCATTCGGACCCGCACTGGTCGACGAAGGCCGGGGCTTCGATGGTCTACGAGAAGATCTCGCTCTACGGAGTCACACTCGTGAGCGACCGACGGGTCGGATACGGCACCTTCGACCGTGAGGCCGCGCGGGACATGTTCATCCGCAAGGGGCTCATCGAAGGCGACTGGCACGAGCGCTTCGGGTTCCTCACGCACAATCTCGAAGTCGTCGAGGAGGCCGAGGAATTGGCCTCGCGCACCCGGAACCGACGTGTGCTCGATCAGGACGACGCCCTGTTCGACTTCTTCGACGAACGCATCCCTGCAGGCATCACCTCGGCGGCGGATTTCCGCTCCTGGTGGAAGAAGCAGAAGCGCCGGGACGCACATCTGCTCGATCTCACGACATCGGTGCTGCTGAGCGACGACAGCGAGGAGCTGACCGCCTCGGTGGCGGCGGATTTCCCGATGGAATGGGAACTGGCCGATGGCACACAGGCGAAGCTGCGCTACTCCTTCGACCCCGGAAGCACCGACGACGGGGTGACCGTGGAGATCCCCGCCGAGGCGGTGCCCGCCGTCGACGCCGAGGAATTCAGCTGGCAGGTGCCCGGCCTGCGCGAGGAGCTCGTGGCCGCCTATATCCGTTCGCTGCCGAAGAGCAAGCGACGCTATTTCGTGCCTGCCCCCGATGTCGCCCGCGACATCCTTCCCTCGCTCACCCCGTATCAGGGCAGCCTGCCGGAGGTGCTGGCGGCACATCTGAGCGAACGTGCCGGTGGGGGAGGGCTGAACGACCTGGTCCCCATCACGGTCACCGCCGCCGATTTCGACCGGACGCGGATCCCCTCGCATCTGCGTCTGACCTTCCGCGTCGTCGACGGAAAGAAGACCGTCGGCCTCGGTGAGGACCTCGCCGCTCTCACCACTCGCGCCAAGCCCCAGGTGCGCAAGGCACGGCAGAAGCAGACCTCGTTCGCCCCGACGACGGGTCTGACCGGCTGGACGTTCGGGCAGCTCGCCGAACCGGAGCAGGCCGCTGCAGGCGTCGTACCGGGGCTGGCCGACCGGTCGCGATCGGTCGACCTCGTGGCCTTCGACACTGCTCTCGAGGCCAGACTGGCGACGCGGGAGGCGCTCATCACCCTTCTGGCCCGCGATGCGAATGAGGCCCTGAAATACCTGCAGGACGGGCTCACGACCGAGGAGAAACTCGTCCTCGCCGGTCATCAGAGATCCGCCGACGCCCTGCTCACGGGCCTCATCCGGGTCGGAATCCGCGGACTCGTCGCAGACCGACTGGGCCCCGCCGAATCCGGATGGGTGGCCACAGCGGAGGAGTTCGAACGGCTGCGCACGCACGTGCACGCCCAACTGCCGCTGAGCTGTTCCTCGCTGCTGCCGCACCTGATGAAGGCACTGAAGACAGCGACCGAACTCGACAAGTCGGTCTCGAAGGCCTCGTCGCTGGCCATCCTGTCGAACCTCGCCGACGTGCAGGCCTGGCGCAGCTCTCGTACGAGCGAGACTGCGGTGGCTGCGATGACACCGCAGATGCTGCGCGAGCTGCCCCGCTGGGTGCAGGCCGAAGTGGTGCGCATCGCAGGGATGCAGGAGTCGCCGATCCGCGACAAGCAGCTCATGGACCGGGTATCCGGCAGCGGCGATGATGTGGCCAAGAAGATCGGCAACCGTTTCCCACCGCTGGCGAAGGCCGAATGGTCGCAGCTGATCGTGTCGCTGCCCGAGGACTGGATCGAGGTCGTGCTCATGCTCGAAGAGCTGCGAGTGTCGCTGTTCGCGAACTCGCTGGGCACCGCGCACCCGGTCTCGGAGAAGAGGATCGCGAAGGCGCTCGCCCAGCTCTGAGGCGGGGCGAGCGCGAGGTGGTCATCGGCAGCGGTGGTGCGTGCAGGGTACCCCTCGTCGAGCTCGCCGCCGGCATCCTTCACCGTTGCTGGTATGACGACCCGTTGCACCAGGGCGTCTCGGCACTGCCGGTGACTGATGCGTTGCGGACTGTAGGAGGTGCGGCGGAGTGTAGGCGATGCTACGAAGTGTAGGAGACGCCGCGACCTGTAGGGGCTGTGTGCAGTGCTGCGTGATGCGTGCTGGAGGCGAGGCAGGAGTCAGGTCCGGAGGCAGGGCGGGAGTCACGCGGAGGCGCCGGAGAAGAAGCCTCCGAACAGCCACCACAGCGGCAGCACTCCGGCCACGAGCACCGTCGCCACAGCCCACTGGATGCGCCACTTCCACGTGCGCCGACGGGTGCCGATGAAGAGGAACGCGAGGTAGAGGATCAGGCAGAAGCCGCCGGAGAGGCTGAGCAGCACCATGACGACGGCGTCCCAGCCCGAGGTGCCGAGATCGAAGAGATATTTCGTCATCTGGGCCATCTGCACGGAGAAGTAGATCGCGGCGGCCAGCAGCGGGAGCCCCAGCACCGCCGCGATGATGAGCGGCAGGGCCTTGAGCCATCGTTCCCTCGGCTCCGAACGGCCGGCATATTCTACGAATTCCTCAGACATCGCCCACCAGCATATGAGGAGAATCCGACAGGACGCTGGATGCGCTGCCCGACGGATCCGGCAAACACTGCCCTGCCTGGCGAACACTGCGCCGCCCGGCGAGCACTGCGCTGCCCGGTGGACCCGGCGAGTGAGGCGAATGCTGCGACGACCGGCGACTGTGACTGAACGGACACGCCGAGGCAGAGAGAAGAACGATAGGATATTGCGGTGACTTCCGGCCAGTATTCCGATAAGGACATCCGACACGAGGCGGCCCGCCGCCGCACGTTCGCTGTCATCTCCCACCCCGACGCGGGCAAGTCGACGACAACCGAGGCGCTCGCCCTGCACGCGCGCGCTATCGGTCAGGCCGGAGCCACCCACGGCAAGGCCGGGCGCCGCGCCACCGTCTCCGACTGGATGCAGATGGAGCAGGACCGCGGCATCTCGATCTCCTCGGCGGCGCTGCAGTTCGAATACCGGGATGCGGTGTTCAACCTCGTCGACACCCCCGGCCACGCGGACTTCTCCGAGGACACCTACCGTGTGCTCTCGGCCGTCGACTGCGCAGTCATGCTCATCGACGCCGCCAAAGGCCTCGAGACCCAGACGATGAAGCTCTTCGAAGTCTGTGCCCACCGCGGCATCCCCATCATCACGGTGGTCAACAAGTGGGACCGGCCCGGTCTCGACGCGCTCGAACTCATGGACGAGGTGCAGCAGCGCACCGGGCTGCTGCCGACCCCGATCACCTGGCCTGTCGGCCAGTCCGGCGACTTCCGCGGTGTCCTCGACCGGGCCACCGGCGAATACACGAAGTACACCCGCACCGACGGCGGCGCGACCATCGCGGGTGAGGAGACCTTCTCCGCCGAGGCGGCCCACGACCTCGAGGGCGAGGCCTGGACGACAGCCGTCGACGAATCGGATCTGCTGGAGATGGAGGACCAGAACCACGATCAGGAGACCTTCCTCGCCGGGAAGACGACCCCGGTGATGTTCGCCTCCGCCGTCCTCAACTTCGGCATCCACAAGCTCCTCGATATGCTCGTCGACTTCGCCCCCGCCGCCGAGGCGCGTGTGGACAAGGACGATCAGCCCCGTCCCGTCGACGACCCTTTCTCGGGATTCGTCTTCAAGGTGCAGGCCGGAATGGACTCGAACCATCGCGACCGGCTCGCCTACATCCGCGTCTGCTCCGGTGTGTTCGAACGCGGCACCGTGCTCACCCATTCGGCCACCGGCAAGCCCTTCGCCACGAAGTACGCGCAGCAGGTCTTCGGCCGCGACCGCGACGTCGTCGACGAGGCCTTCCCCGGTGACGTCGTCGGACTCGTCAACGCCTCCGCCCTGCGGGTGGGCGACTCGCTCTACCTCGACAAGAAGGTCGAGTTCCCGGGCATACCGACGTTCTCCCCGGAACACTTCATGGTCATCCGCGCCAAGGACTCCTCGAAGTACAAGCAGTTCCGCCGCGGCATCGAACAGCTCGACCACGAGGGGGTGATCCAGGTGCTGCGTTCCGATCTGCGCGGCGACCAGGCACCTGTGCTCGGCGCGGTCGGTCCCATGCAGTTCGAGGTCGCGGAGGATCGGATGACGAACGAATTCAACGCCCCCTGCTCCCTCGAGCGCCTCAACTTCTCCTTGGCCCGGCGCACCACCCCCGAGTGCGTGCCGACGCTGGCTCGGGAGCGGTCCGTCGAGGTGCTGCACCGTTCGGACGGCGAGCTGCTTGCGCTGTTCTCCGACCGGTGGCGGCTGCAGGGCGTGCAGAAGAACCACCCCGATCTGGTCCTCGAGCCGCTGGTCGTCAGCTGAGACGAGAACCATCGCCGTCGGAGGCCGGTTCACGGAGTTTTGACGGGGTCATTATTATGGATAGGCGGGGCCGAGAACATGAGGTCCTGCTTGGGGAGACCGCCTGCAGGGTCAATCCTGCCGCACGGTGAGACCCGAAACGACAAAGGAGAACTGTGGCAACGAAATCGATTCGAGTCGCGATTGCCGGCCTGGGCAACTGCGCCTCGTCCCTGATCCAAGGTGTTGAGTACTATCGGAACGCGTCCCCCGGGACGAAGGTTCCCGGTCTCATGCACGTGGAGTTCGGGGACTATCATGTCGGTGACATCGATTTCGTTGCCGCCTTCGATGTCGACGGCAAGAAGGTCGGCGTCGACCTCGCCGAGGCGATCACGGCCAGTGAGAACAACACCATCAAACTCAGCGATGTGGAGCCGACCGGCATCGAGGTCCTGCGCGGACCCACCCTCGACGGTCTCGGACAGTACTATCGCGACACGATCGTCGAATCCGATCGTGACCCCGTCGACGTCGCCAAAGCACTCAAGGACGCCGAGGCGGACGTCCTTGTGTGCTACCTGCCCGTCGGTTCGCAGGAAGCCGTGGAGTTCTACGCTCAGGCGGCCATCGACGCGAAGGTCGCCTTCGTCAACGCCCTGCCCGTCTTCATCGCCGGCACCAAGGAATGGGACGAGAAGTTCCGCGCCGCCGGTGTCCCGATCGTCGGCGACGACATCAAGAGCCAGATCGGTGCGACCATCACCCATCGCGTCATGGCGAAGCTGTTCGAGGACCGCGGAGTCGTCCTCGACCGCACCTACCAGCTCAATGTCGGCGGAAACATGGACTTCAAGAACATGCTCGAGCGCCAGCGCCTCGAGTCGAAGAAGATCTCGAAGACCCAGGCGGTGACCTCGAACACGAGTGCACAGCTGTCCGATCGCGACGTCCACATCGGACCCAGCGACTACGTCGAGTGGCTCGACGACCGCAAGTGGGCCTTCGTCCGTCTCGAGGGCCGCAATTTCGGTGACGCTCCCGTGTCCTTGGAATACAAGCTCGAGGTCTGGGACTCACCGAATTCGGCCGGTGTCATCATCGATGCCGTCCGTGCGGCGAAGATCGGCCTCGACCGCGGCATCGGCGGAGCTCTCATCTCCGCCTCCTCCTACTTCATGAAGTCACCGCCGGAGCAGAAGGACGATGACGCCGCCCACGAGGCGGTCGAAGCGTTCATCCGCGGCGACATCGATCGCTGAGCTCAGCGAGTCAGCAGACCCGGCCGAGGCGGCTTCGCCTCCGAGAGGCTGAACGGCGCGTCGATCACACACCATGTGATCGGCGCGCTTTCCGCATTCACCCCCGATTCGGCGGGCTGCCGACGATGTGGGGGACTGCGACAGGATGTCCCGGGATTCGGCACACCGGGACGGCCGGCCGCCTCGGCGCATCCGACATATGAGACCTCCGAGACTCAACCGGAGTTGTCCCTACACTGGTGTCTTCGAAGTGCTTGCGCTCACATACGCATCCCCCGCACCGATCGGTGCCCCCACGACCGAGGAGACCCCATGTCGAGCACCAACACCGTCACCGACGAGAAGCCGCGAGGTTCTGCCGACCTCAGCTGGCTGATGCGGCTTCTGGTCTTCATCGAGAAGGCCGGCAACAAGCTGCCGCATCCGTTCTGGCTGTTCCTCTCATTGGCCGTGATCGTCATGATCCTCTCGGCCGTGTTCTCCGCCGTCGGACTCAGCGCGGTCAACCCGGCCACCGATGAGACGGTGACGGTGACCAACCTCTTCTCCACGGAGTCCCTGCGGGAGATCGTGGCCGGAGCCACGACGAACTTCGTCACCTTCCCGCCCCTGGGGCTCGTCCTCATCGTGCTCATCGGCGTCGCCGTGGCCGAGCAGTCGGGACTCATCCCGGCGATGCTGCGCGGAACCATCGCCGGGGCCTCGCCGAAGAGGATCACCTTCATCGTCGCGCTGGCGGGAACTGCCGCCTCGATCGCCTCCGACGCCTCGTACATGATCATGATCCCCCTCGGCGGACTCGCCTTCAAAGCCGTCGGCCGCAACCCTCTGCTCGGCTGCCTCGTCGCCTATGCGGCCACCTCGGGCGGCTATTCTGCGGCCCCGATGGTCAACTCCTTGGATACGATCCTCGGCGGGCTGTCCACCTCGGCGGCTCAGATCATCGACTCCGAGTACACGGTCAGCCCGGTCGCGAACTTCTACTTCAACTTCGTGTCGATGTTCGTCGTCGCCGTCGCGGTCACCCTCGTCACCGAGCTGGTGCTGTCGAAGCGGGCCGATCAGATCGAACTCGACGAGCCCGATGAGAACGATCCGGACGACTTCGATGTCAAGATGGCACTCGACGCCAACGAGAAGCGCGGCATGGTGTTCGCGATCATCAGCATCGTCGCCTGCGCAGCCATCCTGTTCTTCCTCGCCCTTCCGGCGGATTCGTTCCTCCGCGACGAGGCCGGAGGGTTCGGTCCCGAATCGGGTCTGATGGCGGGGATCGCGGCGATCATCGGATTCGGATTCTTCATCGTCGGCATCGTCTACGGCTATGCCACCGGCACGATCAGGAAGACCGCCGACATCCCCGACATGATGGCCAAGGGCCTGCTGCCCTTCGTCCCGGTCATCGTGCTGTTCTTCGCAGCCAGCCAGTTCCTCGCACTGTTCAAGATGTCCAGCCTCGGCGAGATCCTCGCCATCCGCGGCGCCGAATTCTTCGGTTCGCTCAATACCGGACCGTTCGTCATCCTCCTGGGCGGTTGGCTGCTCGTGGCCCTCGGCGCCCTGTTCCTCACCTCGGGATCGGGACTGTGGACGCTCATGGCTCCGGTGCTCGTGCCGATGTTCATGCTGCTGTCGATCGCACCCGAGACCACCCAGGCGCTGTACCGGATCGGCGATTCGACGACGAATATCATCTCGCCGATGAGCCCGTACTTCGTCGTCGTCCTCGGCTTCGTCCAGAGATACAAGAAGGAGGCGGGGATCGGCACCGTGCTCTCATTCACGATTCCGCTGTCGTTCGCGATGTTCGTCCTCTGGGGACTGCTGTTCTTCATCTGGTGGGCCACCGGCATCCCCTGGGGCCCGGGCGCGGCCACGCACTACCAGATGGGGTGAGTGCGTGCATGAGGGAATTTCCCTTCACACAGGTGCGTTGAGCACAGCAGTGCATCACGATCGCACAACGCTCGTCGGGTCGACGGGCACCCCTCAGTATCCGTCCAGTTCATACGGCTAGACTGACACCGTGAATCAGCACTTGCGCAGCATCCCGTCTGCGTACGCAACCTACTCAGATCGAAAGGATCTCGACCGTGAGTAACCCCATGATGAATCGGGCGATCAACCAGGGCGCCCGGGCCGGCCGCAATGAGCCGGTCATGTCCGACCAGGAGCTCAACGAGCTCTTCAACAAGCCGGCGGCCGAGAACCGCAATGCCGGTCCGCAGGTCGCCGACCGGGCGATGACCTACGACGATGTGATGATGAAGACCGGTGTGCTCTTCGCCATCCTCCTCGGCGGTGCCGTCGTCGGTTGGTTCGTTCCCGTGCTGGCGTTCCCCGCGATGCTCATCGCGCTGGTCCTCGGCCTGGTCAACGCCTTCAAGAGGGAGCCGAACAAGGCTCTGATCATCGGCTACGCCGCGTTCGAGGGAGTCTTCCTCGGCGGCATCTCCTCGCTGTTCGAGGCCATGTACTCCGGCATCGTCGTCCAAGCTGTGCTCGCCACGCTCTGCGTCTTCGGCGTCATGCTCGCCCTGTTCAAGTTCAAGGGTGTGCGCTACGGCTCGAAGATGAAGAAGTTCCTGCTCATCGCCGTCGGCGGTTATGCGATCTTCTCGATCATCAACCTCGGTGTCGCCATGTTCACCGGCTCCGGCGGTGCCCGCAGCGTCGAGGTCAACATCATGGGTATGACGATGCCGCTCGGCGTCATCATCGGCATCGTCGCCACGGTGCTGGCCGCGATGACACTGATCATGGACTTCCAGATGATCGAAGAGGGCGTCAAGCACAGGATCCCGGAGAAGTACTCCTGGATGTGCGCGTTCTCGCTCATGGTCACCCTCGTGTGGCTCTACATCGAGATCCTGCGTCTCATCTCCTACTTCAGGGACTGAACACTCACACCGCTTCCACCGCGTCCTGAGCAGGGCGCCGGTTCGCAGGCGGAGAGTTCCGAAGGGCGGATCCCCGAGCCGGGATCCGCCCTTCGTCGGCTCGGCGGCCCTGGCCGAGGCCGGAGCCCGGGCGAACTCTTCTCTTCGCGAAGCGTTGGGGGTACAGTGAGGGCACCGACAGCGCAGTCGGATGAGTTCCCGGTGACCGGTGCCGTCGGGACGGACCGGGGCCTCGGCACGGTGGTCTTCCTGACGGTTGGGAGGGACATCATGGCCGTGCGCACCGGCGAGTTCTTTGCGAACCGTTTCACCTTCGTCGCCGCCGCGATCGGAATGGCCGTCGGCACAGGCAATCTCTGGCGCTTCCCGCGCGTCATCGGCGAATGGGGAGGCGGCACCTTCCTCATCGCCCTGATCATCGCGAATCTTCTCTGGGCGATCCCCATCCTGATGTCCGAATCGATCCTGGGCACCCATACTCGGCTGGGCACGGTCGGCGCATTCCGCGATTTCATGGGGCACAGATTCACCTGGGTCGGCGGCGTCGTCGGCTTCATCGGCCTCGGCGTCGCCTTCTACTATTCGGTCGTCACCGGCTGGGCCCTGCGCTACTTCGCCTATTCGCTCACCGGAGAATTCTCCACGGGCACGGACACGCAGAAGGTGTGGGAGGACTTCGTCTCGAACCCGTTCCAGACCATCCTGTTCCACGCGATCGCCATCGCGCTCGTCGGCTTCGTCGTCTATCGCGGACTGAAGAACGGCTTCGAGAAGCTGCTCAACATCATCATCCCCGCGCTCTTCGTCATCCTCGTCATCCTCACCATCCGAGCACTCACCCTGCCGGGAGCGATCGACGGGCTCACCTATATGTTCGTCCCCGACTGGAGCCAGTTCGGTGACGGAGAGATGTGGCGAGAGGCTTTCACCCAGATGGCCTTCTCGACCGGAGCCGGGTGGGCCCTGTACCTGACCTATTCGGTCTACGTCGACAAACGCGAGGACAAGTCTCTCAACGCCAGCGTGGTCGTCGCCGGCAACCTCTTCGCCTCGCTGCTGGCCGGCATGGCCGTCATCGGAACCGTCTTCGCCCTGCGCGGCGCCGACTTCGCAACCGAGGCCGTGGCCGCCGGCGACCAGGGGTTCGCATTCGTCTACTTCGCCGAGCTGCTCGGGCAGATGCCGGGCGGAGTCGTCTTCGGGCCCCTGTTCTTCCTCGCGCTCTTCCTCGCCGGGGCGTCGAGCCTCATCGCCATGGTCGAACTCGGCACCCGCAACGTCATGGACATGGGTGTGCGTCGGACCCGAGCGGTGCCGGCCATGATCATCGTCATCTTCATCTGCGGCATCCCCTCGGCGCTGAGCCTGTCGTTCTTCACCAACCAGGACAATGTCTGGGGCATCGGGCTTCTCCTCAGCGGCCTCGGGGTGGCCATGGCGATGTGGAAGTTCGGCGTGCACAGGGTCAGTGCCATGATCGAGGCGGTGGCCGATCTGCATTTCGGTCGAGCCTGGATCTTCTGCATCCGGATCTTCCCGCTGCTGTTCGTCGCCCTGTTCGGTTGGTTCATCGTCGACGCGGTCACGGGTACGGACCAATGGTGGAACCCGTTCCAGGAGTTCAGCCTCGGCACGATGGTCCTGCAATGGGGCGTGCTCATCATCGTCATGCTGCTGCTCAACCGGTTCCTCGCCAGGAAGGTCGTGGCCGGGCCGATGACCGAAGGCGTCGAAGGAGGTGAGAGGTGATGGCAGAGACGGTCATCTGGACCATCGTCTTCGTCGGCGGTGACCTCGCCGTCCTCGTGGCACTGCTGGGCTTCGCCATCCGCAAGGACAAGCAGAAGCTCGCGGCCGAGAGCTGAGCGGAGAGATCGCATCCGCGGGAGCCCGGACCGCTGCGGCGAAGCGGCCATTGCATGTGATCACACTCACCTCTATGGTCTGAGTATCGAGACGATACCGTGGTCGTCCACCGACAGTGAGGGGATCTTTCAATGACGAAACCGATGCGCGGCGTGTTCGCGGTGCCGACGACGCCATTCAACGAGGACGGCACGCAGAACATCGAAGCTCTGACCTCACGGGTCGAGGCCGTACTCGATGCCGGGGTGGAGGGGATCCTCTGTCTCGGGGCGACGGGCGAAGCGCTGGCACTCAGTGACGAGGAGCGCGAAGCTCAGATCCGCGCGATCGTCGACACAGCAGGCGACCGTGCGAACCTCGTGGTCGGATGCATGGCCTACACTCCCGAGCAGATGAGCGCGCACATCGCGAATGCGAAGTCCTGGGGCGCCGATGCCGCCATGATCACTCCGCCCTTCTACGGCGGGCTCGAACCCGAAGCGGCCGCCGCGGCACTGCACGCGGCGATGAAGGACTCCCCGCTGCCCGTGATGGTCTACAACAACCCTCATTCGACCGGCACCGACCTCCTGCCCGAGCACCTTGCCGCCCTTGTCGACACCGGAAGGCTGTGGAGTGTCAAGGAGACTTCCGGGGCCGCCGGCCGCGTACGCGAGCTGCGGGCCGAACTCGGCGACGACGTCGACGTGTTCGTCGGCGCCGACGGAATCGCCCTCGAAGGCTTCGTCCAGGGTGCCAGCGGGTGGGTGGCCGCCTCGGCGTGGCTGCTGCCCCGGCAATGTCAGGCGCTGTGGTCCCACGCACGGGAGGGCGACTGGGCGGCGGCTGTCGAGCTGTGGAACGACTTATCAGGTGCACTCGCCCAGATCGAGGACAACCCGGCGTTCATCTCACTGATCAAACAGGCGCTGAGCCGGCTCAGCATCGACCAGGGGCCGGTGCGCCCACCGCTGCCGACCGCCGACAGTGAGGCGCTGGAATCCCTGCTGTCGACGATCAGCGCACTCGCGAAGGGGAACTGACATGACCGACACCGGCGCACAGGCCCTGGCCGCGCTCCTCGACCCGGATCACGGGGTCTTCACCACCGGCGGCTTCGCCACGGGGCAGGGGCCCGGACTCGACCTCGTCTCACCGATCGACGGGGAGCTCATCGGCACCGTCCGCGAAGCCTCCGGACATCAGCTCGACTCGGCGGTCGCCTCCGCCCGCCGCACCTTCAGTGAGGGCTCCTGGTCGGCCGATGGGGCGCATCGCGCGAAGGTGCTGCGCCGCCTGGCCGATCTCGTCGTCGACAACGCCGAGCAGATCGCCTACCTCGACGCCATCGAGGCAGGCAAGGTCTTCACCGACAGTGTGGCAGAAGACGTCGAGGACGTCGCGTCCAACCTCCGGTTCTTCGCGGACCTCATCTCCCGCGATGACGGCCGCTACCTGCAGGGGCCCGAGGGCTGGGGCTGGGTGCGCAAGATCCCCGTCGGCGTCGTCGGGGCCGTCCTGCCATGGAACTACCCGATCGCCATGCTCGGGTGGAAGGTGGCACCGGCGCTGGCCGCCGGCAATGCGATGATCATCAAACCCTCGGAGGACTCGACGCTCAGCGCTCTGCACTTCGCAGGGCTGGCGCAGCAGGCAGGGGTGCCCGACGGCATCCTCCACGTCCTCACCGGCACCGGCCCGAACATCGGGGAGGCTATGGGGCTGCATGCCGGCATCGATGTGCTCACCTTCACCGGCTCCGGTCCTGTCGGACGCTCTTTCCTCGAGTCCTCCGCGAAGTCGAACCTCAAGAAGGTCTCGCTCGAATTGGGCGGGCGCGCGGTCTACATCGTCGATGCTGAACATGCCACCGACTTCGCTGCCATCGCCGCCGACATCGCCGGTGCCGCATTCGGAACCAGCGGACAGAACTGCACGGCCTCCTCCCGTGTGATCTTCGTCGGCGACGATGACGCGGACTTCCAACAGTTCCGCGAGGCGCTCGTCGCCGTCACCGAGGGGCTGACGGTCGGCGATCCTCTCGTCGAGGGCACCGATATCGGTCCCGTGATCAACAAGAAGGCCCGCGACCGGATCTCCGCCTGGGTCGATGAAGCAGTGGGCAAGGGCGCGAGCATCATCAATACCACCGCCGAGGTGCCTTCCGCAGGGACCTGGTTCCCACCGACGGTCATCGATGGTGTGCCCGAGGACAGCGAGCTCGGACGCGGCGAGATCTTCGGACCGCTCACCCAGCTGCTGCGCACCTCGAGCCGTGATGAGGCCGTGAGCGCGATCAACGACGAAGCCTACGGTCTGGCGTCGACCGTATGGTGTGAGGACCTGGGCACCACGAAGTGGTGGTCCAATCGTATACGGGTCGGAACCCTGGCGGTCAACGGCTACAGCGAAGGGACCGTGGCCACTCCGTTCGGCGGCCTGCGCCAGTCCGGGTTCTGGGGTCGCGACAACGGCCCCGAGGCGCTCGAGACCTACCAGGAGACGATGACGGTCTGGATCGCTGGGAACTGAGCAGGGCCGGTGGGACCTAAGATGGGTTCATGACCGCTCTGACCGACGACCTCGAGACCGAGATCCGGCGCCTGCGTGTGCGCATCATCGGATTGGACTCGCGCCGACTCGACGAGCCCGGCGGAGGGCCGGAGACCGGTGCCGACACGGGGCGGACGGCGAAGTCCCGCCGGGAGACCATCGAGAGAGCGCTCGCCGAATTCTCCGACATCGCCTCGGGCGGGCGCGCTGTGCCCGACCTCGGCGATGCGAGCCTGGCCGACCAGGTCGTCGTGCTGCTGGACCACGGTCGGAGCGTGGGCCAGAGCCTGCCCGAGGCAGAGCGTGACGCGATGCTCACTGAGCTCCTCGACGCCGCAGTCGCCCTGCGCCGCGGACTGGCCTGACCCTGCGCCGACTGCCGAACCGAGCTCGGCTCATGCACACTCCCGGGCGTCTTCGATCTCGACCCTGAGAAGCGTGTGAGTCGACCGACGGAACGCTGTATGCTCAGCCCCAGCAGTCAGCGTTCCGACATCACAGTGAGGTGGTTGAAACATGTTCGGCCTTCCGGCGGCAACGGTCGCCATCATCTTCGGGATCCCCGCGGTCTGGGTGCTCTACACCCTTGTGTTCGTCTATCTTTCGCGCGGCTGGAAGGCAGAGGACGTGGCAGAGGATCGCGCATTGCTGAACGGCGGTGGCGGCAGCCCGCGTCCCGGTGGCGACGACACCGGCCCGGCCGCCTCGGCGAACGGGGGAGCGGCGTGAACATCGAAACCTGGTTCCTCGTCATCTACTTCGTCGCGATGGCCGCCATCGGGGTGGCCACGCTGAAGATGGGCAACAAGGACAGCGAGGGCTTCCTGCTCGGCGGGCGCAGCCTCGGACCGGCGGTGACGGCCCTGCGCCTGCAGTCCTCATCGATGTCCGGCTACATGTTCCTCGGGGCCGGTTCGCTGGCATACACGAAGGGCTACTTCTCGCTGTGGTATGCGATGGGCGACATCGGCGGAGGCGTCCTCAACCTCTCGATCCTCGGTCGGCGGATGCGCAAGCTCTCGCAGATCCTCGGGTCCCTGACCTCGATCGAATACCTCGAACACCGCTACCCTTCGCGGTGGATCCGCGCGATCGCGGCCCCGATCGCTGTGGCCTGCATCTTCTTCTACGTCATGACCCAGTTCATCGCCGGCGGCCGCGGACTCGAGATGGTCACCGGCATCCCGTACGCCTGGGCCCTGCTCATCGCCGTCGGCGTCATCGTCTTCTACACCTTCCTCGGAGGCTACCTCGCGGTGGCCTACACGGACTTCGTGCAGGCGATCATCATGCTCATCGGCATGCTGTGGATCCTCATCGGCACGATGCAGGCCATCGGCGGCTGGACGGCCGGCAACGAAGCCGTCGGTGAGATCAACCCGAACCTGCTGACCATGTGGGGCCCGGACGGCATCGAGTCCGTCCAATGGGGCGTCATCATCGGCGCGGTCCTCGTGTTCTCCATCGGCTACATGGGGTGGCCGCACGTCAACGTCAGCCATATGGCGATGAAGCGCCCCTCGGTCGCGCGCACCGCGAGTATGTACGCCACCGGCTTCAACCTGCTGTTCATCCCCGCCCCCTACATCGTCGGTGTCATGGCGCTCATCCTGTTGCCCACGCTCGACAATCCGGAGCTCGCGGTCTTCCAGGTCGCCGACACCGTGCTGCCGAACTTCGCCGTCGGCATCGTCATGGCCGGCATCATGGCCGCGATCATGTCCACCGCCGATGCGCTGCTGCTGCAGTCGGGCACGATCGCCAGCCAGGACCTGTTCCGGCGCTTCGTCAAACCGGACATGACCGACAGGCAGTCCGTGTGGATCTCACGGTTCACAGTCCTCATCCTCGCGATCATCGGCTACTGGGTCGCCGTCAACGACCCGCCCTCGGTCGCCGAGGTCGCGATCTTCGCGACCACCGTCCTCGGAGCTGCCTTCGTGCCCGTCTACGTGGCCGCGGCGTGGTGGAAGAAGGCGAACGTACCCGGGGCGATCGTGTCCATGATCCTCGGCACCATCTCGTCCGTGGGTTGGCAGCTGGCCGGCCTCGTCGACAGCACCGGGATCGACCCGATGGGCATCGGAATCGTGTGCTCGACGCTTGCGATCATCATCGTCTCTCTGGCCACGCAGCGCTCTCATCCTGTGCCCGAGCATGTACTCGCCGCCCTCGAAGAGACCGAGAAGATCGGTGCCATTCCCGCTCACATGCTCGCCGGGCAGAACGACGCCCTGGCCGGGCAGGTGCCGAAGGAGGCAGAAGAGAAATGAGTGCCGAGCTCGGCGCCGAGTCGTGGGACGACCTGTCCGTCGTCGACCCCGTGCGGATGCATCCGAACATCACCGGCGCCGAGGCGCTCGCCGTCTTCCAACGCAAGCTGCCGGGTGCCGTCGCCGAGGGGCGAGAAGTGCACCACCCGTTCTGGTGGGCTCCGCTGCGGGTGAGGACCCGAGGACTGCTGAGGCGGGAGTCTCACGGTCCGGGGCAGGAGATGAACGTATTCGTCAATGCTGTGACCGGACGCGCGATGATCGCCGACTTCACTCCCGGCGGCACAGTGGAGGCGGGGGAGGCGTGGTCGACCATTCTGGATGAGCATGGAGGTCAGTCACGACTGCCGAGTCGGTCCGAGGCGGAGCGGACGGCGCGTGCATTGGCCCGGGCAAAGGTCGTCAAAACGGTGAAGCTCGGTATGGGGATCGAGATCTCAACGGCCGACGGGCACGGCCTGCACGGGGTGCTCAAACCCAATTGGCTCGTCACCGGAGCGAACTCGAAGCACTCGGCGACGATCCTCGTCGACGGCCTCGATTCCTCCCACTACATCGTGCGAGTGGAGAAGCTCGACAGGAACGGGGCTGCGCTTCGGTGACAGCGGGTTCCGGCGGAGCTGCGACGGAGACGGGTCAGCCCCAGTTCTTCGCATCGGAGATGCAGAAGGGGTGGCCTGCGGGATCGATGAGCACGACCCAGGACTCACCGGGCTGAGGATCGGCGAGTGCGGCGCCGAGTTCCACACAGCGGTCAGCTGCCGCCCGGACGTCATCGGCGGCGAGATCGAGGTGGAACTGCTTATGCCCGTCGTCGGGCCAGTCCGGTGGCCGGTAGTCGGGAATCGTGCCGATGCCCAAGGCATGGCTGGGGCCGGTCAGCATGGCATAGTTCTCGTCTGCATAGACCATCGGCCACCCGAGAACCGCGGAATAGAATTCGCCGAGTGCTGCAGCATCGGGGGCATCGAGGGTGACCATGGCCAGTCGGGCGACAGGTGCAGGGGCAGCGGCGTCGGCGACGGTCGACGTGCTGACGGTCTGGGCATCGGTCTTCTGTGTGTCAGTCATGTCTGACATTCTTGTGCCATGGACGATGTCGTCGCTAGGAAAAATGCGTCAGCAGAGGGAGGGACGCCTCAGCACTTCTTCGGGCGTGTGCTCAGACCCGGCGAGCTGCTCGACCACGCGAGCTATTCGACTCCGCGCATGGTCTCGGAGCGGCTGCGGCCCTTCGTGAAACGCTACTGGGCCGTCACATGGGACTTTCCGGACGGCGAGAGCTATCAGACGTCGACGGTCTCGGAACCGACCATCAACCTGACTTTCGAATTCGGGTCCAGCAGACGGGTGAGCACCGACGGACCAGGCGTATGGGTGACCGGACCGGTGACAGAGCGGCGCTTCGATGTGGGCATCTTCGGTCGGGGAGGGGTACTCGGGGTGAACTTCCATCTCGGCGCCACACTGGCGTTCTCGGATCGGGCGCCGTCGATCATCCGCAACTCGACCGTGGCCGCCGCCGAATGGTTTCCCACACTGGAGGCCGACCTCGGACTGGCCGAGGCTTTCTCACCGGTGCCCATCGCCGCGTCCGGACTGCGCCGGACTGAGGCAGCGGCGGTCGGTGAACCACAGGTCGATCGCGACCCCGTTGTTCCCGATATCGTTGCTCTGGCCGAGTCGGTCGAGAATTGGCTGCTCTCCCGGCGCCCGGAGATGACTCAGGGCTACAGTCGCCTGAAACATGTGCTGGACGTCCTCGCCGACCCCGAGGTCGTCAGTCTGCAGATCCTGTCCCGTCGTACGGGGATCGGCGAGCGCACACTGCAGCGGATGTTCGACCGATACTGTGGTGTCGGCGTGAAGAAGATCCTGGCTCGCGCTCGGATCATCGACGCCGTCGGCGCCATCGATTGCGGGTGGGACGGGTCCTTGGCCGATCTCGGGATTCACTTCGGGTGGTACGACCAATCCCATTTCAGCGCCGACTTCCTCCGCGTGACCGGGTTCAGCCCGCGGGAGTACTCGCAGAGGGCATCTGCGCGGGTCAATCGGGGATGATCCCCCTGCCGTCGACCTTCGGGATGGCGACGAGCAGCTTCTGCGTATTGAACAGTTAAGACACGGACAAGTCGGTCTATTGCCGTCTTGCGAAGATGAGGCCCCCGGGTCGCTCCTCGTCCGGGCCGATGACCGTCTCCGAAACGATGACGAATCCTGACGCCCGCAGCCATCCGGTCATCGTCTCCGGCTCTCGTCGATGGCTGTCGAGGCTGATCCGGGCTCCCATATATCCTTCGTCTGTATGGCGAACATCGGTCCCGACGGGGAAGCCCAAGAGGAGCAGACCGTCGCCGCGTAACACGCGGTGGAACTCGTCGATGACTCCTGGCATGGCGTCGTCGGGGATGTGGACGGTCGACCAGAAGGCCAGGGCACCGGCCAAAGAGCCTTCGGGCAGGTCGAGATCGGTCATCGTTCCGACCTCGAATCTGATCTCGGGATAGTCACGGTGGGCGATGGCGACCATTTCGGGCGAGAGGTCGATGCCGAAAGAGTCGACGCCGAGCCGGTGAAGATGGGCAGTCACATATCCGGGGCCGCAGCCGATGTCGGCGACAGGTCCTCCTCCCACCTCGGCGATCATCTCAGCGAAGATCTGGAGACCGGAACGCAGGTGCGGGTGCCCGGCGAGGAGCCCACGGACCTGTTCAGCGTACCCGGCCGCGTCGATGTCGTAGGATCTGCGGATCTGGGACAGCCACGTCGTCGATGTCGCAGCGGCTTCGGAATCCGCCCGCGAGCTGCGTGCGCCGCGGCTCAGAAGATGGTCGCGGAGCACCGGCAGCAGCGTGCTCCATGCTGGTGGAGGGGGCGTCTCATGGCCCATCCCGTCGAGCACGAGAAGAGTGGAGTCGGGACCATCCGTGCCAGAGCCTCACCGTGTGGCAGCGGGAACATCGGATCGGATGCACCGTGGACGACCAATGTCGGTGCTCGGATCGCTGCCGGGTCGACGGTCGTCTCGGCAGCGATCAGGAAATGATTGGCCTCCGCGGCTGCGATGTCTCCGCCGCGCCGGATTTCGAGTGCTGCGATGGCGCGGATGCGGGCCTCGTCGAATCCCCACGAGCCTGCAAAGGGGCGTTCGCCCTCGACCCGGTGGGTGAGGACAGCGTCCGGATCGAACCAATCGATGTGACTGTCGCCGGAGAAGGTCGCCTGAACCGATTCCGTCGGCGGCGGCAGAGGGGGCGGCGTACCGCCCGCCGGGGAAGTCGCGATGAGGGTCAGTGTCCTCACTCGGCCCGGGAACTCCACAGCGATGGTCTGGGCGATTCCGCCTCCCATCGATACTCCGATCAGATGAGCGGAGTCGATGCCGAATGAGTCGAGGATGCGCACAGGATCGCTCGCGAACTCAACGGCCGAATATCCCGGATACCCAGGTGGAGAAGTCGTCGACCGACCGGTGTCCCTGTGGTCGTAGCGGATGACCTGGTAACCCTCATCGCGGATGAGCCCGCAGAACTCGGGTGTCCACCAGTCCATGGACTGTGCGGCACCGGCGATGAGCAGGACGGCAGGGTCATCGGGTGCGCCGAATCGGTCGACGCAGAGAGCGGCGTCCTCGAACTCGACCGATTCCATGACAGCGGCCTCCCCGTTGACAGCCCTGTGGAGAACCGAGTCTATCGACGGAATCTGCGCATTTCACCCCTCTTTCAGGCGTTCGTCCGTGATCACGCCCGCGAACGGGCCAGCAGGTACACGAAGTACGGGGCGCCGATGAGGGCGACGATGAGGCCGGCGGGAATCTGAGCGGGGGCGATGATCGTACGACCGATCGCATCGGCGGCGACGAGTCCACCGGCACCGAGCAGCATGGACACCGGCAGCACGCGGGCATGCTGCGCCCCGACGAGGGCTCTGGCCGCATGCGGAGCGACGAGGCCGATGAAGCCGACCACGCCGACGGCCGAGACGCTGACGGCGGCGAGCACCGCTGCTGTGATGAGCACACCGAGGCGCACGGGTTCACGGGCGACCCCGACCAGCCTCGGCGTATCATCGTCGAGAGCCAGGAGGTCGAGTTCCCGAGTCCACACGAACGCCAATGGAATCGCGATGACGAGTGCAAGGGTCACCGGTGCGACATCGGCCCAGACCCGCCCGTAAGTCGACCCGGACAGCCAGGTGAACAGGGCAGGGGTGTCCCAGGGATTGGCGCGGATGAGGAAGAGCGTGGTCAGCGCCGTGAACCCGTACCACATGCCGATGCCGACGAGAACGAGACGATCCGTATTCATCCCGGCCCGCCAGGCGAGGGCATAGACGAGGGCGAAGGCCACCAGTGCCCCGATGATCCCGACCGTCGAGATCAGGACGACGGTGGCGCCGGGCACCAGTGTGATGACCACGACCGCCCCGAGCCCGGCTCCTCCGGTGATGCCGAGCAGGCCGGGTTCGGCCAGAGGGTTGCGGGCGCTGGCCTGCACGAGAGCGCCTGAGAGTCCGAGGGCCGCTCCGGCAGCCAGCGCTGCGGCCACTCGTGGGGCACGCGAGTCGAAGGCGAAGTTGATGACAGGGGTCGCCTGGCCGGTGAGCCACAGCGAGACATCGCCGAGGAGGTAGAAACGTTCGCCGGTCAGCAGCGCAAGGATCGCGGCGGCACCGACGAGCACGCAGCCGCCGACGATGACGACGGCCGCCCGCCGGGCCCCGTGAATCCGCGAGCGTGCTGCAGAAGTAGCCTGGGCAGGACTCGCGGTGCGCATCGATCGTGCGAGGGCGATGAGGACGACGGCGCCGACGATCGTCGTCGTCACTCCCGACGGCAGCGTGATCGCCTCGTCGGCTCCGACGATGGCGCGCAGCAGCGCATCGGCGAAGATGACGATGATCGCGCCGATGAGTGCGGTCGCAGGAATCATCACCGCATGCTTGCCCAGCGCCGGGACCAGCCGCCCGAGCAGTCGGGCGATGACAGGGGCGCAGAGTCCGACGAATCCGATCGGTCCCGCCAGAGTCACCGCCGTGGCGGTGAGGAGCACGGCGAGCAGGATTCCGATGGCCCGGGTCGAGCGGATCGGCACTCCGAGCACCGAGGCGGCGTCATCGCCGAGGCTGAGCAGGTCGAGGCGGCGGGAGAGCAGGATCGCTGCGATGACGATGAGCCCGATGACGGGAGAGCTGCGGACGGCGGCGGTGCCGTCGAGTTGATTGAGCGTACCCGAACCCCAGGAGACGAGGCTCGTCGTCTCCTCAGAAAAGAGGATGAGCAGCGTCGAGGTTCCCGCCTGCAGCGCCAATGCCGTCGCAGTGCCGGCGAGGACGAGTCGAGTCGTCGACGCGGCCGCCCCGCCGGCGAGTCCCAGCACGAGAGCCGCGGCGGCCAGACCACCGACGAAGGCGACCCCGCCGGAGGCCCACACCGGGACGGCGACGCCGAGGGCCGTGACCACTGTGACCGCGAAGTACGACCCGCCCGTGACCGCGAGCGTGTCGGGCGAGGCCAGCGGATTGCGCGCCAGGGACTGGAACAGCGCACCGGCCACACCCAGGGCGATGCCGACGAGGATGCCCGCACCTGCGCGCGGCAGCCGGGACCCGAGCACGATGTCACGCGTGCTGGGACCTGCCTCGGCGGGGGAGGCCGTACCGGTTGCGGCCGCGACCAGATCTCGGACACCGATTCCCGAGGTGCCCTGCGTGATGTGCCAGGCGCAGAGCAGCGTGAGGACGCACACCAGTCCGAGGAGGATTCCGGCGGCGGAGAGGACGCCGACGGCTCCGACCTTCTGCGCGGACGCGTCGGCTGTCTTTGCGGACGGTGCCTCGGCCGCGGTGGTGGGCATTGTCGTGGGCACGGTCACGGGCTACTTCGTCAGAGCGTCGACGTAGGCGTCGAGGGCCTGCTCGGAGGACTTGGGGCCTCCGAAGGTCCAGATGCCGGAGGGAAACGCATAGGTGCGGTCGTCCTTGACGGCGGGGATGTTCGCCCAGATGTCGTTCTTCTTCAGCAGCTCGACGTAGTCCTCGGACTCGGGGTCTTCGGTGCCGGTGTAGAAGAAGTTCGCGTCGCCGACCTTCGAGATGCCCTCGATGTCGGTCTGACCCAGCCCATAGGCCGGATCGACCTCGCCGGTCCAGGCGTTCTTCAGCCCCAGCTCTTCGCCGAGTTCGCCGATGAGCGAGCCCTGGCCGAAGGGCCGGATGGCGACATTCGAGCCGTTGACCCATCCGTCGAAGTAGACGAACTCCTTGGTTGCCAGATCGGCTTCGGCGATGGCTTTCTTCGACTCGGTGACCTTGGCGTCGAAGTCGGCGAGTACGGATTCGGCCCGTTCGGTCCGTCCGGTGGCCTCGGCGACAGTGGTGAAGGTGTCCTTCATGTATTTCACGGGGTCCTCGCCGTCGGCTCCGGCCATCGCCATGACCGGGATGCCCTGGTCCTCGAGCTGACCGACGATCTTGTCATCGCGGTTCGTCGTTTCGATGATGACCAGATCGGGGTCGGCCGACAGGATCGACTCGACGTTGGGTTCCTGGCGGGTGCCGACGTCGGTGGTTCCCTCGGGCAGCTTCTCTGCCGTGTCCCAGGTGGTGAAGCCCTTCGCATCGGCCACAGCGACGGGGTCTACACACAGGGAGAGGAGGTCCTCGGTGTACTGCCACTCGAGTGAGACGACCTTCGCCGCCGGTTCGTCGAGCGAGATCTCGTGTCCGGTGTCGTCCTTGACGGAGACCGGTTCTGTCGAGGCGGTGCTCGAATCGTCCGCACACGAGGCGGAGGTCGTGGACTTCGCATCGGCGGCGTCGGTGTCGGTGGTTCCGCATCCGGTCAGGGCGAGAGCGCAGATCGCCGTTGCCGAGGCGAACGTGGCGAAAGCGGTGCGCGGCAGGTGTGTTCTGGTCATTGTCTTCCTTCTATGGGCCGATCATCGATCGGAGGGTGGGTGGAGCACGGATGAACGGGGTGCTTCAGGTCGAAACGGCGGACCGCCGGTGTCGCCGCTGCAGAGCCTCGACCCTGACGAGTCCCGTGTCCTCGTCGACGCGGGTGCTGATCGGAACCCCGTAGACGTCGCTGAGGACATCGGCCGTGAAGACCTCCTCGCAGGTGCCGGCGGAGCGGATATGTCCCTGATCGAGAAGGATCACGTGGTCGGCCACCGTGGTTGCATGTCCGAGATCGTGGAGGACGACCCCGACGGCGATGCCGTGGTCGTCGGCGAGTTCGCGCATGAGATCGAGGATCTCCGCCTGGTAGCGCAGGTCGAGGTGATTCGTCGGTTCGTCGAGCAGCAGCACACCGGTGTCCTGTGCCAGGCATGTCGCCAGCCAGACGCGCTGCAGTTCACCGCCCGAGAGCTGATCGACAGGGCGTTCGGCCATGCGGGCCGTTCCGGTGAGCTCGAGTGCACGACCGATGGCCGTGCGGTCCGCGTCCGTGAGAGCGGCGAAGCGTCGGCGGTGCGGATGGCGACCGTAGGCGACGATCTCGCGGACGCTCACGCCGGAGGGGTGCGGACGGGACTGAGACAGAAGCGTGACGACTCGTGCGAATTCCTTGGCCGTCAGGGCGCTCGAAGCCGTGTCGGTGCCGTCGGCGGTGACGACGACGTCGCCGGAGGCGATCGGGTGGAGACGGGCCAAGGAGCGCAGGACAGTCGACTTGCCTGATCCGTTGGGGCCGAGAAGCGCCGTCACTCGACCGGGAGCGATCGACAGGCTGACGCCGTGGACGACGGAAGGTCCGCCGTAGCACAGGGTGAGGTCTGTGGCAGTCAATGCAGTAGGGTTCACAAATGCTTAGCCTAACCTAACCGTCCGTGATTCGTGATGCGCTTGAGAAGTCGTCGGTGGCGACAGCGGTTCCCGGAGGCGCCGGTTGGCCTTCTTCGTTGGCGTTCGTCCAGGCAGGACCGCCGGAGCGAGTCGGAGCTGTGCCGTGCATCACTGATGTCAGTCCCGGCGTATATGGTGGCCCCTCGACCGTAGGATGGGTGAGGAGACGAGGAGGAGCAGATGAGATTCATCGCCACGGGGGACTGGCAGCTGGGTATGACAGCTCACTACCTCAGCCAGGAGGCCCGCCCGCGGTTTCACCGGGCCCGGCTCGATGCTGTCGCGCGCATCGGCGAGGTGGCTGCTGAGAAAGGCGCGGAATTCGTCCTCGTCTGCGGAGACGTCTTCGAGACCAATCAGCTCGACCGAGCAATCATCGCCCGTGCCTTCGAAGTCCTCGCCTCCTTCACGGTCCCCGTCGTTCTGCTCCCGGGCAACCACGATCCGTTGGACGCGTCATCGATCTACGATTCCCCGGCGTTCGTCTCCCGAGTGCCCGGGCACGTCCATGTGCTGCGTGACAGCGAACCGTTCGAAGTCGTTCCCGGAATCGAGATCGTCGGAGCTCCGTGGTTCTCCAAACATCCCCAAGGCGACCTCGTCGCGGCAGCGACGGCCGACCTCGCCGAGGTGGCCGCTGGCGCCGTCCGCATCATCGCCGGCCACGGCGCCGTGAGCGTCCTCGACCCCGATCGGGAATCCCTGGCGACGATCGACACGGACAATCTGCAGACCCTGCTGCGTGAGGATCGGGCCCAATTCGTCGCCCTCGGCGACAGGCACGCCACCTACGAGGTCGCCGAGAGGATCTGGTACCCCGGAGCGCCCGAGGTGACCTCGCGGAGAGAGGACGATCCCGGCAATATCCTCCTCGTCGACATCGACCGCGACAGCCATCTGGCCGGGGTAGAGAAGATCCCTGTCGGAACCTGGACCTATACGGTCATCGAAGCCGACCTCAACTCGGACGAGGACGTGGCCGAGTTCGAACAGCGGCTGAACGCAATGCCGGACAAGGATCGGACCGCGATCTGGCTCGTGCTGCGAGGCACACTGCCGACCGCGGCGAAGGCACGGCTCGACGACATCCTCGACCATTTCACCGACCTGTTCGCGCTCGTCTCCCTGTGGGAGCGGCACATGGACCTGGCCGTCATCGCCGCCGACGAGGACTTCGCCGATCTTGGCCTGAGCGGGTATCTGCAAGAGGCCCTCGACGAACTGTCCGAGCAGGCGGCCGGCGACGGTGAGGACGCCGTCACGGCCCAGGACGCCCTGGGCCTGCTCTTCCGATTCGCCAGGAGCGGTTCATGAGACTCCATTCCATCAGCCTCGTCGACTATCGGGGAATCACCGATGCCACCGTCGAATTCGGTTCGGGAGTGACGATCGTCGAGGGGCCGAACGAGATCGGCAAGTCCTCCATTCACCAGGCGATCACTCAACTGCGGGAGGACAAGGCCAGCTCTCGAAAAGCCAGCATCAAGGACACGCAGCCCGTCGGCTCCGATGTCGGCCCCCAGGTCGAACTGCACCTGAGCACGGGAGGATACGAGCTCCGGTACCGCAAGCGGTGGCTCAAGCAGCCATTCACCGAGTTGAACATTCTGCACCCCGTGCCCGAGCAGCTCAGCGGGGACGAGGCCCACGAACGATTTCTCAGCATCCTCGACGAGACGGTCGACGTGGATCTGCTCGACGCTCTTGATGTCGCGCAGGGCAGAAGCCTGGCTCAGGCGCCGCTGGCCGAGATCAAGGCTCTGCACGGTGCCTTGAACGACTCCGGGGAGGAGCCGGCCGACCATGATGCCTTCCTCGATCGTGTCGAATCCGAATACCTGTCGTTCTTCACTGCCAAGGGCAAGGAGACGGGAGAGCTGAAGAAGCTTGCTGAGGAGGTCCCTGCCGCAGCCGAGCAGTTCCGTGAACTCAACGAGCGCAGCAAAGAGTTGGACGCGCTCGTGGACAGGCATGCTCGGGCGACCGAACGGCTGACGTCCGTGCGTGCCCAGCTCAGTGCGGCCGTCACCGAACGTGACGAGGCAGAAGAGGCCTCGAAAGCAGTCTCCGGGCTCAAGGCCGAACTCGATCGGGCCGTGGAGCTGGCCGAGTCGGCGGAGCGCGAGGAGCAGCGGGCCGAGGAGGCCAGGGAGCGCCGTCTCGCCCTCATCGCTGAAACCGAATCTGCCGCAGAAGCGGTGCAGGCCGCCGAGGTGGACCTCGAGCGGGCCGTGGGCGCCCAACGGGACAAGGACACCGAATTCGCCGCCGCGCAGAAGACGCTCGAAGGGAAACAGGCCGATCTCGATCAGGCCCGGGCAAGGGCGAAGTCCGCGTCCACCGACTTGGCCAAGGCTCGAGCCCGACGCGAAGTGAGTGAACTGCGCAGGAGGCTGTCGAGCATCCGCGAACAGGAGCGCCGAGCGACCGAAGCGAAGGCGACGATCGGGTCGATCACCGTCACGGCCAAGAACGTCGAGCGCCTGAGCGCCTTGGTCACCGAAGTGCGCATCGCGCAGAATTCGAAGACTGCCGCTGCCGCGCAGATCGTCGCCCGACGCCTCGGCGACGCCGCAATCAGCATCGATGGCACGGAACTGCCCGACGGCTCCACCGAGGAATTCGCCGTCGTCAGAGATACGCGGATCCTCGTCGACTCAGTCCTCGACATCACTGTGCGCCCCGGCCAGTCGCCGGCGGAACTCGACCGGGCAGTCGAAAAAGCGCAGACCGCGCTCGACTCCGAGCTCGATCGTCTCGGTGTCGAAAGCCTCGACCAAGCCCGGCAGCGCGCCGACGTCCGGACCGACGCCGAGGCGGTTCTGGCGGAGACGAGGGCGACGCTGCGTGTGCTCATCGGCGGCGACGACCGTGCGGAACTCGATTCTGCCCTGTCGCGGGCAGAGCACCTGGCCGGGCAGTCTCCGGAGACAGGTGGCACAAGCGGCTCGTCCGGCGACTCCGCCGGCGAGTCGGACGTCGAGACCATCGAGGATCAGGTCGCGATCGACGAACTCGAATCGGCCGTCGAATCGACTGCTGCAGTGGTCGACTCCGCACAGGAGGCAGTCGACAGAGCCCGAGTCGTGCTCGAGCGCAGCCGCGCCGAGCGTGATGAGACGCGGGTGGCGGCGGTGCGAGCGCAGACGACCCGCGAACAGGCGACGACGACATCGGACAATCTCATTTCACGTCTTGCCGCGGATCGGGAGGCGAACTCCGATGAGGCACTCGATGAGGCGCTGACCGCGGCGAAGAGCCAGTCGGAGAAGTCGACGGTCCAGGTCGCCGCGGCGCGTTCGCGCTATGCAGAATCCGATCCCGAGACCCTGGAGATGCGGCTGCAGAATGCGCACCAACTCGTCGACAGCAAGCAGAAGCAGCTGGAGACCGACCGAGAGGAAGTCGACCGGCTCTCCGCGCTCATCGATGACCGCGCGAGCGAAGGCATCTACGACAAGCTCAAAGCCGCAGAGGAGTCGTTGACGTCTCTGCAGTCGAGACAGGCCCGTCTGCGTCGGCAGGCCGATGCGATCAGATTGCTGCGTGAGACGGTGCTCGCCCACAAGGAGGAGGCCCAGCGGAAGTACGTGGCTCCATTCAAGGAGCAGATCGAGAGACTGGGACGGGTGATCTTCGGACAGGGACTGTCAGTGGAGATCTCCGAGGGCCTCGAGATCGTCTCCCGTACGCTCGACGGTCGAACCGTGGCCTTCGAATCGCTGTCCGGTGGGACGAAGGAGCAGCTGGCGCTCATCGGTCGGCTCGCCGTGGCCACTCTGGTCGACGACAGCACTGGGGCTCCGGTCATCCTCGACGATGCCTTCGGCTTCGCCGATGAGAAGCGGCTGGCAGCGCTCAACGTCATCCTCGGCAACGTCGGCCGGAATGCGCAGGTCATCCTGCTCACCTGCCAGCCCGGTCGTTTCGGTGCCATCGGCGGAGCGCAGACAGTCAGCCTCGCGTGAGACGAGCGGAGTCGACCTGACAACGTCGTCACTCTGCAGGCGTCGCCGCCTCGCGCGCTGCCTCGGCGGCCTCGACGGCATCGGCGCGAATCGTGCGCCGCAGGATCTTGCCCGAACTCGTCTTCGGCAGCTGATCGATGAATGTCACCCGGTGCGGGGCCTTGTACGAGGCCAGATGCTCGCGACAGTAGGCGATGACCTCTTCGGCTGTCGCCTCTGCCCCCGGCTGCAGAGTGACGAAAGCGGCGACATCCTCTCCGCGATACTCGTCGGGAATGCCGACGACCGCAGCCTCCTGGATGGCCGGATGGGTGTAGAGGACGTCCTCGACTTCGCGCGGCCAGACCTTGAAGCCGGAGGCGTTGATCATGTCCTTCTTCCGGTCGACGATGAACAGCCAACCGTCCTCGCGCATGAATCCGACATCGCCGGTGTGCAGCTCGCCATTGGGGATCTGCTCCTCGGTCGCCTGAGGGTTGTTGAGGTATTCGCGAACCACCTGCGGTCCGGAGATGGCGACCTCGCCGACTTCACCCGGCCCGACTGGTTCGCCGTCATCATCGAGGATGCGGATCAACACGTCGGGCTGAGGAAGGCCGCAGGCGAGGTTGCCGCTGTCGGGATCGACAGGTGCTTGGAATCCGTGAGGAACGGTTGCCACCTGAGCACAGGTCTCCGAGAGCCCGTAGCCTTGGCCGACATAGATGTCTGCTCTCTGCTCGAACTTCTTGACCAGACCCTCGGGCAGCGGCGCACCGCCGGACATCAGGGACTTGAACGACGCGAACTTCTCGGCGGCGAAATCCGGGTGAGCCATCATCGCCGTGTAGATGGTTGCCGGTCCGGCCATATACGCCGGCTTCTCCCGATCGCACAGGGCGATGAGCGAGCCCGGCTCGAACCGATAGTTGAGGATGAGCCGCGCCCCGCCGGCGACCGCGGCGAGGAACTGGCAGACGAACCCGGTGATATGGAACAGCGGGGCGAGTGAGACGTAGCCGTCTCCGGGGCCGAGCATGGGGTTGCGCAGGCAGTACCGCGAATTGCTCGAGATGTTGGCGTGAGTCGCCGCCGCGCCCTTCGACCGGCCCGAAGTCCCCGACGTGTACGCGATGAGCGCGAGGTCATCGACGGCCGGTGAGAGCGGGGTGAAGTCGGTGTCGAGGCGCTCTCTGACGGCTGCTTCGAAATCCGGGAGATCGGGCACCTCCGGCAGTGCGTCGAACATCGCGAAGATCGCCTCGGGCCCTTCCGTCTGGAAGCTCCGATCATCGCTGAGGACGACGAGCGGAAGATCGGTCGCATAGTCCCTGACCCGATTGAGGTAAGCCGCCTTCGAGACGATGAGCCCCTTGACCTCGGCATCGCTGAAGATATGCTCGAGCTCGCCGCGATACATGGGGTTGAGCGGGACGACAGCGGCACCGGCCTTCCAGATCGCATAGGTCGAGACGACGAACGCCGGCGTGTTCTGCTCGTAGATTCCGATCCGGTCTCCGGGTTCGACTCCCTGTTCTGCGAGGAAGGCGGCGAAGGCGGTCGACCAGCGGTCGAACTCCTTCCAGGTCAGCCTGAAACCGTAGTAGGTGATGGCCTCCTCATCGCCGCGGGCCCCAACCGTCGCGGCGAGGTCGGCCAGAGGGGTCGAATCCTCGAGTACATAGGGCTCCTGGGCGATCTCACCCAGAGTGGTGATCCAGGGTCGTGTCTCGAACCAGCTGCTCGTCATTGAACGTCCTCTCTCGGATGGTCCTTGCAATTGGGTGGTGTCGGCGGCGGATCAGCGGTGTTTCTTCAGCTCATTGCGCGCGATGGAGCGCTTGTGCACCTCGTCGGGCCCGTCGGCCAGGCGCAGAGTGCGCATATGGGCCCAGAACCTGGCCAACGGGAAGTCATCGGTGACTCCGCCGCCGCCATGGACCTGGATCGCCCGGTCGAGGACCTTCAGGGCCATCGTGGGGGCGACGACTTTGATCTCGGCGATCTCGTTCTTCGCGACCTTGTTGCCGTACTTGTCCATCATGTCTGCGGCATGCAGGGTCAGCAGCCGGGCCTGATCGATCTCGATTCGGGATTCGGCGATCCAGTCCTGGATGTTCGACCGGTTCGAGAGCTTCTCCCCGAAGGTCACGCGTTCCTCGGCGCGCTTGACCATGAGTTCGAGTGCTCGTTCGGCGACCCCGATGGCGCGCATGCAGTGGTGGATGCGCCCGGGCCCCAGCCGTGCCTGACTGATGGCGAAGCCTTCGCCCTCGCCCTTGAGGATGTCCTTGAAGGGCACAAGCACATCCTCGAACAGGATCTCCGCATGCCCCTCTCGGTCGGCATAGCCGAAGACGGGAAGGTTGCGCACGACTTTCACTCCCGGGGCGTCGATGGGCACGACGAGCATGGACTGCTGACGGTGCACTTCTGCGCTGGGATCTGTCTTGCCCATGACGATGAGGACTCGGCAGTTGGGGTGCATACCGTTGGAGGCGAACCATTTGCGTCCGTTGAGCAGGAATCCTTCTGTGGTGCGTTCCATGCGCATCTCGACGTTCGTAGCATCGGAGCTTGCGACCGCGGGCTCGGTCATCGCGAAGGCCGAGGCCATCGTTCCCTCGAGCAGCGGACGCAGGTACTTCTCCTTGTGCTCATCGGTGCCGAAGAGGGTGAAGACCTCCATATTGCCCGTGTCCGGAGCGTTGCAGTTGATCGCCTCGGGCGCGAGTTCGATGCTGCGGCCGGTGATCTCGGCCAGCGGGGCGTATTCGAGGTTCGTCAGGCCCGGGCCCCATTCGCGATGCGGGTGGAACAGGTTCCACAGACCCTGACGTTTCGCCTCGGCCTTGAGATCCTCGAGGATCTGCGGCTGGGTGTGCGGGCTGGCCGTGGCAGCCATCTGTTCGGCGTAGACGGGCTCGGCCGGGTAGACGAATTCGTCCATGAACGCATTGAGGCGGTCCTGAAAGTCGCGTCCGCGTTCGGTCGTTTCCAGCAAGGTGTGCTCCTTATTCTCCGTTGAGGCGAGTCTGATAGCGGGACATCCCACGCAGCCAGCGGTCGTAATCGCTGCCCTTCATGCGGTACATCTCGAGCACTTCGGGGTGAGGCAGGATGAGGAACTGTTCATGCTCGACGGCATCGATGACGATGGAGGCGACCTGCTCGGGTTCGAGGACAGTGCCGGCCTCCGTGACCGCTCTCTGCGCAGCCCCGCCGCCGGCTCCCGCATCGCCGAGCAGGTTCGTGTTCACACCCATCGGGCACACCACCGAGGCGCGGATGCCGTCATCGCGATACGTCACCGACAGCCATTCCGCGAAGCCGACCGAGGCATGCTTGGTCACCGAGTACGCAGCCGAGCCGATCTGGGTGAGCAGTCCCGCCGCCGAGGCAGTCGCGACGAAATAGCCGGATCCGGCCGCCTTCCAGCGGGGCACGAGAGCCTGGGCGGCGCGGATATGGGCGCGCACGTTGACATCGATGATCGCATCCCACTCGGCATCGGAATCTCCGAGCATGGCCGGGCCGATGATTCCGGCATTGGCGAAGTACATGTCGACGCCGCCGAGGCGGTTGTCGGCGAAGGCGATGAGCTCGCCGACGCCAGCGACCGAGGAAACGTCCCCGACCCAGGAATGGGCGTGCGGTCCAGCACCATCGGAGTCACCGTGTGAACCAGCGGCCAGGTGCTCAGCGGTCTGCTTGACCGTGGGGGAGAGATCGGCGAGGACGACCGAGGCGCCGCGGCTGATGAGCTTGGCGGCCAGAGCTGCGCCGATTCCGCCGGCGGCACCGGTGACGATGACACGGGCACCGTCGACGCTCCGGGAGCTCATGCCTGCTCCAGCAGAGTCAGCGCCTGCTGCGCGAGGTCCTCGACTCCGGCCCCGGCGGCCTCCGGATCGAGGTCGAGATCGCCCATCTTCCCGGTCGCGAGCCGAGTGTAGACGCCTTCGCGGATACATGCGAGCTTCCACATCGCGAAGGCCGAATAGTAGCCGACATCGTGGACTTCGTGGCCGCTGGCCTCCTGATAGCGGTCGATGAGCTCGTCCGTCGACGGGAAGCCGTCCTCGGCGGTCGGCACCCAGATGCTCGTGTACTCTTCGGGCACGGTGAGCATGGCGATGAAGTAGCCGAGGTCGGTGAGCACCTCCCCGACAGCGGTGAGCTCCCAGTCGACGACGGCATTGACCGCTCCGCTGGGGGAGAAGATGAGGTTGTTGGGTTTGTAGTCGCCGTGGGCGATGCCCACGGGACTGCCCGCGGGGTCGGGCATGGATTTCAGCAGGACGTCGTGGACCTCGTGGATCATCGGGGTCTCACGCATCGCGATCTGCTCCACCTGGCCGAGCCATCGCCGCAGCTGACGTTCGATGAGACCCCCGGGCCGGCGCAGATCACCCAGTCCGACCTCGTCGATGTCGACCGCATGGATGGCTGCGAGGGTGTCGATCATCCCGAGAGCGCAGGAGCGTTTGTCGTCCGGGCCGGGCTCGTCGGGGATCCGCGCCCAGTCGTCGGGAGCGTTGATCGCAAAACCGGGGCAGTGGTCCATGAAGACGAAGGGCACATCGAGGACCTCGGGGTCGTCGACGATCTCGAGCACGTTGGGCACCGGGACGGCGCTGCCGGACAATGCCGACATGATCCGCCCCTCACGAGCGACGTTGTGCGCGCTGCCTCCCTCGTGGCCCAGAGGCGGGCGGCGGAGAACCCAGCGGGGACTGTCGGCGACAGTGATGGTGAATGTGAGGTTCGACCGGCCGATGGACATGACTTCGACGTCGAAGTCCCTGACTCCGAACCTCTGCTCGATCCATCTGCCGATGCTCTGCGCATCGAATCCTGCCGGTGCCTGCGTCATCCTTGACCTTCCCGAGTGAACAATCGTTCAGTAGAGTTCACAGTATTCAAAGCGGGCAGGGGAGTCAAGCCGTGAAAGTGACCGCCGTCACCGGCGCAGATGTGATAGGGCTTGAGCTATCGCCGCGGCGAGACGCCCACCGGGCCCGCACCCGACAACGACAGTGAGGACACCATGAAAGCCATCCGCGTCACCGCCCTGACCGGTCCCGATGATGTTGAGCTCGCCGAGGTGGAGCGTCCGAGCCCCGGCCCCGAGCAGGTCCTCATCGAAGTCGCCTATGCGGGCGTGACCTTCCCCGAGCTCCTGCAGACCCGCGGCATGTATCAGACGAAGCACGAGCTGCCCTTCGTCCTCGGCTCCGAGGCCTCGGGCATCGTCGCTGAGGCGGGTCCGGGCTCCCGCTTCTCCGTCGGTGATCGAGTGGCTGCGATCACGGGAGTCGCCACCTTCGCCGAGTACCTGCTCGCCGATGATGCCTCGACCATGGCGCTGCCGGACACCGTCAGCCTCGCCCACGGTGCGGGCATGCCGATGAACGTGCTCACCGCTGATTTCGCCCTCCGGGTCCGCGCCGGGGCTCAGCCGGGGCAGAGCGCGCTCGTCCACGGTGCTGCCGGCGGATTGGGTTCGGCGGCTGTGCAGATGGCGCTGGCGATGGAGCTCGAGGTCATCGCTGTCGTGTCCACGGAGGCGAAGGCCGCAGCGGTGCGAGAGCTCGGCGCCGATCACGTGGTGCTCGCCGACGGCTTCAAGGACGCGGCCAAGGAGATCAGCCCACGCGGGGTCGACTATGTCTTCGATCCCGTGGGAGGCGACCGCTTCACCGACTCCACGCGTGTGCTCGCCCCGTTCGGCCGCCTGCTCGTCCTCGGCTTCACCGCCGGGGAGATCCCGTCGGTCAAGGTCAACCGTCTGCTGCTGAAGAACATCTCGGTCGACGGGGTGGCTTGGGGTGCGGCAACGGTCGGCGATCGTTCCTTCATCGCCAGGCAGTGGGAGGCAGTCAGCGGGCATATCGCGGCGGGACGGCTCAATCCGCGCATCCACGCGACCTATCCGCTGGCCGAAGCCTCCCAGGCGCTCAGGGCACTCGATGAGCGTGCGGTCATGGGCAAGGTGCTCCTCGAAGCCGCGGGGGAGTGACGCTGCGCATCACCTCTTGTGTCGGGAGGCGATGTCGCGTCCGATGAGCTCCTTCATCACTTCGTTGGCGCCGCCGAAGATGGCCTGAATGCGGTTGTCCTTGAATGCTCGGGCGATGGGGAATTCGAGCATGTAGCCATAGCCGCCGAAGAGCTGCAGGCATCGGTTGACGACCTCGATCTCGAGATCGGACCCGAGGTACTTCGCCTTCGCCGCATCCACGGCGGTGAGTTCGCCGGCGTTGAGCGCGAGTGCGCAGCGGTCGACGAAGGCTTCGAGGGCGTCGACGCGCGTCTCGAGCTCGGCGAGTTCGAAGCGCGTGTTCTGGAAGTCGCCGATCGTCTGTCCGAAGGCCGGGCGCTCGAACACGTACTCAGCCGTCCATTCCAGGGCGGCGCGGGCCGCGGCGAGCGTGCCGGAGCCGATGAGCAGACGCTCGGTCGGCAGGTTGACCATGAGATGGATGAAGCCCCGATCGAGTTCGCCGAGCAGCGCCTCGGCGGGCACCCGGACGTCCGAGAAGGAGAGTTCGGCAGTGTCCTGCGCGTCCATGCCGAGCTTCCGCAGCTTCCGTCCGCGCTCGAATCCGGGGGTGTCGGCGTCGACGATGAACAGCGAGGTGCCGCGTGAGGCCTTGGCCTCCGTGTCGGTCCTGGCGACGACGATGACGAAGTCGCAGTGGATGCCGTTGGTGATGAAAGTCTTCGCTCCGTTGATCACCCAGTCATCGCCGTCGCGGACGGCCTTCGTCGTGATTCCCTGGAGATCCGAGCCGGCGTTGGGCTCGGTCATCGCGATCGCCCCGATCATCTCTCCCGAAGCCAGGCCGGTGAGATACTTCTCCTTCTGGGCCTGCGTGCCGAACGCCATGAGATATCCGGGCACGATGCCGTCGGAGACACCCCAACCGCTGGTGGCCGAGCCGACGCCCCGACGGGCGATCTCTTCGCTGCGGACCATGTCGAAGCGGAAGTCCGTGACCCCGGCACCGCCGAACTCCTCGGGGATGGTCAGACCGATGACGCCCGCCCGTGCGGCCCTGCACCACATCTCGCGATCGACGAGGTGATCCTCTTCCCACTGGTCGATATGGGGCACGACCTCCCGGTCGAGGAAGGCGGCGACGGTGCCGCGGAAGGCTTCGTGGTCCTCGTCGTACAGGTTTCTCTTCACGGTGTCGGTCCTCTTCTGCTGTGGTCGTCGGCGATCGGCTCACCGATGCGAGGGCTGCGGGGTCTCGCGCCGTGCGTGTGATCGTCCTCACTGATCGTGCGCTCAGCTTGACAGCTCAGGAAAAAACAGTCAACACGGACCGTAAATGTGAGATAGTCGTAACTGACGAGACTTGTCGAAGCAGACGGAGGACGCAGTGGACGCCCGCAACCAGGCCGATCGAACGGCGGTTTCGCGTGAGCTCATCCTCGACGCGACGATCGAATGCCTGCTCCGGGAGGGCTACTCCGCGACGACGACGGTCAAGGTCCAGTCCCTGGCCGGTGTCACCCGCGGACGCCTGCTCCACCACTTCCCGTCGAAACAGGCCCTGCTCACTGCCGCGGTCGCCCGCCTCGGCGAGCAACGGCTCGACCGACGGCTCGAGGACGGCGGGGACGAACTCGATCACATGCTCGACGCCGAACGCCCGGCCGACGACGAGGTGGGGCCGCGCATCGATTGGGCAGTCGTGAGCCTGTGGACGGGACTCATGCACAAGAGCTTCTTCTCCGCCCTCGAATTGTGGACGGCCTCGCGGACCGATGACGAGCTTGCTGACAGTGTGCGCAGCCATGAGAAGGTCGTACTGGACAAGGTCAGAGACAATGCGAAGGACCTGTTCGGCCCGGTCGTCGCCGCTGCCCCGGACTATGACGAGATCTTCACGATGCTGTTCGCGAGCATGCGGGGGATGGCGGTGACCTACACCTTCTCCCGCCGAGACCCTCGACATGAGCCGATGATCGCGACCTGGCAGTCGGTCGCACGCTCGCTGCTGTCGTACCATCTCGCCGAAGGCGGCGAGACTTCAGCTGCGCACTGACGGCGGAGAGCAGATCCGAGAACCCGAGCACCGGAAAAGCCGAACACAAGGAAGTGATCATGTATCCAGGCAGATGGGCAGCTCAGAACCCCGAGAAACCAGCGATGATCATGGCCGACACCGAAGCGGTCCTCAGCTACGGCGAATTGGAGGACAGATCGCTGCGGCTGGCCAACCATCTGCGCTCTTCGGGCGTCGCCCCAGGCGATCACATCGCAGTGATGGCGGAGAACCGCTTCGAAGTCGTCGAAGCCCTGTGGGCGGCGCTGCGAACCGGCGGGATCATCACCGTCGTCAACACTCACCTCACCGCTGCGGAATCCGCCTATATCGTCAGCGACTGCGACGCCGTCGTGCTCATCGTCTCGACCCAGGTCGAGCACGCCGCCGAGCTGGCGCGGTCGTGCAGCCACGTCACTCACCGGATCCGCATCGGTGAGACCCCGAGGGGAGACGACGCCGCGGCATTCAGCGGCTGGGACGAGTATGAGACCGTCCTCGCCGCCGCCTCGGACGAGAAGCCGGAGATGGAGCCGCGCGGCGATGACATGCTCTACTCCTCGGGGACGACGGGGCGTCCGAAGGGAATCCTGCCGGCACCGAAGGCGCTGACGATCGAATCCGAAGGCGTGCCGACCATTCAGCTCTTCACAGCCGCCTACGGCTTCGCCGAGGACTCCGTCTACCTCTCACCGGCCCCGCTCTATCACGCAGCGCCGCTGCGGTTCGTCATGACGACCCATGCGCGGGGCGGAACCGCGGTCATCATGCCGAAGTTCGATGCGGAGACATCACTGCATCTCATCGAGAAGCACGGAATCACGCACTCCCAGTGGGTGCCGACCATGTTCATCCGCATGCTCAAGCTTCCCGAGAAGGTGCGCAGATCCTATGACGTCAGCAGCCTGAGAGCCGCGATACACGCGGCCGCGCCCTGTCCACCGGAGGTCAAACGCGCCATGATCGAGTGGTGGGGCCCGGTCATCTGCGAATACTATGCGGCCACCGAAGCCATCGGAGTCACACTCATCGACAGTGAGCAGGCGCTCGCCCGACCCGGATCGGTGGGACGCGACGGAGTGCTGGGAACGGTGCACATCTGCGGCCCGGACGGACAGGAGCTGCCGACCGGCGAGGTCGGCCTCATCTACTTCGAACGCACAGACACACCGCTGTTCGAATACTACAAAGATCCGGAGAAGACGCAGGCCTCACGCCACCCCGAGCACCCGGAGACCTGGGCGACAGCCGGAGACATGGGCTGTCTCGATGAGGACCGATATCTCTACATCGCCGACCGAGCGAGCGGCCTCATCATCTCCGGAGGGGTCAACATCTACCCCCAGGAGATCGAGAATGCGCTCGCCGTCCACGAGGCTGTGGCCGATGTCGCCGTCATCGGCAGAGCCCACGACGAACTGGGTACGGTTCCCGTCGCATACGTGGAGCTGGCTGAGGGAGCCCGCCCGGAGGGGCGTGCAGCAGAGCTCGCGGACTGGCTGAACGGGCGGCTCGGCCGCTTCAAGATCCCTCGCGAGTTCCATTTCGTCGAGAGCCTGCCGCGGACTCCGACGGGCAAACTCGTCAAACGTCGTCTTCCCGATCTCGGGGCCCTGCCGCAGTCCTCTGTGCAGTAGCTGTCGGCCCGGCCGTCATTTCGAATCAGTGGGCTCTGCCTCCTCGAAGACGATCTCGGCGCCCTCTTCGGGAAGACCCGCACCGCGCAGGGAGGCTCCCTTGGTCTCCTTCATGAACAGCGCGGCGACGAAGCCGATCACGCATGCCCCCATGACATAGTAAGCGGGCACGATCGGATTGCCGGTCGCCTCGATGATCGCCTCGTTGACCGAGGGGGCGGTGCCGCCGAAGGTCGCCGTGGACACGTTGTAGGAGATCGCGAAGCCCGCGAAGCGCACAGGTCCGGGGAACATCGCCGGGAAAGTCGCCGAGATCGTCGACAGCTGCGGGATGTAGAGGACTCCGAGGACCGCAAGACCGATGAGCGCCCAGACGAAGCCGTTGGCCATTAGCATGAACATCGGGATGGCGGCGACGAAGAGGCCGATGAGGGAGAAGTACCAGACGGGTTTGCGTCCGACCCTGTCGGACAGGACGCCGCCGAAGGGAATGAGAAGCATCATGAACGCCTGCGCCAGGAACATGACGGTCAGAGCGACCGACGAACCCATGCCGACCTGGTTCTCCAGATAGCTGGGCATATAGGACAGGAGCGTGTAGTTGACGACGTTGACGGCGACGACCATGCCGCCGAGGACGAGCAGCTGCTTCTTGTAGTGGGCGAACAGGCTGCGGAAGACTTCCTTGACCGATTTACCCTGATCGTTGTCGTCGAGCTCTTCGTAGACGGGGGATTCATCGAGCCGTGACCTCAGATACAGGCCCACGACTCCGAGAACGCCTGCCATCATGAAGGGGATCCTCCAGCCCCAGGCCATCATGGTCTCCTCTCCGAGACCGAGCTGGAGCAGGAGCACCACGAGGGAGCCTGCGGCCATACCCGCCAGAGTGCCGAACTCGAGGAAGCTGCCGAAGAATCCCCTTCGCCTGTCAGGAGCGTACTCGGCCATGAATGTCGCGGCACCGCCGTACTCTCCTCCGGAGGAGAAGCCCTGAATGACGCGCAGCAGCACGAGGATGATCGGAGCGAGGACGCCGATCGTCGCATAGCTGGGGAGGAGGCCGATGCAGAAGGTCGATCCGGCCATGAGAAGGATCGTCAATGCCAGGACTCTCTTGCGACCCAAACGGTCGCCCATCGGCCCCCAGAAGATGCCGCCGAGCGGGCGGAAGACGAACGAGAAGGCGAACGTCAGAAGCGTGAGCAGCGTTCCCTTCTCTCCGGGGAAGAAATGCTGCGTGATGTAGGTGACCGATACGGCGAAGAGGCCGTAGTCGAACCATTCGGTCGCGTTTCCGATCGCCGAGGCGACGACGGCTTTCCTCACCGTCTTGAGCTCCGGTTCGGGCGGGGATGCGGGAGATGTCGAATCATGGGTGTTGGGGTTGCTCACGAGTTCCTCCGATCGTACGAGTCGCCGTCGAGGCGGCCCTCAGCAGAAGCCGAAGTCACGCTACGAGCATCGACTCAGGGTTTCAACAGCGGATACGCTGTCAAATCAACGGCGTGTCCTCTCAGCACAAACAGTAAATTAAGCTTCTGACCTGGATCGATGGGCGGACGCTCCGGATCTCCGATCCCGTCCCCTTTCACAGGGAACCCTGAGGCGAGCGTTATGCTCGGTCGCATGTTCTCGGACTCCGGCGATAGGGGGTCGCGAGACCGGGTTCGGCCGTCCCACAGTGCTTCGATGCGGGTGAGTATTCCCACATCCGAGCGGAATCCGTCCCGCCCACGGACGGTGCCGGTCTTCCGCCCCCTAGACTGGGCCGCTGCGATTCCAGACGGAACGAGCATCGGAACCCAACAGCTCCGCCCCCGACAGCACGGTCGGTGGGGCACGGAAGGCAGCACGACCCATGGACCAGTCCAATACCCGTACGGAATCAACCGATCAGGAGGCTGATCCTCCTCCCGCAACCGCCGAACCCGCTCAGACCGGGCGTGGTCGCATCGATCTTCCCGTTGCCGGAACGAGCGTGGGGATCCTCGCGACCTTCGTCGTCCTGGCCCTCATCCTCCCCGACCGCATGTCGACCTGGGTCGGAGACGCATTCGCCGCCTGCGCCGAGATCTTCGGCATGTACTGGCAGATCCTCCTGCTCGCGACATTCCTCATCGCGCTCGCCCTCATCTTCACCCCCTGGGCGAAGGCCCGCTTGGGCAATCAGGCGCGACCGGACTTCAACCGCTTCGCCTGGGTCGCGATGATCATGACGACTCTGCTCGCAGCCGGGGGAGTGTTCTGGGCCGCGGCTGAGCCGATGTACCACTACACCTCGACCCCTCCGTACTTCGGAGGCGGCGGCGTTGACGCCGTGGCCGCCGCACTGGCCACGAGCTTCATCGACTGGGGCTTCCTCGCCTGGGCGATCCTCGGGTCGTTGGGCACCATCGTGATGATGCGGGCGGCGGAGAAGGGCATGCCGCTGCGCCCGCGAAGCCTTCTGTACCCGATCATGGGCAGACGTGCGGCCACCGGCCCGATCGCGGCGATCGTCGATGTCGTGTGCGTGATCTCCGTGGCGGCGGGGACCATCGGTCCGGTCGGCTTCCTCGGTCTTCAGGTCTCCTACGGTCTGAACTCCCTGTTCGGGGTCCCCGATGTCTATCCCGTCCAGCTCCTCGTCATCGCGCTGCTCACCGCAGTCGCCGGTGTCAGTGTCTTCTCCGGCGTCAGCCGCGGAATCCGGTTCCTCAGCTCCGCGAATGTGTGGATGGCGCTCGGGCTCATGGCCGCAGTGCTCGTGCTCGGCTCGGCATGGTTCGTCGTCAAGAGCTACTTCAGCGGCATCGCGCTCTATGTCACCGACTTCTTCAGCATGACGCTCTACCGCGGAGACACCGAGTGGCTCTCCGGCTGGAGCGTGTTCTTCTTCGGCTGGTTCCTCGGCTATGCGCCCCTGATGGCGATCTTCGTCGCCCGGATCTCCAAGGGGCGGACGGTCCGCGATCTGCTCATCAGCACCACAGTCCTGCCTCCGATCGCCACAACCTTCTGGTTCACCGTGCTCGGCGGCACAGGCATCTTCCTCGAGCAGAGGACCGAGGGTTCGATCTCGAAGCCGCTCATGGACGGCGGACTGCCCGCCGCAGTCATGGCGATCAGCGACAACCTGCCGCTGTCGCTGATCATCAGTCTCGGCTTCCTCCTCCTGACGATGACCTTCGTTGCGACGACCACGGACTCGATGTCATTTGCGATGTCGCAGTCGTGCATGGCCTCAGGGGAGCCCTCGCCGAAGTTGAGAGCCACCTGGGCTCTGCTCATCGGCATCACCGCGGCCGTGCTCATCAGCCTCGGCGACGGAGGTGTCGATGCTCTGCAGTCGGCGATCGTCATCACCGCGGTGCCGGTGGGCTTCGTCATGCTGCCCTCGCTGTTCGCCGCTCCCGTCTTCGTGCGGCAGATGGCTCGCGAACAGAAGGTGTGAGCTCGGCCGAGCCGAGCCGCGCCGGGCCGGTCGCCGAGCGCCCTCACCCGTGAGTGTGCGAACCGTGCTCGTCGATCCACACCCACCCGGGCGGCATCGGCGCCCATGCGGCGACCTCTCGGCCGGACTTGGAGCTGTCGGCGAGCACGACGACGCTGCGGGCGCGTTCGGCGATGAGTTCCTTGGTCCGTGCTTCGTCCAGCGTCGGTTCGCCCAGTCCGTTCCGCGGATCGACGGCGTCCGCGCCGAGGAATGCGACGTCGACATGGATCCGTCCTAGCGCATGATCGCTCAGGGCACCGGTGGTCCCGTGCGACATCGTCGAGACCTCACCGCCGATCATGATGACCTTCGGGCCCCTCGGATGAGCCAGGGCGAGGGCGATCTCGAGCCCACGGGTGACGACGGTGAGATCATCGCGGTCGCGGATCCTGTCGGCCAGACGCACGGTCGTCGAGCCGGCATCGAGGAAGACCGTGCGCACACTCGAGCCTGCGAGGTGGCCCAGCGCCCAGGTCGCGATCGTGTCCTTGGCCACGGCATTGTGCTCCATCCGCTGCCCCAGCGGCGGTTCGACGTAGCCGGCGGCGGTGGCGCCGCCGATCGTGCGGATGACATCGCCGGATTCGGCCATCTCGCGCAGGTCGCGGCGAATCGTCGATTCGGAGGTGCCGAGTTCGGCGGCCAGACGCGCGATCGTCCAGGTCCCGCTCTTGAGCAGGGACAGGATGTCCTCGCGACGTCTCAGCGTGCCTGTCCGAATCGCCATTCAAGGTGTCCTCTCACTGGTGGAAGCGGCCGTCGGAGTCAGCGCGGCAGGTACTCGGTGCGGATGCCGTCGACGTAGGGAGCGTAGCCGATCGCCGCCCGGTAGGCCGAGCGCATCGTCCCGGCGTCGGCGATGCCCTGCCCGGCGATGTCGAAGGCCGTGCCGTGATCGACGGAAGTCCGCAGGATCGGCAGGCCCACGGTGACCGAGATCGTCCCATCGAAGTCGAAGGTCTTCGAGGCGATATGGCCCTGATCGTGGTACTGCGAGAGGACGCCGTCGAAGCGTCCGGTCAGCCCCTGGTGGAAGACGGAGTCGGCTGGAATCGGTCCGGCGACTTCGAAGTCTCCGGCGGCATTGACCTGCTCGACCGCGGGACGCAGGATCTCGATCTCCTCATCGCCGAAGGCCCCGTTCTCGCCCCCATGCGGGTTGAGTGCGGCGACGGCCAGCCTCGGCGACTGCACTCCGTAGAGCTGCAGGGCCCGATGAGCGCGTTCGATGGAGTCGATCTGCGCGTCGACGGTGAGCGCGTCGATGGCCTTGCGCAGAGACATGTGGCGGGTGGCGAAGAAGATCTGCAGCTTGTGCCCGGGAGCCTTCGTGTTCTCGACGACGAACATGGTGTCCTGCTTCGTCACACCGGTCAGCTCCCCGAGCATCTCCGTGTGGCCCAGGTGAGCAGAACCCGATTTCCAGACCGCCTCTTTGTTGATGGGGCCGGTGACGATGCCGGCGATCTGCTGGTCCATGGCCGCCTTCGCGGCGACCTCGATGGCGGTGACTGCTGCTTGGCCGGCACGCGCGTCGACGGTGCCCCAAGCGGGCAGGTCGGTCCCGAGGACGCCGATGTCGAAGACGTCGATGACTCCTTCACCGGCCGAAGGGGTCGACCAGTCGGTGATCGTGCGCAGTTCGACATCGAGGTCGAGGACCTCGACGGCTCGTTTCATCGCTGCGAGGTCAGCCACTGCGATTCCGTGCTGATCGTCCCTGCCGGCGAACTCCGCGAGCACCTGTGCGGTGATCTCCGGTCCGATGCCGACCGGGTCGCCCACGGTGACGGCGAGTGCTGGTGCTGTCATGTCAATCTCCTCAGATGGTTGTCTGTGCTTGGATGCTGCCGATGGTCGCGGAGTCGTACGCTGTCACTGTGAAGTCATTCCCTCCTCACGCGGGAGGTCGCCTTGAGGTATTCGAAGCAGTGTGCTGCCGTGGTCGGCCCTCCGATCAGGCCGCCCTTGGTCACGATGGGCAGCCCGTCTGCGCGGCCTCCGACGAGGCGGCCGCCGACGGCCAGCGGCACGATCTCCTTCTCCACCTCCATGCCGACCGCGCCGAGCTCCCGCATGACGGTGGCCGTGACGTCGCCGCCGGTCGTGTAGAGACCGGTGACCGAGACCGAGTGCATGATCGCCGCTGCGATCATCGCCAGCCGTCGCGTCGTTGTCTCCGACTCTTCGTCGCTGAGCTCGAGCAGGTCTCCGGACTCGAGCACAGTCGCGATGATGATCGCCCGCGCCGAGGCGGCTTCTTCGACCCGTTCGAGCGTCGCGTCGACGTCGGGCAGGCTGTCTTCGTCGAGGACGGTGCGGATGAGCGCGACCGTCGGATCCCCGGCGAGCTCGGCCAGCTGCATGCGGGTGACCTCGGTGGCGGATCCCGAGATGCCGAGGAGGACCTCGTCCGAGCGGGTCGGCAGCAGGGAGAGCGCCAGTGAGAGGCTGCCGGGGCCGGGGTCGATCGTCACCCAGTCGAGCAGTTCGTCGGGAGGCAGTCCCGCGCGGTCTCGGACATTTCGTCCGGTCACTTCAGCAGCGCTCTTGCGAGAACCGGACGGCGGCGTTCCCATCGAGATCTCGGCGATCTCGGCGCTCACCTCGGCGACGACGGAGCCGACGAGCTCGACGTGGGCTGTCGTCAGCGCATCGGCGATGATGACCTCGGCGCCGGAGCGGATCGCCTCGAGCACCTCGGCGCGGATCGCGCTGCGTCCCTCGAGCACCGAGGAGATCTCGATGAGACGGCACTCGAGGTCGGTGCCGGAACGCAGGATCTCCTCGACGTCGGAGGTGAGCATGGGGGAGCGGACGTCATGACGCAGCTCGGTGTGTTCGAGCAGTCGACCGTCGAGCAGCTGGCGGCCGCCGACGGTCGTGCGGTCGGCATCGGGGAAGGCCGGGATGCACAGCCCCAGAACGCGTCGGTGCCGTCCGTCGTCCCTCTGCCGGTCGGCGGAAGCGACGAGCCTCCTTCGTGCGCGCAGGGCCGCCTCGGCGGTCGCCCCCACATTTCCGCGCAGAGTCGTGTCGATCCGGCAGGACACGAGATCGACGTCACCGGCCGCGGCGATGAGCGCCTCGGTGAGCTCGGCGGCATCCTGCGACGGCAGATGCCGGGAATCGGCGTTGAGGACGACGGCATCGTAGTCGTCGAGGAACCCACCGAGGCCGACCGCCGCCTCCTGATCGTTCGCCGAGACCGTGATCGTGCGCAGCCCCGCCTCGGCGAAGAGCGCACCGCAGGCGTTGCCGCCGGTGAGGTCATCGGCGACGATGAGGATCCGCGGGTCGGCGCCGCAGGTGCCTGCCGTTCCGGACTGGGGCATGGGACGTTCGCTCATACGACCAAGTCGAGCACGAACAGCAGCGGAAGGGAACCGAGCCAGACGGCCGTGGTGATTCCCGACCAACCCTTGATCGCGTGGATTCCGTCGAGGCCGGCGAAGCGGGTGACGACCCAGAAGTACGAGTCGTTGAAGTAGGAGAAGACCATGGAACCGGCCGTGCAGGCCATGACGGCGACGAGCGGATCGAGGCCCAGCGGTGCGATGAGCGGTGCCGTCACCGAGGCGGCGGTGATCATCGCGACGGTGCCGGACCCCTGTGCGAGACGGACGAGGGAGGCGATGAGGAACGGCACGAGGAGGGCCGGGAGGCTAATCGAGGCGATCGCCTCGGCAAGGGCGTCGCCGACGCCCGATTCGCGCAGAACCAGTCCGAAGCTGCCGCCGGCTCCGGTGATGAGAAGGATGAGACCGGCCGAGGCTGCACCGTCGGCAAGCCACCCCTGGACCGTGTTGCGTGGGGTCAGGCGCGGCAGAAGCGTGTAGACGGCGAGCACGAGGCCGATGATCAGAGCGATGACGGGGTTGCCGAGGAAAGCGAGAGGAGCGACCCATGCCGAGGGTTCGTAGGCGTCGCCGGCGAGCTCGCCCTGCGCGTCCTTGTCGATCGCGGTGCCCACGGTGTTGGCCACGATGAGCAGCAGCGGCACGATCAGCGGGAGGAATCCGAGGAAGGCACCTGGCTTCTTCGACGTCTCGGTCTCGACGTCGGCCGAGCCGGCCCCGACGCCGCCGGAAGCCGAAGGGCCTTCCGTCGCAGTCGTGCCGTCAGTGTCGACAGTGGCGGCGGCGGACGTGGTGCCGGAGGCGCTCGCCGAGGTGGCTGCGAGTTCTGTGTAGACATCGTGTTTGACCGCCGCGTTGAGGACGGGTTCGAGCTTCGGCCCGATCCAGCGGGCGTAGACGACGACAACGGGCAGGAGGATCACGGTGAAGACGAGACCGGCGAGGATGACGGACCCGATATCGGCGCCGAGGATGCCGGTGGCCGCCAAGGGGCCGGGCGTCGGCGGGACCATATGGTGGGTCAGCGTCATACCGCAGCCCAGCGCGAGTGCGAGGGTGACATAGCCGCCCCTCTTCACGCGGGCGATGGAGCGGGCGAGCGGGTTCATGATGACGTAGCCGGAGTCGCAGAAGACCGGGATGGACACGAGCGAGCCGACTGTGCCCATGGCCCAGGGCTCGCGGCCCTTGCCGAAGGCGCGCAGGAACGCGCGGGCGAGTGAATCGGCGGCACCGGAGACTTCGAGGATCTTTCCGATCCCGACGCCGAGTCCGATGACGATGCCGATGCTGGCCAGGGTGTCGCCGAATCCCGTGGTGATCGACTCGACGATGGAGAGCAGGTCCTGACCGGCGACGATCCCGGTGACGACTGAAGCGAGGAGCAGGGCGATGAAGGCGTCGAGGCGGGTCGCCAAGACGATGACGACGATCGTCGCGATCCCGGCGATGAGCGCCAGGATGAGTTGCAGGTCCATGAGGTTCCTCCGCAGTGAGGCCGGCTCGATCGGCGAGCCAGGGTGGGTGTGGTTCTCGGCGGCTGCCCGGTCCGATGGCGCAGCACAAGCGCCCGGACCAGAACCGAAGATGAACAGTATGAGCAAGTATGTTCCATAGGTGCGCAACTATGCAAGGTATTTGGTAGCGGTGGGGTGAATCACCATTGAAAGGTACCCCTAGGGGGTATATGTTGAGGGTATGAGCAATCAGCAGAATCATCAGCAGCACAGTGTGGGGCTTGACCACTCGGCACATGCCGGGCACGAAGGCCACACAGACCACCACGGCAGTGATCGTTCCGGCGCCGCGGTCGCGCACGAGCACGGCGGCCACGGAAGCCACGAGGGTCACGGCGGCCATGAGGGCCACGCAGGGCATGGGGGACACGGCGGCCATGGTGACCATGTCGCGCAGTTCCGGCGTCTGTTCTGGATCATGCTCATCATCGCTATCCCGGTCGTCGCCTTCAGCCCGATGTTCGGCCACCTCGTCGGCTATGAAGTTCCCGAAACCGGTGTGCTCGGTGTCCTGCGCTGGCTCTCGCCGATCCTCGGCACCGTCATGTACTTCTGGGGCGGCAAGCCGTTCCTGACCGGCGGCCTCGACGAGATCAAGGGCCGCAGTCCGGGGATGATGCTGCTCATCGCCTTGGCCATCACGGTCGCCTTCCTCTCCTCCTGGGGCTCCTCGCTCGGCCTGCTGGACCCCCAGCTCGACTTCTGGTGGGAGCTGGCTCTGCTGGTCGTGATCATGCTCGCCGGGCACTGGATGGAGATGCGTTCACTGGCGCAGACCACCTCGGCGCTGGACAGCCTTGCCGCGCTCCTTCCCGATGAGGCGGAGAAGGTCGTCGACGGCGAGGTGGTGAGCGTCTCGCCCGACGAGCTCGAAGTCGACGACATCGTCCTGGTCAGGCCCGGCTCCGCGGTCCCCGCCGACGGGCAGGTGATCGACGGATCGGCGAGCATGGACGAATCCATGGTGACCGGCGAGTCGACGACAGTCCGCCGCAGCGAGGGCGACTCAGTCGTTGCAGGAACCATCGCCACCGATTCGGGCCTGCGGCTGAAGATCACGGCCATCGGCGACGATACGGCGTTGGCCGGGATCCAGAAGCTGGTCTCCGATGCGCAGAACTCGTCCTCGCGTGCCCAACGGATCGCTGACAAGGCCTCGGCATGGCTGTTCTGGTTCGCGCTCGGCGCGGCGATCATCACGGCGATCGTCTGGTCGCTGCTCGGCATGCCGGATTCCGCTGTCGTGCGCACGATCACCGTTCTCGTCATCGCCTGTCCCCATGCCCTGGGTCTGGCGATCCCGCTGGTGGTCTCCATCGCCACCGAACGTGCCGCCCGCACAGGAGTGCTCATCAAGGACCGTCTCGCACTCGAAACGATGCGCACGGTCGATTCCGTGCTCTTCGACAAGACCGGAACCCTCACTAAGGGCGAACCCACCGTCACCGGCGTCGAGGCACTCGAGCGTGATGAGGACGAAGTGCTCGCCCTGGCCGCCGCGGCCGAGGCCGACAGCGAACACCCCTTGGCCCGTGCCATCGTCCGTGCGGCCGACGAACGCGGACTCGAGGTGCCGTCGGCGGCGAACTTCTCCTCCTCGCCTGCGGTCGGCGTCAAGGCCGAGATCGACGGCTCCACCGTCGAGGTGGGTGGGCCGAAGCTGCTCGAGGAGCACAATGCCTCCGAGGTCGCGGCCGCCGACCACTGGCGAAGCGAAGGTGCCATCATCCTGCACGTGATCGAAGCCGGTGAGGTCATCGGTGCGCTGCGTTTGGCCGATGAGATCAGACCGGAGTCCCGAGACGCCGTCGACGCCCTGCATGCCATGGGTGCCCAGGTGGTCATGATCACCGGTGATGCCGAGGCGGTTGCCCAGTCGGTCGCTTCCGAGCTCGGCATCGATCGCGTGTTCGCCGGTGTCCACCCCGCAGACAAGTCTGCGAAGGTGAGCGAACTGCAGAACGAGGGCAAGCGGGTCGCGATGGTCGGTGACGGCGTCAACGACGCGCCGGCTTTGGCGCAGGCCGATGTCGGCATCGCCATCGGCGCCGGCACCGATGTGGCCATCGGTTCGGCCGGAGTCATCCTCGCCTCCGATGACCCGCGTTCCGTCCTGTCCGTCGTCGAGCTCTCGCGCGCGACCTACCGGAAGATGAAGCAGAACCTGTGGTGGGCGGCCGGATACAACCTGCTGTCCGTGCCGCTGGCAGCGGGCATCCTCGCACCGATCGGCTTCGTCCTGCCGATGAGCGTCGGTGCTGTCCTCATGTCGATCTCGACGATCGTCGTGGCGCTCAATGCACAGCTTCTGCGCCGCCTCGACCTGCGCCCGGAAGCTGCGGTCGCCCGCGTCAGCAGGGATCGCTGATCGACGCGCTGGAAGCGATGTGGTCACGGGCGGTGAGGCGGTTCCGTCTCGCCGCCCGGGGTCAGCGGTCGAGCGCCGCCTCGTTCGAGGTCGCGCCGCTCAGTGAGGCTTGCCGAAGCGCCCCGGCCGATAGCAGGTGAGGGCGAAGCGATGCGACATCGGGGGACACTCGTCGATAGGGTGGTTCCTATGTGGTTCGTTTCGAAGACCGTCCCTGCCTCCGCGGTCGCCGGGGCGCTGATCGTTGCGCTCTTCGGGCTCAGCGCGTGCAGCGACAGCGCGACAGAGCCCGAGGCGGAATCGACGCCGACGCAAACCTTGGAAGTCGTGGCCCAGGGATTCGACACGACCGAAGACCTCTCCGAGTATCTGTCCGAGGATTTGGACGAGGTCGAAGTGCGGCTCGAGTCCGAGTCGAATCCGGACTACGACGAGGAGGTCGATGCGGATCGCCTCTACGTCGATTTCGCCTCGGATGAGCAGAGGTCCGCAGACATGGAAGCGACCGCGGCCATCGTCCAGGCGGCGTCGCGGGCGACATTCGACTTCGACGTGCTCATGGTCACCGGAGACGTCTCAGCCGGTGAGTGGTCTTACCTCTACAACCGGCAGACTGTTGAGAAGCTTACTGAGGGTGACCGGATCGCCGTCGCTGACGTTTGGGGCGCTGCCGAACAGGACTTCGACACCATCCACCGTTGACTCCGCTGCTGTCGATTCAGCGGAGCGCGGCCGAGGTTCTGACGGACCGCCGTGCCTACTTCTCGACCGCGACCCCGTCGGCGTCGGCGAAGACCATGGCACCGGGTCGGATGGTCGCACCGCCGATCTCGACGATCACATCGATCTCACCGGCTCCCTCCTTCGCGCTCTTGCGAGGGTTACTGGCGAGTGCTTTGACTCCGAAGTCCATCTCGGCCAGCGCGGCTCGGTCGCGGACGGCACCGTTGATGACGACTCCCGCCCAGCCGTTGCGCACTCCCGCCTCAGCGATCATGTCGCCCATGAGCGCGGTGGCTATCGACCCGTCGCCGTCGATGACGAGCACGGCACCGTCGCCGGCCTGATTGAGGGTCCGTTTGACCAGGGCGTTGTCCTGGAAACAGCGAATGGTGCGGGCGGGGCCGGAGAAGGAGGTCTTGGCTCCGAAGTCGCCGAAGTCCAGGGCGATCGAGTAGAGGTCCTCGCCACGCTCGTCCCAGAGATCTGCTGTCGATACCGTCATGTCTGTGCCTTTCGCCGAGTTGGTGAGAGTGCGGATCGGTCAGTCGAATGCTCGGGCTCGTGCGTAGAGGCCGGGCACACCACCGGAGTGCATGAATACCACTGTTTCGTCAGTTCCGAACCTGCCCTGACGGATGAGATCGATCAGTCCTGCTGCGGCCTTGCCGGTGTAGACGGGGTCGAGGAGGATTCCCTCGGCGCGGGCGAAGAGACGCACGGCTTCGACCATTCCCTCTGTCGGCAGGGCATAGCCGCTTCCGACGTAGTCGCCGAGACCCACCGTGTGGTCGCGGGGGACGGGGGGAAGGCCGAGGAAATCGGCAGTGGAATCGACGAGTTCGACGATCTTTGGCTCCTGTTCAGACCGGGAGCGGCTGACATTGATGCCGAGTACCGGGATCTCGCTGCCTGCTCCGTGCAGGCCCACGACCAGTCCCGCTTGCATGCCCGCCGACCCGCTGGGGGAGACGACAGCTGCGACGTCGAGTTCGGCGGCGTTGATCTGTTTGAGCAGTTCGTCGGCACAGTCGACGTACCCGAGTGCGCCGATGACGTTCGAACCTCCGACGGGGATGACATACGGCGTCTTGCCTTCACCCCTCAGCCGGTCGGCCAGCGCCTGAGCTTCGCGGAGCAGGTCGCTGCCATTGCCGAAGACGGTGACCGAATCGGCGCCGAGGAGGTCGAAGAGCAGGAAATTGCCGGTGTGTTCGGGTGGGTTGGCACCGGCAGGACCGAGTCCGGTTCCCTCCGGACCGAGATCCTCCTCGACGATGAGATGGCATTCGAGCCCCTCACGCCGCGCGGCCGCCAAAGTCAGTCGGCAGTGATTGGACTGGACGCCTCCGACGGTGATGAGCGAATCCGCGCCCTGTTCAAGCGCATCGGCGATGAGGAACTCGAGCTTGCGGGTCTTGTTGCCGCCCTGAGTCAGCCCCAGACGGTCGTCCCGTTTGATCCAGATCTGCGGCCCTCCGAGTTCGGCGGAGAGGCGCGGCAGAGGCTCCAGAGGGGTCGAGCCGTCGGTATAGCTGCGACGAGGAATCTTCTCAAGGCTGATCATGGAACCCGAGTCTACTCGTGCCCAGCCGTCGCCCGCAGGGGCAGTCTCAGCTGTCGAATCGAACCCGTTCGACAGCGCCTTCGGAGCCGCGGTCGGCAGCCCTGTTGTCCACGCTCAGGGTCAGCACGTCTCCGGTCTCACGATTCACGTAGACGGCGGCGGTGTGTTCCGAGTCGGCATCGGCCGTGATCCTGCGCCACTGCTTGATATGAGCTGTCCCATGACCGGCCAGAGCCTGGACGACGCTCGGATGGGCCCGTTCCTTCACCTCCTGATCGTTCCCGTGTGACCAAGCGGTGACGAGCCTGTCGGCGTATTCGGCTGCTTCCGTCGGATGCCCGGTGGACTGTGGGGCGGACGACGACGAACCGGGTTGATCGGTCACAGGTGCGGCAGAGGCTGTCGGGGTCGCCTGTGCGGCATTGGTCGAGACAGTCAGCAACAGGACGCTGGCCAGCCCGAGGCTTGCGGCGAGAACAGCGGAAGGACGCAGGTGCGAGGTCGTGGTCGGCATGTGAGGCTCCTTTTGAAAACAACGGGCGTTGACGTCACCGAGTATCGTCAGTCTGAATGAGCGTCGCTTGCCGAATTCTGGAAGTTCCCTTGGAACAGGTCTCAGGCGGGAGAACGCCGCATTGCAGTGATGCGTCAGGACCGAAACATTTCCGTGCAGCCTGAGTCTTCACATGCTCATCTCTGCGCAAGTGTGACAAGAACGGAGGAGCCTAAGGAATCAAATCGTGATCATCGGTTCGCAGCGCGAGCCGTGTCCGTCTCCGGTTCTGCGGCTGCGGATCCCTCCTGCTCCTTGTCCATCCAGTCCTTTCCGTCGAGGATGCGCGCGACCATCATGGAGCTCGACTGGTCGCCTACGGCGTTGACCGTGGTCGCCGGGGGGTCGATGACTGTGCCGATGATCTGGATGATCGGCAGGGCGGCGGGCGGGAAACCGTAGAGCGTGATGATCATGAGTTCACCGATGAAGCCGCCCGAGGGGATTCCGGCCATGACCATCCCTGCCAGCAGGGCTACAGCGATGCCCAGGAGGATGTTCTCGATCGTGAAGAAGTCTCGTTGGAAGACGGCGAAGAGGAACGCGATCTTGAGGATCGCCGACAGGCTCGAGCCCTCCATGTGGATCGTCGCTCCGATCGGTACGATCGTCTCCCGGATGTCTCGAGGCACTCCGATGCGTTCACCGGCACGGAGGTTCGCCGGGATCGCCGCCACCGAGGACGAGGTCCCCAGGGAGATCGCCGTCGGTTCGAGGACATTGCCCCAGAAGCGGGTGACTCCGCGGCGTCCTCCGGCAAAGAACGCATAGAACGTGAAAGCGACGATGAAGTAGACGATCGCCACCGGATAGTAGACGAGGAAGGCGCGGACGTAGTCGCCGACGAGTTGGGCGCCGAGATCGCCGATGAGGGCCGCGAAGTAGGCGCCGAGGCCGATCGGGGCGTAGTACATGATGATCGAGGTGAACTTGAGGAACACCTCGGTGCCGGAGGAGAGGAACTGTGCGAAGGGCTTGCCGGCCTCCCCGATCCTGCTCGTTGCGAAGCCGACGATGACTGCGAACACGATGAGAGCGAGCATGTGCTCGGCCGACAGGATCTTCGAGAAATCGTCGACGACGACGGTCTGGACCAGCTGTTCACCGATGGAGCCGACCTCCTCGACGTTCTTCGGCTCCTGCATCTCGACCTGCACACCCTCCGTGGCGTTGAAGAGCCAGAGCGCGGCGACCATGACGATGGAGGCGATGACGCCGGTGACCGCGAAGACGCCGAGCATGCTGCCCATGATCTTGCCCAGGCGCGCTGCGGAGGACATGCCGGAGACAGCCGAGGCGATGGAGAAGAACACCAATGGCACCACGAGAGTGAACATCATATTGATGAACAGGGTGCCGAATGGCTTGATGACGGTGGCGCGTTCGCCGAAGACGAGCCCGATGACGGCACCGATGACGACCCCGGCGAGGATGAAGAGCGGGAATCGGTAGTTGCGCAGGATGCGGACGGCCTTCGAGGTCGGCTGATCCTGGGGCGTGGAGTCCGCTGTGTCGGAATCGGCTGGGGAGGGCATAGAGTCTGCCTTTCACGTAGTGCGTGGTGCCAGACGGAGTTCTGCTCCACCTTCTCCCTCATTGGTACGGGCAGGGTCAATGCAGATTCCGATCGAAAGTTCCTGGCTGTAGAGATCTTAATGGCGACCGCAGGCGACTTGGAAAGAGCCCTGACCGGCCGCCGTCCGTCAGCGCCGCGGCGACCGTAGTCTCCCTATTGGTTCTGTGTCCTGCATCACATACCATGAGATATGGAGATCATCGACTTCGTCCCCAGGCCCGATGAGTTCGTCTACACCTTCGGTGGGGTGGCCCCCGCGGCGACGATCCAGCCCGGAACCGTTTTGAAACTGTGGTCCGAAGATGCGTTCAACAATGCAATAACCTCACGGTCGGACGTGCCCAGCTCGAAACTGGACCCTCATCGGCTGAATCCGCAGACTGGTCCGTTCTATGTCAATGGCGCCGAGCCCGGGGACACATTGGCGATCCACATCGTTGATCTCACTCCCGCTCGCCGGTGGGGCGCATCTGCGACGATTCCGCTGTTCGGCGGACTGACGGCAACGGATCGCACAAGCCTTCTTCATGAAGCATTGCCCGAAGCCGCTTGGATCTATGAACTCGACTCAGAAGCGCAGACCGTGGGCTTTCAGAATCGGGCTGGTGATTTCGAACTTGCCTTGCCGGTCGAGCCTATGCTGGGCACGGTCGGAGTCGCACCCGCAGGCGGGGAAGTCCACTCCTCTCTTACACCTGAGCGCTTCGGCGGGAACATGGACACCCCGGAGATGAGGGCCGGCACCACCGCATTCTTCGGGGTGAACGTCGAAGGGGCCCTGTTCTCCATCGGAGATGGACACTACCGGCAAGGAGAAGGCGAAGCGTGCGGCACCGCAGTCGAAGGGGCCATGAACTCGACGATCATCGTCGATCTCGTCAAGGGAAGCGGCCCTCTGTGGCCGCGGCTGGAAAGTGACGAACACTGGATGGTCGTGGGTTCTTCACGACCGATGGAAGACTCATGGAGGATCTCTCAGGTGCAGATGATCCGCTGGCTCGCCGAGCTCTTCGATCTTGAGATCATGGATGCTTACCAGCTGCTGACTCAGATCTCTCTGGTTCCAGTCGCCAACGTGGTCGATACGAACTACAGCGTCGTGACGAAAGTTGCGAAGTCACTGCTTCCGGTAAGGAGCGCATTCAACGGGCTTCACGCAGACCTGCGTCAGCGTGCACGGGAACTTCTATAGACGAAGAGCGCGATTCTCGCGGTCGGGTGACTCGAGTCGCGATGAGCAAGGGGGAAGAGGAACAGTGGATCTGAAGATCGGCGGCAAGACCGCAATGGTCACCGGCGGGACAAGGGGTATAGGCCGTGCCATCGTCGAATCATTCTTGGCAGAAGGGGCCGACGTGGCCTTCTGCGCTCGCAGCGCTCAGGCGGTAGTCGATGCCGAAATGGAGTTCGCGTCTCAGGGAAGAGCGATCGGAACTGCTTTCGATGTCAGTGACAGTGTCGCGTTGAGTGACTGGGTCCTGGCCACCGCCGAAGAGTTCGGCGGAATCGACATGGTCGTCAGCAGTGTCAGTGCGCTCGCGATTCCCGACACCGAAGCGAACTGGTACCAATCTTTCAATGTTGATCTGATGGGCACGGTCAATCTGTCCAAAGCGGTGATCCCGTATCTGAAGGAAAGCGATGTGGCATCGCTGATTGCCATCTCGAGTGTCTCCGGCAGAGAGGCGGACTTCGCGTCTGGACCCTACGGAACGATGAAGACTGCGATCATCGGCTACATGGCCGGTCTTGCGCTGCAACTGGCAGGGAGCGGAGTGCGGATCAACACCGTCTCACCCGGCAATACGTATCATGAGGGAGGAGTCTGGCCAGGGATCGAGGCAGACGATCCTGAACTGTTCGACTATGCGCTCGGACTCAATCCGAGCGGTCGAATGGGCACACCCGAAGAGACGGCTGCTAGCGTCGTATTCCTGTCGAGTCCGCGGTCCAGCCGTACCTCGGGGGCAAATCTACTCATTGACGGAGCGCTGACACGCGGAATTCAGTTCTGAGCAGAAGAAGAGAGGTTCCCTGATCGAAGGGATGATCCTCCGCCGTAGACCCTTTACTTAACGAACGATTAGCTTAGACTGAGAGCTGTGACTGATCAGAACACAGGCAAAGGCGCCGTGCAGGCAACGGAATCCCTCCTCTCCGCCAGGGACATCGACTTCCTTCTCTACGACTGGCTGAAGGTCGACGAACTCTGCCGCAGGCAGCGCTTCTCGAGCCACTCGCGTGAGGTCTTCGACTCGGTGCTCTCGGCGAGCGAGCAGCTGGCCAAGGAACAGTTCGCACCGCACTCCAGGAAATCAGATCTCAACGAACCGACCTTCGACGGTACGACGGTCACCGTCATCCCGGAGATCAAGACCGCGCTCGACCAGTTCGCAGAAGTCGGACTGCTGTCGGCGACGATGGATGAGAGCGTCGGCGGGATCCAGCTGCCGCAGACGGTGGCGAAGGCCTGCTTCGCGTGGTTCCAGGCGGCCAATATCGCCACCGCCAGCTACCCGATGCTGACCATGGCCAACGCCAATCTGCTGCTCGAGTACGGAACCCCGGAACAGGTCGAGACTTACGTCCTGCCCGAACTCGACGGACGCTTCTTCGGCACCATGTGCCTGTCCGAACCCGAGGTCGGTTCCTCTTTGGGCGATGTCACGACGAAGGCTGTGCCGGACCCCGAAGCCGGCGAGGGGGCCTTTCGGCTCCACGGTACGAAGATGTGGATCTCGGGCGGCGACCACGAACTGTCGGAGAACATCGTCCATCTCGTACTCGCTCGTGCCGAGGGCGACCGTCCCGGCACTAAGGGACTCAGCCTGTTCCTCGTTCCGAAACATCTCGTCGAGGACGATGGCACCCTCGGTGAGCGCAACGACGTCGTCCTGTCGGGGCTCAACCACAAGATGGGATGGCGCGGGACAACGAACACCCTGTTGTCGTTCGGTGAAGGTGCCCACCGGCCGGCAGGCTCCGCCGGCGCGATCGGCCACCTCGTCGGGGAGCAGGGCCAAGGTCTGGCCTGCATGTTCCACATGATGAATGAAGCACGCATCGGAGTCGGCGCGGGAGCCGTGGCCATCGGATACCACGGATACCTCGACGCCCTCCGCTATGCCCGCGACCGTCGCCAGGGCCGCCCCGACGGTGCCAGGGGTGCGGACTCCGGCCAGATCCCGATCGTCGAGCACGCAGACGTTCGGCGCATGCTGCTGTCGTCGAAGAGCTACGTCGAGGGCGGTCTCGGTCTCATCCTCTATGCGGCGCGTCTCCTCGACGAGGCCGAAACGGGCGGATCGCAGTCCGAGCGTGAGCGGGCGGCGCTGCTGCTCGACGTGCTCACTCCGATCGTCAAGACCTGGCCGAGCGTATGGTGCCTGAAGGCCAATGACCACGCCATCCAGGTGCTCGGCGGGGCGGGATACACCCGTGACCACGATGTCGAGCAGCTCTATCGGGACAACAGGCTCAACCCGATCCATGAAGGCACGCACGGCATCCAGGCCAAGGACCTGCTCGGCCGCAAGGCCATCATGTCCGAGGGGGCGGGACTGTCGGTTCTGCTCGAACAGATGCGAACGACCCTCGCCGAGGCGGCCGACGACCCCGAATGGAGCGCAGAATGCGCGGCGCTCGGTTCCGCCGCCGACCGCATCGAGTCCGTCACCGCCGCAGTATGGGCCGACAAGGACCCGGCCCGTGCCCTCGAGAATGCGTGGACCTACTTAGAAGCGGTCGGACATACTGTGGTGGCGTGGCTGTGGCTGCAGCAGGGCAGGGCCGCAGAGGAGACTGCCAGCGTCCGCGGTGACTCGGCGTTTCTGCGCGGGAAGATTGCGGCCGCGCGCTATTTCTTCACTCATGAGCTGCCGCAGACCGGTCCGTGGTTCGACCTCGTCGAGAGCAGGTCGACGACGTTCGCTGATCTCGATGACGCGAGCCTGTGACGAACGCAGCCTCAGAAGGGCGGGGCCGACAGCCGTCGGTCGACCGTCATGAGGATCCGCAGGAACAGACCGCCGGCCAGGAGGCCGCCGATGAGGTCGGTTGCCCAATGCCAACCGAGGAGGAATGACACCACCACGGAGTTCACGCCGATCGCGGCCACTGCCCACCACAGAAGCCGCACCGTCCTGGTGGACGCACTGCTGTAGGTCGCGATGAGATAGGCGACCGCGCCGTAGATGAGCACGGATTCGGCGGCGTGGCCGGACGGATAGCTGATTCCGCGGTCACCGAGTTCGAGCAGGCCGCCCTGGAAGAACCTCGGATCGTGCAGAGTGGTCGCCGGTCGGGCGAGCAGAATCTTCAGCGAACCGACACCGAGGAAGAACGCGGCCTCGGTGCCCAGGGCGAATGCGACCGGGCGCCAAGAGCGCCTTCGGTAGGCCAGGGTGATCGCTGTGATCGCCAGTACGGGCAAGCAGACGGCCTGTCCGGCGATGGGATCGAGGATGTGCTGAGCGAACCAGACGAGATCGGGATCGGCGAGGTAGAGCCAGCGTCGGTTGAGCTTATAGTCCCAGACACGCAGAGGGCCCGCCGCAATCACGGTCACCGCGATGAAAGCGAGCGCCAGGGCCCAGAATGAGGTTGCCTGGGACAGCAGCCCCTTTGCTCGAGCCGTCCAGGGACTACGATCTGAGGGGCTGCCGATTATATTCTCGGATTCGACATAAGACTCAGCAACCATCACTGCTGATTTTAGACGGAGTGAGGAATCACTTCTGCCGTGGGTGATAAAGAAACGATGAATTCTGGTCAGAACTTCCGAGCGCGCACCACTGTGGTGGCGACACGCACACGATTGTTCGTATCGAGTTTGATGTTGATCCGGTTGAGATGCGTCTTCACGGTGGCCTGGCTCATGAACGTGGCCGCGGCGATCTCCTGATTCGACAGCCCCTCGGCGACGAGTTCGGCGATCTCCATCTCTCGATCGGTGAGTTCGGCGAGCAGAGCCTCGGCCTCGCGCTGCAGACGATGGTCGGGATTCGAAGTGACCTTGGCGATCATGCGCCGCATGGACTGCGGCGCCAGAATGGGCTCTCCTGCCTGGGCCTTCCGGACCGCGACGGCGAGCTCCACCGGGCCGATGTCCTTGAGCAGGTAGCCGGCGGCTCCGGCCTCGAGTGCGCGGAAGAGGTGATCGTCGCTGTCCATGCTCGTCAGAGCCACCACCTTCGGTGCTCGCACGCTGTTGAGGAGACGCTCGATCGCTTCGATCCCACCGATCCCGGGCATCCGAATGTCCATCAGCACGACGTCGGGGTAGTGCAGCGCGACTTTCTCAATGGCTTCTTCGCCGCTGGCTGCCGAAGCGACCACGTCGATGTCTTCTGCGGCCTGCAGAATTCCCTTGATTCCGGTGATGACCATGGGATCGTCGTCGACGACGATGACGCGGATCGGGACGGCTTGGTTCATGAGCGTCACATTACCCGAGGGCGATGACACGGTTCGGCGGGGACTCGGGCGGCCTTCGGGTCAGGCTTCCGCGGCGAACGGCGGGAACTCCGCTTCTACGAGGAACTCCTCGCCTCGCACTCCGAACGAGGCGTGCCCTCCGAACATGTCGGTCCGTTCGCGGATCCCCTCCAGCCCGGAGCCCGTACCGGTGGAGGCCAAGTCCGTCGCCGGTTCGGGAACCGGCGCGGCAGCGCCCGAGGTGCGGCGGGCAGCCGAGTCAGGGGCGAACTGGGGGCGAGGCGGTGCATCCGGGAATCTGCGCTCCTGGGCCAACGGGTTCGCTACCGAGATCCGTGCCCCGCCCGCCGCTGAGACGTTGACGTCCACGGTCACGGGTGAGTTCGGCGCATGCTTCATCGAATTGGTCAGCGCCTCTTGGACGATGCGGTAGACCGCGCGGTCGAGAGCCGGTGGGCACGTGTCGACGTCCTGGATGATGATCGAGGGACGGATGATCGTTCCGGTGGACTGAACGGAGGCGATGAGCTGCGGAATCGAGCGCATCGACGCGCTGTTCGGCGGCGCGGGCTGTCCGTGTCCCGGGCGCAGGTCTGCGAGATTGCCGTCTCTGACCCCACCCACCAGGTGGCGCAGATCCTCCAACGATGCTCGCGCTTCCTGCCGCAGGGCAGACGCGGTCGAAGCAACCTCGGGGTCGGCCTGAGCGCCCACCTCCAGGGCCCCGCTGTGCAGCGAGATCACCGACAGGCGGTGAGAGAGCGTGTCGTGGAGTTCGCGCGCCAGCAGTTCGCGTTCGGACTGCCGGGCGAGTTCGGCCGTGAGCGATTCGTTGCGCAGCGACTCGCGCTGCGCGAGCGACTCCACGGCTCGCATCCTCCTGGTCCGTCGCAGAAGCACGCCCACGCCGAGGCTGATGCCGAGTCCGATGGCGCAGGCGGCGATCGTCATGATTCCGATGGCCAGGAACGAGTCCTCGGGAGGGATCGTGGCTTCGACGCCCGTGACCTGCGCGGGGTCCGGCAGGAAGAAGATGCTGAAGGGGTTGTGCTGTGCCGGAGCCAGACACATCCGCACAGTGCCCAGGACGACGAGGGTGGTCCCCACGACCGAGGCCGTGACCACCTGTCGTTTGGGCGCCCGGATGACGAGGTGGAACAGGGCGATGAGAAGCAGCAGGGCATCACCCCATGCGATGGTGAGCCCAGCCCCGGCGATGAAAGGGACCCACGGCCATCTGTGACGCAGGAACACCGATCCCCAGACGGGGACGAGCAGCAGCACGGCGACGATTCCGGTGTCATTGAGCACCCCGTCGGAGAACGCCCAGGCATTCGCCGTCAGCGCCATCGCCGAGCAGAGGAGCCCGAAGAGGAACAACACCATGCCGATGAGGATGCTTCCCGCGATTCGCACACCGCGAGGGATCTTCCGCGACAGTGCGAAGCGGACGCCGGCGGGACGACCGCGACCGACGGTGCCGGGGGCGGAGGACTCACGGCCGCTGGCGGACGGAGGGACGGAATGATCTGACACAGAAGAATCGTAACCGCGGGCACTGACGCGTGCCGTCCGCCGATCGGCTGGTGGCTGTCAACCGATCGGCTGTCGGGGTCCAGCCCGTCGGCGGACGCGCCGGAGGGGAATCGAGACGAGGCTGAAGGAGTCAGTCAGAAGCCGTTTCGAAGGAGCGCCATGTCCCACCCGCAGAACTCGCAGAACTCTCCGGTCCCGCCTCAACCTCAGCCGCCTCATCAGCAGCATCCTCAGAGTCCGCAGCAATGGGCACCGCAGCAGCAGACTCCCTCACCCGGATACCCCGGCGGTCCCTACCCGCCGCAGAATCATCCCGGCTATGGGCAGAAACCGCCGAAGCAGAAGAAGCCGCTGCTCAAACGCTGGTGGTTCTGGCTGATCGTCATCATCGTCGTCATCGCCTTCTTCGGCGCCGTCAGCGGCGGGGGAGACGAGGCCTCCACCGATTCGGCGGAGTCCAACTCTGCCGGTGGCCAGCAGCCGGAAGGGTCTGCTGAGGAGGAGAACGCAGACAAGCCGGCCGAAGAGGCGGAACACGGCATCGGCGACACGGTCGCCGCCGACGGTTGGGAGATCACCGTTGACTCCGTCGAGGACGGTGTCTCGAAGGTCGGCGACGAATACCTCGGTGCGCAGGCCCAGGGACAGTTCGTCCAGGTCGCCATGTCGGTGAAGAACACCGGCTCGGATCCGAACTACTTCTTCGAGGACGACATCAAACTCGGTGACGACGAGGGCAATACCTACTCGGCGGATTCCGAAGCCGGCATCTACGCAGCCGAGGACAACATCCTCTTCCTCGAGGAGATCAATCCCGGGAACACGGCCGAAGGCGTCCTCGTCTTCGACGTGCCCGAAGACGTCGATCCGAACCGGCTCACATTCGCAGGCGGACTGTTCTCCGATCCGGTGGAGATCTCGCTGAAGTAGATGCGTACGGAGGGCATGGCTATCGGTCCAGACTCTGTGCGCGAGCAGTGATCGTTCGTGCAGCCCGCAGGGTCTGGCCGAGGAAGCCCCGCCCGAAGATCCGGACGTGGGCGAGCAGGGCGAAGAAGCTGTGCGCCGGAAGGTCCTGTCGCCAGTCCTCCGGCATCGGATGGGCCTGCTCATAGCCGGAGAAGATCTCTTCGAGGAACGGGGTGCCGAAGAGGGCGAGCAGGGCGAGATCCTCCAGCCGGTGACCACCATGGGCCGCTGGATCGATGAGGGTGCACCCGCCGGACGTCCACATGAGGTTCCCCGCCCACAGGTCACCGTGGACGCGAGCCGGAGCCTCGGTGCCCTCTCCTCCGATTCCATCGAACCGGCCCGCAGAGATCGCCTCCACCGCCGAGGCGACAGTGGCCCTCTCCTCACCTGTCAGGGCTCCCTCGACGGAGGAGAGGAGCGGTGTCAGGCGCTGCGAGGCCCAGAATTCGGAGAAGGAGGTCACCGACTCCGTCGACACCTCGAACGGGGAGTCGAGAGGGCCGAAGAATGCCGGTGCGGCCGGCGAAAAGCCGAATCCGGCAGCTCCGGCATCGTGCAGACGTGCCAGCCTGCGCCCGAAGTCGATGGCCGCCGCGGCGTGGGGACCGGTCTCCTCGAGTCGTTCGAGCTGCAGGAAGTCCTCGCCCTCGTCGACGACTTCGACGACGGGAACAGCTCCCGGTTCGGCCAGCCATCGCAGACCTGCGGCCTCGGCCGCGAAGAAACCCGTCGGCACGGCTTCACGCTGTTTGAGGAAATATGAGGTCATGCCCTCAGGGTAGCGGGCCGATGGTCAGAGGTCAGGGGCCGATCCAGACGTCGAAGTCAGCCGGTGGGAGCACACGGCCGATCACGGTAGCGGCCTTTTCGGTCCCCACTGATCGGGGCACCACCTGTAGGATCGCAGTATGGCTTGGCAGTACTGGACCGAAGCCGCCCGGCAAGGGGGCTGGCGCGAGGTGCCGACCCCGCATGCGGATCCGCGGTCAGGGGAGGAAGTGCGGATCCGCACGACTGCCTCGGCGGTGTCGAAGGGCACCGAGACGCTCGTGCACACCGGAGGGATCCCCGCCCGGATCGCAGGACTGATGCGCGCACCCCACCAGCTCGGCGAGTTTCCGTTCCCCGTCTCCTACGGCTATCTCGCCGTCGGGATCGTCGACGAAGGTCCCGCCGAGTGGATCGGGCGCAGGGTCTTCGGTCTCCTGCCCCACCACAGCCATCACGTCGTGCCAGTCGATGACATCCACGCCGTCCCCGACGGAATCGGCGACCATCGGGCACTGTTGGCCGGAGCCGTCGAGACCGGGATCAACATACTCTGGCAGCACCCCCCGCGCATCGCCGACCGCGTCGCGATCGTCGGCGCCGGAATGATCGGCGCCTCCACGGCGCTGCTGGCTTCCCGCATGCCGCTCGACCGTCTTGAAGTCGTCGACAGCAGCCCCAGCCGTCGCGCGCAGCTCAGTGCCCTCGGACTCGTTGCCGTGGCCCCGGAAGAAGCCGCGGGCGACTGCGACGTCGTCATCCACACCTCCGGCCACCAGAACGGTCTGGCACGGGGGCTCGAGATCACCGGTGACGACGCCACGCTGGTCGAAGCGTCCTGGTACGGAGACGACAGCCCCACCGTGCCGTTGGGAGCCGACTTCCATGCTCGTCGCCTCAGCATCATCGCCTCCCAGGTCGGCGAGGTCGCCGCCGGGCATCGGGCGCGGCGCACTCGGAGGCAGAGGATGCAGGCGGCATTCAGGGCACTCGAAGACGATCGCTTCGATGCGCTGCTCACCGGTTCCTCTTCGTGGTGCGAGCTGCCGAGTCTGATGGAGGCACTCTGCTCAGGCGGAGAGCTTGCGGCCGAGACCCTGTGCCACGTCATCGACTACTCTCGGGCCGATGAGGGCGCGGATCCCGGCGCGGTCCAGGCCGGGGAAGTCACCGAGAACGCGAGCGGCCCCACGCGCCGATGACCAGCCGACAACCGGGGTCGGACCATATCCGCGGCCCCGAGACCTGAGGAGGAGACGATGTTCAGTCTGACCGTCAACGACCACGTGATGATCGCCCACAGTCTGCCGCACGAATTCTTCGGACCGGCGCAGGCGATGCACGGAGCGACCCTCGCCGTCGAGGCGACCTTCAGCCGTGCGGATCTCAATGAGCATTCGGTCGTCCTCGATATCGGTGAGGCGATGAGCCTCCTCGACGCGGCACTCGAACCGCTGCGCTATGCCAACCTCGATGAGCATCCGGATTTCCGCGGACGCCTGAGCACCACCGAAGCCGTCGCCGAGTACATCGGCCACCGGCTCTCCGACGCCCTGGCCGACCGACCGGACGTCGGCATCCGGCTCGACCTGCGCGAGAACCCGCGCGCCTCCATCGCCTACACCGTTCCGGGACGTCCGTGAGGGTCCACCTCATCGAACCCGAACTCGGGCGCATCAGCGGGGGACTGGCCTACAACCGGGCCCTCGCCGAGGCGGCCGAAGCCGCGATCGTCCGCCACACTGTGCCCGGTTGCTGGGACCGCCCCGGCCGAGCAGAGGCCTCTGCGGTGGCCGCGCTCATCGAGGCCGCCCCCGGCCCCGTCCTCCTCGACGGACTCATCGCGACCGGCCTGCCCGACCTGACGAGACCGCCCGGGCGAGGTGTGGCTGCGGGCGTGCATGTGCTCGTCCATTCCCTGGCCGCCGACGATGCCGCACAGACCGGCACCGCCTCGCAAAGCCGGTGGTCTGCCGCGCTCGAGAAGGAACGACGCGCGCTGATGTCGGCTGCGGGCGTGATCACGACGAGCCGGTTCACTGCCGAAATGCTGTCCTCCCGATACGGAATCCACGCCGAGGCGGCCCCACCGGGCAATCCCGCGCGAGCCCAGGCGACCGGAAGCGGGGGAGGACACTTCATCTGCATCGGGGCGGTCACGGAGAACAAGCGGCAGCTGCTCATCACCGAGGCACTTCGGGCCATCATCGCTGACGAGCGCGGTCGAGATGACCGAGGAAGGCTCACCTCCTGGCACTGCACCTTCGCCGGACCGATCGTCGAGGCCGACTATGCGCATCGTCTGCGCACAGCCTGTGCAGACCTCCCCGAAGGCAGAGCCGAGGTCGTCGGCGAACTCGCCGAGGACGAGCTCGACGCACTCTACGGAAGCGCGGACCTTCTGCTCCTGCCTTCCCGCTCGGAAGCCTACGGGATGGTCGTCGCCGAAGCCGCGGCCGCCGGGATCCCCTCCTTCGTCACCTCCGGCACCGGGGCCGAAGAACCTCTCCGGTCGGGCCTCAGCCTGCCTGCCGATCGCGAGTCATGGGCTCGGGCTCTGCGACGCTGGATGGACGATGAGCACTTCAGGGTGCAGCTGCGCGCAGAGGCGCAGCAGCGCAGGGAAGAAGCCGTACGCGGCTGGGATCAGACAGCGGCGGACGTCTTCGGTGCGCTCGCAGGACACCGACGATGACTGCTGCCGAACCCGACTGGCTCGACCTGCGGCTGACCGTCGACGATGCGGCCAGACAGCAGTCGCTGCCGCTGCTCGACCGCGCCGTCGCGGCCCTCGGTCCCGAGGACGACAAACCGCTGCTCGTCATCGATATCGGCGCGGGCACGGGCAACTCGGCCCGCTGGTTCGACGTCCGGCTGCGCGAACGTCTGCCCGGCCGCGAGCTCACGTGGGTCCTCTTCGACGCCGACCGAGCATCACTCGACCTCGCCGGACGATCGCTGCCGCAGGCCCGCACCGTCTGCGGACCGATCTCGGCGCTTCCCGACATCGCTCGCGGCCTCCTCACCGTCGATCTTCCCCGCACGGCAGCGGACCGAGCCGGAGCCGCCGCAGAGCCCGTGCGACAGAAGCGACCGGATCTGCTTCTCACGTGCAGCGCTCTGCTCGACGTGCTCACCTCGGCGGATCTGGACGCAATCGTGCGCACGCTCGACGAACTCGCCGGAATCGGTCTCTTCCTCCTCAGCATCACCGGCGGCTGGTCCCTCGACCCCGCCCACCAGCACGATGCCCTGCTCGACGCGGCCTTCACCGCCCACCAGCATCGCGTCGGCCGCCTCGGCTGTGACGCGCCCGACGAGCTCATGGCCCTGGCGCGGGCGCGCGGCGCCGAGGTCATGAGCGGGTCGAGCCCGTGGAGACTGCAGGCACCCGAGGACCGCGAATTCCTCGCTCGGTTCCTCACCGAACGCATCGAGGCCGCCGTCGACGAAGACCCGGAGCTGGCCGAGACCGGCAAACAGTGGTGCGCCGATCGCCTCCGACAGCTGGACGCGCGGCTCGATGTCACAGTCGGCCACCGCGACGTGCTCATCGACGCGAGCAGAACCTCACGGCGATGACCTGGGCGAAGAGGCTCCTCGCCCTCCTCCTCACCGTCGTGCTGCTGGCACTGACGGTCCGCCTCGTCGGCGCCCAGGCGCTTCTCCACGGATGGGAGGTGCTCAATGTCTGGACGATCCTGGCCTCCCTGGTCTGCGGATTCATCATGACCGGTGCTCAGGCGCTGCGGTGGAAGCTGCTGCTGGCGCTCAAAGGCACGCACATCGCCTGGTCGCGCGCACTCGCCGACTGCTATTCCTCGAGTCTGCTGAATATGGTCCTGCCCGGCGGACTCGGCGGCGACCTCGCACGCGTGGCCGTCTACCGGCATACGGGAGCGAAGAAGTGGCTCTCGCCGCTCACCGCCGTCGGTGCCGAGCGCCTGAGTGCGACGACCCTGCTCTTCGCCGCTGCCTCCCTCAGCCTCATCGCAGTGTCGACCCGGGCGGCGCTCGCAGCCGTGGCGGTGTCCGTGACGACTCTGGTCATCTCACTGCTCGGGATGCGGGGGATGGAATGGCGGCGCAGCCTCATCGTCTGGCTGTCCTCGGCGCTGGGCATGGCGGCTCTTTTCGCGCTCTTCCTCATTGCCATGGTCGCGCTCGGGGGACCGGTTGCTCCCGTTCTCGCCGTCGTCGGTCTCGCGGCTATGAGCCTGCCGATCGGTGTGGGCGGCTGGGGCGTGCGGGAGCTGAGCGTGAGCCTCGTCGCCGCCGGAGCGGCAGTGTCGATGGAGGCGGCCGTGACGGCCTCGACCGGTTACGGCCTGCTCGCGATGCTCTCCACCCTGCCGGGGACTGTCACCCTGTGGACGGCGTCGAGCCGACGGTCACGGAGTTCGGGACCGGAGCCTGCGAAGAATGCTCGACTGCCGCAGGACTCAGCAGGTATTCGGTGCAGATGTCCTCGCCGAGCTCGAAGCGACGGAACGGTGTGCGCAGCGCCTGGGCCATCACCTCAGAACCCTCGAAGCGGATTCCCGGCACACCGTCGCCGATGAAGACCGGTGCGGTGGTGAGGAAGAGCCGGTCGAGGACTCCGGCGGAGAGGAACCTCGAGACGGTGCGGCCACCTCCTTCGACGAGGATGGAGCCGGGCACACGTTCGCGGATGAGTGCGATGACCGTCTGCGGGGCTGCGGTCTCTCCGGCTCCCATCGGTGGGAGCCGGACGACGCGCACATGATCCCCGACGTCGGAACCCACGGTCGCCTCGGCGCCGATCATCCACAGCGTCGCAGCAGGACCGGTGCGCAGCACCGTGGACTCCGTCGGCACACGTCCCCGGGGATCGAGGACGACGCGCACGGGATTCTCGCCCTCGACCGCCCGCACTGTCAGCTGCGGATCATCCGCGATGACCGTCTGAGCCCCGACGAGGACCGCCCCGACGCTGGCCCGAACCCGATGGAGGTGTGTCCGGTCGGTGCGGCCGGAGACGAAACAGGCGTCGCCGGTGCTCGTGGCGATGAACCCGTCCTGGCTCTGTGCCAGCTGAGCGACCACCTCCGCCTCGTCCGAGAGAATGTCGTAGACATCCCTTCCGTTGAGCGGAAGATGCGAGCCGATAGGCGGCTCATGGCGGGCTTGCCTCGTCGATGGCACCGCGCTGAGCTCCTCCTCGAGGTGGGAGGGAACGTCATGGTTCATCCGCAGCCGTTTGCTCATCAGGTATCTGCTGTTCTCCGGCCGGTCGGCCACAGGCAGCCGCACCCGTGAGGCGACCTCGATGCCCAGCGCCTCCAGAGCCTCCTGCTTGCTCGGATTCGACGAAAGGAGTCGGATGCGCGGACAGCCGAGTTCGCGCAGAACCGCGGCCGCGGCATCGTAGTCCCGAGCGTCGTCGGGCAGACCGAGAGCCCGGTTCGCGCTCACCGTGTCGAGACCCCCGTCCTGCAGGGCATAGGCCTGCAGCTTCGCGGCGAGACCGATTCCGCGTCCCTCGTGCTGCGTCATGTAGATGAGGAGCCCGTGACCGGAGGCGGCGATGGCGGCGAGCGCCGCGGTGAGCTGGTCTCCGCAATCGCAGCGATGTGAGCCGAGGGCGTCTCCGGTGAGGCATTCGCTGTGCACCCGCACCAGGGGAGCGTCCCTCTTCTCCGGGCTGCCCATGCTCATGACGGCATGCGTGATCCCGTTGTGGGTGAATGACCTGATGGTGAACGTCCCATGTTCGGTCGGCAGGGAGCTGCTCGGTCCGACGACGAGGGGCGGCGGGACGGAGCGGCGGTGCATCGAAGTCATATGAGCAGTATAAGAGAGAACCGTGTGGTCACGGGGTCCGAATTTTCGTCGCATCGGAGAGGGCCGGCCTTGACGCGCCGCGCTCGAGCCAGATGATGTCACGAGCGAATGACCAGGTGAGGGCTGTGAGAGCGATGCCGGCCGCGGTGCAGCCGAGCCAGGTATGGGCCTGTGCCAAGGGAGAGCCGGCCGTGACGAGGAGGATCCCCTGGGCGGCCGCGACGATCTTGCGCACTCGGGAATGGGGCAGCTTCTGCTGCCAGCGTGCGCGCAGAGATGTGATGGCCTTGAAACCGTAGTAGTAGAGCCCCGGCAGCATCGTCCACGGTCCCCAGAGCGGAACGAGAGATACCGAGAGGATGAGGACGAAGAGGGCGTCGACCCTCTCGTCGAATGCCTCACCCGCAGCGGTGACCACGGTCCGGCGGGCCACGAAACCGTCGCCGGCATCGAGCAGCAGCGCTGACGCCGCCAAAGTCACAGCCGTCCAGCTCAGCCCCGGCTGAAAGATCATGGCCGCCGTGCAGATGGTGATGATCCCCAGCCGGGCGGCCGTGATCGCATCGGCCGGTGACCACGGCCTGCCTGTGCAGAGCCGAGGGCCGGCACCGACGGCGCCGATGAAGACGACGACCAGCACGGTCAGGGGGTGCGGTCGGACGAAGACGCCGATGATCGCCGAGGCGGTCAGCAGCAGCATCGACAGGACGTCGATGCGGAGTGCTCCGGCGGTGTTCACTCCTCGTCGCAGCAGCATCGAGGTCCTTTCCTCGCCCGATCCGAGGTGTCCGGTCCGCGGTCTCGACATGGGCGAACGCGAACCGGCAACCCTGACAACTTCACCCTAGGACATCGCCCGCCAGTCAGGGGAGCCTGCTCGCTCGCGACGGGAATTTGAACGACCGCCGGGTGTGCGGCGTCGAAGGCGCTGAGGGCGTTGCGTGTCTGGACGTCGTATGGTGGTTCGACAGTGAGAACCGAAATGAGGGGTGCGCACACGTGAACGGAACGGCCGACGGATCCGAGGCTGGCCTCGGCGATCTCGCACACACCTGCTGTGCGCCCGCCGCGAAGCGAATGAGCAAGGCCGAAGGCACGGCGGTCGGCGCGGCCTGTCGAAGCGGCGAGCGAACAGCGGAGGCGAAGGACTTCAGTTTCGATTTCGTGACCGTAGGCGGCACCTTCGATATGGGCGACCCGTTCGGCGACGGTCATCCGGCCGACGGCGAAGGGCCTCGCCATCGGGTGAGTCTCAGCGACTTCGAGATCGCGACGACGAGTGTGACGAACGAGGACTTCGCGGGCTTCGTCGAGGACACGGGGTTCGTCACCACCGCAGAACGGCTGGGCACCTCCGCGGTGTTCGCCATGCTCCTCGAGACGAACCCGCAGGCGCGCAGCCACGTGCTCGGGCAAGCGCCGGGCGTGCCCTGGTGGGTCGAAGTGTCCGGGGCGAACTGGGCGGCTCCCGAGGGCCCGGGCTCCGATGTCGCCGACCGCCGAGGGCACCCGGTCGTCCATATCAGTTGGGACGATGCCCTGGCGTACTGCGCCTGGGCGGGCGTCCGACTGCCGAGCGAAGCCGAATGGGAGTGCGCCGCCCGCGGCGGCCTCAAGGGACGACGCTACCCGTGGGGCAACCGGCTGCTCGTCGACGGAGAGTGGAACTGCAATATCTGGCAAGGCGACTTCCCGCGCAGCAACACCCTCGAAGACGGGTTCATCGGCACTGCTCCTGCCCGGCATTTCTCCCCCAACGGCTTGGGGCTGTACAACACCGTCGGCAACGTCTGGGAATGGTGTTCCGACTACTTCGACCGCGACTACTATCAGCGCTCGCCCCAGACCGACCCGCCCGGCCCTGCCACGGGGGAGAAGAGGGTCATGCGCGGGGGATCGTTCCTCTGCCACGACTCCTACTGCAATCGCTACAGAGTGGCCGCGAGGTCGTCGAACACTCCCGACTCCTCGGCGTCGAACATCGGATTCCGCATCGTGCGCGATCCTCGGTGATCATCGACTTCAGTGCTTCAGGTCGTGGCCGAGTCGGCTCATCAGCCGTTGCGTCTGATCCGCCAGTGTCTCGAGCGTGAAGCGAACGGTTTCGCGGGAATCCGCGCCGGCGCGGGTGACAGCGGCGATATGGCGGGACGGCGAGTTGTCGCCGCTGAGTGGGATCCGTCGGACGGGGTGGAGATCCTGGGACCGTGACAGGCGAGATGCGACACAGACGCCGAAGCCCTCGCAGACGAGCGCGGTCCCGGTGTTCCAATCATTGGCGAAGTGGCCGATGCGCGGGGTGAACCCGGCCGCCGCGCAACTGGCCATGAGGAGCTGATGGTAGGTGGTGCCGGGCCGGCCCAGGATCCAAGTCTCCTCGACGGTGTCGCCGATCGTGACGGATTTCCGATCGGCCAGGGGATGGTCGAGCGGGACCATGAGATCGAGAGGATCATCGATGAGGAAGTGCTGACTGAAGCGTTCGTCTCCTCCGGCGGGGATGCCGGGAGCGGCCACGATGACGCCGACGTCCGCGTCACCGGAGAGCAGGAAGTCGAAGCACTCGCTGGGTTCGGCCTCGATGGTCTGCGTCTGCAGATGAGGGAACTTCGCATTGAGCACCTGCATGGTCGGCGGCAGCAGGAGTGCCGCAGCGGTGGAGAAACCGCAGAGACCCAGCCTGCCCGACACCGTTTCTGAGAAGCGTCCGAGATCGGCCAGAGCCGATTCCCATTCCGCGGACATGGCGTCCACATGGCCCAGCAGCGAGGCGGCCGCCGGCGTGAGCCGGACGTTGCGTCCGTGCTGCTCGAGCAATGTGACACCGAGCTCCTCGGCGAGTTGTCTGACCTGATGGGACACGGTCGATGGCGAATACCGAAGGGCATGGGCCGCCGCGGTGACGGTGCCGTGCCGTTGGATCATGCTCAACATGGTGAGCCGACTGTCGATCATGCGGTCCTATCGAATGATTCAGTGGAAATTCTTGCGATAGACAACAGTACTCGTTCGGGCCCATGCTGGAACAGCAGCTTCGCAACGCCACGAGGTCGGCAGCGCAGAGCCTGCGGAAGCGGCCCGCGCCACTGAGCGCGCATTCAGACCGATGAGACGAAGGAGGTTCCGGATGCCCGAATACGCACGCATCAGAGGGTCGAGGCGTCAGATGTGGTTCGGATCCCTGGTCCTGCTGGTGCTCTCGGCGGCCGCGAACATGGCCAGCCCGCTGTATCCGCTGCTGCAGGACGCCTATGGGATGTCCGACACGCTGATGACCGCGCTCTATGCGACCTATGTCCTCAGCTGTCTGCCGTCGCTGCTGCTGTTCGGGTCGGCGGCGGATGCGTTCGGTCGCAAGCCGGTCCTGTTGGCTGCGATCGGTCTGGTCGGACTGGGCACTGCGGGATTCGGGCTCAACGGCCTGGGGACTGCAGGCCTCTTCGCCGGAAGGGCGCTTGTGGGCATCGGACTCGGTTTGGGCACAGGCGCCGGAATCGCATTGATGGTCGAAGCCTCACCGGCTCGGAAGGCCTGGTTGGGAACGACCTCGGCGACGATCTCGTTCGTTCTGGGCTCGGGCCTCGGCCCGATTCTGGCGGGAGCCGTCTCAGCGCTGAGCGGCGCCCCTCTGGTGCTGCCCTTCATGGTCATGTGCGCGATGACCGCCATCGTGATGATTCTGATCGCGGCGATGCCATTGCATCGTCCGTTCACTCGACAGCGATGGCGACCGACGTGGCCGTCGGTGCCCGGCCCCATGCGCATGAACTTCAACATCGCCGCTCTGACCGGATTCGTCGGCTGGACGGCACTCGGCCTCTTCCTCGCATTGTTGCCATCGATGGCACAGTCGATTCTTCCGAAGTCGGGAACTTTGTCCTCGGGTGTCATCGTGGGTTCGGTCCTGGTGGTCTCGGCGGCGAGCCAGCTGGTGGCGCCGAAGTTCCGCCCTCGAGCCGCGCAGACGCTGGGTCTCACCCTCATGGGACTCGGAGCGGCCCTCCTCCTGGGCTCGAATCTGCCGACGATCGGACCCGATGCGGTGACATCGATCATGGTGATCGCCGCCGTGGCAACGGGTACCGGGCACGGTCTGAGCTATTGGGGAGCCAATCGTGAGATCGATGTGCTCACTCCGACGAAGAACCGCGCAGGAATCTCCGCGGCACTGTATCTGGCGTTCTACGCCGGAGCGGGGGCCCCAGCGGTCGTCGTCGGAATCCTGGCCCTGAGCATGCCGCTGGTGGTGGCCACGATGATCTTCACTCTGGCGCTGCTACTGGCGACGATCGTCGCCATTCCGGTTCCCGTCCTGGCGCAAACCGTGGTGCGGCAGTCGCGCGCTGCTTCCGCGATGTCTGCAGAAGACGGAAGGGAGGGCGATAGCGGGACCATCCGGGAAAGCACCACGGCCGACCGCTCGAGCCAAGCGGCACGACCTGGCGGGACCGCCTCGGTGCTGGAGTCATAGCGCCCGATAGACTTCGGACCATGTCGAGAATCACGTGCCCGGAGCTGAGAACGAAGACCGCTTCCGCCGCCGAGGCGGCCAGCCATATCGACAACGGCCACAGAGTGGCCATGAGCGGATTCACCGGTTCGGGGTATCCGAAGGCAGTGCCGGGCGCGGTGGCGGATCGGGCGCGTGCTGCGCACGAGCGCGGAGACGACTTCAGCGTCGAGCTGTGGACCGGCGCTTCGACGGCGCCGGAACTCGACGGAGTGCTCGCAGCGGCGCAGGCGGTGAGCAAACGGCTGCCGTTCCAGTCCGATCCGGACATGCGGGCCTCGATCAACTCCGGCGGCACCGAGTATGTCGACACCCACCTCAGCCATTCGGCGCAGCAGGCTTGGTTCGGCTTCTACGGAAACCTCGATATCGCCGTCGTTGAGGTCGCTGCGATCCTGCCCAACGGGCTTCTGGTGCCCGGCAGCTCGGTCGGCAACTCGAAGACGTGGCTCGACTTGGCCGACAAGGTCATCCTCGAGGTCAACGAATGGCACCCGCGTGCATACGAGGGTTTCCACGACGTCTACTACGGCACCCGCCGGCCGCCCGAGCGTCTGCCGATCCAGCTGCTCGAACCCATGCAGCGCATCGGCGATCCGTACCTGCGTGTCGATCCCGCGAAGGTCGTCGCCGTGGTCGAGACCAATGCTCCCGACCGGAACCTTCCGTTCAAGCCGACCGATGACGATTCGAAGGCGATCGCGAATCACCTCGTCGATTTCCTTCGCCACGAGATCCGGGCCGATCGGCTGCCGCCCGAGCTGCTCCCGCTGCAATCGGGTGTGGGCAATGTCGCCAACGCAGTGATGGGCAACCTCGCAGACAGCGAATTCGAAGGTCTGACCGCGTACACCGAGGTCATCCAGGACGGGATGCTCGACCTTCTCGACAACGGCAAACTCGCTTCGGTGTCGGCCACCGCGTTCTCACTGTCGGCCGAACGGGCAGCCCATTTCAACGAGAACATCGAGTCCTACAAAGGCCGGATCCTGCTGCGGACACAGGAGATGTCGAACCATCCCGAGGCCATCCGCCGCCTCGGAGTCATCGCGATCAACGGGATGGTCGAGGCCGACATCTACGGCAACGTGAACTCCACCCATGTGATGGGCTCGTCGATCATCAACGGCATCGGCGGTTCCGGCGACTTCGCGCGCAACGCCTACCTCGACTTCTTCGTCTCGAACTCGTTGGCCAAGAACGGCGCGATCTCCTCGATCGTGCCGTTCGCCAGCCACATCGACCATACCGAGCACGACACGCAGATCCTCGTCACCGAACAGGGACTGGCCGATCTGCGCGGACTCTCACCCGTGGCACGAGCCCGGAAGATCATCGCCGCCTGCGCCCACCCCGACTACCGCGAACGGCTTTCGGACTATCTCGAGCGGGCGATCGCCGCGAATCCGCACGGACGGCACACTCCGCACCTGCTGGGCGAGGCCCTGTCCTGGCACGAGAGCTTCACGACCACCGGACGGATGTAGAGGGCCGGTCCTGCTCACTCAGCCGGCGAGCCAGGTCGGCACGGCGGCCACCACCCAGGCCAGCCCGGGGCCGATGAGGCTGATCGTCTGAAGATTGTCCGTGACTTCGCCCGCGCGCGGTTTGCTACTGTCGGTTGAGGACGCGGACGAGGTTCGGCTTCACAGCAGACGACCGAATTCGCGGGAGGGAGCGGCCGCCTGTGGTGGTGAACCAGATGTTCGGCAGATTCCTGCCGTCGAATCGCAGACTCAATCCGGCGGCGCTGGCATGGGTGGTCGTCGTCTTTGCGGCTATCGTCATGCTGGCCGTGCAGTCCTCGATCGCCGCGGGAGTCTATGATGCTCCCGTGGCGTTGGCCTTCGGTCTCACTGTCGTCCACGCCGGAACGATGCCGCTGTCCATGCTGCGTCCGCTCTTCGGTGCCATCCTCTCGTCCTGTGCGTGCGCCGCGCTGCCGCTGATCGGCCCCCATGCAGCCGATGCGCCCTGGCCGTGGATGGTGCCGGTGATGATCACTCAGATCGCAGTCATCCTCATCATCGGCCTGCGTGCGCACTGGGGGATCGCGCTTTCGGCACTCCTCGGCAGCATAGGCGGGTCCGCGCTCGCGGCCGTGGTCGGTCATGCTCTCTTCCACCTCGAACGAACCGACGCGTCGATCATCAACATCATGATCTATGCCTGCATCGCAGGTGGCGTCTACGTCGCCGCCGTCATCGTCCAGCAATGGCAGCTCATCCGCTCCCAGCTGCTGCAGGAGAAGGAGAACACCGCCGAGGAGCATTCGAAGCGCGTCACGATCGAAGAGAGGGCCCGAATCGCGCGCGAGCTGCACGATATCGTCGCTCACAGCATGTCCATCATCAACATCCAGTCCTCCAGCGCACCCTTCCGCCATGCAGGGATCGACGCCGGGGTGGCGAAGGAGTTCGAGGACATCTCGACCTCTGCGCGCGCGGCGCTCACGGAGATGCGCGGTCTGCTCAGTGTGCTGCGCAACGACGATTCGGCACACGAACTGGCCCCGCAGCCGAAGCTCACCGACGTCGACGAGCTTGTCGACAAGGCTCGACAGGCGGGAGTGAGAGTCACCCTCGAGCGCCGCGGAGAACCCTTGGATGCCGTCTTGCGCGACAGCACCGGGTTGGCCGGTTATCGGATCATCCAAGAGGCCCTGAGCAATGCGATTCGGCATGCCCGGGACTCGGACATCGCCATCAGGATCCGAAGCGATGGCGCTTCGGTCCGCATCTCAGTGACCAATACCCGGGGTGAAGGCCCCACCGAGGCCGTTTCGACCGAAGAGCATCGGGGGCAGGGCCTGGTGGGGATGCGCGAACGTGCCGGTTCCGTCGGCGGTGAGATCCGCAGCCGCCGGACGGCGACGGGAGGATTCGAAGTGGAAGCTGTGCTGCCGCTCAGCCTGACAGGGCCGGTGGCCGATGAGAGGCGGGAACGCGCATGATCCGCATCGTCATCGCCGACGACCATGCCATGGTCCGGGCAGGATTCGCTGCTCTGCTGGAGGCCCATCCCGACCTCGAAGTCGTCGGACAGGCGCAGGACGGCGAGGAATGCGTGAGAATGGCGGCCGACTGCGCCCCCGACATCGTGCTCATGGATGTGCGCATGCCGATGATGGACGGCATCGAGGCGACGCGGACGATCGTCGCGGACTCACGAGCCGCCTCGGCGACAGGTCCTCGGATCATCATGCTCACCACCTTCGACATCGACGATTATGTCTTCGACGCGATCCGGGCCGGGGCCAGTGGGTTCCTCCTCAAGGACGCTCCGCCCGATGAGCTCGCCGAGGCGGTGCGCGTCGTGGCCTCGGGTGAGGGGCTGCTGGCCCCGAGCGTGACCAAACGCGTCATCGAGCACTTCGCCGCGACGCCTCGGACATCCCCGGCCCCGACGCTTTCCGGCCTGCCGGAGCTGACGGATCGCGAGCGGGAGATCCTCGTGCTCGTCGCGCGCGGCGAATCCAATTCGGAGATCGCGGCCAGTCTCTTCATCGCCGTTCAGACAGTGAAGACGCATGTCTCGCGGATTCTGTACAAACTCGATGCCCGGGATCGGGCCCAGGCCGTCATCGCGGCCTACGAATCCGGTCTGGTCGTGCCCGGGGGCCAGCTCTGAAACGGCTCTCAGATCTTCTGGCTCGGTCCCTTCGCTGACCCCCTACTCGGGTAGGGGGTGGGAAACGGCTCCACGGGGTGACGCGCAATGCGCGTGCGAACCATAGCGTTGAGGATATGAACCCATCCGAAGTGCTCAGCACCCCCTTGTCGATTCCCGCTCCGGACCCGGCCGCCCGCGCCGAGGTGCTCGAACGGCGGCGTGCCAGGCGCGGCACTGCACAACAGGAGTTCACAAGCGACTTCAGCGCCCTCATGGCCCAGGTCAAGGAGGCCGGTCTGCTCGCCCGACGCCCGGGATGGAATCTGCTGCGCTTCTGCCTCCTCGGCCTCGGGTATGCGGCCGCGTTCACGATGCTCTTCTTCGTCGGCGAGAGCTGGTGGCAGCTGGCCACCGCCGTCGTCTTCGGTGCGCTGTTCACTCAGACGGCCTATGTCGCCCACGATGCGGCTCACCGGCAGATCTTCTCCAACGGCAAGACGGGCGAATGGGTCTCGACGATCATCGGCAATCTCTTCATCGGCCTCAGCTACGGCTGGTGGCTGAAGAAGCACAATGCTCTCCACCACGCGAACCCGAACAAGGCAGGCGTCGACGGTGACATCGCCCCCGGCGCACTCGTCTTCGTCGCCGAGGATGCCCGTGAGCGCACGGGTTTCGCCGCTTGGTTCGCGGCCCGACAGGGTTGGTTCTTCCTGCCTCTGCTGACGCTGGCGGGACTGCAGCTGCATGCGGATTCGGTGAGGGCGATCCTCCGCGGCCAATCGTCGATCAAGCGACGCTGGACCGAGGGCATCCTCATCGCCATCAGACTCATCGGGTTCCCGGCGTTGGCGATCTGGGCCGCTGGTCCGCTGATCGGCAGCGTCTTCGTCCTCGTCCAGGTCGCGGTCTTCGGCGTCCACATGGGCGGTTCGTTCGCTCCCAACCACAAGGGGCAGCCGATCGTGCCCAAGGACGTCAAGATCGATTTCCTGCGCCGTCAGACGCTGATGTCGCGCAATATCTCAGGTGGTCGCCCGATGGGGTTCCTCATGGGCGGACTGAACTACCAGATCGAACACCATCTGTTCCCGAGCATGCCGAGCATCAATCTGCACAAGGTGCAGCCGATGGTGCGCGAGTACTGTCGGCAGAAGGACATCACGTACACGGAGACCACTCTCCTCGAATCCTTCAGGATCATCATCCGCTACCTCAACCGCGTAGGCCTCGGCGAGGCCGATCCCTTCGACTGCCCGGTCACCGCGCAGTTCCGCTCCCGCTGAGCTCGAAGCGCCTCAATGAGATCATCGAACCTGCGGGTATGTAGGCGTCCGGGGCGAACCCTGCGGGTCCTCAGGTGAGGTCGTCGTGTTCTCCGGAGACCCATTCGGCGTAGCGCTCCGCCGAGGTCCGGACCGCATGGTGAGCGCCGGTGGCGATGTGCTGACCGAAGTTGCCGTACATCCGATCGAAATCGAGGTCGGCCACCGAGGCGGAGATGCGCCGGACGACAGCGGCCGACAGCGGCAGGTAGTTCGGGAAGCTGCGCATGAAGGTCACCCAGCCTTCTCGGGCGACCGGGCCGATGGAGTCTCCGCTGAGCATCACTCCGGCCCCGTCCTCGGCCGTCCACACGGCGACGGCGCTGCCGGCGAAGTGACCGCCGGTGCGACGCAGCACGGTTCCCGGCAGCGGCGTCGCCTCGTGGTAGTAGGTGCAGATGGTGCCGACCGTCCGCTGCACCCATCCGAGATCGGCACGGCAGACGAAGATCGGAGCATCGCCGAACGCGGCGCTGTATTCCACCTGTGTGCCGAACATATGCGGATGGCTCGCAGCGATGGCTGCGATGCCGCCGAGTTCGCGGATGCGGGCGACGGCTTCGGCGTCGATGTAGGCGGGAACGTCGAACAGCAGATTGCCGAGTTCGGTGCGCACGAGATAGCAGGTTTGGCCGATACCCAGCTTCGGTTCGACCCCGAGGGCGAAGAGTCCGGGCTCCCTCTCCTTCACGACGAGCGAATGGCCTTCAGCCTCCAGTTCGTCCCGAGTCGCCCACTGCTGGCCGGAGGCCGGGACCCACTGACGGTCATCGTCGCAGATCGGGCACAGCCGCGGAGGCGGCGTCGTCGTCTCCACCCCGCACGTGCGGCAGATCGTCACATCACTGAGCTGTGCGCCCCGGCCGCGGCCTGAGGCGGAGCCGCTGTCCGCGGCGCTGTTGGTGTTCGGCACGACGCCATCCTCTCGAGTCTCGACCGATGAGAGCACTGATTCCCACCGAGCCTAGTCCTCGGGTGAGTCCATGACCAGGGTCGGCGATGGCGATCCACGCGCGGGCTCAGACCGAGTCGCCGTCGTCGTCGACCGAATGGAGGCGATCTTCGCGCATGCTGACCGTGTCGACCCCGGGCAGATCCATGAGTGGGGCGACGAGGAGGTGCAGCGGGGGTTTGCCCTCGAACTTCGCCTCGATCGTGACCATTCGAACACCGTCGTCCTCGAATTTCCGCGAATCGACGATGGTGTTGGAGAAACCCATCCGTCCGGCCAATGCGAGGATGTCTCGCAGGACCCCCTCACCGTCCCGGTAGGAGATGCGCAGAAGCCGGCCGTGGTCGCTGTTCGGAATCCTGCGGATCAGCGGTGCGATGACGAAGAGTGTGAAGAGGTGCAGGGCCGTGAGGATGGTCGCCAGCGACAACATTCCCGCTCCGCAGGCCATGCCGACGGCGGCCGTCACCCAGATCGTCGCCGCCGTGGTCAGGCCGCGGACCATGTTGCGGCCCTTGAAGATGACCCCGGCGCCGAGGAAGCCGATGCCCGAGACGATCTGCGCTGCGATCCGCGATGGATCGAGCCGCACGTCGTTCTCGAGCACCCCGGCGAAGCCGTAGGCCGAGACAAGGGTGAAGGCACACGTGCCGATTCCCACGAGCACGTGCGTGCGATAGCCGGCCGCCTTCTGCCGGAACTGGCGTTCGAAGCCGATGAGCGAACACAGCACGAAGCTGGCCAGCAGCAGTTCGGCCTCGAGTGCCGTGGTGCTGCTGAAGAAGCCGTCGAGCGACACCGATGAACTCTCCATAGTGACTTCACCTTAGCCGTGACCGCCGAGGTGAGGAAGAAGACTGACCGGCCAGACGTGCGGTCAAACGGTGGAGGGGATCGACTCCACGCGGCTTCGGTCATCGATGACCGAGCCCTGCACGGTCTGGTGCCGGGCTGGATCAGTCGTGGTCCGGCCATCGGTGCCGGCCTCGGCGGATCGGGTGCCGTGCGAGCTCGGTGCGGCCTCCAGTGCCAAAGCCTGCTTCCGCTGTTCATTGTCGATCTCGCGTTCGCGCTCGAGATGCAGGTTGCCGAAGTCGTGCTGTGTCCGCGGCGGTCTGATTCCGTCGATGAGGAACACCAGGGCCAGAGAGACGAGCCCCCACAGACCCAGCACCTGAAGATGCTCGGTGACGACGTCCCCGTCGAAGTAGAGGATCGACCGGATCGTCTCGACCGCGGCGGCCATCGGCAGGAATTCGTGCAGGGTGGAGAAGAACGCCGGCACCATGTACTGCGAAAGCGCTCCGTTCGATGACGGCACTCCGGCGAACATGAGTGTGCCGATGACCGGAATGATCGCGAACATGCCGATGAGCCGTTCGAAGACCATCGCGAACATCGAGATGCACGCGATGGCAAGGATCCCCGAACCCCACAGGGCCGCGAAATGCCCTTCGACGGCTCCGGTGATCGGTCCCGCGATGAGCGCGACGACCAGGGACATGAATGGCGCATAGACGACGATGACGGGCAGCATCCGTTTGAGCGGACGGACCCAGGGATTGGCGTTCGCAGCGACGATGACGACCATGAACCCGGCGAGGATCCAGCCCATCGCCACGTACATCACGACCACACCGTTCTTGTCCCGATCGGGCAGCGGAGCCAGATCGTCGACATGGAGATCTGCATCCTGCGCGGAGGCGACCTCCTCGAAGATCTGCACGACCACCCGATAGGAGGCGTTGTTTCCGGCCTGATTGGCCAGCAGCTCGAAGTCCGGATTGTCTTCGTCGGGCAGGACGAGGGCGGCGACCTGATCACGGTCGTGGACGAGCCGCCGGGCCTCGCCCTCGTCGTCCACGGCGGTGAACTCGAACATCCCATCCATCTGGTCGTCGAGCTGCTTGATCGTGTCCTCGGCCTGCTCGGCCGACGCCCCGACAACGGCAACGGGCATGTCCTTCGGGGTCGGCGAGTGCATGGCCCCGAGCATGAACGTAATCATCATGGTCACCATCGCCAGGGGGAAGAGTGTCAGCGAGATGTAGCGGATGACCTTCGAATCGGGACGGCGCCCGCCGTGGATGGACGGCACGTTGACGTCGAGCGGCACCGGATGGGAGTTGCGCTTCGCGTAGAAGTGGTCATAGATCTGGGTCAGGAGGAGACCGGCGACCGCGCCGAGGGCGAGCACCAGAAGGTGTCCGGTGACTCCGTCACCGTCGAAGTAGAGAACCGAGCGCAGGGACTCGCCGATCGCCGGCATGGGCAGGAACTCGTGGGTGAAGCGGAAGAATCTCGGCATCGTGTACACGGGCATCGCCATGTTCGACGACGGCATTCCGAGCGCCATGAGGAAGAGGATGCCGACGATGACCCCCAAAGCACCGACGAGCCGGGTGATGAAGAGCTGAACGGTGGAGATGGCGAAGATGCCCAGCCAGGCGATGCCGAGCACGGCCACGGTGTCCTTGACGTCGACGACGTCGAGGATCGGGCAGGCCACGGTCCACACGAGTCCGGCGATCGCTGCCGACCAGCCGGCGAGGATGGGCACGATGCGCTTGAACTTCAGCAGCTCGGGAGAATTCGACCGCAGCACGCTGAAAGGCATGTAGCCGGCCATGACGATGGCTGTCATGAGGAACATCGCAGCCATGCTGGACGGATCGCTGTCCGGCAGCGGGGCGATGTCGTCGGTCTCGATCTCGAACCCTTCGCCCTGGAGCGCCGGGCGGACGAGCTGCTCGACCGTGTTCGCCTGCTGGACGCCGGCCCCGCTGGCCGTGACGATCGTGGCGGTGTCGCCTTCGACGATGACCGCGCCCGAGGCTTCACGGTCGTAGACCTTCTCTCGGGCGGAATACGCATCATCGGTGACATCGACGTCGAACGCACCGGGCTGGGAGCCGTTGAGAGCGAACTCCACTTCATCGGCGCTGTCAGCTGACCCGGTCACGACGACCGGCATGTCATCGGCCGTGGGGGAGTGCATGGTGCCCAGATAGCTCGTGATCATCATACCGACGAACATGAGCGGCATGATGAAGATCGCGACTGTCCGACCGATGAACTCGGCCTTCTCCCGCGTGGCGGCGGCCCGATCGTCGGCCGTCGTGACCGAGTCTGCGGGAAGGCCGTCAGCCGAGTGCTCGGACTCGCGGGCCTCTCTTCTCGTCCGTGGTCGCTGGTCGGGCATCGCCGTCCTCCTGAGGGGCTGGAAATCCTGTGATCCTCATCGACCACGGTGAACCCGATCAGTTTAAGACGCGTGACTTAAAATTGTGAAATCGATGCCTGATGAAAAGATTGAGGACATGGGAACCCACAGTGACCGAGCGCGCGAAGCGCTGCTGGATGCGGCCGAAGAGCTCTTCGCGCGCAATGGGATCGACGCGGTATCGAACCGGCGCATCGTCGAGCACGCCGGGGCGGCGAATCATTCGGCGATCGCCTATCACTTCGGCGGGCGCGACGGCCTTCTGCGTGCCCTCGTCGAAAGGCACCATGACGAGATGGCCGAGCGCAGACGAGAGCTCTCGTCGCAGCTGAGCGATTCGCCGAACATCCATGAACTCGTCCGCTGCCGACTGCAGCCGCTCATCGAAGTGCTCGACAGCCTCCCGAGGCCGAGCTGGCGAGCTCAGTTCATGTCCCAGATATCGGCCGTCCCTTCGGCGATCGAAGTGGCCACAGAAGTGGCTCGTGAGGCAGACCTTCCCGATGAGCTGCGTTTCATCAACGGTGAGTTCGAGGGGATACCTGAAAGCGTTCTGCGGGGGCGTGCTTATCTGCTGGGATCCATGGTCGTCGGCGTATGCGCCGACCAGGAGGCGAAGATGAACGAGGACGCCAACAAGGGAAGCTGGGAGCAGGTCGGACGGTTCCTCATCGACGCCGCCGCCGGGATGCTCGGCGCTCCCGTCACCGACCCGAAGGGCGCAGTGCGCTATCCCAATGTTCCCCTGCTCTGATCCGCATCGAGCAGGGACTCGACGTCGGCTGCAGCCGTCGGGACCGCAGACTGCGCCGTCGCTGACCTCACCGACCGCGCTCGCGCCATCACCGGCCCCACACCGTCGCGTTCAGAACAGGGCCTGTTGGGCCGGGGCAACGATCCCTGCAGCAGGGCTGTCGGCGGTCGCTGCCGGCTCCGACCGGAGACCGCCTCGCCTACGGGACGTCGCCGGATAGTCGTCATCGTCGGTCCCGCGCAGCCCGTAGCGGTCGATGAGCGGGTTGATGCGCTCACCGAGCCAACGGCGATACTCCTTGGAGGCATAGGACGACGTGGCGTACATCCTGCGATAGCGGTCGAGAAGCTCGGGGTGTTCACGCTCGAGCCAGGAGAAGAACCATTCGCGAGCTCCCCGCCGCAGATGCAGAGCCCCATAGACGACTCGAGCGGCTCCGGCGCCCCTGATCGCTCTGAGTGCCGAATCGAGGTGGTCGAGGGAATCGGTGAGCTTGGGCAGGATCGGCATCATGAAGACGGTGACGTCGAAGCCGAGATCGGCCGCGGCACGTACGGTGGCCAGCCGGGCCTTCGTCGTTGGGGTGCCGGGTTCGAGGCTCTGCTGCAGAGCGTCGTCGTGGACGGCGATCGACATGCTGATCTCCACCGACGTCTCCTCGGCGGCCCGTGAGAGAAGAGGCAGATCGCGACGCAGCAGAGTGCCTTTGGTGAGAATCGACATCGGCGTCGAGCGGTCGGCCAATGCGGTGATGATCCCGGGCATGAGGCCGTAGCGTCCCTCTGCCCGCTGATAGGGGTCGGTGTTCGTTCCCAATGCGACGTGGTCGCGGGCCCAGCTCGGGCGGGACACCTCGGCGGCGAGCACCTCGGCGATGTTGACTTTGACGATGACTTGCCGATCGAAGTCCCTGCCGGCGTCGAGGTCGAGGTAGCGGTGGGTGCTGCGGGCGAAACAGTAGACACAGGCGTGGGAGCAGCCGCGATAGGGGTTGATCGTCCAGGTGAAGGGCATCGAACTGGACTGGGGGACCTTGTTGAGCGCCGATTTCGCAAGGACCTCATGGAAGGCGATTCCGGAGAACTCCGGAGTCCGGACCGTGCGGATGAGCCCCTTGGCGCCGAACAGATCGGGAGCCCTCGGGCCGGACGTGTCGCCCAGTTCGTTCCATCTCATGCTTCAATTCGAACATGAGTTCGAATGACGGTCAAGACTGGAGACTGGTCGGATGTGCCAGGGGTGCCGATAGCGCGCAGAGCGCCTGCGCGACGGTGACATCAGGAGACGCGCAGTCCTTTGAACTCGCTGCGGTGGAAGACGAGGGCATCGGCTCTGCCGTCGCTGCGGGCACCGAGGATCTCAAGCAGCGCCACTGTGTGGTCACCGGCGGCGAACTCGGCGTGAAGGCGGGTCCACAGATATGCCGAGCTGTCCGGAATCGTCAGAGCGCCGCTCGCGGTGACGTCGGGAACGACGTCGTTGAAGCGCCGGTTGCGGTCCGTCGATGCGAGCTGCCTGGCCAGGCCCTCTTGGTCCGTGCTCAGCAGTGAGATTCCCAGTTCCGGGGCCCGGCGCAGGGAGGGCCAGGTGGTCGAGGAGTTCTGGATCGCGACGCTGACCAAGGGAGGGGCGAGGGAGACCCCGACCGTCAGAGTGGAGGCGACGATGCCGAGCGGAACCGCGTCGGCCTCGGCGCCGATGAACGCGACTCCCTGTGGGAAATGGGAGAACGTCTCGCGGAGAACCTCCGGCGAGGCGCGGTTCGCCTCCATGGGTGTGGCAGCAACGGGGCTAGTCGAGATCGTCATTCAATCACCTCACGTGTTCTGTTGAGCGATCCTGGACGTGCTCGCTGGTTCCGAGGCCACCGGATCGTTCGACTGTGTGTCGGTCGTCGGTGCCGATGATTCCAGAGACCGCCTTGAATTGCGACGTTAGAGTTCATATGACGACGTTCTTTGTCCGCGTGTGACGGATGATGTCAGGGCATGACGGAGCGCATCCGGTGGCGGTGCCTCAGGGGCTAGATTGCTCAGCGAAATTCTATCCCGGCACGGTTGCCTGCTCGAGCAGGCCCACAGGAGACGTTCATGACACAGCTTTCGGTCACCGACTCGACACCCCAGAGTCCGCCGCGGTTGCTCGCCGGCAAGAAGCGGGTGCTGGCTTCGGCCTTCGCCGGCACGACGATCGAGTGGTACGACTTCTACCTCTACGGCACAGCCGCGGCACTGATCTTCGACGTCCAGTTCTTCCCCTCTGGCAGTGAACTCGGCAGCCGACTGGCCGCCTTCGCCACCCTGGCCGTCGGATTCTTCGCCCGCCCTTTGGGCGGAATCATCGCCGGCCACCTCGGCGACCGACTGGGCCGCAAGGCGCTGCTCGTGGTCTCCCTGCTGTCGATGGGCACCGCTTCCACACTCATCGGACTTGTTCCGAACTTCGCGACGATCGGCTGGTGGGCCGCGGTCTCCCTGGTCGTCCTGCGCATCGTCCAGGGCCTGTCCGCCGGAGCCGAATGGGGCGGCTCCGCGCTGCTCTCGGTCGAACATGCTCCGGCGCGCAGACGCGGACTGTTCGGCTCCTTCACCCAGATCGGATCCGCGGCGGGCATGCTCCTGGCCACCAGCGCCTTCTTCCTCGTGCAGAAGCTGCTGCCGAGCGATCAGTTCGAATCCTTCGGCTGGCGCATCCCGTTCCTCGCCTCCGCGGTGCTCGTGGCCTTGGCGCTGTGGATCCGCCTCGGCGTCTCCGATGCGCCGGAATTCCAGGAACTCAAGGACTCCGGCGAGGTCGCCGAGGCCCCGCTGCGCGAGGTCATCACCGCGTACCCGCGCGTGCTGCTCGTCACGATCGGGCTGCGCCTGGCTCAGAACAGCGTCTTCTATCTCATCACCGTCTACATGCTCAGCTATCTGTCTGAGAATCGCGGCGATTCCACCTCGGGGGTCGCCGCCGTGATGATCGCCTCGGCGATCGGTCTGTTCACCGGGCCGGTCTGGGGATGGGCCTCGGACCGTCTCGGCCGCAGACCCGTGACCATCAGCGGACTGATCGGCATCGCCGTCTTCGGCTGGGTGTTCTTCGCCTTTCTCGACGCCGGGCCGCTGTCCTTCCTGCCCATCGTCGTCATCCTCGGTATGAATCTCGCCCACGACGCCGTCTACGGCCCCCAAGCCGCGTGGTTCGCCGAGCAGTTCCCCATCGAGGTCCGCTACTCGGGCGTGAATATGGGCTACCAGCTGGGCACCGTGATCGGCGGCGGCATCATGCCGATGGTCGCAGCTCTGCTTTACGTCGCCGGAGGACACTCGCCCTGGCTCATCTGCGGCTACCTCACGCTGCTGTGCGTGCTCTCGCTCATCGCCGCCGCAGCGGCGAAGGACCCGGCCCGCCGCCTCGCCCGCTCGGCCGCCGGAACCATCACCACCAACACAGGAGACACCAGATGACGAAACCGATCCTGCTCAATGCCTTCGACATGATGACCCCGGTGCACCAGTCGCCCGGGCTCTGGCGCCACCCCGAATCGCGCATCGAGGACTTCACGAAGCTCGAGTACTGGATCGAGCTGGCGCAGACCCTGGAAGAAGGCGGCTTCGCCTCACTGTTCCTCGCCGACATCCTCGGGGTCTACGACGTCTACGGCGGCAATGCCGACGTCACGAACCGCGGGGGAGTGCAGTTCCCGCTGCTCGACCCGCTCGTTGCGGTCCCAGCCATGGCAGCGGCCACGAAGACCCTCGGCTTCGGCGTCACCGCCTCGGTGACCTATGAGAAGCCCTACCTGCTCGCCCGCACCCTGACCACGCTCGACCACTTCACGAACGGTCGGGTGGCCTGGAACATCGTGACCAGCTACGTCGATTCGGCCGCCCGCAACCTCGGCCTCAAGGGACAGATCCCACACGACGAGCGCTACGACAGGGCCGACGAGTTCATGGAAGTCGTGTACAAGCTCTGCGAAGGGTCGATCACTCCCGAGGCGCTCAAGGCCGATGCCGAAGCCAACGTCTTCATCGATCCCGCAGAGGTCCGGGAGATCGGCCACGAGGGCAGGTTCTTCACCGTGCCCGGTCAGGCGCTCGCCGTTCCGGGCCCGCAGGGGACTCCGCTGCTGTTCCAAGCCGGAGCGTCCGCACGAGGCCAGGAGTTCGCGCTCGACCATGCCGAGGCGATCTTCTTATCCGGACCGACCCCACAGATTCTGCGCAGCTGGGTCGACAGGGTCCGTGACGGTCTCGTCGCACGCGGCCGTTCCCGAGATGCAGTGAAGATCTTCGCACTGGCCACAGTGATCGTCGACGACACCGATGAGGCGGCCGAACAGCGCCTGACCGACTACCGCAGGTATGTCGACACGGAATCCGCTCTCTCCCTCTTCGGCGGTTGGACAGGGGTCGACCTCTCGGGCGCCTCACCCGATGACACGCTCGAATACGTGTCCACCGACGCCAACCAGTCGGCGCTCGCCTCCTTCACCACCATGACCGGGGACAAGGCGTGGACGATCCGCGATCTGGCGGAGTTCGTCGCGCTCGGCGGCCGTGGACCGGTCATCACCGGGTCGCCCGAGACCGTCGTCGACGAATTCCAACGGTGGATGGACGAAGCGGACATCGACGGGTTCAACATCGCCGCCGCCGTCCGACCGTCCGACGCCGAACGCTTCACGAAGTACGTCTCACCCGAAATGCGCAGGCGCGGTCTCCTGCGCGACCCAGTCGCCGGAGCCACGGTGCGCGAACGTCTCACCGGTGGGGGACCGCACCTGGCCGACGACCATAAGGGCGCAGGCTTCCGGCTGGACGCGGGCGTTCGCGTGTGATCGGCTCGGGCTGCGGAGTGAGGTTCGGCAGGTGAGTGCTCGAGGACTGAGAGAATGAAACAGTCGAGGACGCGATCGGCTACGGACTCGACGGCTTCGACCTGCTCATCCTCAGCTTCGCACTCAGCGGGATCATCGCGAGCTTCGGACTCAGCGACGTCCAGGCCGGATCGCTGTCGACGATCACTCTCCTGGGAGCCGTCCTGGGCGGCATAGTCTTCGGCGCGCTCGCCGACCGGCTCGGTCGCCGCCCCGCTTTCTGGATCTTCCGGGCGGGAGCGATCATCTCGATCCTCGTCTACAGTCAGATGACCGACCCGACCGCTCTGCTCGCCGGCGGGTTCCTCATGGGCGCCTTCGCCAACGACATGCTGGGCGGACACGGAGCGCTGCTGGCTGAGATGTACCCGACCGAAGTCAGGGCCACGGCTCAGAACGTCATCTTCAACATCGGACGCGCCATCGGGGGACTGGCGCCCATCGTCATCGCCCTGCTGGCCGGTTCCCTCGGGTTCGGCTTCGCCTTGGCGCTGCTGCCGACCATCTGCGTCATCCAGTTCCTCGCGATGTTCCTGCTGCCGGAGAAGCGCGGTCTCGCTCTCGAATGAGCCGCTGAGGAGCCCCGGTCGTCGACGGTGACGAACTGTGACAGCGCGCGGGGGCGGTGAGCGGCCCCAGGGCCATACTTGTCGACTGTGACTTCGACAGAATCCGCCGACGATTCGGCGCAGACACCACTCGCCGTCGGCCAGACAGCATCCGCACAGACTCCTCCTGCCTCCGCGGCGACAGCGGCGGACAGTGCTCGTTCCCCGCGCCTCGTGCGCACCGCGGCAGATATCCACAACGTGCTCGCCGAGTTCGGTTCTCAGGGGACGAAGACGACGGCCGTCATCATCCTCGCCCTCGGCGGCATCTTCATGGACGCCTACGACTTCTCCTCTCTGGCCTTCGGCATCACGGCGATTCAGGACCAGTTCGGCCTCAGCGGATTCATGACCGGACTCGTCAACGCCTCGATCATGGTCGGCGCCGTTATCGGGGCGCTGTTCGGCGGCTACCTCGTCGACCGTTTCGGCCGCTACAGACTGTTCATGGCCGATATGGTCTTCTTCGTCGTCGCCGCGCTCGGCTGCGCCGTGGCACCGAACGAATGGTTCCTCATCGCCTTCCGCTTCGTCATGGGCATCGGCGTCGGCCTCGATCTTCCTGTGGCCATGGCCTTCCTCGCCGAATTCTCCAAACTCAAGGGCAAAGGCAACCGCTCACAGCGGGTCAACGCCTGGTCGCCCGCCTGGTACTTCGCCACCGGTGTCGGGTACCTCGTCGTTCTCATCATCTTCGTCACCCTGCCCTATGACCAGCACGCGATCCTCTGGCGCATCGTCGTCGGTTTCGGCGCAGTGCCTGCGCTCATCGTGCTCCTGGTGCGTCGTCGCTACCTCGCGGAATCGCCCGAATGGCTGGCCAATCAGGGCGATCTTCGGGCCGCAGTCGACGTCATGCGCTCCCACCACAACCTCGATGTCGAACTCGCCCCTGTCGATGAGCAGGACTCGCCCGCCTCCTCGGCCGATCCGGTCAAGGGTGGGAGATGGAGCGGCTTCGCTGAACTCTTCACCCCGCGCTACAGGGTGCGCACCATCGTGGCGCTCTGTGTCTCCGTGTTCTCGACCTTCGGCTACAACGCCGTCGCCTACGGCACTCCGCTCATCATCACGACGCTCTTCCATCAGACGCCGCTGATCACGATCGTCTCCTCGCTCATCATCAATCTCGGCTTCGGCACCATCGGCGGGCTGCTCGGGATGAGCATCGTCAATCGCTTCGGCACACGCCGGATCACCCTGGTCGGATTCATGATCCAGGCTCTGTCGCTGGGGCTGTTGGCGATCGTGGGCATCCCGAACGGCGCCCTCGTCATCGTCTCCGTGGCCATGCTCTCGGCCTTCGTCTTCGCCCAAGCCGGTGGGCCCGGAGCGAACCTCATGAATTACGCGACGCTGTCCTATCCGACCCGGCTGCGCGGCATCGGGATCGGCTTCAACCAGTCCGTGCTGCGCGCCTTCTCGATCGTCTCGCTCATCATGTTCCCGATCCTCGCCGGCTCTCTGGGCACCGGTGTGTTCTGGATCGTCGCCTGCGCCCCACTGGCCGGTGCGATCGCCGTGGGCGTCGTGAAGTGGGATCCGACGGCCAAAGACGTCGAGCACGAGGGCTGACGGTCGCAGATCCTCGTACGGCCGAGTCCCTCGTCGGACTCGGTCTGAGCACATCGAAGGTGCGCAGCTGTGCGCCGGCTCGGAAGAACGAGCTGAGCGGGTGGCTGTTCGGTCAGCCTTCCTCGGCCTGATCTGCGTCGTCGGCGGTTCGGGCCAGGCGTTTCGAATGCTTGTCGTGCTGCTCCCGGCTCGTCCCCAGATGGTGCGCGGCCAGGGCTCCGGCTCGAGCCTGGTCCCGGCGGGCGATCGCCTCGTAGAGTTCGGCATGCTCGGTGGCGACGACGCCGAGGTCATCGTGTCGGCTCAGCTGCCAGCGCATCCGCGAATCGAGCAGTGCCCCGATCTCCGCGAGCAGCTCGTTGCCCGAGAGCTCGGTGACGATGGCGTGGAACTCCGCCGCGCAGCGGTGTGCACCGACGACGTCCCCGGCCTCCGACAGCTCCTGTCCCTTGCGCATCGTGGCCTCAAGACGGGCCAGCCCCTCGCGGTTGTGCCTTTGAGCGGCCAGCTCGAAGGAGAGTACGTCGAAGACCGTTCGGACCTCGTTGAGGTCTGCGATGTCGCTGGGGGAGAACACCCGGACCGTTGACCACGTGTTCGGTCGGTTCGTCACCAGCCCTTCAGCAGCGAGCTTCTTCAGCGCCTCACGGATGGGCACACGGGAGACGCCGAGTTCGGTCGCGAGATTGCGTTCCACGAGCTTGTCTCCCGGCATCCGATCGCCGTCGATGATCTCGTTGCGCAGCGCCTCGGTGACCCGCGCCGTCTCCGAGCGCGGAGTCTCATCGGTCCCCACTCGGTCCTCGTCTCACCGTGTGCGCTCCATCGCGCGGCCGAGGGTATCGAGGCCGACAGAGCCGAGCCCCAGCGCCTGAGTGTGGAATGCCTTGAGATCGAAGTCGGCGCCGGCGGCGGACTTCGCTTCGTCTCGGAACTGCTCCCACAGGCGTTGGCCGATCTTGTAGCTGGGAGCCTGACCGGGCCACCCGAGGTAGCGGTCGAGTTCGAAGGCCAGGAACGACCGATCCATGGCGACATTGTCCGTGAGGAACTGCCAGGCCTTCTCCCGATTCCAGATCCCGCCGCCGAGGCTGTCCGGAGCCTCGAGCCCGAGGTGGAAGCCGATGTCGAGGACCACTCGCGCCGCACGCAGACGCTGCGAATCGAGCATGCCCAGGTAGTCGCCGGGATCGTCTAAGAATCCGAGGTCGGCCATGAGCTTCTCGGCATACAGCGCCCACCCCTCACCGTGTCCGGAGACCCAGCACATGAGACGACGCCAGCGATTGAGAGTGCCCGAGACATAGGTGGCCTGACCGATCTGCAGATGATGACCGGGAACTCCCTCGTGGTAGACCGTCGTCCTCTCCTGCCAGGCGGCGAACTCCGTGACGCCTTCGGGCACCGACCACCACATGCGGCCGGGCCGGGAGAAGTCGTCGGTCGGGCCGGTGTAGTAGATGCCGCCGGTTGCAGAAGGGGCGATCATGCATTCGATCGTCCGTACCGGCTCGGGAATGTCGAAGTGGGTCTTGCCGAGTTCGGCGATCGCCTCGTCGGCCACGCTCTGCATCCACTCACGCAGAGCGTCGGTGCCGACGAGCGTGCGTTCGGGATCCTTGTTCAGAGCATCCATGACCTCGAACAGATCGGCGCCGGGCACGATCTTCGCCGCCACCTTGCGCTGTTCGGCGTCGATGCGGGCGAGTTCCTCGAGTCCCCAGGCGTAGGTCTCGTCGAAGTCGACCTCGGCGCCGAGGAAGTCCCGGGAGTGGAGTCCATAGGCTTCCCGGCCGCAGGCCTCGTTCTCGCCGGCAGCCGGCAGCAGCTGCGAGCCGAGGAACTCGGCCAGGGCCGATGCGGATTCCCGCGCCGCCGCAGCATGGTCACTCAGATCCGAGCGCAGGGCTGCAGGGATATCGGAGGCGCCGGCGACGAGACGGTCGAAGTTGCTGCCCGGTTCGGCCAGGGCCCGGGCCTGTTCGATGACCTTCTCGATCTGGATGCGAGCAGCGACGCGACCGTTCTCCCGTGCCGATGCGAGGGACTCCTGGTAGCCGGCCAGCGAAGCGGGAATCGCGGCCAGTGTGGTCGAGATCGTCTCCCAGTCGTCGGTCGTGGAGGTGGGCATGAGGTCGAAGGCATCCCGGACCTGCTGCAGCGGGGATTCGATGACATTGAGGCTCGCATGCTTGATGCCGGCCTCGAAGAGGTCCCTGTCGACGCCGAGACGATCGCGCATCGCATCGACGGTGACGCGATCGACCTCATCGAGTTCGGCTCCGGCTTCGGCCTCATCCAGGCGCTTGAGCGTGGACACGGTGAGGTCGTTGAGTGCAGAGAGCCCGGCGGGGGAGAGGTCGTCGAAACCCTCCGCGCCGTCGAGGCCCAGATACAGGGCGAGAGAGGGGGAGAGCGCGAGCATGTCATCGACGTAGTCCTCGGCGACGGCGTCGACAGCGGAAGGAGTTCTCTTCTCAGTCATGGGATCCACCCTATCGCGAGCTGCGTCACGTTCGGCGTGGACTGCAGCCCCCGGCCGTCGTCGAACCCGCTAATCTGTCTGTGTTCCCGACACGCAGCAGAAAGCGAGACCGACCTCCAGTGGCACAAGCGAAGCTGTGGACGAAGGACTTCATCGTCGGCATCGGTCTCAACCTGTCGATGTCGATGGTGTTCTACCTGCTGATGACGTCCATGGCCGGCTACGCCGTGGCCCGGTTCGCCGCCGGCGAGGCAGCCGCCGGATTCGCGTCCTCCGCCTTCGTCCTCGGCGCCGTCTTCGCCCGTGTGCTCACCGGCAAGTATCTCGACTTCATCGGGCGCAGGCGTCTGCTCATCATCACGATGGCGGTCTCGGTGCTCGCCTCGTTGGCATATCTGGCCGCCGACAGCCTCACCCTTCTCATCGGTCTGCGCATCGTCCACGGCCTCGCCTTCGGAGCGGGCAACACTGCGATCATGACCGCCATCCAGAGCATCATCCCCGCCTCCCGTCGGGGCGAAGGGACGGGCTACTTCGGAACGGCCACGACGCTGTCGACGGCGCTCGGACCGTACCTGGGTGTGATCATCCCCCGCGAATCCGATTTCGCGATGCTCTTCATCGCCTCGGCCGTCATGTCCGTCGCGGCCCTCGTGGCCTGTATTCTCATCCGCTTGCCTGCCCAGGAGCTCAGCGACTATCAGCGGCGGACGAAATGGCATCTCAGGCTCGGCACGCTCGTAGATCGGGACGGGCTGCGGATCGGCTCGGTCATGCTGCTGGCCGGCACCGCCTACGCCGCGGCACTCGTGTTCCTCGCCGGCTATGCGGCCGAGCACGGGGTCGCGGCCGCGGCCTCACTGTTCTTCGTCGCCTTCGCTCTCGCCTCGCTCGTCGCCCGCCTGTTCGTCGGCCGGCTGCAGGACGTCTTCGGCGACAACGCAGTGATCTTCCCGGTCTTCGCCTGCGACATCGCCGGAAATCTCCTGCTGGCGCTGTGGCCGACGATGACGGGTATCGTTCTCGCCGGCGTGCTCATCGGCTTCGGATTCGGCTCGCTCATGCCCTGCATGCAAGCCATCACCGTCAAATCGGTGACGATGAATCGCGTTCCCGTGGCCACGGCATCCTTCTTCCTCCTCCTCGACGCCGGTTCGGGCATCGGCCCGGTCATCCTCGGGTTCCTCTATCCGCTGACCGGTGGGAACGGGATGTTCCTCGTCTGCGCCGGACTCGTCGTCGCCGCCGTCGTCGTCTACATCGGAGTCCACGGTCGTCGCCGAGGCGGCCGACCCGGCCGGGAATACCTCGGGTGAGTCGTCCGGTTCCGCCCTCGTCGTGATCGCGATAGCCTGAGAGAGAACCGTACGAAGGGCCCTGGCCCTTCGGCTCAGAGCCCGCTGCCCGGAGGATCAGAATGAAGTTCGCGCTCGCTCAGATCAACTCGACCACCTCGGTGCCCGAGAATCTCGACAAAGTCCGCACCTTTGCTCGTGAGGCCGCCGAGGCGGGCGCCCGCTTCGTCGTCTTCCCGGAGGCCACGATGTCAGCCTTCGGACCGGGGCTGCGCGGCATCGCGGAGGAGAACACCGAATCCTGGAGAAGCGCCCTGGCCGAGCTGGCAGCCGAACTCGACCTCAACATCGTCGTCGGTGAATTCGCTGTCACCGGCGACAGGGTCATCAATCTCCTCGCCGCCTACACGCCTGAGGGCGAACGATTCGACTACGCGAAGATCCACCTCTACGATGCCTTCGGATTCAAGGAATCGGACACCGTGGAACCCGGAGCCGAACCTGTGGTGATCAGCATCGACGGCGAGGACATCGGTCTGGCTCTGTGCTATGACATCCGCTTTCCCAAGCTCTTCGCCGAACTCAGCCGCCGCGGTGCCCGTCTGGCTGTGGTGGCCGCCGCCTGGGGTGCCGGACCCGGCAAGGTCGAGCAATGGGAGATACTCGCGCGGGCCCGAGCCCTCGATTCGAACATGTTCGTGGCCGCACTCGGCCAGGCCGATCCCGAGGTCAGCGGTGTCGAGGTGCCGAAGAAGGGGCCGACAGGTGTCGGGCACAGCCTCGTCTCCGACCCTTTCGGCCACGTCCTCAGCTCACTGGACGGGGCCGAGCGCCTCGAAGTCGTCGACCTCGACCTGTCCGAGGCGGACAAGGCGGCCGAGGCGGTTCCGGTGCTGGCCAACGCGAAGCTCGGATACTGAGTCCGAGGCGCTGCAGGGACGCCGGCGGCTGAATGCGAGTGTGCTCTAGAACACTTTAGTTGCACTTGAGGCAAAAATGCACGGAGTGCAATAATAGGATCATGTCATTCAGTTCGGAAAGCGATCCCTCGGCCCCGACAGAAGGGCTGCGTGAACGCAAGAAGCGCGAACGCGGCCAGGCTCTGCGGCGCGCCGCCGTCGATCTCGCCCTGGAGAAGGGCTACCACAACGTCACCGTCGAAGACATCTGCGAACGCTGCGGAGTCTCGCGCCGGACCTTCTTCAACTACTACTCATCGAAGGAAGAAGCACTCCTCGGACGCGCCGACACCGTATTCGATGAGGAGGACCAGCCTGCCATCGAGGAGTTCGAGGCCGGAGGGCCCCATGGGAACCTCATCGCCGATCTCGAGCACCTCCTCGGTTTCATCGTCGCGACTCGCATGAGCAAACGCGAGGAGATGCACCAGTACCACCTCATGCTCAAGCAGGATCCCTCGCTGCTGCAGCTGCAGATGGCGCGGATGGGCAACAACGAACGGCTCTTCCGACGCATCATCCAGCGTCGCCTCGATGGCACGCCTCGCACGGCCTCGGCGCCGGTTCCGCCTCTCAGCGAGACAGCGGTCGCCTGCGACGCCGAGGACGATGAGCCGGTCTCGCTGCGCGCCGAAGCCGTCGCCGCGCTGGCGATGATGGCGCTGAAGGCGACTTTCACACGTCTGCGCAGGTTCGAGGGCGATCCGGGCCCCGTCATCGAGGGGCTCTTCACCGAACTGCGCACGATCTTCAAGGAGGAGTCAGCATGAGTGCTGCACCCGCGACGGAGGACAGGGCTCCGATCGTTCTGACGAAGAAGACGATCGTTCTCATCTTCTCCGCCCTCATGGCCGCGATGTTCCTGGCCACTCTGGACCAGACGATCGTGTCCACGGCGATGCCGACCATCGTCGGCGAACTCGACGGTGTCGAGCATCAGGCCTGGCTGGTCACCATCTATCTGCTGGCCATGACGATCGTCATGCCTCTCTACGGCAAGTTCGGCGACATGTGGGGACGGAAGATCATCTTCCTGGTGGCGATTGCGATCTTCGTCATCGGATCCTTCGGCTCCGGCCTGTCCCAGAACTTCTGGGAGCTCATCGCCTGGCGCGGGTTCCAGGGCCTGGGCGGCGGTGGTCTGATGATCCTCTCGCAGGCGATCATCGCCGACATCATTCCCGCCAGCGAGCGCGGAAAGTACATGGGACCGCTCGGCGGACTGTTTGCGATCTCGAGCGTGCTCGGCCCGGTGCTGGGCGGATTCTTCACCCAGCATCTGGACTGGCGCTGGTGCTTCTGGATCAACGTGCCCATCGGCATCATCGCGTTCTTCATCGGTCTCTTCGCCCTGCGTCTGCCCAGTCACAGGTCCGATCAGAAGGTCGACGTCCTCGGCATCGTTCTGATGATCGCAGCGACCTCGCAGCTCATCCTCGTCACCAGCTGGGGCGGGCACGACTACGACTGGGACTCGCCGGTGATCATCTCCCTCATCATCGGCACGGTCGTCGCGGCAGTGCTGTTCGTCCTCGCCGAGTCGAAGGTGTCGAACCCGATCATCCCGATCGGACTGTTCAAGAACCCGACGTTCGTGCTCTCCACCGTCATCGGCCTGCTCCTCGGGTTGGGCATGTTCTCCGCGATGGCATTCCTGCCGACCTTCATGCAGATGGCTGCGGGCACCGATGTCACCGGGTCCGGACTGCTCATGCTGCCGATGATGGCCGGCGTCATGCTCACGTCGATCGTCTCGGGCATCATCGTGTCGAAGACCGGCAAGTACAAGATCTATCCGCTCGCCGGCACCCTCATCGCCGGCGCCGCACTGGCCTGGATGACGACGATGACGGCCGACACCTCAATGGTCGTCATCGGCCTCATGATCTTCACCATGGGCTTCGGCCTGGGACTGGTCATGCAGATCATCGTCCTGGTCATCCAGAACTCCGTGGCTCCGCAGCTGGTCGGCACGGCTACCTCGACGAACAACTATTTCCGTGAGATCGGCGCCTCGGTGGGCACCGCGCTGTTCGGTTCGATCTTCACCTCTCGTCTCTCGGACAAGATCGCCGAGGCGATGCAGGACCTGCCGGCGAACGCAGCCAATGCCGCTGCAGGCGCGCCGGCGACTGATTCTCTGACCCCGGAGTCGGCGGCGGACCTGCCCGGTCCGGTCCACGATCTAGTGGTCAACGCCTACGCCGACGCCCTGGCGCCCTCGTTCTGGTACATGGTCCCGGTGTTCCTCATCGCCTTCGTCCTCGCCTGGTTCCTCCCGCAGCTCAAACTCTCCGACGTCGCCGGCATGGTGGCTCGCGGCGAGGCCGTCTACGGAGAGGACATGGGCGGAGCCGCACGGGGGACGGCAGACTCGGAGAGCCACCGGCGCCTGAGCACGATCTCGGTCGAAGGGGAGTCCGATCCCGCACCGGGAACCGCCGCCGGCACGTTCCAAGTGGCGGCGGGCGTGGATCCGGCCAAGGACCAATACCGCCTGAAGTAGCCGCTGAGCCTCGGCCTCCGGCCGCCCGCCTGCCTCGAGAGGACCACTTGGCGACGCTCGCCCTTCAAGCGTGTCCCGCGGGGGTCAGCGTCCCAGGGTCTGCGTCCAGGCCTGCGGGAGGCGCCGACGCACATTGCGGCGTGGGGCGCCGAACCCTGCACGGTCGTGCCTCTTCGTCTCGATCTCGTTCAGCGCCGCCGCCTGATTGGCTGCATAGGCACGAGCCACCTGACGGATCGCGACCACAGCGGCCACTGCTGCTGCGCTGGCCATCTCGTCGCTGACCGGTTCGCCGTCGTGAGCGAGGACCCGCGAACGCGTCTCGACCGAGGCGGAGACCACGGAGTCGGCCGCGGCCCCTTCGGCAACTCCGGTCAGCTCGTCTGCCGCGGCCGGTTCCTCGACGGGCAGTCCCTGTGCACCCTCACTCATAGTGGGATGTTACCGTGCTTGCGCGCGGGAGCGTCGACGTGCTTGTTCTTCAACGCGCGCAGGGAACGCACGATCCGGCTGCGGGTCTCGCTCGGCTTGATGACGGCGTCGATGTAGCCCTCTTCGGCGGCCAGATACGGGTTGAGCAGAGCGTCCTCGTAGTCCTGAATGAGCTCGCCCCGCACGGCTTCGACGTCCTCACCGGCCTCCTCGGCGGCCTTGAGTCTGCGCCGGTAGACGATGTTCGCCGCACCCTGGGCGCCCATGACCGCGATCTGCGCGCTCGGCCAGGCGAGGTTGATATCGGCCCCGAGCTGTTTCGACCCCATCACACAGTACGCGCCCCCGTATGCCTTGCGGGTGATGAGAGTGACCAGGGGGACCGTGGCCTCACCATAGGCGTAGATGAGCTTCGCCCCGCGGCGGATGATGCCGCCGTACTCCTGATCGGTGCCGGGCAGGAAGCCGGGCACGTCGACGAAGGTGAGGATCGGGATGTTGAAGGCGTCGCAGAGGCGAACGAAACGAGCGGCCTTCTCCGAGGCGTCGATGTCCAAGGTGCCGGCCAGCTGCATCGGCTGGTTGGCGATGATCCCGACGCTCACGCCCTCGACCCGGCCGAACCCGGTGATGACGTTCGGAGCGAAGAGCTCGGAGACCTGCAGGAACTCCGCATCGTCGAGGACGGTGGTGACGACGTCGAGGATGTCGTAGGGCTGCGAAGGCGAATCGGGCATGAGGGCATCGAGCGCCTCGTCCTCGGCCGTCAGCGAGAGATCGGACTCGAACTCATCGGCATCGGCCGGATCGATGTTGTTCTGCGGAAGGAACGAGAGCAGATCGCGCACATAGTTGACGGCGTCCTCCTCGTCACTGGCCAGGTAGTGGGCGTTGCCCGAGACGGTGTTGTTCGTCCGGCCGCCGCCGAGCTCCTCGTGGCCGACCGACTCGCCGGTGACGGTCTTGATGACGTCCGGACCGGTGATGTACATGTGGCTGATCTGATCGACCATGATCGTGACATCCGTCAGGGCGGGCGAGTAGACAGCACCGCCGGCCGAGGGGCCCATGATCAGCGAGATCTGCGGGATGACCCCGGAGGAGGCCACATTGAGGCGGAAGATCTCGGCGAACAGGGCGATCGACCCCACGCCCTCCTGGATCCGGGCGCCGCCGGAGTCGTTGATGCCGATGATCGGGCAGCCGAGCTTGAGCGCGAGCTTCTGCACCTTGACGATCTTGCGTCCGTTCGCCTCCGCGAGCGACCCGCCGAGGACAGTGAAGTCGTGAGCGAAGACTGCGACGGTCTTGCCCTCGATCGTGCCCAGCCCGCAGACCACGCCGTCGCCGTCGGGACGGTTGTTCTGCATCCCGAACTGGTGGTTGTGGTGGCGGGCGAATTCGTCGATCTCCTGGAAGGAATCGGCATCGAGGAGAGCGGTGATGCGTTCACGGGCGGTCTGCTTGCCGCGCTTGTGCTGATTGTCCACCGAGCGCTGGTTGCCGGTGTGGGCAGCGTCCCGGCGCTGGGTGAAGTGCTCGATGCGCTCGGCTGTAGTCCGTGGGGTATCCGTCATGCCTCCACAATAACGACGTGAGAGCGCTTCATTGTGCACTCCCACCAAAAGAATCTAGAGTGGTCTGGTGAACAGCCAACACAATTCCCTTCTCGTCGACGTCGACTCCGTCGTCCGCGCAGCCGCGGACCGTGGTCTCTCACTCCCGCGTCTGATCTGGGACGATACCTGCGCGTCCACGAACGACGAGTTGGCGCGTCTCGTGAGAGAGGGCGTCGAAGCGCCGGCCGAGTTCACCATCCGCGGCACCGATTTCCAGAGTTCCGGCCACGGTCGTCTCGGGCGGACCTGGACGGTCCCGGCCCGTGGCTGTCTGACCTGGTCGATCCTTCTCACTCCTCCGGCCGGGTTCTCGAAGTGGGGATGGATTCCGCTCATCGCCGGTGAGGCCGTGCGCGCCGCCGTCGCCGAGGCGGGTGTGCCCTCCGTGATCAAATGGCCCAACGATGTGCTCACCGTCGAGGGGAAGAAGCTGTGCGGCATCCTCGCCCGAATCGAGTCCCTTCCGAGCGGACCGAGGATCGTGTTGGGGATGGGGCTGAATACGCGACTGCAGCCGGCCGATCTGCCGCGGGCCGATGCGAGTTCCCTGGCCATCGAGACCGGGACCGAGGGTTCAGAAATTGATCATGAAGCGTTGTTACTGTCGATCCTGAGCACACTGATCCCTTGCTACAGAGAGCTGACCGACTATGGCGATGAGGATTTCCGTGACAGCCCCACCGCGCAGAGAGTGCGTGAGCACATGGTGACGCTCGGAACGCAGGTCAGGGTGGAGAGGCCCGACGGCTCGGAGCTCATCGGGACCGCCACCGGCCTCGATTCCGGAGCCGACCTCATCATCGACGATCGGGTGTCAGTCAGCGCCGGTGACGTCCACCACCTGCGTCCGGCTCCCACTCCGCCCGACCACGAGGGAGGTGAGCGATGATGGCCGTCTCCGACTTCACCGCCGGATTCGATGTCGTCGGTCGCGAGCGCCTCGGTTCGGCCGAGGTCGGTGAGCACGACGGGCAGACGCCGGAGGGTTCCGGTGCCTCGGAAGCAGCTTCGCAGAACTCGGCAGCAGGGGACGCGGAGGCCCGGGACGTCGATCGTTCGCACACCGATCCGACGCGCGACGTGGAGGTCGCCGCGGACGAAGCGGCCACCGCCGAGGCGGAATCGTCCGCAGGACCGAACTCGCTGCCGATCATCACCGACGAACGGCTGCGAGAACACACCGCGGATGCCGCTCCGGCGAGAGCCGGAGCATCCCCAGCCTCGGTGCACGGCATCGAACACGGCGACGACGATCTGGTGCGCGGTCTCGAGACCGCCCCTGCCGGCTCCTCCGACGACACAGCCGCGGCCGAGAGAGACGCCGATGCTGAAGGAGACTTCTTCGGAGGGCTGTACGAAGATCCGCGCACCGCGGCGCTGCAGATCGTGGAGGAGGGCGAGGACGAGGACAATGCGGCCGACTTCGACGACACGATCTACGAGACCCGCACGGCCGCCGAACGCCTCGAGGAGATCCTGCTCGACGGCAAGCGCGTCCTCGACCGGCGCGAGGCGGCCAAGCTCGGCGGCATCTCGACGGTCTCGGCGCGCAAGATGTGGCGAGCACTCGGAATGTCGCAGACCGACGAGGGGGAGAAGGCCTACACCGTCAGCGACGCGCACGCCCTGAGGATGTGGGCGAAGCCCGTCGCCGACGGCCTCATCGATCAGGACACCGCGCTGTCCCTGGCCCGCGCGATCGGACAGACCACCGACCGACTCGTCGTCTGGCAGATGGAGACGCTCGTCGAGTTCCTCACCGAGGAGAAGGGGCTGTCCGACCCCGAGGCGCGCCGGGACGCCCTCCAGGTCGTCGAGGACATGATCGACCCTCTGCAGAAGATGCTCACCTATTCGTGGCGGCGCAACCTCGCCGAGGTGATGGGTCGGCTCAATGTCAATGTCTCCGACGGTCTGGCCATGGACAACCGGCAGGGCTGGTACGATTCCTCGATGCCTCTGGCGCGGGCGGTCGGTTTCATCGACCTCGTCTCCTTCACCCGTCTGTCGCAGCAGATGGAGCCCAGACAGCTGGCGAACATGGTCCAGGAGTTCCAGGGGATGGCCTACAACATCGTCGCCACAGGGGGCGGGCGTGTCATCAAGACCGTCGGCGACGAAGTGTTCTTCGCCGCCTCCACTCCTCTGGCCGGCGCCGAGATCGCCATGACTCTCATGGAACGCGTCACTGCCGCCGAGGACCTGCCGCAGGCCCGCGTCGGGTTCGTCTGGGGTCGAGTGCTCTCGCGTCTGGGGGACATCTTCGGCTCGAGCGTCAACCTTGCGGCGCGCCTGACCGCAGTCGCCGACCCCGGGACGATCTTCACCGACGAAGAGACCGCGCGCGTGCTCTCGGCCTCCGATGACTACGTCTTCGAACCCCGACAGTCGATCTCGCTCCACGGGCTCGGCGAGACCGCCATCGGCGAAATGAAGCGCGGCACCGCGGCGCGCATGCGACTCGATATCGACGACGAAGGCGAGTCCTGAGCGCAGCCGCGCTCCTCAGAGCACCGACGCTCGCCTCGCTCCGGCGGCGACGCTCGGCTCAGAACAGGGCGGAGCCGTCATCCTCTTCGTCGTCATGGGAGACGATGACGGCGTCCTCGGTGTCGAACTTCGCCCGTGCGATCTCGTCCTCGGCATCATCGACATCGAGTCCGAGCCCGTCGACGCTCGTCGCCAGTCCCTGCTGACCGTGCTGTGCCGCGCCCGCGGTCGTCCGCTTCGCCGCAGCCTTCGACTTCCCGGCGCCGGCATCGTCATCCTCCGAACCCGGCTCAGGTGAGGGACCGTCGGGATCCGAGTCGGCACCGGCCGAATGGTCGATCGCTTCGGCCCCGCCCAGGCGCGGCAGCGTGCCGATGACGTCGATCTTCGACTCCAACGGAGAACCGGTACCGTCCCGACGCGAGAGCTCCGCGGGCAGCGTCCGGGCACCCCCGCCGATGGCAGCGGCCTGGGGTGAGTCGCCGACCCACGCCAGTGACAACTCGGTCTCGCCCTTGAGGAACTTGTGCGCACGCACCCCCGAGGTCGCCCGCCCCTTGGTCGGGAACTCGGAGAACTCGCTGACCTTGATCGAGGAAGAGGGCGCGCCGTAGAAGTTCTCCCCGCTGGCGATGGTGACCACGGCGAAGCTGCCGAGAGCGGCATCGGCGTCGCCGTCCTCATCGGTCTTCGCCGCCTTCGGAGTCATGCCGAAGAAGATCACCTGCGCTTCGGCGCCGACCTTGATTCCCGCGACGCCCGAAGCGTTCCAGCCCTGGGCTCGCAGGCCGCCGGCGTCGAAGGCGAGCAGCTGGGCGTTCGACGTCACGAACACGGCGAGGGAATCGTCGATCGCCTCCGGCTGCGCGACACCAACGACGGTGTCCTTGCCCTTGAGGGTGAGGACCTCCCATTCGTTCTTGTTCGGCCGTCCCGCCACGGACACCCGCTTGACGACGCCCTGGGCCGTGCCGAGGACGAACTCGCGATCGAGGTCGACGAGACCGAGGATCTTCTCGTTCTTCTCCAATGCCGCGTACTCGGCGATCTTCACGCCACCGGCGACATTGGGTCTGGATGCGGCCGGGGACAGCGCGGGCAGGTCGACGACATCGACCATGTGCAGGCGCCCTGCGGTGGTGACGGCTCCGACCTTGCCCTGGGTCGTGGTGACGATCTCCGAGCGCAGTGCATCATGGCTCGAACGCCGGCCGTCGCGTGCCAGGGGTGCGGCATCCGAGGTCCGAGCGATGCGGCCGGAGGTCGACAGCAGCACCCGGCAGGGGGAGTCGGCGATCTTGAGGTTCGTCGGGGCTTTCTTGCCCTTGGCGGTCAGCTCCTTCATCGATCCTTCGATGAGGACTGTGCGCCTCGGCGATCCGATGATCTCGGCCGTCGTTTCGAGTTCGGTCGCGACGAGCTCCCGCAGCTTCGCCTCATCGGCGAGCAGGGATTCGAGATAGTCGATCCGCTTCTTCAGCTCGTCGCGTTCGGCCTCGAGTTCGAGTCGGGAGAACTTCGTGAGTCGGCGCAGCTGCAGATCGAGGATGTAGGTCGCCTGCAGCTCGGAGAGTTCGAAGACGTCCATGAGCCGTGTCCTGGCCGTGGCCGCGTCGTCCGAGGAGCGGATGAGCTGGATGACCTCGTCGATGTCGAGGATTGCGATGAGGAGGCCCTCGACGAGGTGGAGCCGGTCCTTGGCCTTGCGCAGCTGGAAGACCGTGCGGCGACGCACGACGTCGATGCGGTGGGTGAGATAGACCATGAGCAGGTCTCGCAGACCCAGAGTGGAGGGCTGGCCCTCGACGAGGCAGACGTTGTTGATGCCGAAGGACTCCTCCAAGGGCGTCTGCCGGTAGAGCTCGGCGAGCACGGCCTCGGGATTGAAGCCGTTCTTGACCCCGATGACCAGACGCAGGCCGTTCTTGCGGTCGGAATAGTCGTCGATCGAGGCGATGCCGGTCAGCTTCTTCGCTCCGACGGCGTCCTTGACCTTCGACACGACCTTCTCCGGGCCGACGAGGTAGGGCAGCTCGGTGACGACGATGCCCTTGCGGCGGGCGCTGATGTTCTCGATCGAGACGGTGGCGCGGGTGCGGAAGGTGCCGCGGCCGGTCTCATAGGCTTCGCGCACACCGTCGAGACCGATGATCCGGCCTCCGGTGGGCAGGTCAGGGCCCGGGATGAAGCGCATGAGTTCGGCCAGACCGGCATCAGGGTTGCGGATGAGGTGGGCGCAGGCGGCGATGACCTCACCGGGATTGTGCGGGGCCATGTTCGTGGCCATGCCCACTGCGATGCCCGAGGCGCCGTTGATGAGCAGGTTGGGAAAAGCGCTCGGGAGCACTTCGGGCTGGGTCAGCGTGTTGTCGTAGTTCGGGACGAAGTCGACGACGTCTTCGTCGAGTCCTGCGATCATGTGCATCGACGCGGTGGTCAGTCGGGCCTCGGTGTAGCGCGGGGCCGCGGGCCCGTCGTCGAGCGAACCGAAGTTGCCGTGGCCGTCGACCAAGGGCACACGCATGATGAAGTCCTGGCTCAGACGCACCAGTGCGTCGTAGATCGCCGAGTCGCCGTGCGGGTGCAGCTTGCCCATGACGTCGCCGACGATGCGCGATGACTTCACATGGCCGCGTTCCGGTCGCAGCCCCATATCGCCCATCTGGTAGACGATGCGCCGCTGCACCGGTTTGAGGCCGTCCCGGGCATCGGGCAGCGCACGGGAGTAGATGACCGAATACGCATACTCGAGGTACGAACTCTCCATCTCTGAGGAGACGTCGACATCGATGACTCTGCCTTCGGGCATGGAACTCCTTTGACGCACGAACTGTTCGATTCTCGTGCCCGTCCGCGCCGCAGGCGTGCTTCAGTGCAGGAGGGCACCCGTCGATTCTAGCGTTCGATTTGAGCTCTCCGGCTCAATCGGGCGTCAGCGCAGCGTTCGTGTCGGAGGCTCAGGCCGACTCGCGGCTGTTGTGCAGCCAGGAGAAGAACTCCTTCATATAGGCCTCGACATTGGCCCGTTCGGCGGTGCCGGAGACGAGCTCGCTGAACATCATGCCGGCGATCGAGCTGTTGACGCGGCGAGCGTAATCGGCGTCGACGCCGGCGAAGCGCATGATGAAGTCCTGGATCGCCCGGAGGTTCTTCTCCTTGGCGACGACGGCCTCGGGAGGCAGCGCCGGATCGAGACTGAGCATCATCATGGTGTAGAACCGGTTGCGGTCGGTGGTCAGCCAGTTCATGCAGAAGTCGATGGCGACCTCGATGGGATCGGCATCCGGTGCCCGCACCAGTTCGGGGATGCGTTCGAGCTGCTGGGAATTCAGTTCGCCGATGCGCTCCATGATTCCGGTGATCAGCGCATCGCGGGTGCGATAGACATTGGACGTCGAACCCACCGGCAGTTCGGCCAGCGCATCGACCGCCCGGTGAGTGAGTCCCCGGACTCCCTGTTCGGCGACTACGGCGATCGCGGAGTCGGTGACTACGTCTCTGCGCGAAATCATGACTGTGAGGCCTCGCTCTCATGGGACACCCGCAGTTGCCGGTGCCGTGGTCGGTGGGTGGCCAGTGGCTGGCCACAGACAGTGGCCGCCGGAGCGGCCACTCACTGAAACACGAATTCATAACTTTTCGTGCTGAACGGATACAGACACTACCTGTCAACCCTGCGAATTGGTATAAGACTCGCCAATCTGCCAGGCGGTTCCCAATATTCGGGGTGCGTCCTCGGCCGGTGCTGACGCGATGCTCAGCTTCTGGCGGCGGACGGCAGAAGCTGAGGAAGGGCCGGCCGGAGCCGCGGGCGCGGATCCGAACATCGCTTCGTCTCTCAGCTGAGGAGTCGTCGGGTGCCGTCGATGCGAGTCGGGTCCGGCAGCAGGTCCACGTGGGCGCTGAGCACATGGCCATCGGTCTCCGTGGCGACCATGGGGTGGATGACGAGCTCGAGGATCTGCGGATGGTTCTCCACGAGCACCGACAGTCGCTCGAGCACATTCCTCAGCGGCTGGATATTCATCGGCGGCAGGCCCCGATAGCCGAACAGACGCGGGGAGGCTTTGATCGACCGGATCATGTTCCCGGCCTCCTTGTCGGTGATCGGCGCGACCCGGTGTGCGACATCTCCGAGCAGCTCAGTGGTGTCACCGGCCAGAGAGAAGGCCAACAGCGGGCCGAGCAGCGGGTCCTCGCCCGCGCGCAGCACGCAGGGGACTCCGTGCGGGGCCATCGCCTGGACGTCGACGAGCGGCTCCTCGTCACCGGCCAGCTGCCGGATGGTGTCCTGGATCGCGGCGAAATCCTCGGCGAGCTCTTCGGGGGAGTCGATGTTCAGGCGGACACCGCCGAGTTCCATCCGATGACGGAGCACCTTCGTCACGGCCTTGAGGGCCACTGGGTATCCGATCCTCTCGGCCGCGGCGAGTCCCTCCTCGACCGAGGAGGCCGCGATGTAGGGCAGGACCTCGATGCCGTAGGCGCTGAGCAGCTCCCGTGTGTCATCGCGTTCGAGGCGGACCGGGGTGCCCGGCTTCGCCCCGGTCAGGGCCGCGTCGATGATCGTCCGGACCTTCTTGTCGTCGAGATCGTCGAGTTCGATGTACCGACCGTGATCGGCCGCACGCCAGCGCGAGTAGTCCGTCGCTCGGGCCAAGGCCCACACCGCATCCTCCGGGCCGATATAGCTGGGCACTGTCCGCGAGACGCGCTTGCCCTCGTCGTCGGCGAGGTAGCTGGTGAGCTCGTCATGCACGCCATGGATGCCGAGGAAGCAGGCGACTGTGGTCTTGCCCGAACGGGCGGCGGACTCGGACAGCATGGCTGCGATCTCCGACTCCTCGGCACCGGCCGAGGGGGTGAAGGTGACGATGACGGAATCGATGTCGGTCCGAGCGAACATGGCATCGAGTTCGGCCCGGAAGGCCTCGGCGTCGACTTCGGGGTGGAGGGAGACCGGATCGCACTCGACATGCAGGCCTTCGGACCGGGCTCGCTGTACGATCAGGGTGCCCATCGCCGCCGAATTGCCGATGACTCCGACCCGCCGTCCCTCGGGCAGCTTCTGTGTGGCGAAGACCTGAGCGAGGTCGAAGAGCTGGTGGACGGTGTCGGCTCTGATCACCCCGGCCTGTTCGAGCACCTGGTCGAGCGTGTTCGGAGCCAGCGACGAGGTGCGCACGATATGACCGGGCGGCAGCTCGCGGCCGGTGAGGTCGGATTTGATGACAACGACCGGCTTGACCCGCGAGACGCGGCGGGCGATCCGAGAGAACTTCCGCGGATTGCCGATGGACTCGAGGTAGAGACCGACGGTCTGCGTGGCCGGGTCCTCCTCCCAGTACTGGAGCATGTCGTTGCCCGAAAGGTCGGCCCTGTTGCCTGCGGAGACGAAGGTCGAGATGCCCAGACCACGTTTCTTCGCGGCCGCCAGCAGTGCGGTGCCCAGAGCCCCCGACTGGCTGAACAGGCCGAGCGTGCCCGAGGCGGGCAGGAACGGGGCCAGTGAGGCGTTGAGCGAGATGTCCTCGGCCTCATTGACCAGACCGAATGAGTTCGGACCGACGACGCGCATGCCGTAGGCGCGCGAGGTTGCGACCATCCGCCTCTGCAGCTCCGCTCCCTCCGGGCCGGTCTCGGCGAAGCCGGAGGAGATGACGAGCACGGCCTTGACGCCGTGGGCGGCGCAGTCCTGGACGACCTCGGTGACGGATTCGGCCGGAACCGCGATGACAGCGAGATCGGCGGTGCCGGGCAGTGCGTCGAGGCTCGGGAAGGCCTGGACCCCGGCGATCTGATCGGCCTCGGGGTGGACGACCCAGAGCCTGCCGGTGAATTTCGCGGCGGTGATGTTGCGGATGAGCAGGTGACCGGTGGAATTGCGTTTGCGACTGGCGCCGATGACCGCCACCGAGGTGGGATGGAGGACGGTGCGCACGCTCAGGGCCTCGGCCCTGTGCTCGCGGGAGGCCTGGACCTCGATCGACCGCGCGGTCGGATCGATGTCGAACTTCACGGCCACGACTCCGTCGTCGAATCCGCGGGAGACCTCGTAGCCGGCGGCCTGGAAGACCTGGAGCATCGAGCGATTCTGCGGCAGCACCTCTGCGGTGAATCGCTGGATTCCCGATTCTCGGGCCGCCGCGGCCAGATGCTCGAGCAGGATCGAGCCGATTCCGCGCCCCTGATGGGCATCGGCGATGTTGAAGGCCACCTCGGCCTCGGTGTCGGAGATCCTGTCGAAGCGTCCCACGCCGATGATGTCATTGCCGATGAGCATGATCAGGGCGACACGATCGTGGTGGTCGACGTTGACGAATCGATCGAGATCCCGCTGCGGCAGACGCGGCAGCGGAGCGAAGAAGCGCAGATAGACGGACTCCGGCGACTGAGCTTCGTGCATGCGCGCCAGAGCGTCGGCATCGGCAGGAGTGATCGGACGCAGATGGGCGGTGCCGCCGTCCCGGAGGACGACATCGGCTTCCCACCCGGCAGGATACTTTTCCATGGTCCCAGCATATGCGTCCGGCTCCGATTGCGGTCGACCTCGCTGGGAAGTGTCAGGGGAGTGGGGCACAATGGAGGACATGGCATTACCCGAGGTTCTCGTACACGATCTGCAGTCGGCCGGCTACTATCCTCAGCTGACCCAAGGCATACTCGCCGACTCCCTGTTCGACGAACCGGTACTGGCTCACTTCGTCCACATCGACACCCATGTCGACATCGAATCCATCCACCGGCACGTCACCGCGTTCGTCCTCACCGAGACCCGTCTGCTGCTGGCGCACGTCGATGACGACCCGAATTCCGAACCGGGGTCGAATCCGCGGGCCGTGACCAGCAGCGAGGACATCGAGCTCGACAGACTCGGTACGGTCATGGTCGGCCGCACCTTCGCCGACCCCGCCTCCTACACACCCGGCGACAAGCCGGTCGAAGTCTCCCTCACCCTGTCGTGGGGTGCCTCCAAGCGGATCGAGGCCTTTCCCGAAACCTGCGGGGACCCCAACTGCATGGGCGATCACGGCTATGGCGGCTCGGTCTTCGCCGAAGACGTCATGCTCCGGGTCTCGGCCGAGGCCGAGGGGCAGGCCGCCGTCGACCGCATCGCCGATTTCGCCGGAAGGCTGCGGGCCGCGGTCTTCCACGCTCGGCTCAGATCGCGTCGTTGATGGGTGAGACGACACCGCGGCCTCAGGACGGCGCGCCGCTGTTGGGGCCACCGGACTACTCCGGCCCTGTCCTGTCGGACATCGTTCCTGCCGCGGCACTCGGCCTCGGCGCGGGGAGCATCTTCGACACCGAGGTGCAGGAGCGCGCGCGCAGGCTCGGTCTCGACCGCCACTCACGGACCGCGATCGTCGTGCTCATCGACGGGCTGGGGGAGCAGCAGCTGCGGCGCTACAGCGGCTACACCCCCTTCTTCCGGTCCCTGGCCGACACCCGCAGGACCCTGTCCGCCGGGTTCCCCTCGACCACGGCGAACTCTCTGTCGTCCCTGGCCACGGGCCGTCTGCCCGGTGCGCATGGAGTCGTCGGCTACCGAGTGCTCGACCCGGAGAAGGACGCGGTGTTCAACCAGCTGACGTGGAACCTCGACGTCGACCCGGTGGCCTGGGTGCCCGACGCCACGCTCTTCGAGCGGCTCACGGACGCCGACGTCGACGTGGTCAGCCTCGGCGAGAGGAAGTTCGCCGGCCGCGGGCTCAATCGCGCTTCCCTGCGCGGAGGCCGCTTCCGAGACTCGAAGACCCTGGAGGAGCGCTGTTCGCAGGCCCTGGCCGAAGCTCGGGCGCCGGGGCGCCGACTCGTCTATCTCTACTGGGGCAATCTGGACAAGACCGGTCATGTGCACGGATCGAACTCGGCAGCTTGGACCGAGGAGCTCGAACGAGTCGACCTCGCTCTGTCCCGTTTGGCCGCCGATCTTCCCCACGATGCGACGATGCTGGTCACCGCCGATCACGGGATGGTCGACGTCGACCACGATCGTCGTCTCGACCTCGCCGATGCTCCCGAGCTCAAAGCCGGTCTCAGGCACGTCGGCGGGGAACCGCGGGCTCTCCACCTCTACGCCGAACCCGGTGCCGAGGCGGACGTCGGCTCCGCCTGGCGGGAGACGATCGGTGAGCGCGGCCTCATCCTGCCGAAATCCGAGGCGATCGCGCGGGGGTACTTCGGCCCTGTGGCCCCGCACGTATACAGCCGGATCGGCGACTTCCTCGTCATCTGCGCCGATGAGTTCGCGGTCGTCGACTCCCAGGTCGAATCCGCCTCGGCGCTGGCGCTCATCGGCCACCACGGTTCGACCACGGAACGGGAGCTCGAGATCCCGCTCCTCGTCGTCTGAGACCCGGATACGCGGCCCGAATCGCGGACCACGAGCCGTGTCCGCCGGTGGCGAGCGTTAGGATGGCAGACGTGACTTTTCCTCGTATCGGTGTCATTGGCGGCGGCCAACTGGCACGCATGCTCGCCCCTGCCGCAGAAGCCCTCGGCATCCGGTTCTCCGTTCTGGCGGAGACCGCTGAGGCCCCCGCCACTCAGGTCATCAATGAGGTGACCGTCGGCGACTACACTGACTATCCGACGCTCAAGGCCTTCGCCGAGACCGTCGACGTCATCACCTTCGACCACGAACACGTTCCGCCGGAGCACCTGCAGGCTCTGGTCCGGGCCGGCCACACCGTGCGTCCGGGACCGCAGGCCCTCATCTTCGCTCAGGACAAGATCCGGATGCGGACGAAGATGGACGAGCTCGGCCTCCCCAACCCCGCCTGGGCGGAGATCACATCGGCCGCCGACATCGAGGCCTTCGCCGCCCGAGTCGGCTATCCGTTCATCCTGAAGACACCTCGCGGCGGCTACGACGGCAAGGGTGTCCGCGTCATCGACAGTCTCGAGGAGGGCGTCGACTGGCTCAGCGAGGTCCCGCAGCTGCTCGCCGAGGAGAAGGTCGACTTCACCCGCGAACTCGCGGTCATGGTCGGGCGGTCCCCGATGGGGCAGACAGCGGTGTGGCCGGTCGTCGAGACCTGGCAGCAGGACGGGGTCTGCAAAGAGGCGATCGCGCCGGCACCCGACCTGGACGCGGAGAAGGCGAAGGCGATCACCGAGGCGATCCTCAAGGTCGCCGGCACCCTCGAAGTCACGGGTGTCATGGCCATGGAGATGTTCGAGACCTCCGATGGCTTCCTCATCAACGAATTCGCCATGCGCCCCCACAACACCGGGCATTGGACGCAGGACGGGTCGGTGACGAGCCAATTCGAACAGCATCTGCGCGCCGTCCTCGACCTGCCCCTGGGCAGCCCGGCGGCTCGGGAGGACGTGTCCGTGATGGTGAACATCCTCGGCGCCGAGCACGTCGATCTCTACCAGCCGTATCTGCATGTCATGGCCCACGATCCCGCGGTCAAGGTGCACCTCTACGGCAAGAGCGTGCGTCCGGGCCGCAAAGTCGGACACGTCAACGCCTACGGCGAGGACCGGCAGCTCGTGCTGGCCCGGGCCCGCCACGCTGCGGATTTCATCGCCGGCGTCGACGTCGATCCGCACCCCGTGATGCCCACGCCCGGCGACCTCCTCGCCGATCGAGACCTCGGAACCGCCTGAGACGAAGGAAGCACAGATGAGCGCAGCACACGAAGACGTCATCCCGGCAACGGCCCCCGTCGGCATCGTCATGGGGTCGGATTCGGACTGGCCGACGATGCAGGCCGCGGCCGAGGCCCTCAGCGGACTCGGGGTCCAATCGAGCGCCGAGGTCGTCTCCGCTCACCGCATGCCCGAGGACATGGTCGCCTGGGCGAAGTCGGCGGCCGATCGCGGTATCCGGGTGATCATCGCCGGTGCCGGGGGAGCGGCCCACCTGCCGGGGATGATCGCCTCGATGACCTCGCTTCCGGTCATCGGCGTTCCCGTGCCCCTGAAGCATCTCGATGGAATGGACTCCCTCCTGTCCATCGTGCAGATGCCGGGCGGTGTGCCCGTGGCGACCGTCTCCATCGGCGGAGCGAAGAACGCGGGCCTTCTGGCTGCGCGCATCCTCGGTGCCGGAGACGGTGAGGAAGCCGCGAAGCTGCGGAGCCGATTGGACGCCTATCGGGAGGAGCTGCGACAGGTCGCCCTCGACAAAGGTCGCGCATTGCAGGAATAATGGCCTTGCTGAACGTTTGATAAGTCATAGGAGAATGATGTTCGACCTCTACCAGCCCAGCGAAGAGCACGAAGAGATCCGCGCCGCGGTGCGCAATGTCGTGGAGAAGAAGATCGCGCCGTATGCGGCCGAGGTCGACGCGGACTCCCGCTATCCGCAGGAGGCCCACGATGCGCTCGTGGAGACGGACTTCTTCGCCGCCCATATCCCGGAGGAGTACGGCGGAATGGGCGCTGACGCCCTGGCGGTGTCGATCATCATCGAGGAAGTGGCGCGCGGCTGCGCCTCCTCCTCGCTCATTCCGGCCGTGAATAAGCTCGGCAGCATGCCCGTGCAGCTCGGCGGCAGCGATGAGATCAAGCAGAAGTACTTCCCCTCGGTCGCGGCAGGAGAAGCCGGCTTCTCCTACGGTCTGTCCGAGCGGGAGGCCGGTTCGGACACGGCTTCGATGAAGACCCGTGCACTGCGCGACGGTGACGACTGGATTCTCAACGGAGTGAAGACCTGGATCACGAACGCCGGCGAATCCGAGTACTACACGGTCATGGCCGTCACCGACCCCGACGGTCCGCGCGGCCGGAACATCTCGGCCTTCGTCGTCGAGAAGTCGGATGAGGGATTCACCTTCGGCGAGAAGGAGCGCAAGCTCGGCATCAAGGGCTCGCCCACGCGCGAACTGCTCTTCGACAACGTCCGTCTGCCGGGAGACCGGATCGTCGGTGAGCCCGGAGAGGGGCTCAAGATCGCCCTGCGCACCCTCGATCACACCCGGGTGACGATCGCCGCGCAGGCCGTGGGCATCGCCCAGGGCGCTCTCGACTACGCGCTGTCCTATGTCAAGGAACGGCAGCAGTTCGGCAAGGCGATCGCGGAGAATCAGGGCATCCAGTTCATGCTCGCCGATATGGGCATGAAACTCGAGGCGGCACGTCAGCTCACCTACACCGCTGCCGCGAAGAGTGAGCGCTTCGACGATGATCTGACCTACTTCGGCGCCGCGGCGAAGGCCTATGCTTCGGATGCGGCAATGGAGATCACCACCGATGCCGTGCAGCTGCTCGGCGGTGCCGGCTACGTCGTGGACCATCCTGTGGAGCGGATGATGCGCGATGCGAAGATCACCCAGATCTACGAGGGCACCAACCAGATCCAGCGCATGGTGATGGGACGTCAGCTGCTTCGCTGAGGCTTCGTCCACGCAGACACCGCGGGCCGTCCGAATCGGGCGGCCCGCGGTGTCTGCGTGCTCTTCTGTGAAGAATCGCACAGGCGGGGAATCCGACATGCACGGCGCGGATGTGCCGGAATCGGAAGTCCGCAGGCGACACAATGGTTGAACACAGTGGACTCTGAATTCCGTTTGGCACAGTGGTTCCCGGTGCGACTCCGGTTGTGCCGACCGTGCTGAGCGTGGCCGCCGGCACAGGTCCGCGTGTGGCTGGCGAACAGTGACGACCGCAGACGAGACGAAGGGAAGGCAGTGGCCGAAACGAGATACGTGGACCCGATCCGCTACCCTTCGTACTCCTCACAGCCGACACGGGATGTGCGGGCCTGGCTGCTCCTCCTCGTCACCGTCATCGTTCCGGGCGGCGTGCAGCTGCTGTTCGGGCACCGCCGCTGGGCGAAGATCTCGCTGTCGATCACAGTGATCAGCTGGCTGCTGGCCATCGTCGCCGGGGTGATCGTCCTCTTCGACCGGACGTTCCTGTTCACTATCGGCACGAATCCCTTCATCCTCACCTTCCTCACGATCTGGATTCCGGTCATCGCCGTCAACTGGGTCGTCTGCCTCTTCGACTCGCTGCGTCGCATCCGACTCGTCACGCTCTCCCAGCGGGCCAGGAAGCGCTTCGTGGCAGCGTTCTGCGCCCTCCTGCTCATCGTCGTCGGTCCGCTCGCGTGGGGGACGACGATGCTCAACTCGCAGCGCGGTCTGATGAGCGACCTCTTCGCCTCGGGCAAGGCCCTCAAACCCGTTGACGGCAGGTACAACATCCTGCTGCTCGGTTCCGACGCAGGTAAGGGACGCACAGGCATCCGACCTGATTCCCAGTCCCTGGTCTCGATCGATGCGAAGACCGGCAAGACGGTCATCGTCGGTCTGCCGCGGAACATGGAGAACGTGCCCTTCCCCGAGGACTCCCCGCTGCACAAGCATTATCCGCAGGGGTTCAACTGCGGCAGCGAGTGCCTGCTCAACGCGGTGTTCCAGCAGGGGGAGAGGCACAAGGACGAGTTCGAGGACCCGAAGCTCGCCGGGGAGCAGGCGACCATGGACGCGGCCTCCGCGATCACCGGGCTCGAGGTCCAGTACTATGCGATGATCAACCTCAAGGGCTTCGAGAACCTCATCGACTCCCTGGGCGGGATCACCCTGGTCTCGGGCAAGCGGGTGCCGATCTCCTCGAAAGTCGACCCGACGACGGGTGAGCACGGTCCGGTCAAGGGGTGGATCGAGCCGGGCAAGCAGAAGCTCGACGGCTATCACGCGCTGTGGTTCGCCCGCTCCCGGGAATTCTCCAGCGACTACGAGCGGATGATCCGGCAGCGCTGCGTGCAGACGGCGATGGTCAAGCAGCTCGACCCTTCGACGGTGCTCACCCGCTACCAGGCCATCGCCAAGGCCACACCGGGGGCCGTGTCGACGAACATCCCATCCTCGCAGGTCGACTCGTTCGTCGACCTCGCGCTCAAGGTCAAATCGCAGAAGATCGAGTCCCTGGACCTCACCCCGCCGCAGATCACTCCCTCGGATCCGGACTTCGATGTGGCACGACAGCTCGTAGCCGATAAGATCGAGGAGGCGTCTAAATCCTCGGAAGAGGACAAAGGCGCCGTCTCGGCCCCCGGAGGCGACCTGTCAGCCGCCGCCGGAGTCGATGCGGGACTCGATCCGGACCCCGGTTCCGGGCCGCAGCTTCTGGCACAGGGTGCCGGCGGCACCTCGGCTGACGACGGCGAAGAAGCCGAGGCGAAAGCGATCTGCTACGTGCCCTGAGGCATCGGATATGTGGTCGGTCGGGATCGGCAATGACCGAAATCGACCCCTTCATGACGGTTCCGGGAAAATCTTTTGCTCGGTGTGTCCCTTGCCAATACTGGGAACCACACCGGTGTAACTAGAATATTCCTCTTTGTGGCTAGTCTGACACGCCGAAAATGTGTAACAATTTTGAGATGTTGGGGTTGCCCACCGTACTGCCAACGGTGCAGGAGACCTCGAGGCCTGAACTTCCCTGTCTTCCTCGAAAAGGCTGTAACGATGAAATATCTATTGCCCACCGTCGCGGGCTGCGCATCTGTCGCGCTCGTCGGCACCTTAGCGGTCACGGCGCCGGCGGCCATTGCGGACACGTCGTCGCCCGATGTGTCCAAAGAGGCGCTGGACGTCAGCAAGGACGGACTCAACGTCCCCGGTGCCCGCGATTCCAGTGATTCCACCGCCACTGCCGCCAACCAGAGCGCCACGAGCAATCTGCCCAACATCTTCAAGTCGCAGACCGCGCTCGCGTCGACCAAGGTTCCGAACATCGTCAACGCCGCCGCTTCGGCGTCGACCGGCACGGTCAACAACGTCTCGACCGGCCTGTCGTCAGGAAGCGACGAGGCTGCGCCGTCCGAGGACTCGACACCGTCCGAGGACTCGACACCGTCCGATGGCGAGCAGACGCCCGCCGAGGACGAGAAGAGCGAAGATCAGAAGACCGAGGACGACGGCGCGGAGGACTCCTCGCAGAAGTCGGACTCGAAGGACGATGAGGACATCTCCGGCTCTGTTCGCCAGAAGACCGAAGACGGTGTGAACATCGCACTCATCTCGGACGTCCTCGACGTGCCGTCGAACAACCCGAGCCTCATCGGCTTCACGTTCTCCGAGGCGAAGTCGAACATCCGCATTCAAGTCCGCGTCAAGCACGGCTCCGACTGGGGCAGCTGGGACACTCTCGACCAGGAACAGCAGGAGGAGGCCCAGAACAAGGGCTCCGAGCCGATGACGGTGTCGAACGCCTCCGGTGTGCAGATGCGCATCCTCGGTGATTCCGCGCCGAGCGACGCCGAACTCGTGCTCGTCGATCCCAAACGCGATTCCGGTGATGCTCAGGCAGTGGCCGAGAACGCTCCCGTCGAGCTCGATCAGCAGGCCTCTGGTGCCTCTGAGGGTGCCGATGCGGCGACGGAGGAGTCGGACGACGCCGAGGCAGCTTCTGCCGAGAATGTCGCCGCCGCCGGTGGCGCGACGGTGACCAACCAGAACTACGTGCCGGGGTCGTCGAGCGTCTCCACCGTGGCGAAGAAGGTATCGAAGCCGAAGATCGGTTCGCGCAGCTCCTGGGGCGCGAAGGCCTACAAGGGCAGCCCTGACTACGCGAGCGGGATCAAGCAGGCTGTCGTCCACCACACCTCCGGTTCGAACAGCTACTCGGCTGAGGACGTCCCCGGAATCATCCGCGGCATCCAGGCATACCACCAGCAGGGACGCGGCTGGAACGACATCGGCTACAACGTCGTCGCGGACAAGTACGGCCGTCTCTGGCAGGCGCGTGGCGGCGACATCTCGAAGGCCGTGATCGGCGCGCACGTCTCCGGGCACAACACCGGCACCTTCGGCATCTCCGTGCTCGGCACCTACAACAGCTCGGCGCCGCCGAAGAAGACTAGGGATGCCGTGGCCTCGGCGATCGCGTGGAAGTTCTCCATCAATGGGATCTCCTCGGCGACGAAGTCGAATCTGGTCGGACACCGCGACCTGGGGCAGACCGACTGCCCGGGCGACGCCTTCTACGCGAAGTTGGGCGAGGTTCGTTCGACGGTCAACTCCATCCTCAAGACCGGTGAGCAGCCGGACGAGAAGAAGGACGATTCCAAGAAGGACGACAAGAAGAAGGACGACGACAAGAAGGCGGACAAGCCGAAGTCGAAGACCACGATCGAGAAGTACGCCGAGAAGCACAAGCTGGGCAAGGCGCTCGGCAAGGAGCAGTCGGTCAAGGGCATCTCGGGCGCGAAGTCCCAGAAGTTCGAGAAGGGCGTCGTCTACTGGTCCAAGAAGACCGGCGCATACCACTTGTCGGGTGCGATCGCCTCGTCGTACAAGGGCGATGCGATCACCGAGTTGGGGCTGCCCACCTCTGCGGAGAAGGGCGGCCTCAAGGACGGGGGCGCTGCACAGCGGTTCCAGAAGGGGTCGATCTACTGGTCCAAGGACACCGGCGCGCACTACACCAAGGGCACGCTCATGAAGTACTGGGGTGACAAGGGAACCGTCAAGGGTCACCTCGGTTACCCCAAGTCCGACGTCGTCTACAAGGACGGGCGCGGCGAGCAGCTCTTCGAAGGCGCCCGTCTGGTCTGGGCCGAGGGCTACGGCACAACGGAGTTCTCTCCCAAGGGTTCGATCGCCGGCGGCGTGACCGATGACAACGCCGCGGGTGATTCGACCCCGCCGGGGGACGAGCCCGCCGATGACCAGTCGCCTGCAGACTCCGGGGAAGGTTCTGCAGACGACAAGGACTCGAAGGACGACGACAAGTCCAAGGACGACTCGAAGAAGGACGACTCGAAGGACGACGACAAGTCCAAGGACGACTCCAAGAAGGACGACTCGAAGAACGACGACAAGTCCAAGGACGACTCCAAGAAGGACGACTCGAAGAACGACGACAAGTCCAAGGACAAGGACAAGAAGAAGGACAAGCCGACGAAGGCCGAGAAGATCGCGGCCCAGCGCGCGTCCATCATCAAGGAAGCGAAGGCCCACCTCGGCGTCAAGTACGTGTGGGGCGGCACCTCGCCGAAGTCCGGCTGGGACTGCTCGGGCTACACGCAGTACGTCTACGGCAAGCACGGCATCGAACTGCCGCGTACGACCAGTCAGCAGCGTAATGCGGGCAAGGAGATCTCCATCAAGGACGCCAAGGCAGGCGACCTGATCTGGATCCCGGGACATATCGGAATCATCTCCGAGACGAAGGGCCAGATGTACGATGCGGGATCGACGCGGACGAACACCACGAAGCGCAGCTACAGCTGGATGCTCAACCGCGGCGCCAAGGTCATCCGCGTGATCGGCTGACCGACAGCGTCCACAGCAGGCGTTCGATAGCCTCACTGACAGTGCCCTGCAGGGATCCGTTTCCGGATCACCGGCAGGGCACTGTCTGGTTCCCCTCCGTTCTCTGCGTTGGCAGGCATCGACGGAACGCGCCGCGGATGACAGGCGGTGAATAGTGTGTGACTCCGTCTGAACAGTGCATGAAGAGCACTCGCACGCTTCGCCGCTGAGGCTATCGTGGACAGTGCACACCCGGAGCACGAAGCGTGATCCGGCACGATCCGTCCAAGGGGGCCAGAACAGTGCATCGACTGCACAACACGGTCAAGAACTTCGAATGGGGCAGCACCGACGCGATTCCCGCGATCCTGGGCACGGTCCCAGACGGAACCCCCTGCGCGGAACTCTGGCTCGGAGCGCACCCCATGAGCCCCTCACAGCTCGACCTCGATCGGGAGCGGAGGAAGGCGGCAGCCGATCGCCTCGGACGCCTCGGCGGTCCGTCGTCCCCGGCACCGGTGGCGACCGAGTCTCGGCCGGGACCGAATCTCATCGAATACCTCGCAGGCGACCCGACCGGTCTGCTCGGTCATGAGTCCGTCGAGTCCTTCGGCGCCCGGCTGCCGTTCCTGCTCAAAGTGCTCTCGGCCAGGAGGGCACTGTCGATCCAGGTGCACCCGAATCAGGAGCAGGCGCGAGCCGGATACGCACGAGAGGAGGCTGACGGCCCCTCGCTCGACGCTCCCGAGCGCAACTTCAAGGACGCTTCGGCGAAGCCCGAGCTCATCTACGCTCTCACCGACTTTCATGCGCTCACGGGATTCCGTCCCCGCAAGGCCGTGCGCGCGACGTTCGAGCGCATGCTCTGCCAGCCGCTGACACCGCCATCGCTGGACTTCCTCGGTGCCGTCATCGCAGCACTGAAATCCTTCAGCGAGGCGAAGGGCCTCTCACGTGCCGTCGAACTCGTGCTCGGGGATCCGAGGGCGATCGGCCTCGTCGACGAGGTCGCCGCGCACGGCATCGATGAGCTGCCCGTCGGGCATGTGAGCCGACTCGGCAGCGCCGTCGACCCGGCGCAGACCTTCTGCGAACTCGTCGACGACTATCCCCACGATCCCGGTGCGCTTGTGGCGCTCATGCTCAACCGCGTGCACCTGCAGCCGGGAGAGGCCTTGGCGATGGACGCCGGAGTGCTGCACGCATACCTCTTCGGCACGGGCATAGAGATCATGGCTTCGAGCGACAACGTCCTCCGCGGAGGGCTGACGTCCAAGCACGTCGATGTCGCGGAGCTGTCGAAGATTGCGGACTTCCACGCGGGAATGCCGCGGATGGTCGAGCCCGACCGCGACGGCGTTCTGCTCGGGTCCACCGAGGACTTCGCGCTGCAGGCCCTGCGCTGCCCGCGAGCGACGAGGCTCGAACGTCGAGGTGCGGCAATCGCACTGTGCACCTCCGGGACGGTCACGCTGACCTCTCTCGGGTCCTCTGTGGCCCTCGAACGCGGAGAGAGCGTCTTCATCGCGGCCAACGAGCCGACGGTGACCGCTGACGGCCACGGAGACCTGTTCGTGGCGACCACCGGTCTGGAACCCGCACCCTCGCTGGGCTGAGAGACAGATTCTCGCGCGGCCGCAACGAGAAGTGGTCACGTTCGGATACAGAATCTCAGATCTGATATCCGAACGTGACCACTTCTCGGGCGTTCGGCAGGTGACAGCGGGCGGAAAGCCCGACGCCCTCGCGCGGCTCGCCCGTTTCTCGGTCAGCGACCCGCCGGTCGCCCGGAGGAAGTCAGGCGGCGACCTCGATGGTGGGCACCTCGTCGGGAACGCGCACCTCGGCGCCGGTCTTCTCCTTGACCTCGTCCACGGTGACCCCGGGGGCGAGCTCGACGAGGGTGAAGGAGTCGCCGCTGACATCGAGCACGGCGATATCGGTGATGATGCGTTCGACGACGCCCTTGCCGGTCAGCGGCAGCTCGCAGGACTTCCGCAGCTTGTGCGAGCCGTCCTTGGCCACATGGTCCATGATGACGATGACGCGCTGGGCGCCGTGGACGAGGTCCATGGCGCCTCCCATGCCCTTGACCATCTTGCCCGGGATCATCCAGTTCGCGATGTCGCCGTTCGTGGCGACCTGCATGGCGCCGAGGATCGCGGCATTGATCTTGCCGCCGCGGATCATGCCGAAGCTCGTCGCCGAGTCGAAGTAGGCGGCGCCCGGGTTCATCGTGACGATCTCCTTGCCCGCATTGATGAGGTCGGGATCGATCTCATCCTCGGTGGGGTAGGGGCCGACTCCGAGCAGACCGTTCTCGGACTGGAGGACGAGGTGGACGTCCTCGGGCAGGAAGTTCGGCACCAGGGTGGGCATGCCGATGCCGAGGTTGACGTAGCTGCCGTCTTCGAGTTCCTGGGCGGCGCGGGCCGCCATCTGATTGCGTGTCAATGACATGGTGTGTCTCCTCAGGCTTCCCGTACGGTGCGCTTCTCGATGGGCTTGTCCGCCACCTGTTCCGGCGTCAGCGGAACCACACGGTGGACGAAGACGCCGGGCACGTGGACATCGTCCGGATCGATCTCGCCGGGTTCGACGAGCTTCTCCACCTCGGCGATGGTGATGCGAGCGGACTGGGCGGCCGGGGGATTGAAGTTCCGGGCCGAGGAATGGAAGACGAGGTTGCCGTGCCGATCGCCGATGGCGGCCCGGACGAGGGCGTAGTCCGGGGCCAGCGACTTCTCGAGGACGTATTCCTTCTCTTCGCCGAAGGTGTCGAAGACCTTCGTCTCCTTCGCCGGCGACTCCTTGACGACAGTGCCGTTCTCGTCGTACTTCCAGGGCATGCCGCCCTCGGCGACCTGCGTGCCCGCACCGGTGATCGTGTAGAAGGCCGGGATCCCGGCGCCGCCCGCACGCAGCTTCTCGGCCAGCGTCCCCTGCGGGGTGAGTTCGACCTCGAGCTCGCCGGAGAGGTACTGGCGGGCGAATTCCTTGTTCTCACCGACGTAGGAGGCGATGATGCGACGGAGCCGGCCGTCGGCGAGCAGAATGCCCAGACCGCGTCCATCGACACCGGCGTTGTTCGAGATCACTTCGAGGTCCTCGGCTCCCTGGTCCTGGAGGGCGCGAATGAGGAATTCGGGCACACCCACGACACCGAAGCCGCCTACGGCGATCGATGATCCATCTGCAATGTCGGCCACCGCCGCTGCGGGGGTATCAACTACTTTGTCCATGTGCCCAGTGTGCCACGGACCACTCCTAGCTCGTCTGCCAGGTCCATGATTCGAGCCTCGTCGACTCCGTTGGTGAGCAGGACCTCGCCGCCGCCGAGGAGGTGGCTGAGGAATTGCGGCCACTCAGCGGGAAGCGGTGTCGATTTCGACACGAGGAGTCCCTGCGGGCGCCCGGCTCCGTCACTCGCGTCGTCCTGTCGCGTCCAGTCGATGAGCTGCCCGTCGAACTCGAGTGTGCCTGTGGCGGCGAGCCGTCGGGAGGCGACATCGGGATGGGCGCGAATGGCGGAGTTGACGTCGATGAAGTCCTCGCCGACCGGTGTGCTCAGAGCCAGGGCCGGCGGGTTGAAGACGAAGACCTCTTCGGCCGCGGACACGGACTCGTCGTCCTCGTGTCCGAAGGGGACGATGGCCAGGTGCTCCTGGGCCGGAGGCGTGTCCGAGATGACCACGCGACCGTCGGCGAGGAGGACGCTGAGGATCGCGACGAGTTCGCGCCAGTGCAGGCCCTGCGGCAGGGGAGCGAAGAGGGTGAAGTCCGGGCCGAGATCGAAGTCGCCGAAGAGGCCGACGCCTTTGTTCACCCAGTTCGAGACGACCGGTCCGGTGAGGTCGAGACTGTCGTGCTCGGGACCGCGCCAGAGCAGGACCGGCCCGCCGGTGTGTGTGATGGCTGTGAGATCCATATCCGCCTTCATCGTTGTCTGGTGTGTGTCATTGCCGATTGCGGCCCGTTCGCCGAGGTGGTGCGCGAGCGGATTCCGGTTCTGTGGCCCGAAGCGCCGCTGGTCAGGGGACGATGAGTCCGATGTCGATGGTCACCCCGCGAGGGAAGGCCCCGAGCTCTCCGTCGACCCACTGGTAGTGCGTGGATGCGCTGAGGTCCTCGGCGAACAGGGCCGTGTGGAGCCGTTCGACGAGGGAACCGAGTCCGACCATGGCTTCGAGCAGAGGGGGACCGCCCGACTGTGCCGTGGCCGGAGAGTCAGAGGGGCTGAGCGTGATGCGCGAACCGGATCCCTCGATGCGCATCCTCCAGGCCGCATGTCCGGGAGTCCGCGACTGTCCGGCGCGGACGACGCGAATTGCTCGGGAGACCCTTTCGAGGATGTCATCTCCGTTGTCGCCGGCAGGGGCGCCGCCGGGCAGATCGGTCACACCGAGGCCTCGCTGGACGGCTTCGACATGTCCGTAGCGGAACCAGTCGTCGCGAAGTTCGCGCGACAGAGCCCTGGCCCCGGCTCGGCCGTTGTCGAGATATCCGCCCGCTCCTCTGACCAGAGCCATCGGCAGGCCGCGGGAGGAGCCCTTGACCAGGTCGGCCGCGGCCGCGATCTCATCGGCGACGGCGCGCACCGTCACCGTCTGGACGCGACCGTCGTCGTCGGGACGGCCGCGCTGATCGTCGAGCCCGGAGAGTCCGGAGAGGCCGAGGGCGATGTCTCCGACCCCGACCCGCCAGGGGCGCGAGCTCGTATCGGAGACGACCAGGCCGATGCGGACGGAGAACGCCTGCTCGACCCGCTTCCGCAGAGCGTCGGCGGATCGGTCGCTGTCGAGCGGGTGGAGGACGACCGTGCCGCCCGAGTTCGACTGGTCGAGGCCCGCGGCCGCCTGCACGGTGCCGGCTGGAGTGCGCACGACCTGAACAGTGGTGCCGGAGCCGTAGGAGCGTTCGGTGACGAGATGAGTGCCGGTGGCTGCGACGAGCTCTTCGAACTCGGCCCGGTCGGCCACGGTGCGCAGCCGGCCCTCGGCCTTGGACACGACCTTCGAGGCGATGACGAGGATATCGCCGTCCTTGAGGTCGATGCGGTTGCGGCGCAGCGCGTTGATGAGGATCGCGGCGAGGTCGGATCCCGGTGCGATCTCCTCCTCGACGGGAGGGGCGTAGACGGTGAGGAGACGGTCATTCATGCTCGGCCGCCGGTGATTCGACTCTCATTCCTCCATAATCCCATCGACGGCGACTCATTTCTAAATTCTCCAGATTTGCTCAGGACTGTCCTACAGGTTGTGCCCGGCAGTCATCGCATTCCCTATATATGGGGTTCCGGGCGCGTGTGCATGTGAAGGTGTGTTCGAATATGCGTTCAGGTCGTATTCCAATACTCCATGAGGGCTTGACGGAGCGGTAATGACACACGTGTAATTTATACCTAAAGGGGAACGCGCCGAGCATGAATCCTTCAGGGTTCGACCGTACATCGGACTGATCGCCTCAGTCACGGTGACGGACCTGCTCAAGCGTGAGAAAGGGGAAAGCCGTGCAAAGCGCACAGAGAGAATGGCGGGAGAGGGAAGACTTCACCGCCGCACCGGGAGTCACCTCCCGTCGTGCCGAAGACTGGTTCGTCGAGCCCGGAGCACGTACACCCGATACGCTGCCTGATCCGCTGGCCGTCGATCCGAGCGATCTGACACCTCTGCCGACGGACAACTCCGCTGTCTCGCCGCTGTCGCTGCTCCTCGGAGCCGCGGACGACGGAGAGTTGTCGTGGCAGGACCAAGCGCTCTGCGCACAGACCGACCCCGAGGCGTTCTTCCCGGAGAAGGGCGGATCGACTCGAGAGGCCAAACGGGTCTGCGCATCCTGTGAAGTCCGCTCCGAATGCCTCGAATACGCTCTGGCCAACGATGAGCGATTCGGCATCTGGGGCGGTATGTCCGAGCGCGAACGCCGCCGGCTCAAGAAAAAGGTCGTGTGAGCCCAGCCGTCACCGCCGTTGTCGCCTCGGGCGACGACGCCAGCAAGGTTGAGCTCGAAACAGCTCTGCGTCCGCACTTCCCCGAGATCCCGGTGGTGGATCTCGGGGGACGCTCCGTGCGTGAGGCGTCTGAGATCCCCGTTGTCGCGGAATCGGACTTCCTGTGGTTCCTCACCCCCGACGCCCGCCCGGAACCCGACTGCCTCGATGAGCTCCTCGACGCCATCGGGGAGACCGAATCCGTCGCCGCCGTGGGACCGAAGCTCATGCGCGGCGATCGCATCGTCTCGGCCGGGGTGAGCACCACCTCGGCGGGGGAGCGCTTCAACCCCGTCGGTACCGGCGAGATCGACCAGGGGCAGCGCGACGGTCGGACGGAGACGCTCGGCCTCGACCTGCCCGGCATGCTCGTGGCCACGGACGAGCTCGAACGGATCGGCGCTCCCTCCCGCGTGCTCGGCCCCGCCTACCGCGGAATCGAATACTCCCGGCGCCTGCGCGATCTCGGCCGTCGCGTCGTCCTGGCCCCACGGGCGCGCATGGAGATCTCCGCCCGGGCCGCCGCCCAGCTGGGCTCGTCTCCGCTGCCGCCGGTCTCGAAGTTCCAGATCCGCACCGAGCAGCGCTACCGTCTCAGCCTCGCCAGTCCCGGTCTGCCCTCGCTGTTCTGCCGACTCGTCCTCGTCAATCTGGGACACATCCTCGGCGGCCTGCTGTCGAACGACTTCCGCTCCGCCGGCTGGCATCTGAGCGCCCTCTTCGGGCTCGCTGCGGACATGACCGCCACCTCGCCGCTGCGCCGGGCCAACGCTCGCCGCAGCCGACTGGCCAAACGGGCGACCACCTCCCATGTGGCCGCTCTCTACGCCGATGCCGACGAACTCGCGGTCCAGCGCAGATCCATGAGCGGCGATGCCGCGGAAGAGCACCCCGCCGAAGTCGCGGACGGAGGAACCGACGCCGAGGCCGAGCTCAACCCGGTGGGCGATACCGAGGAGGCCATCGACTCGTTCTCCAGACTCGAGGTCTCCGGCGGCTCGAGCCTGCTCCGCGCTCCTCTGACCTATGTGGTCCTGGCGGCCGCGGTGATGAGCGGCTTCGTCTCCTTTCGGCTCTTCGGCCCCGGCCACCTCGTCGGCGGCGCGCTCGGCTCCACAGACATCGGAGTGGGAGAGATATTCTCCCGCCTGCTCGACCGTCACCTCGACATCTCGACCGGGGCGGCCGTACCCTCCGACCCCTACCACCTCGTTCTCGGGATCCTCTCCCTGCCCTTCCTCGGCCATGTCGACATCATGGTCAGGACTCTGCTGCTCGCCGCCCCGATCCTCGCCGGCATCGCCGCCTATGCCGGTGCCGGCTGCGTGCTTCCGCGCCGCTGGGTGCGCGGATTCGCCGCTCTCCTGTGGATCGCCTCCCCGCTCTTCACCTCCGCGCTCTCCGACGGCCGCCTCGGTGTGGTCTTCGTCTGGATCACCGCCCCCCTCGTGGCACTGACCCTGCGACGGAGTCTGCGCACCGGGTCGATCGCGGCCGCCGCGGGCAGCGGGCTGCTGCTGTTCGTCATCATCGCCGGAATTCCTCTGATGCTGCCGGTGGTCCTCCTCGGCACCGTGCTGCTGGTTCTCACCGGTCGCGGGCTGCGCCACCTGTGGCTGTCGGCGCCGACCCTGTTCCTCGGCTGGCCGTGGCTGTGGGCAGCGGTGCGTGAACCGGGGGCGCTTCTGGTCATGCCCGGGCAGACACTCGCCCCGGAGCCGGCTCCCACCTATCTTCTTGCCGTCGGATTCCCGGAGCCGATCGATATGTCGTGGCTGGCAAGCCTCGCTGCCTCCGTCGGCATCGATTCGATCTCGTCCGGCGTCCTCCAGATCTGGGCACCCATCCTCGTCCTGCCGATGCTGGTGCTGGCCTTCTTCACCCTCATCGAGGCGCGACTCGAACTGTCCCGGCTGGTGTGGGCCGTGGCCCTCTACCTCAGCGGGCTCGTCCTCGCTGCGATCCAGGTGCATCTGCCCGCGCAGACGGGTGCGTTCCACCTCATCGGCTCCTATCCGGCGGCAGGGCTGACACTGGTCAGCCTCGGGTCGATCCTGCTGCTCGGACTCGGCGCCGATCGCACTGCGGCGACCCGGTCCGGCAGCGGACGGATGCCCATGCGCGGGCTCGTCGGGCTCGTCGCAGTCGCCGCCATCGGTCTCATCGCAATCGGGGCCGGGCGGGCCGCAACCTCGACCGATGCCGTCACCGCCAGCGAGGACAGCACGGTCCCGGCACTGGCCGCGGATCGCGCCGACGGCGATGTGCGAGCTCGGACCCTGCGGCTGGACAATGTGGACGGGGAGGTCCTCGCCACTCTCATCTCCTCAGCCGACGGAACTGTGCTGGGCACTTCGACCGTGACCGCGGCCGAGACCGTCGGGGGCTGGCCGTGGGAGAGGCGACCGCTGCCCATCTCGGAGGATGAGGTCCTCGCCGCGCAGGCGGCGGCCGCCCTGTCCGCCGATGACACCGGTGACGTCAGCGAGATCCTCGGCCAGCTCGGTGTCGACTTCGTCCTCGTCGGCTCCGATGCCGAGAACCTGCAGAACTCGGTGTCCGTGGCACAGGGACTCATCCCGGTCGGTCCCACAGAGTCGGGTCAGCTGTGGCGCGTCGACAAGCCCTTCAGCGGGCGGTTCCTCATCCGGGACGGCGAAGGAGCAGTGAGCTCCGCGACGATGCACGGCACCACCGCCGAGGTGCCCGCCGGGAAAGACGGGCGCACCCTGATCGTCGCCGACGCCTCCGACGACATCACCGCAAGCCTCGACGGTGAGCAGCTGCCGCCGGCGAAGCAGGCCGATGAGTCCTGGGCGAGCGAATTCGACCTCCCTGCCTCCGGCGGACAGGTCGAGATCTCACTGAACTCACCGCTGTATCCGGTCGGCGTCATCGCCGGCTGGGCGCTCGGCGTGCTCAGCCTCGTCGTGGCCGTTCCCTTCGGTGAGGCCGACCGACGAGGCAGGAACTCCCGCTCTGCGGGGCGGAGCAGCGAGGAGACGACAGCATGAAGCAGCTGCGCAGCATCGTGACCTTCGGGGCCATCGCCGTGCCCGGAGTGCTCGTCGCCACGACCTCTTTCCTCACCCCACTGACCCCGGGCACCCTCGACCGCAGCCCCGAACAGGTGCGTATGCCGACGGCCGACACCCGCGTCGTCTGCCCCGGCCCGCTCCTGACCGACAGCGAAGCCGAAGGCACCGACGCCGAATTCGTCGACGATTCGAAGGTCTCGACCCGGGTGGTCTCCGCCTCGGCACCGATCGGAGCGGCCGACGGATCGACCTCTTCGGCCCGGCTGCAGGTTGCCGACCTCGGCGGCTCAGTCGATTTCGACAACCCGGCCGGGCAGGGGTTCGTCTCCGGAGACGACAGCATCGACTCGACGAAGCTCGTCACCGGCTTCGCCCGCCCCGGCGCTCCCGCGCTCACCACGGGGCTCGAGACCATCGAAGGCAGTTCGGGCGACCTCACCGGTCTGGCCACCCTCACCTGTGCGCAGGCGTCGAGCAGCTTCCGGATCCTCGCCGGATCCGGTGTCACCGGATCGAACTCCCAACTGCTGCTGAGCAACCCCGGCGATGTGGCCGTCCAGGCGAAGGTCGCTGTGATGACTCCTTCCGGCCGGTCGGGCGATCCCACCGAAGTGAGCATCAGAGCCGGCGAGCAGAGGGCTGTGCGACTGGGCGGTCTGGCAGCCGGAGCCGAGTCGCTGGCCGTCGACGTCACCGTCGACGGGGGAGTCGTGGCCGGTTCCGTGCAGGAGTCCGTCCTCGACGGTCTGAAGCCCCAGGGCATCGATCTTGCCGCCGGTGGCGCCGATGCCGCCCGGCAGCAGGTGCTGACCGGTCTGAACGGCAAGGATGTGCGTGTGCGAGTGGCGAACCCGGGCAAAGGCCTTGCTGAGGTCTCGCTCAAGGCCTACGGACCTGACGGGGAGATCGACATCCCCAGATCCTCGATGACCGTGGTCGGCCACGGGGTGGCCGAAGCCGAACTCGGCGATCTCGAGGCCACGAGCCTCGTCGTCGACTCGGACCGGCGGATCCAGGCCGGAGCCTTCATCGGTCAGGACGGAGACGACGGCGCATCCGACTTCGGCAGCGTCGCGACCACGGACTCCCTGGCCGAGAGCCAGCTCCTGGCGCTGCCGCGCACCGGCAGCAGCTCCCTGCATCTCTCACCCGGCCAGGGACGGGTGCAGGTGCAGGGAATGCTCGACGACGGTTCGCTCACCGACCCGCAGTCCGTGGATCTCAATCCCACGGGAACGACCGTGCTCGATCCGGCCGAGGTCTCCGACGAAGCGGTGCGGGCACTGGTCCTCAAGGGCACGCAGGCCCAGGGGTCCCAAGCCGACGGAGTGCATGCGACCCTCGTCGTCGCCACCGACGACGGAATCTCCACCGTCGCCCCGGCCCCGGCCCCGGCCGGCGTGGCCTACCGCGACATCCGCCTCGGCTGAGACACTGTTCGGTTCGCAGCGATCGACCTGGCTGGGAATCGACAGGGCAGGGCATGGCTGCACCGAGACGAGGGCCGGGGGCCGCACATCAGGTCCGGCGCAGGATATCGACTTGATCGGCCACGACCTCGGCGATGAGAGCATCTCTGACTTCGCTGCCGGCGTGGTCCTCGATGACCCGTCGGTAGAGGACGATGTGAGTCGTTCGATTCGCAGTTGCGGGGAACACACGTCCGAAGCTCGGCTCGGTCGAACTCGCCGGCGGGACGGCATCGACGGCGAGCACCACATCGGCGAGCAGACCCGGCTCCCGCTCGCGCAGACGAGCGAATTCCGCGGCCGCGACCTTGGCGAAGCTCTCGGCCCGAGTCAGCCGCGCCGGCACCTGCGCACGGTGCAGCGGTGACCGCAGACCGCGTCCGTGCCGGTCACGATGTCGCCTTGCTCTCATAGCACGTCATTCTACGTGCGAGGCCGCTGCGCCTGAACGAATCGCCGCTCCGCGGCGTGTAGAGTGGTGGACTGTGTCAGCCGTGAGAATGTGTTCAAAAGTCAGCTGCTCGCGTCCCGCCGCAGCCACCATGACGTACGTGCACGCTGATGCGACCGTCGTCATCGGTCCCTTGGGCAGGCGGGCCGAGCCGGGTGCCCATGACCTGTGCGCCGAACATGCGGCGAAACTGACCCCGCCCGTGGACTGGCAGCTCATCCGCATCGATTCCGGGCAGGCACCGCCCGAGCGCAGCCATGACGACCTCCTGGCCATCGCCGATGCGGTGCGGGAGGCAGCCGACCGCGCGGACGCGACCTCACCGGGCCGCGAACGCAGCACAGCGGACGATCCCGCCGCGACCGGCCGCAGACACGGCCATCTGCGGATCATCGGCGACTCATGAGCGAAGCGGGCCCGCAGCCGTCCGCACCCGGTCCGACAGCCTCGCTCGCAGCGGACTCGGAACTCACGCATGCCAGGGTCACGGCTTTGGCAGCCGCCGTCGGTGCCTACGACATCCGCGGACGCATCCCCGATCAGCTCAACGAGGACATCGTCTTCAGCCTCGGATGGGCGACGGCCACGACGATGGCGGAGCTCCACACCGCCTCCGAGATCGTGATCGGCCACGACATGCGGCCGAGCTCGCCCGGGTTCGCCCGAGCCTTCTGCGCCGGGGTCGAGTCCGCCGGATCCACGGCGACCCTCTTGGGCCTGTGCTCGACCGACCAGCTCTATTTCGCTTCGGGCATCTTCGGACTGCCGGGAGCGATGATCACAGCCAGCCACAATCCCGCCGACTACAACGGCATCAAGATCTGCGGCCCGCATGCCGCCGGCGTCAGCCTGGAATCCGGGCTGTCGCGGGTGCAGGAGCTCGCCCCCGCAGCACCGGCAGCCGACGGCCGGACCGTCGCCGCCGATGCTCGGACGGCGGCGATCATGCGGGAACGCTATGTCCGCCGGGTGCGTGAACTCACCCGCGTCGACGAAGTCACGGGTCTCAAGGTCGTCCTCGATGCCGGCAACGGAATGGCCGGCCGCCTCCTCGGCGAGGTCTTCGGCACCGACGCCGGAGACGACCGAGTGCCCTTCGAGGTGATCGGACTGTTCACCGAGCTCGACGGCACCTTCCCCAACCACGAGGCGAACCCTCTCAGGCCCGAGAACCTCGTCGACGCCGCGCGTGCTGTCGTCGACGCCGGTGCCGACCTCGGGCTGGTCTTCGACGGGGATGCCGACCGCTGCTTCTTCATCGACGAGACGGGAGCGACGATGTCGGCCTCGGCCGTCGGCGCACTCGTCGCCGAACGTGAGATCGCACGGGCCCGGTCCGAGGGGACCGAACGGCCGACCGTCATCCACAATCTCATCACCTCCCGCAGCGTGCCGGAGACGATCATCGCCGCCGGCGGATGTCCGCTGCGTTCGAAGGTCGGACATTCGGGCATCAAGACGCTGATGCGCGAAACCGGTGCGGTCTTCGCCTGCGAGCATTCCGCGCACTTCTACTTCGAGGAGTTCTTCGGCGCGGACTCGGGCATGCTCGCCGCCTGCCACCTCATCGCCGCCCTCGCCGAATCAGCGGCCCCGGCCTCCCGTCTCGTCGCAGACTACGACCGTTTCGTCCAATCCGGGGAGATCAACTTCACCGTGGCCGATCCCGACGCCGTGCTCGCCGAGTTCGCCGCGCAGGCGGGCCAGTTCCCGCCGCACACCGTCGAGGACCTCGACGGCATCGGACTCCTGGGCGAGGACTGGTGGGTCAACCTGCGCAAGTCCAATACCGAACCTCTGGTCAGGCTCAATGTCGAGGCGGCGGACGAGGCGCAGATGAAGGCGCTGACCCGCCGAGCAGGCGATTTCGTCACCGCCCGCGGCTGACTGCTCCGCGCGTGACGGGACAAGTCACGGATACGGGCAATAGACTCGAACACGATCCGATTGTCCGCCGTATGGGAGGTACCGTGCTCGATTCCACCGACTTCAAGGTCGCCGATCTGTCGCTCGCCGAGGCGGGACGGCACCAGATCCGCCTGGCCGAACGGGAGATGCCCGGGCTGATGGCCCTGCGGGAGGAGTACTCCTCGTCCGCTCCCTTGGCCGGGGCCCGCATCGCGGGCAGCCTGCACATGACCGTGCAGACCGCGGTGCTCATCGAAACCCTGGTCGCGCTCGGCGCGGAAGTCCGGTGGGCCAGCTGCAACATCTTCTCCACTCAGGACGAGGCCGCCGCCGCGGTCGTCGTCGGCTCCGGCACCCCCGAGGCCCCTGTCGGAGTCCCGGTCTTCGCGTGGAAGGGGGAGACGCTCGAGGAGTACTGGTGGGCAGCCGATAAGATCTTCGACTTCCCCGAGGGCCCGAACCTCATCCTCGACGACGGCGGCGACGCGACCATGTACGTGCTCAAGGGCACCGAATTCGAAGCCGCCGGGGGCGTGCCCGCCGCGGCAGAGGACGACCCGGAGGAGTACAAGGTCCTCCTGACTCAGATCGCCTCGGCGATGGAATCCGCGCCTGGCCGCTTCGCCCGCCTCGCCGCCGGTATCAGGGGCGTGAGCGAGGAGACCACGACAGGAGTCAACCGCCTCTATCGTCTGGCCGAACAGGGGGCGCTGCCGTTCCCGGCGATCAACGTCAACGACTCGGTGACGAAGTCGAAGTTCGACAACCGCTACGGCATCCGCCATTCCCTGCCCGATGGCCTCAACCGCGCCACCGATGTGCTCATCGGCGGCAAGATCGCCGTCGTCATCGGCTACGGGGACGTGGGCAAGGGAGCCGCCGAGGCGCTGCGGGGGCAGGGCGCTCGCGTCATCGTCACCGAGATCGATCCGATCTGCGCGCTGCAGGCGACGATGGACGGATACCAGGTCGATCACCTCGCCGAGGTGGCCCCGCAGGCAGATATCATCATCACGACGACCGGCAACACCCGTGTTGTCGACATCGCAGTGCTGCAGACGCTCAAACCCGGCGCCATCGTCGGCAACGTCGGCCACTTCGACGACGAGATCGACCTGGCAGGTCTCTCCCGGCTGCCCGGGGTGGAGAGGATCGAGATCAAACCCCAGGTCCACGAATGGAGCGTTCCGGTGCCGGCCGATGCCGGACTCGGCCGTACGCGCACGGACTTCCTCGTCCTCTCCGAAGGCCGTCTGCTCAACCTCGGAAACGCCACCGGTCACCCGTCATTCGTCATGAGCGCGTCCTTCAGCAACCAGGTGCTGGCACAGATCGAGCTGTGGACTGCGCATGAACGCTATGACGACGCGGTGCACCGACTGGCGAAGGAACTCGACGAGAAGGTTGCGCGTCTCCACCTGCCGGCACTCGGGGCGAAGCTGTCCGAGCTGAGCAAGGAACAGGCCGAGTACATCGGCGTGGACGTGGCCGGGCCCTATAAGCCCGATCATTACCGCTACTGATCCGCCGGGCCGTTCCGGGGCGGTGCCGCCGTCTCTCGTCGTCCGGTGCCGCGCGCACGGTCGGCTGTGGCCACTCTGCGCCGGCGCAGGCTCAGACCGTGGGGGAGGGCATCGACGCCGGTCCGGAAGGCGGAAGAGCGAGCCGAACGCCGATTGAGCTTCTCGATCTCTGCGGCTCGCTGCCGGTGAATGACCGCAGAGAGGAACTGTTCGGGGAAGGTTCCCTCCGGCGGAGCGGGAGCGACGTAGGGATTGAGTTCGGTGGCGAGCTCGATCGCCCGCTGCCACCGGGATTCGGAGCCGAGCTGCGGAGCCATGGCGAGGAACGTCACGATGCGTCGATGCAGCCCCGCGGGCAGTGGGGACACATCCGTGCGTGCCAGCCAGTCCTGCAGCTGAGGTGCCACATGTGTGCGGACAGGCGGAGGCGGGGCGCTGCGCTCGCTCACCGCCACGGTTCCGGCCATATAGTCGCCCAGGCGCTTCGCCTGCGGTGAGACGAGACCGGACAGGGCCGCGATCCCGCCTCCGGTGGAGAGGATCTCGAACGGCCAGAGCAGCGCCCGGACGAACGAATGGCGCAGCCGCACCGCACCGCCGTCGTCGCGGACGATGCGCAGACCGAGGGCGAGCTTGCCGAGGGACCGGCCGTGTGTGAGCACCTCGATGAGCATCGGCAGAACCACGAAGACGGCAATCGTCATGACGGTCATCACCGAGCCCAGGAGCAGTCCATTGAGGTCGGAGGTCTTGAGCAGGAGCCAGAACATGGCGACGAGCAGGCCGATGTTCACCAGCGAGTAGGCGATGTAGTCGATGAGGCAGCTCAGCGCCCGCGCCGCCAACGCGGCGGGGCTGACGCTGAGTTCGACGGCTTCACCGGTCACCAGAGTGCTCACCCGACCATCGTGTCATATCTCGTCGGCCGCCGGGTCAGGGCAGGCGGCCTCCGTTAGGGTTGAGGCATGGATCCGAATCTTCTGGCCGAGCTGCACGGCGACGACTGGCAGGAGCTGTCGGCGTTGGCGAAGAAGAACACCCTGAGCCCGAACCAGACGAGACGGTTCCTCGAGCTCTATCGGGCCGCGTCGAAGGACCTGTCGCGGATCATGACCGTCGCCCCGGACTCACTCGAGGCCGCCCGCCTCTCCGCCATCGTCCACCGGTCGCGCAATCATCTCTCCGCTGTGCCCAGCGGGGGACTGTCGGGGCTGTCACGCTTCTTCGTCATCAGCCTGCCGCTGTCGCTGTACCGGCTGCGGTGGGACTTCGCCATCGTGGCTCTCGCCTTCCTCGCGGTCGCGGTCGTCTCCGGGATCTGGGCGGGGACGCATCCGGAGGTGCTCGAGACGTTCGGGGATCGGGAGTTCCGTCGGCAGTTCGCCGAACACGATTTCGTCGAATACTACAAGGAGAACCCGAACGGGTTCTTCGCAGTCGGGGTGTGGACGAACAACGCCTGGATCGCCGTGCAGTTCGTGCTGCTCGGCATCACCGGCGTCTACGTCGTCGCCGGACTGTTCTCGAATGCCGTCAACGTCGGATTCTCCGGAGCCATGATGTTCGAATTCGACCGTGCCTCCGACTTCTTCCTCTACATCCTGCCGCACGGGATTCCGGAGATCAGCTGCATCATCCTCGCCGCAGCGGCCGGACTCAGGCTCTTCTTCGCCTGGGTCGTGCCCGGACCGAGACCGCGGCGGGACAGACTGGCGTCGGAGGCCCGTTCCCTGCTCCTCGTCGCCGGAGGACTCGTGCTGCTGCTCTTCGGATCAGGTCTGATCGAAGGGTTCGTGACTCCGAACCCGATTCCACCCGTGCTCAAGATCGCCATCGGGGTGCTGTACACCGCGGCCGTCGTCGCCTATGCCCGCTTCTTCGGCAGGCGGGCGGCGCAAGCCGGTCTCAGTGCAGATCTCGAGGAGCATCAGGCAGGCTACTCGGTCATCTCGACTGACCGTTAGAACAGTAGCGGGCTCACAGCCCTCCTGTGACCTTGAGCCGGATGTAGTGGTCGGCGAGGGCACCGGGGAGGTCTTCGGGCGAAGCTTGGATCGAGGCGATTCCGAGCCCGCGCAGACGGGTCTGCAGCGATGCCGCGGTCAGCAGCTCCTCCTCGGCCGCGGCAGCCGTGAAGATCTCCTCGACGTCGCCGCGGGCCTCGGCCAGTTCCCGCAGCGCGGGGTCTTCGACGCCGGCGATGACCACCCGATGGTGGGCGGTAAGGGTGGGCAGGACGGGGAGGATGTCATCTGCGAGCGTGGTCTCATCGAGCGCCGTCATCATGACCACAAGCGCCTGCTGGCGAGTGGTGGCCAGCACGGCGGCGGTGATCGTTTCCCAGTCCGCGTCGTAGAGCTCCGGGTGCACCGGTGTCAGCGCCGCCGACAGCTCATGGACGGGATCACGGGCTCTGAGACTCGAAGCCACGGCGCGGACCCGGGCATCGGCGACGATGACGTCGACGCGGTCTCCGGCACCGGTGGCCAGGGCTGTGAGCAGCAGCGAAGCCTCGAGGGCGGCGTCGAAGACCGTGCCCTCGCCGCAGCGGCGAGCGGCCAAGCGTGAGGAATCGACGACGATGACGATTCGGCGGTCCTTCTCCGGCCGCCAGGTCTTGACCACGAGATCGGAGGCGCGTGCACTGGCCCGCCAGTCGATGGAGCGGACATCATCACCGTCGACATAGTCCCGCAGCGAATCGAACTCTGTGCCCATACCGCGGATCATCACGGCGGATCTTCCCTCGAGCTCACGCAGCTTCTGCGTCTTCGACGGCAGTTCGCGGCGGGACGCGAACGGGGGCAGCACCCGAATCGCCGCGGGCACCTCGACGCTCTTCTGCCGGGCGATGAGCCCGAGCACGCTGCGGCTGCGCACGGTCACCAGATCGGCGTCCAGAGCGCCTCGGCGCACCGGCCGCAGCTCGGTGCGCACCTGAGTCTCCTCGCCGGCGGCGAGCACATGGCGTGACCGGGTCTGCACTGCCCCGGCGCTCGGAGCCCAGGCATCACGGACGTCGATGCGCAGGAGGCGAGGGGAACCGTTGATGAGGGTGAGGATGCTGTGGGTCTCGTCGCCGAGCCTGACCTGCGGCCCGGGAGTGCGCTGCAGCCGCAGAGCGTGCACCGGAGGCACGAGGAAGAAGTCGACCACCGCGGCGAGGACGAGCACAGCGATGACGATCAGTGCCGTCGGCCATGCGGGCACCAGCATGATGGGCACGAGCCCGAGGAGCGTGAGCAGGAACAGCCGGGCAGTCATTCAGCGTGGCACTTCAGTGGTGGCGAGGATCGAGTCGAGGACCTGGGAGACGTCGAGTCCGTCCATCTGCGCCTCGGGACGCAGGATGACCCGGTGTCCGAGTGCCATATGCGTCAGAGCCTTGACGTCATCGGGAATGACGTAGTTCCGTCCGCTCAGCCAGGCATGCGCCCGAGCCGCGCCGAGCATCCGTGCGGCTCCGCGCGGCGAGACGCCCAGAGCCAGTGAGGGCGCCTGCCGGGTGGCGCGGGCGAGATCGACTATGTACGTGATGATCTGAGGAGCGATGTAGATACCTGAGATCGCCTCCCGGGCCTTCGCGATGAGGTCTGCATCGGCGACCGGCCGCAGGCCCGCGGCGGAGAGGCGGGCGGCGTCGAAGCCGCGCGCATGACGATCGAGGATCTCGAATTCGTGCTCCCGGGCGGGCAGGTCGAGCACCAGCTTGAACAGGAAGCGGTCGAGCTGAGCTTCCGGCAGCGGATAGGTGCCTTCGTATTCGACCGGGTTCTGCGTGGCAGCGACCATGAACGGTTCGGGCAGCCTGCGGGAGCGGCCGCCGACGGAGACCTGGTGCTCCTCCATCGCCTCGAGCAGCGCCGACTGCGTCTTCGGCGGGGTGCGGTTGATCTCGTCGGCGATGAGGACGTTAGTGAACACCGGGCCCGGACGGAACGAGAAGTCCGAGGCCGAGGCGTCGTAGACCAGCGAGCCGGTGACATCGCTGGGCATGAGATCGGGGGTGAATTGGACGCGTGAGCTCTCCAGGCTGACCGCGGCGGCGAAGCTGCGCACGAGCAGGGTCTTGGCCACACCGGGGACGCCTTCGAGGAGCACATGGCCCTGGCACAGCAGCGCGATGAGCATGCCGGTGACTGCCTGGCCCTGCCCGACGACGGCCTTGGCGATCTCGGTGCGCACACCGGTGAATGCCTCTCGCAGCGGGTCCGCGGCCGGTGCTGTGGCCGCGGCCGGGGAGTCGGGGCCGTCTTCGCGGCGCTGCGGGGCGGTGTGTTCCTGAGGCGACTGGGTCATGGGATCTCACTTTCGATCTGGGTGAGCTGATGGACGAGGTCTGTGAGCTCGGCATCCGTGCGCGCGGATGCCGTGACGAAGACATGGTGGAGATCACCGGGATCCCGCCCGGTGGCACCGGCGACGGAAGCGATGATCTCGTCGGTGCGGGCCTCGGAGCCCAGCGACAGGCGCTTTGCGATCCGCAGCAGCGCCGCCGTGCGCAGAGTGTGCAGCGCACCGTCCCGGTCGTGGCTGCGAGCGCTCAGCGCAGCCCTGCCCCGGACGGTCTCCACCGCGGGCACGATCACGGGCAGGCGTTCGACGGCCAGCGGCCCGAAGCGCCGTCCGAGCACGAGCATGAGGACGAGCGCGCAGGGGATCAGCCACAGTCCGCCGGCGAGGAACCAGCCGGGCACGAAGTCGATCGTCGACGGCGGCGGCTGTTCGGCGTCGTCGAACTGCGGATAGTAGACGACGAGGTGCGGAGTCTGCGCGAGTTCGGACAGGACGAGTGAGGCGTTGCCTTCCTCGTCGATGTGCTCGTTCGTCACCCAGTCGGAGTTGCCGATGACGCTCAGCGGTACGGGACCGGCGGCGTCGGTGATCAGCTGTCCGCGTGCGGAGCCGGGGGCCACCTCGGCGCCGTCGATCTCATCGACTCCCGGCCCGGCGAACGGGTAGCAGGCGGTGATGCCCTCGGTGCCCTTGGCGGTTTCGGCGTATTCGACGGTTCCGGTGGTCACCGTGCCGGCCGCCTGCGGTCCAGGCGCAGGACACTCCGGTTCCGAGGTGGGGTCCGGGCTGCCCAGCGGACTCGAATTGTCGTTGACGGCGATCCGATCGGTGAATTCCCCGATCGCCGGACCCGGGTCGACGAGGACCAGACGGTTTCCGTGTGTGCGCAGCGTCGATTCGAACCCGTCGACGTCCCCGCTCGACATCGCTTCGGCGTTGGCGGGGATGAGCAGAGTCGTGTCCGGTCGTGCGGCCGCGGCGCGGGCCTGCTCCTGGTCCTCGGTGGTGGTCACCTCGACATCATGGGCACGCAGCGTCTCCACCAGGGCCTTCATTCCGTTTCGGGCCGTGGAGTCGTAATGCAGCGGATCGTCTGTCTCGGCGTCGGAGGTCATGAGCAGAGTTGCGATGACCGTGAGGAGGAGGACGATGGCCGCCGCGATCCACACTCCTGCCGAACGCAGTCGGGCGCGAAAGGGAACATGGGCGCTCGAGCGGGTGCCACGGGCGGCCACATCCGACTGGGCGCTCATGGCATCGCTCCTTCCCGCTGCCCGACGGGCAGCGAGCTCAGAGTCCGATCCAAGTCGCACAGACCCGCATAGACCGCCGCCAGATCCCGGTCCGGCCGCGCACGCGTGCCGATCTGCTCGCCGTAGAGGAGATCGTTGAAGATCTCAGCGGCATCGTGGACGGCGACAGCACGGGCGGGCAGCGCAGCCTCGGCCTCGTGTGCGATCTCGCTGGCAGTCGCCGAGGTTTCGAGTGAGACGACGCCTCTGCTCGAGAGCACGGCGAAGATCGCTCGGGACTCATCGATGACTGCGGCCCGGAAGTCCCCCGCCCGCGCGGCCCGCGCCGCACTCTCGCGCCACGGCCCCGGCTCCGGCAGAGACACGACCGGGTCGAAGGCCGACAGCGGCAGCCCGGTCCGCCTCAGTCCTGCCCGACGGATGCGCCAGACGACGAGGGCGATGACCGCGGCCAGCGCAAGTGCGACGATGAGCAGCAGCCATGGCGAGTTCGCCCGCAGAGCAGCGTTGACGAGCGAGTCCCACAGGGACGAGATCCAGCGGCCGATCTGCTCCAGCGGTGTGAGGTCGTTCTCCGAGTACTCCGGCTTCGACAGTTCGCGTTCGACCCATTCGCGGCCGGTCCGACGGTCGATGGCCATCGACTCCGGTCCGAGACGTCCGATCGGCTGCGGCGAAATGTGCCCGAGCAGTGAGGCGATCATCCTTCCTCCTCGGCGCGGATGAGGACGAGGTCGAGGCCCTCCGTGCGCATCTGCTGATCGAAGAAGCAGACGGTCACGAGGCAGGAGAAATACGCGAAGAGCACGGCCGAGGAGATGAGCGTCAACCCCAGAAGGAGGGCGGCGGAGACGAGTCCGATGGCGATCTGGGCGGACTCCGAGCTCTCCATCGTGGCCATCCCCACGCCGAGGACGAACGAGATGACGAGGACGAGCGGGGAGATGACGAGCTGGACGAGCTGGTTGGACAGGAAATACCCGAGAGCCAGTTGGCCGAGCAGCCGCCAGAACCCCCGGCCGGTCAGCGCCCAGGACCGTTTGAGTCCGTCGCGAACGCTCAGGTCCTCGACTGCGATCGCAGAACCGAGGAAGGCCAGCCGCAGGTTGAGCCAGAGGAGCGCGAAGAGCCACAGGAGGGCGGCCAGCCCTGCCCAGACGAATGCGAGGACGGGGGAGTCGACCATTGCGAACAGCGCGGTGGGGGCACCGAGGGCGAGCAGGAGGCCGAGGTTGATCGCACACATGAGAGCAGCGGCGAACACGAGCCGCCGTCGCCGGCCGGCCAGCGCAGCCCAGGCCTGCGACAGAGTCGTCTTCCGTGCGCCGAAAGAGGCACGGGTGCCGGTGGCGACGAGACCGGAGAGCAGATGGGCGAGGCCGAGGCTGAGCAGGCTCAGGGCCGCCGACCCCAGTTGGGCGAGCACGAGGAATCCGGAGGTCGCATCGTCATTGCTGCTGAGGTCGCTGAGGAAGGGGAGGAACTGCAGGGCCGCGAGTGTTCCGGCGGCGGTGAGCAGCAGGCTCCAGAGCGTGAAGACGATGAGCGAGGAGCCGATGCTCAGACCGGGGACGAACCGGAGCAGCCGGAACCCCGAGTCGAGGGCCTCGATGAAGGTCAGGGCGCGTTTGGGCAGCAGACCGCGCGGCGGTGGCGGGCGCCAGTCGTGTGGCCGCGGAGACGGAGAGCGCATCTGCCACCGACCCGTGTGCCAGTCGACCTCGGAGGTCCACGCGTTCGATCGTCCCATCACCGCACAATCCTGCCATGTTTCGCCGACGGGTGCCGAGCAGCGTCCACCTGGTGCTGAGCGCTTCGGCATCTGCCCGATAGGGTAGGAGTGTCGAGAACCGAAGAACTGGCGAACATAAGGGACAATGGGAGCATGAACGCTCGAATCCTCGTAGTTGATGATGACACGGCCTTGGCCGAAATGATCGGAATTGTGCTCAAAAGCGAAGGCTTCGAGCCCTTCTTCTGTGCCACGGGCGATCAGGCCTTCGAGGAGTTCCAGAAGGTCGGTCCGGACCTCGTCCTCCTCGATCTTATGCTCCCGGGCAAGGACGGTCTCGAAGTCTGCCGGGAGATCCGCGAGGTGTCCTCGGTTCCCATCATCATGCTCACGGCGAAGTCCGACACCGTCGACGTCGTCCTCGGTCTCGAATCGGGCGCCGACGACTATGTGCCGAAGCCGTTCAAGCCCAAGGAGCTCGTCGCTCGTGTCCGTGCCCGCCTGCGGATCTCGGAACCCCAGGCGCCGGAACTGCTCACCGTCGGTGATGTCGTCGTCGACGTCGCGGGGCACACCGTGACGAAGGGGGGTTCGCCGGTGTCGCTGACACCCCTCGAATTCGATCTGCTCGTGGCCTTGGCTCGCAAACCCTGGCAGGTGTTCTCCCGGGAGACTCTCCTCGAAGAGGTCTGGGGCTATCGCCATGCCGCCGACACCCGCCTGGTCAACGTGCATGTGCAGCGCCTGCGGTCGAAGATCGAACGCGACCCCGAGAAGCCCGACATCATCGTCACCGTCCGCGGCGTCGGCTATAAGGCCGGCAGAGCCGCGTGAGTTCCGACTCGGCCGCGGGCGGGACCCTCCGCACCGCGGCCTCGGCGCTGCGAACGTTCTGGAACTTCATCCTCAGATCGTTCAGCCACTCCCTGCAGGTCAGGATCGTCGTGCTCACCATCGTGCTCACCTCGGTGGCCATCTTCGGCGTCGGCACATACATGTCCCAGCAGATCGCCCGCGGGCTCTTCGACACTCGCCTGGACTCCCTGTCCTCGCAGACGCGGTCGATCCTCTCCGAGCTGCGGTCCCTGGCCCCGGTCGACGGCCAGGCGGTGACTCAGGACACCCTGTCCTCGCAGCTGTCCTCGATCTACAACCGTTCGGCGGGCTCTGTGTATTCGCTGACCCTGGAGCCGAAGGATCCGAACACCTCGTTCTCGACGATCACCGCCGGCGAGTCGAGCGAGGAAGGGGAAGCGGCCGATGTGCCCGTCAGCGACGAACTCCGCGATGCCATCCGCAAGGCACCGACGGACGACAAGCTCTATCAGTCGGTGAGCCTGCCCGACGGCACCGGTCCCGGACTGCTCATCACGCAGGAGCTGCAGATCCCCGGCGCCGGACAGTTCCAGCTCTACTACCTCGGCGATCTCAGCGAACAGCAGGACACCCTGGACTTCGTCCAGCGATCGATGCTCGTGGCCGCCCTTGTGCTCGTCGTGCTCATCGGTGCAGTCGCCTGGATCGTCACCCGCCTCGTCGTCACTCCTGTGCGCACGGGCGCCGAGGTGGCCAGGCTCATCGCCGACGGCGACCTCGACGAACGCATGCCGGTGCACGGCAACGACGAGATCGCTGTGCTCGGTGAGAGCTTCAACGATATGGCCGACACCCTCCAGCATCAGATCGAGCAGATGGAGAGGCTCTCGGTCCTGCAGCGGCAGTTCGTCTCCGACGTCTCGCACGAACTGCGGACGCCCCTGACCACGATCCGCGCCGCGGCGGACCTCATCTACGACTCCCGCGACGAACTCGACCCGGTCACCGCCCGCAGCGCGGAGCTGCTGAACTCGCAGGCCGAACGCTTCGACAGTCTGCTCTCGGACCTGTTGGAGATCTCCCGCTACGATGCCGGTGCCGCGGCGCTCGTGGCCAAACCCGTCGACATCGGCGCGATCGTCACCGCCGTCGTCGAGACGGTCTCGATGGTCGCCGAACAGATGTCGACGGGCGTCGTCGTCCACGCTCCGTCCTCGCCGGTGATGGCCGAGGTCGACCGGGTGCGCATCACCCGCATCGTGCGCAACCTCGTCGTCAACGCGATCGAGCACGGTGAGGGCAACCCGATCGACATCTACGTCGCCTCCAACGCCGAGGCGGTCGCGGTGAGCGTCCGCGACCACGGCGTGGGCATGAACGAGGAGCAGGTCGAGCACGTCTTCGACCGTTTCTGGCGAGCCGACCCGGCCCGCAAACGCACTCTCGGCGGCTCCGGACTGGGGCTGGCGATCTCGCTCGAGGACGCGCACCTGCACAACGGCTGGCTGCAGGTCTGGGGCAAACCCGGGGAAGGCTCGTGCTTCCGCCTGACCATTCCGCGCCGGCCGGACCAGGAGATCACCTCCTCGCCGCTGCCGCTGCCGCCCCGTGATGCCCAGATCAAGGGCGCGGCCCTCGTCGCTGGTCCCCTGTCCTCCGACGGTTCCGTGCGGATCCAGACCGGTTCGATCCCGATCGTCGTCGAAACCGATCAGCCGGAGCCGTCCCGGACGGGCTTCGCCGAGGCGCCCGAGGGGGCCGGGACCCACAGCGAGGCGCCGACGACGGAGACGGTCGGTGAGCAGAAGGAGCTCCCGGCACTCGCCGAGGCGGACGCGACGACCGACGCAGGTGCCGAGGAATCCCCGGTCGACGACAGCGGATCCACCGGAGAGGCGTCCACCGGCGAGGACAGCAGCGAAGGAGGAAGGCCATGAAGAGCACCAGGTCCAGACGATCCCGAATGACGATGCTGCTCCTGTCCATGTGCGCCTCCCTCGCCCTCGTCGGCTGCTCATCGATCCCGACCTCCTCACCCGTCGGGCACATCGAAGACGACTCGGGCGACCCTGCGGCCAGCAACGCTCGGATCCCCGACGGGCCGGAGCCCGGCGACAGCATCTCCGAGATCGTGCGCGGCTTCCTGGCCGCGGGTGCGGGAACCGGCAACAACTTCTCCGTGGCCCGATCCTTCCTCACCGAGGCCGAAGCACAGGAATGGAGCCCGCAGGAGTCAGTGTCGGTGATGCCCAATGACACGGATCTCGACTCGCTGAACTCCGAGGTCACCTCCGACCAGAAGACCCTGACGATGTCAGCCCCGGTCGTCGGCCTCGTCGATTCCTCGGGCGTGTACAGCTCTACGAAGCCCGGAACGCAGTCGACCATGGAGTTCTCGCTGCGGCAGGAGAACGGGGAATGGCGGATCTCCTCCGCTCCCAACGGGCTGCTCATCTCGCAGACCGACTTCCAGACGATCTTCCTCAACTATTCTCTGGAGTTCTTCACTTCGGACTACTCCTATCTCGTACCGGACTCACGTTGGTTCCTGCGGTCGTCCTCGACGCCGACGGCGCTGATGAACGAACTGCTCAGCGGCCCGGCCCCCTATCTCTCATCAGCGGTGATCACGGCGATCCCGGATGGGGCGAAGCTCAGCGATTCGAATGTCGTCACGATCGAGAACGGCGTCGCGCACGTGGCGCTGGGAGCGCAGAGTCCTGTCCCCTCAGAGCGGGAGAAGGGCCTGATCAGGCAGCAGATCGCTGCGACGCTGCAGGTCATCCCCTCGATCTCGAGCATCGAACTGACCATCGGCGGACAGGTGGTCCCCGCGAGTCTGCAGCCGAAGACCGACTCCTCGGTCCAGGTGGACGGACCGCCGGTGGTCCTGGCCGACGGTCATCTCTCGCGTGTCTCCGGCACCACCGTGGCCAAAGTCGAGAACAGCCCGAACCTGGAGAAGGCGAAGGCGAGCGACCCCGCGGTGTCTCTCGACGACTCCCTCTACGTGTATCTGCAGAAGAACGGCAAGGAGCTCATGCGGCTGAAGTCCGATGCCGTCGACGCGACATCGATCCTCAAGGGCAAGAAGCTCGTGCGCCCCAGCATCGACAGGTTCAACACCACATGGACCGGTGAATCCGCGAACAAGGGTGAGCTCAAGGCTGTGGGACGCGACGGGAAGGTGTTCACCGTGGCCGCCGATTTCCTCGCCGGTCGCCGGCTCGTCGACGTCGAGGTCTCGCGTGACGGCACCCGGGTGGCCCTGCTCAGCCGCCACAAGGGGGAACCCGATCGGATCGACGTCGTCGGGATTCCGCGGGACAAGGCCGGGAATCCCGGTGACAGCGTGTCCGAGTCACCGATCGCCGTGGGCGCGAACTTCGACGAGGTCAAGGATGTCTCGTGGGCCGGTTCGACCTCTCTCGTGGCTTTGGCGGCGGAACGGGGGGAGAAGGCCCAACCGTTCCGCATCGGAGTCACGGGCCCCTCGGCGCAGCTCGGTGAAGTCTCCGACGGAAGCCGCATCTCCGGTGGGGTGGACGGGCGTTCGATCCTCGTGACCAGCTCCGCCGGTGAACTGTATTCCTACAATTCCAATGCCTGGCAGAAGCTCGTCGATGTCGCCGCCAAGGACCCGTCCTACCCCGGCTGACCGGGGCACGTCCGCCCCGACCGGCACACGAGAGCCTTCACCGGGCTGTGCGCAGCGGACTTCTGCCGGCCTCGGCGTAGTAGATTTCTCCCATGGGGCTGCTCGGGGAATTCGGCGAACTGCTTCTGCCCAGACGGTGTGCCGGGTGCGGGCGGGAGAACGTCTCTCTGTGCACGCGGTGCCTGCAGCTGCTCGGCGGCATTCCCCGGGCGATGGAGCCGCGCTACGGCCGGATCCCGATCGTCGGAATCTGCGAATACGATTCCCGCATCTCTCGCATGGTCGTCGGCTTCAAGGACGAAGGCCGCCGGGACATCCTCGACCCTCTGGCCCTGGCGCTGGCCCGCGCGGTCGTCGCGGCACTCGACCTCGTCGACTATGCGGGTGGTCGGATCCGGCTCTTCCCGGCTCCCAGCTCCGACCGGGCCCGACGACGACGCGGCGGATCGCATACGGTGCTCCTGGCCCGGCGCGTCGCCGAGCTCGCGCCGGAGCTGCCGCTGGAGGTCCATGATGTGCTGCTTGCGCGACGCTCCCGCGATCAGGTCGGCCTCGGAGCGCATGACCGAGCCGAGAACGTCGCCGGAACGCAGCGCCTCGACCAGCGGGAGCTGGCGAAGATCAGGCCGGTCACGTCTCGACAGGGTGCCTGCGGGCCGCCTGTCGCTTTCGTCGTCGACGACTTCTCCACCACTGGTGCGACCCTGGCAGAAAGCGCACGATTACTAGCATCGGTGCAGATCAGACCCGCTGCCGGAGTAGTTCTCGGTCTCGGGCGCGGGGGCACTCGATTTGTCTCTCCCTTTACTGTATAACGGTGTTTACCCATCCAAGGGCATGGGATCGGATGAATCCGAAGAACGAGTCGCTAAGGACACATCATGGACATTGTTGTCAACGGCCGTCAACTGACCATCTCCGACAGCTTTCGAGCCCACATCGAGGACAAGATCGCCAAGGTCGAGCAGCTCGCCCCCCGGGCTCAGCGCGTCGAGGTGCATGTCACTCATGAGAAGAACTCCCGCCAGCCCGAGACGAGCGAGCGGGTCGAACTCACCGTTGTGGCGAAGGGGCCGGCAATTCGGGCAGAGGCCATGGCAAGCGACAAGTATGCGGCACTCGATCTGGCCTGGGCGAAGCTGGTCGAGAGGCTCAGGCGGGCCCGGGATCGGCACAAGGTTCCGCGCTCCGGACTTCATCGCAAGGAATCGACCGCCGAGGTGCTGGCGAAGATGCCGGTGGCCGAGCCGATGATCCCCGACGCCGACTCCGAGGCCCCGACGGCGCAGAAGACCGAGAACGTCGATCGGACGAACGGTCGGATCAGAGCAGAGGGCGACTCACCGGTGGTGCTGCGTGAGAAGACCTTCGCAGCCGCACCGATCGGCATCGAAGAGGCCCTCAACCGGATGGAGCTCGTCGGTCACGACTTCTACCTGTTCATCGACGAGGAGTCGAGCAAGCCGTCCGTCGTCTACCGTCGCAAGGGGTGGAGCTACGGAGTGATCGCACTCGATCACGAGCTCGAGGAAGTCGCCGACTGAGCCCGGCACCGGGTCCGTGCGGACGAGCGGTGTCGTGAACTGCGCGCCGGACACCTGAGGATGACACGATCGCCGAGGCGGGAGCACCGCCTCGGCGATCGTGTTCCCTTTCATGGGCGCGAGGGCCGACGGAACCCCGCGGCCGCGCTCGGTCAGCGGCCGGGTCTCTCCGGCCGTCGCTGACATCCTCGACGTCAGCGGCATGGCCTAACGTAGGACCATGCAGAAGATGACACGGGAAGCGGCGCGCAGGACGGCGATCGCGGCGACGGGACTGGACAGGCCGCGTCCGTCGACGGTCACGGCGCGGCATCTGAAATCCGTCTTCGCCACCATGGGCCTGACACAGATCGACTCCGTGGCACGTGTCGTCCGCTCCCACTACCTGCCGTTCTTCTCCCGCCTGGGGCCTTATCCCCGCGCGACGCTCGACCGGCTGCTCTACTCCTCTCCGCGGATGGGCGTCGAATACTGGGCGCACGCGGCGGCGTTCGTCCCTCCCGAGACCTGGAAGCACTTCGCGCGCAGCCGCGCCGAATGGTGGCGCAACGACTACGGGCAGCGGCACCCGGAGACAGGGGAGCGATTCCGGGCCCTGCAGTGCTCCGTCCTCTCGGCTCTGACCACGGCCCCGAGAACGGCACGGGAGGTGGCCGAACTCGTCGACCACGATCTGCCCGAACGCCATCGGGGGCACTGGGGATGGAACCCCAGCCAGGTCAAGCTCGCCCTCGAGTCACTGTTCTCCGCCGGCGTCGTCAGCACCGCTGGACGCAATGACCACTTCGAACGGATCTATGCGCTCACCCGCGACGTCTCGGCGGAACTGCCCGAGGTCCCCCTGTCCTACGGGACCGGCGACCGTCCAGGGCTCGGCCTGGAGCCGAGTGCTTCCCGGCCGCGGGGCGTCTCAGGAGTGGAGAACGACGTCCTCGAACTCACCCGCATCGCCGCGCGGGCACTGGGCATCGCACGTCCGGAGGATCTCGCCGACTACTTCCGGCAGCTGCGTGCACCGACGGATGCAGCCATCGCCGAACTGCTGTCCACCGGTGAGCTGCGCGAAGTCGACGTCGACGGTGCTGCGGCGCTGCGATGGCATCGGGCACGGACCCCGCGAGAGGTGCATGCGCGCGCCCTGCTGGCCCCCTTCGACCCGTTGGTCTTCTACCGCCCGCGCATCGAATGGCTCTTCGACTTCCACTATCGGATCGAGATCTACACCCCGGCGGCCCAACGCGTGCACGGTTACTATGTCACGCCGTTCCTCCTGGGCGATCGGCTCGTCGGCCGCGTCGATCTGCACCGGGACAGGGCGGCGGACACTCTGCGCGCCCACCGCGTGAGCTGGGAGGCGGGGGAGGAGCACACCGACGAGCTGCTGCGCGAACTGCAGACGATGGCCGAGTGGCTGGGATTGGGCGCAGTGGACCTCGAGGGCACTCACCTGCCATTAAGCTAGAGACTATACAGTCGTTCGAGTTGTTGTCCGGCAGTCCTGCCGATTAGGAGAAAAGTGGCTAATTTCCTCGAGAAGCTTCTGCGCACCGGAGAAGGCAGAACTCTGAAGAAGCTCCGCCGATACACGGACGCCATCAACCAGCTCTCCGAAGAATTCAGCGCGATGACCGACACCGAGCTGCGTGAGGAAACCGGTCGGTTCAGGGAGCGCTATCAGGACGGAGAGAGCCTCGACTCCCTGCTTCCCGAGGCCTTCGCCACCGTGCGCGAGGCGTCGAGCCGAACCCTGGGCCTGCGCCATTTCGACGTTCAGCTCATGGGCGGCGCCGCCCTGCACCTGGGCAACATCGCGGAGATGAAGACCGGTGAGGGAAAGACGCTGGTGGCCACGGCTCCGGCCTACCTCAACGCCCTGACCGGAGAACCGGTTCACATCATCACGGTCAACGACTACCTGGCCACCTACCAGTCCGAGCTGATGGGGCGAGTGTTCCGGTTCCTCGGCATGGAGACCGGCTGCATCCAGGCGAACATGCCCTCGGACCTGCGCCGCAAACAGTACGCCGCGGACATCACCTACGGCACGAACAACGAATTCGGCTTCGACTACCTGCGCGACAACATGGCCTGGTCGGCCGACGAACTCGTGCAGCGCGGGCACGCCTTCGCCATCGTCGACGAGGTCGACTCGATCCTCATCGACGAGGCCCGCACCCCACTCATCATCTCCGGCCCGGCCGAAGGCGATGCGAACCGCTGGTACGGCGAGTTCGCCAAGGTCGTCAAACGGCTCAAGACCGACCGCGACTACGAAGTCGATGAGAAGAAGCGCACCGTCGGCGTGCTCGAACCGGGCATCGAACGCGTCGAGGACTACCTGGGCATCGGCAACCTCTACGATGCGGAGAACACTCCGCTCATCAGCTTCCTCAACAACGCCATCCGCGCCAAGGAGCTGTTCAAGAAGGACAAGGACTATGTCGTTCTCGACGGCGAGGTCCTCATCGTCGACGAACACACCGGCCGAGTGCTCAAGGGCCGCCGCTACAACGAAGGCCTGCATCAGGCCATCGAGGCGAAGGAGGGCGTGAAGGTCCAGGCCGAGAACCAGACTCTGGCCACGATCACCCTGCAGAACTTCTTCCGCCTCTACGAGAAGCTCTCGGGAATGACCGGCACGGCTGAGACCGAGGCCGCCGAGTTCATGTCCACCTACAAGCTCGGCGTGGTGCCGATCCCGACGAACAAGCCGATGCAGCGAGTCGACCAGTCCGACTTCGTCTACAAGAACGAGATCGCGAAGTTCGCTGCCGTCGTCGACGATATCGTCGAACGCCACGAGACCGGACAGCCCGTCCTCGTCGGAACCACGAGCGTCGAGAAGAGCGAGTACCTCTCGAAGAATCTGGCCAAACGCGGTGTCAGGCACGAAGTCCTCAACGCGAAGAACCACGCGCGTGAGGCGTCGATCGTGGCGATGGCCGGCCGCAAGGGTGCGGTCACCGTGGCCACGAACATGGCCGGTCGCGGCACCGACATCATGCTCGGCGGCAACGCCGAGTTCCTCGCGGTCTCCGAGATGGAGAAGCGCGGACTCGACCCGGCCGAGAACGAAGAGCAGTACGAGGCCGAATGGCCGGACGTGCTCAAAGCGGCCGAGGACAAGGTCAAGGAAGAAGCCGAAGAGGTCGTCGAACTCGGCGGTCTCTACGTCCTCGGCACCGAACGTCACGAGTCCCGGCGCATCGACAACCAGCTGCGCGGGCGCTCCGGCCGTCAGGGCGACCCCGGCGAATCCCGGTTCTACCTGTCGCTGACCGACGACCTCATGCGCCTGTTCGGTTCGGGTGCTGCGGAACGGATCATGGCCACGGCCAACGTGCCTGACGATGTTCCGCTGGAGTCGAAGATGGTCACCCGTGCCATCCTCTCGGCCCAGTCGCAGATCGAGCAGCGCAATGCCGAACAGCGCAAGAACGTCCTCAAGTACGACGATGTCCTCAACCGTCAGCGCACCGTCATCTACGATGAGCGCCGGCGCGTACTCGAAGGCGCCGACCTCGAGGAGCAGGTCGCGAACTTCCGCGAGGAGGTCATCGACGCCTATGTCGCTCAGGCCACGACGGGCCCGGTCGAGGACTGGCAGGTCGACGAACTCTTCGACGCCCTGGGCAAGATCTACGAACCCTCGATCACCTCCGAGGACCTCGCCGAGGAAGTCGGAGGGCTCGGCAACCTGACGAAGAATCGGCTGAATCAGGAGATCCAGTCGGACCTCGATCTCTTCTACGCTCAGCGTGAGGAGGAGCTCGGGGAGGAGGCCACTCGTGAGCTCGAACGGCGCGTCGTGCTCTCCGTCATCGACAAGCGCTGGCGTGAGCATCTCTATGAGATGGACTACCTGAAGAACGGCATCGGGCTGCGCGCGATGGCGCAGCGCGATCCGCTGGTGGAGTACCAGCGGGAGGGCTACGAGATGTTCACCACCATGCAGGACGGAATCAAGGAGGACGTCGTCCGCCTGACGAACACCCTCAAGGTGCAGGTGAGCACGTCCGAGCCTGCCTCCGGTGAGGATTCCGAGGTCGAGATCGACGCGGCCGAGCTGCGTCATACCACACCGAAGATGCAGCTCTCGGCACCGTCGGAGGACGGCTCTTCCGCAGTCTCCGAGTCCGATGAGGACGAGGAGCCGGCCCCGGGCAATCGAGCCCAGCGCCGGGCGAAGAAGAAAGCGAAGAGCTGAACCCGAGGCCTTCGAGCCTCACATCGTCTGCAGCGCCGTCAGCGTCCACCGGGTGGTGAGCAGTTCCAAGCGGACTGCCACCGCCCGGAATCGATTCGGGGTGCGCACGATGACCGTGACCTCGGCGACCGTCGCATTCACCCGGCAGACATGCGCGGTGCCCGGCTGGACCACTCGAGGCGAACTGAGATCGCTCGGCGGACGTGCCGGAGCGACCTCGGCGCGCAGCTGGGCCCGGTGATCGATCTTCGCCAGCAGCTCCGGATCGACCCAGCGCGCGATCGTGTCGATCCGGCGGACACCGGAGAGGATCTCGAGGCAGGCGACGGCCAGCGAGGTGGCCGTGGCCGCGATGCGTTCGCGGTCAGCGACGGACTCGCGGGTGTGGTCATGACTCTGCACGCAGCTGTGCGCCCCTCGCCTCGTCGGCGAAGTCAGAGCTGCGGTCTCCCGGCGGGGCACCGGAGCGGGTGCTTGCGGACGGCTGAGAGTGAGCGGGGCGGTCACGGCTGTATCTCCAATCTCTGGCCGGCGATGATGAGGCTCGGATCCGGTCCGATCGTCTCTCGGTTCGCCGAATAGATCTCGTCGACGAGGTCGGGAATGTCCTCGGAACCGTCGGCGAATTCGGCCCCGATCGACCATAGGCTCTCTCCGCCCGCGACCTCGTGGATAGCGTGCCGAGGTGCCTGGGGAGACGGCCATGCGGGGTCGCGCATCTGCTTCTCGTCCGCGTTCGCGGAATCTCGCCCCGCGGTTTCGTCGGTCTCGGTCGTGTGTGCCTCGTCCTCGGACGCCTCGGTGGGCGGCGGCTGCACCGTCGGCCAGCCGGGATCGATCGGGGCAGCGGCCATCGTCTCGGCGCCGGGCGGATGCGATATCGGCCCTGCTCGCCCTTCCCGCATCGGCACCGCGTGAGCTGCCTGGACGACGAGGCTCGCCGAGACCACGGTGAGCACGCTGGAAGCCAGAAGTCGGGGCATCGCACGAACGGCGAACACAGCGAGCGCCGTGCGGACACGGCCTGAGGGAAGCATGCGCAGGAGCAGTGCGACGAGGGAGACGAGGCCGAGACGTGCGAAGGCCACGGCGGCCGCCGCGATGACGACGATGACGACGATATCGCTCGTCGTCCGAGGCTGAGGAAGGCGCGTCCATGCGATCACGAGAGATACGAGCAGAACCAGCCATGAGATGGTGCAGACAAGCAGACGATACATCTGGACATCCTCCGTTGGATTTATAAATCTATGATGACGTTGGGTGCAGTTTGCTGTCAATGGCTGCTTTGCAACTACACGGCTGTAGTTCGGTTCCAGCCCGATTCGCCTCTTGAAAGTTGACTACAGCTGGGGCAGGCTTGGCGATTATGGATGACCGCATCGATGCACTCCTGGCAGATGTCGAAGCTGCCGGCACGGCTGCGGAGCTGCATGCCAGAAGGGGCGAGCTCGGCGACGAAGTGGCGGCTCAGGCGGCCGAGCGGACGCTGCTCGAGCGTCTGCGCGGGGCGATCGGGCAGAGAGTGCAGGTGGTGCTTCCTGCCGGGGGAGTGGTCGGCACGGCGGAGTTCCTCGGCCGCGGCATCGTCGTCGTCACCGGGACGGAGACCTCGGTCATCGCGATCGGGAGCATCTGCGGGCTGCGGACGGCCTCACGCAGACATCGTATGGAAGTCGGAGGGCTCGAACGGCTGGGTATGGGGTCGGCGCTGCGTCGGCTGTCGGCCTTGCATGCGGAGGTCTCCATCGACGTCCCGGGCAGATCCGGCCCGGTCCGCGGGCGCTGCGAGTTCGTCGGCGCGGACTATGTCGAGATCGCGGGCCGGATCATTCCCTTCGCCGCGATCAGTGCCGTTCACGCCCGAGTCAACCCCTTCGGCTGATTCCGAGATGAGAGTCGAGCAAGGGGTGCCGGGAGGGTCAGTCCTCGATGGACCCCGTCTTGATCTGATACTCGGTGCGCTCGTACATACGCTGGATATAGGCCTCGATCTCGGACTTCTCGACGCGCCACTGGCCGCGGCCTCCGACCTTGATCGCCCGGAGATCGCCGGAGCGGACGAGAGCGCGGGCCTGAGCGATCGAGACATTGAGCAGTTCGGCCACATCGGTCAGTGGCAGGAAGCGGCTTTCGACGACCATGAGGTGACTTCTCCCATTCCAGATGTCTGTCTGCTTGTTGATCGAGTTTGCCAAAAACATTGCTTTGGCATCATTTGATGCCCAATACTATCACTGAGAACCACTCTCTGTCATGGAAAATTCTGCCGATCTGGAGATGCAATGGAGCTCTCGAAACGAATCCGACGTCCCAAGTGGACCGATGCCCGGCTGCTGGTGGGAGCGATGCTCGTCGTGCTCGCCGTGGTCGCGACCTATCTGCTCATCACCACCGCGAATTCCACGACTCGGGTCTGGGCGAGCGCGCGGGCGCTCGTGCCCGGCGAAGTCCTCGAACCAGCCGATCTCACCGTGGCAGAGGTCAACCTCGCTGACCTCGGCAGCAAGTACCTCTCGGCCGAGGCCGATCTGCCCGAGGGGTCGAGCGTGCGCAGCGTCGTCGCTGCAGGGGAGCTGCTGGCCGCCTCGACGGTGGCGCCGCTGTCCGAGCTCGAGGGGCGGGTCGTGGCCATCGACATCGCAGGATCCGTGCCGAGCGTCGTCGATTCCGGCAGCCTCGTCGATGTGTGGGCCCAGCCCGAGCAGAACGGGCTCGACGATCTCGGCGCCGAGCCGCAGCAGATCGTCGACTCCGCACCGGTCGCCCACATCACACGTGATGTCGGCAGCTTCGGCGTCGGCGACGGTGCCCGCGTCGAGGTCTTCGTCGGCACCGGAGATCTGGCGGAGGTGCTCGCGGCGCTCGACGGGCGCAGCATGCTCTCCGTCGTGGGCGCGCCCTCGGTGACCTCCGCCGGCGGCGAGCAGTGATGACCCAGGTCCTCCTCGCCGTCGACTTCGAATTCGACCTGATCCTCTTCGAGCTGCTCAGCGACATCGATGACGTGACCATCGTCGCCCGCCCGGCCGACGAAGTGGAGCTGCTCGCCCACTGTCGCACAGGCAGTGCGGATGTCGTCATCGTCGGCCGCTACTTCCCGGGCCTCGACTCCGAAGTCGTCGCAGCGATCTCGGCCACCGGTGCGAAGGTGCTCGGCTTCGGCGATGACGGGGAGGAGCTGTCGGCTCTGGGCATCGCGGCCTCTGTCCGCACCGATGCCGATGCGTCCACGCTGTCCACTGCGCTCGAGGACGTGCGCGATTCCACGGTCGTCCCGCCCCGGCCTGCGGCACCGCCGGGCCCGATCGGCAGGCAGGGGACCATCATCACCGTGTGGGGCACGGGGTCCTCTCCGGGACGGACCCTCACAGCGGTCAACCTCGCCGACCAGGCTTCCCGGCAGGGGCATCGCAGCGTCATCGTCGATGCGGACACCGTCGCGGGCATGGTTGCGGCGACCCTCGGACTGACGGAGGAGTCCTCGCATCTGGCCAGCCTGTGCCGTGCGATCGTCGAGAGGACCTCGCACCTCGACCGGCATTCGGTGCCTCACGCCGTCGTCAGGGACGACTTCCACGTCGTCACCGGACTGACCAGGCCCGAGCGATGGCCGGAGATCCGTGCCTCCGTGCTCGAATCCGCACTCCACCGCTTGGCGAAGCTCTACGATCTCGTCATCGTCGACGTCAGCGACCGCATCGACCCCGACGACGACCTCGCCGACCCCTTCTATGATCGCCACTGCGCGACGAGAGCCGCGCTCGAGGCGGCCGACCTCGTCCTCGTCCTCGCAGCCGGCGAGCCGATCGGACTGCAGCGGCTGGTGAAGCTTCTGGGCACCCCGCGAGCCGAATCGCTGCGAGAGAAGATGAAGCTGGTGATCACGAAGGTGCGCTCCGGTGCGGTCGGCCAGCCGGCAGAAGTGCGGATCAGAGAGGTCCTCGATCGCTTCGTCCGCATCGTCCCCGACTTCATGCTCAGCGATGATCGGGCCACCGCCGATGCGGCGATGCTCGCGGGCCGAACCCTGCACGAACAGAACCCCCGGTCCGCACTCGGCCAGGACATCGCCGGAATGATCGAGGAGCTGGTGCCGGCCCGGAAGCGCACCCGCCGGAACGGCGGAGGGCGGGGGAGAGGGAACGCGCGGGCGTCGAGACGGCGAGCCCGTCAGGTCTAGGATGGAAGGCATGGCCATCCGCTGCTATATTCCGACCACTCTGACTGCGCTGCGGTCAGGACTCGCCGACGTCCGAGCCGTCACGCCCGATGCGCAGGGCCGCAGCCTGCGCGGCGAGGAGTCCGAAACCGCCGAATTCCATGCAATGAGCATCGCAGCCCTTCTCGCTGCGAATGCGGCGTTCGACCGGCCCACAGGCGAAGCTGTGCCGGAAGCCCGTGTCGTCGTCGCCTACGACGCGCCCGAATCCAGTCCGCGCGAATCGCTGACGGAGGGATTCGAGCTCCTCGGTCTCGAGCAGGTCGACATGAATGCGGTGGCGAGTTTCCACCTCGACGAGGACACTGTCTGGGACGAAGCGGTGCAGCTGGCGCGGGAGCACGGTCCGAGTGCGGCCGAGGACCGCCTCGGCGAATCCGACCTGCTGTGGTACGACGCCACGGAACTGCCCCAGCTGCTGGCGAAGCGCGACTGACAGCGAGAGTTCGAGAGCCCGGGCGAGGACGAGACCGCGCGGCCTCCCGGCGGTCTCCAGGCGGCCTTCCGGCGCCGGAGCCGTGTCTCAGACGGTCCCGAAACGGTGGAGTCGCTCACTCAGGCGCTTCTCCAGGATCGGCACCACGGCCTGTTCGATCATCGCGCCGAACATCGGGATCGACGAGCTGATCTCGGCATGCGCGGTCAGCTTCGTCCTCGACTGAGCCTCGTGCAGTTCGATGACCGCATCGATCTCGACCGGGACCCCGGCGGCGCGAGCGCTCATGCGGATCTCTGCCTCATCGCCGAGGACGTCTCCCGGAATCATGTACACCTCGACCAGCTCCGTCTCTGTCGGCAGTCGGGCGGCCAGAGCCGAGGGGAGCTCGGCTTTGGGCATCGGCGTGCGCACGGTCATCTCCGTGTCAGGGTCGATGTGTTCGGCGCTGGCGTCCGAGCCGAGCTTCTCCCAGACGGCGACATCGGCGAGTTTCGCCAGAAATGTCGTCAGATCATCCGAGTAGTCATGGTTGAGAGTCAGAGTTCGCATGGCTCCAGTCTGCCAGCGAATGAACGGTACACCACGGCATGCCGCTCGGCGTGCCTTTCTCGATATTTGGGCATAGTCTGGGGGAAGCGGCTCGAGGACGAATCGCAGGAGTAGTGCTCGTTGATCATAGAGGTGACATAGTGACTCAGGTCTCAATTTCGGACGTTGCAGAAGAGTGGAGGAAGCTGAGAGGGCAGAGTGCCCCCGAGAATTTCCTCGACGCGTACTATCCGCGATTCGAATCGGGTGAGATCGACCCCAGAGCCTATGCCGCCGCGGCAGCCAGACACTTCGCCCTCGGCACCGAATACGACGGTGAGACCCCGGCGATCGCGATCTACAATCCGGCTGTCGACTCCCCGGAGTTCCGCGACAATCACACAGTCGTCGCGATGGTGCTCGCCGATATGCCGCATCTCGTGTCCTCGATCGTCAGCGATCTCGCGACGCACGGCCGCGCCATCCGCCGTGTCCACCACCCGATCATCGCCGTCACCGGTTCCGGCGTCGACGAATCGATCATGTCGCCGGCCGAGGCTCCGGCGCTGAGCGCCGATACCGCGAGCCTCCCGCAGGTCTCCGATCCCGTCGAGTCTGATTCGGCCGATGCGCCTTCGCAGCAGTCCTGGATCCGTCTCGAGATCGACCGGATCCCCGAGGAGGACTTCGGCGAGCTCGAGGAGCGGCTGCGCAGCGTGCTCGACTATGTCGCGGCCGCGGCCCGGGATTCGCACGCGATGGCGAAGAGGGCCAAGGACATAGGGGCCGAACTCGGCGCCCATGCGCCCCGGCCGGAACTGGCCTCCGAGGCTGAAGCCGCCGCCGAGCTGCTCAGCTGGCTCGACGGCCACTTCACCTTCCTCGGCTATCGAGAATACGACTACACACACGATGCCGAACACAGCAGTCTCGAACCGATAGAGAACACCTCCCTGGGCATCTCCGCTCTGCGGCCGTTGGTGAAGTCCCCGCTCAGCCGTGCCGTGGCCGATAAGGCCCTGGAGCCGCATGTGCTGGTGCTGACGAAGGCGAACTCCCGCTCGCGCGTCATCCGCTCCTCCTTCATGGACTACATCGGCGTGAAGACCTTCGACTCCAATGGCGAGATCGTCGGGGAACGCCGCTTCGTCGGGCTGTTCAAGCCCGAGTTCTACAACGACAGCGTCCTCAACATCCCCCTCATCGACCGGAAGGTCCGCAGGATCCTCTCGGCCAGCGGCTTCCCCGCCGGTTCGCACTCGGCCAACGAGCTCCTCGGCGTGCTCGAGACCTACCCGCGTGACGACCTGCTGCATGAGGACGCCGAGTCGATCTTCGAAGTGGTCATGCAGATCGTCGACATGCAGGAACGCCGGGAATCGCGGGTCTTCGTCCGCACCGATCCGTATCAGCGCTTCGTCTCCGTGATCCTCTACCTGCCGCGCGACCTGTACGACACCGACGCCCGTGTCCGCGTACAGGAGGTCTTGCGCGAGTACTACAACGCCGCCAGCGTCGACTTCGACGTGCTGCTGACCGAATCGGCGCTCGCCCGCGTCCACTTCGTGGCCCGCGTCGCCCGCGACGGGCAGCTTCCGCAGATCGCCGCCGAGCAGGTCGAACAGCGCATCGTCGGAGCTGTCCGCTCCTGGGCGGAAGACGTCCACGCCTTCCTCACCCCGTCCGGAGTCGGCGACGCCGGTGCCACGAACGCTCGTGCCGCTCTGTGGTCGAAGGCCTTCCCGCCCAGCTACGAAGAGCATCACACTCCCGCCGAGGCGGTCGCCGATGTCGCCCGCTTCGAGGCCCTCGACGCCGGGGACGGCTCCGCGGTGCGCCTCTACCGGCCCGAGCGTTCGGGCGATGCGACCGTGCGCCTCGTCCTCTACCGCCATGAGAGGGTCGGCCTGTCCGAGGTTCTGCCCTATCTCACGGCCTTCGGCGCCACCGTCATCGACGAGCGTCCGCACGAACTCGACCTCGCCGACGGCAGCCACCGCTACATCTACGATTTCGGGCTCAGCTTCGCCGAAGACCTCGCCGATGACGACTACGACCGCATCTCCGCCGCCTTCATGGCCGGTTGGGAGGGCAAGAAGGAAGCCGGCGTCTTCGACCGCCTCGTCGTCACCGGTCTGAGCTGGCAGCATGTGACGATCATCCGCGCCCTGGGCAAGTACCTGCGCCAGGCCGGCTTCACATATTCGGATGCCTATGTCGGCGAGGTCTACAGCGACAGTCCGGAGATCTCGAAGCTGCTCGTCGACTACTTCACCGCGAAGTTCGACCCCGAGGTCGACGATGCCGGCCGCGAATCCGCGATGACCGAGATCGACGAGTCCATCGAGGCCGCGCTGAGCGATGTCGCCAGCCTCGACGCCGACCGCGTACTGCGGTCGTCTCTGGAGCTGCTGCGAGCCACACTGCGCACGAACTACTACATCGACGAGACAGGTGAGCTGCCGACGGCGCTCGTGCTCAAGATCCGTCCCACTGAGCTCAGCTTCGTGCCGAAGCCGAAGCCGGCGCTCGAGATGTGGGTCTATTCGCCGCAGGTCGAGGGTGTGCATCTGCGCTTCGGCACCGTGGCTCGCGGCGGCCTGCGCTGGTCGGACCGCCGAGACGATTTCCGCACGGAGGTCCTCGGCCTCGTCAAGGCGCAGATGGTCAAGAACGCGCTGATCGTGCCCACCGGCGCCAAGGGCGGCTTCTTCCCCAAGCAGCTGCCTCCGATGAGCGACCGGGATGCATGGATGGCCGCCGGGCAGTCCGCCTACGAGGTGTTCATCGAAAGCATGCTCGAGGTCTCGGACGACCTCACCTACGGCAGCGATGACTCCAGCGTCGTCGTCCACCCCGACCGCGTGGTCCGTCACGACGGTGACGACTATTATCTCGTCGTCGCCGCCGACAAGGGGACCGCACGGTTCTCCGATGTGGCCAATGCGATCGCGCAGCGCCGGGGATTCTGGCTCGGCGACGCCTTCGCCTCAGGCGGATCGGTCGGCTACGACCACAAGAAGATGGCGATCACCTCGCGTGGTGCCTGGAAGTCCGTCGAACGTCATTTCCGGGAACTCGGCCTCGACACGGCCGCCGAGGACTTCACTGTCGTGGGCATCGGCGATATGAGCGGTGACGTGTTCGGCAACGGCATGCTCCGCAGTGAGCACATCCGCCTCGTCGCCGCCTTCGACCACCGCGACATCTTCCTCGACCCGAACCCGGACGCCGCACGCAGCTTCATCGAACGCAAGCGCCTGTTCGACCTGCCGCGCTCGAGCTGGCAGGACTACGACCGGCACCTCATCTCCGCTGGCGGCGGAGTCTTCTCCCGCTCGGCCAAGTCGGTCGACCTCAGCCCGGAGGCCGCCTCGGTGCTGGGAGTCGAACCCGGTCGACGCAGCCCAGCCGATCTGATGTCGGAGATCCTCAAGGCTCCCGTCGATCTTCTGTACAACGGCGGAATCGGGACCTACATCAAGTCCTCGCAGGAGAGCCACGCGGAGGTCGGGGACAAGTCCAACGACGCCATCCGGATCAACGGTGCCGATGTGCGCGCACGCGTCATCGGAGAGGGCGGCAACCTCGGCGTCACACAGTTGGGACGTGTCGAGGCCGCCCTGACGGGCGTCGAGATCAACACCGACGCGGTGGACAACTCCGCGGGTGTCGACAGCTCCGACCACGAGGTCAACATCAAACTGCTCCTGCGCACCCTGCTGCACAAGGGAGCGTTCGCCGCCGAGGAACGGGAGGAGGTGCTGCACTCCTTCACCGATCAGGTCGCCGACCGGGTGCTGTCGAACAACTACTCCCAGAACGTCGTCCTCGGAGAGGCGCGTGCCCAGACCGAATCGATGTCGGGCACTTACGGACGGATGCTGAGCTACCTCGAGAAGCACGCGGACCTCGACCGCGGCGTCGAATACCTCCCGAGCGCCGACGAGCTGGCCAAACGCGAGTTCAGCTACTATGTCTCGCCCGAGCTGGCCGTGCTGCTGGCCTATGTCAAGATGCACGCCGCCGACGAGATCCTCGCCAGTGCCGTGCCCGATGAGTCCTGGATGCGCAGGGAGCTCGTCTCCTACTTCCCCGAGTCGCTGCAGGAGAAGTACGGCGAGCTCATCCCCGAACACCCTCTGCATCGGGAGATCGCTACGGCGAAGCTCGTCAACCGGCTCGTCGATCGCGGCGGCCTGACCTACGTCTATCGGATGCTCGAGGAGACACCCGCCTCGGTGCCGCAGATCGCGCGCGTGTTCGTCGTCGTGTCGGAGATCTTCGACCTCGACGAATACTTCGATGCGGTCTGCGATCTCGACAACAAGGTGCCGACCGAGGTGCAGGTGAAGCTCCAGCACGATTATGTGCGACTGCTCGACCGCTCGTCGCGGTGGCTCGTGCAGCAAGCCCCTGACAGCCTCGACGTCGACTCGGGCATCGAGACCTACGGCAAGGTCGTCGAGGCGCTGCGCTCCCGGGTGCCCGAGCTCGTCGACGGCTACGATGCCGAAACCATGCAGGCCGAGGCACAGGGCTACATCGACGACGGTGTGCCCGAGGACCTGGCTTGGCGGGCGGCGGCGCTGCTCGATGAGTTCGTGCTGCTCGACATCGCACAGCTCGCGGCTCGGTCGAACGAATCCGCCGAGGACGTGGCCGAGGTCTACTACGCCGTCAACGAACGCTTCTCCGGTTCGCAGGTGCTCAGCCTCATCGGCGGCCTCGATCGCAGTGATCGGTGGTCGGCTCTGGCCAGAGGATCCATGCGCGACGACTTCTACTCCGCGATCCTCTCGGTCGCCGGTTCGGTCCTCGAAGCCACGGATTCGCCGATCTCCGGCTCCCCGGACGCGCGCGCCAAGCAGCGACTGGCCGAATGGCTGGACCGCAATGAGACGGTCGTGAGCCGTGTCATCGAGACGACGGAGACGATCCTCGGGCTCGACACCGTGACCCAGGCCCCCCTGTCGGTGCTCCTGCGCTCACTGCGGTCGATGGTCCGGTCCTCGGCGTGGGAGAGCGAACACAGCGCCTGAACCGTGCCTCGGCCGCTGTGGGATGAACGGACGGCCGATGATCGGTGATAGCGTCTGATCATCGACATATCAGCAGACCCGGGCCGGACCCGGGTCTGCTGATCTCACCTGGGAGGAACGAATCGTGCTCAACGAACTGCTGGCTGCCGAGGGCCTCACGGATGAGTCGGACGTCGAACACATCCATCTGCTCGTCGCGGACTGGCAGCTGCTCGCCGATCTCTCGTTCGCCGACCTCGTTCTCTGGGTCCCTTCGCCCAGCGGCGCCTACACGGTCGTCGCCCATGCGCGGTCGACGACGGGGGCGACGCTGTTCAACCGGGACCTCATCGGGGCCCGGGCGACCGGCTTGGAGAAGGAGCTGCTCGATGCGGCCACGGATTCCCGGACCTATGTCACCCGCGTGGCAGCGGCCGGCGAGCTGGGGGTGAGTGCGGGATCGGCCGATGTCGACATCCTCGCCGAGGCGGTCCCGATCGTCCGGCACGGGGAGGCGATCGCGACCGTCATCCGCTATTCCGAGGAAGTCCGCCGTCGCAGCTCCTCCCGTCTGGAGAAGTACTATCGCGAGACCGCCATGGCGCTGATGAGGATGATCGTCCAGGGCACCTTCCCCGACCGTGAGGCACCGAGCGGCGCCCGTCACGGAGACCCCCGAGTCGGCGACGGCATCTTCATCCTCGACCGTGATTCGCATGTCCAGTACGCCTCTCCGAACGCAGTGTCCCTCATGCACCGGCTCGGCCACGGTGGGGAGATCGAAGGCAGCTACCTCGCCGAGGTGGTGTCGAGTCTCGGTGCCGAGCTGCGGCAGGTCGACGAGACTCTGCCTCTGGTGCTCACCGGGCGCGCCCCTTGGCGCACCGAGCTCGAGGTCGGGCGCACCAGCATCTCCCTGCGGGCGATTCCGCTGACGGATGACGGGGAGAGGATCGGCGCCATCGTCCTGGCGCGCGATGTCTCGGAGATCCGACGACGCAAACGCGAGCTGCTCTCCCGCGACGCGATGATCAAGGAGATGCACCATCGGGTGAAGAACAACCTGCAGACCGTGTCCGCGCTGCTGCGGCTGCAGACCCGCAGGATCGACAGTCCCGATGCCAAGAGCGCGCTGACCGAGGCGATGCGTCGTGTGTCCATCATCGCCGTGGTGCACGACGTGCTCAGCCAGGGTGTCGAATCCGAAGTCGATTTCGACGAAGTCGTCGACAAGGGGCTGCGTTTGACGCCGGAGCTGACGAGTCCGCTCGTGCACATCGAACTCAAACGGTGCGGCAGCTTCGGTGCGATCTCCTCGGCCGATGCCACCTCATTGGCTCTGGCGATCACGGAGCTGATCACGAACGCCATCGAACACGGCTTCCCTGCGGAGCAGCAGGAGGATCTCGCGCCGGGGGAGACCCTCAACGGGCACGTGTGGGTGACGCCCGAGCGGCAGGGCGACCATCTGCAGGTGACGATCGCCGATGACGGAGTCGGACTCGGGGAGACTCAGAATCCGGGAAACGGCCTGGGCACTCAGATCGTCAGAACACTGGTCTCTGCCGACCTGGCCGGATCGATCCAGTGGCAGGCACGCGAAGGAGGAGGGACCATCGCCATCCTCGACGTCCCGCTGCGCCCGGACTCGTACGACTGAACGCCGTCGTTGCGGATATGACTGAGTCCCCTGCCCGGGCGACGGTGTTCCGTCGCTCGGACAGGGGACTCAGGCAGTGTGCGGAGGTCGGGACGATGCCGACGCTGCGACCGACGGTTCAGCCGGCGCGGCGGGCACGAGCGGCGCGACGCTTCAGCGCCCGACGCTCGTCCTCGCTCAGACCGCCCCAGACTCCTGCATCCTGTCCGGATTCCAGGGCCCATTGCAGGCAGGTCTCTGCTACTTCGCAGCGGCGACAGACGGTCTTCGCCTCCTCGATCTGAAGCAGGGCAGGCCCGGTGTTGCCGATCGGGAAGAAGAGCTCCGGATCCTCATTGAGGCATGCTGCACGGTGTCGCCAATCCATGGTGACCTTTCGACGAATTCAGTGAACGCGGTTGACCGCGCCCGAATTCCAGGCGCGCAACTCTCTCAACCAAGGTTCACACAACGCAATTGGGCGCACAAGGGTCCGGCAGTGTGAAATTTCTGACAAATATTTTCCCTATTGTCCTGCTACGCGGGCGATCGTGCAAATCGGTCCGATATGCGTCCTTCCGCTCCCTGTGCCAGCACTCTGCCTAGACTGGCAGGCGAAAGCAGACAATCTGTGAACCAATGGAGGACACATGACCAACGATCTCGACCGCCCCCGCATCGTCTCCGTCGGCGGCCACACACCCCGGATCGACCCCGGCGCCTTCGTCGCCGCCGGTGCGACTCTCGTCGGGGACGTGCATGTGAAGAGGGGAGCCGGCATCTTCTACGGCTGCGTGCTGCGGGCCGAGGCCGCACCGATCACGATCGGTGAGGATTCGAACGTCCAGGACAACACCGTGATGCACACCGACGCGGGCAAGCCCGTGGTCATCGGCGATCGTGTCTCGATCGGCCACCAGGCCCTCGTCCACGGGGCCGTGGTCGACGACGATGTGCTCATCGGAATGCACTCGACAGTGCTCAACGACGCCCATATCGGCAGCGAGTCCCTGATCGCAGCCGGCGCCGTCGTCCTCGAGGGCACGCAGATCCCCGCCCGCTCCCTCGTCGCCGGGGTGCCGGCGAAAGTGAGGAGGGAGATGACCGAGGACGGTGTGGAGAAGGTCCGACAGAACGCCCAGTCGTACGTGCATCTGTCGACCCTGCACAAGGACACCGCCGAGGTCGTCGACGAGTCCTGATCACAGCGGTCCGGGGGCCTGCGGCGGCAACCCGGCCCGCAGCGGCCGGGCCGCAGATCGTCGGCCCCCGGCCATTCGCCAGCGCCGGGGCGATTTGAGACAATCACATTGTGAACACAGAATTTCAATCCACTGCAGATCGTGTCGTCATCATCGGCGGCGGTCCCGGCGGCTACGAGGCCGCGCTCGTCGCGGCTCAGCTCGGTGCCGATGTCATGCTCATCGAGCAGAACCGCTGCGGCGGCTCCGCCGTGCTCACCGACGTCGTCCCGTCGAAGTCGCTCATCGCCACTGCCGAGATGATGGACGAGATCGGTCGCTCGGACGGTCTGGGGATCCGGATCTCGAATGACGAGACCACCGAGGCCGATGTGCCTCGGGTCACCGCCGATCTCAAGGCCGTCAACAAGCGCATCCTGGCATTGGCCGATGCCCAGGCCAATGATATCTACGAGGGCCTCATCCGGTCCGGTGTCAAGGTCATCCAGGGCCGGGCCACCCTCGCCGGTCGGGATCAGGTCCACGTCGTCGAGACCGGAGGCACCGAATACACGCTCGATGCCTCGACGATCCTGCTCTCCGTCGGAGCCCACCCGCGTGAGCTGCCGACCGCCCAGCCCGATGGTGAGCGGATTCTGACCTGGACTCAGCTCTATGATCTCGATGAGCTGCCCGAGCACCTCATCGTCGTCGGTTCCGGTGTCACCGGAGCCGAGTTCGCCTCGGCCTACCGTGCCGTGGGCACCGAGGTGACGCTCGTGTCCTCCCGGGAGAAGGTCCTGCCGGGCCAGGACGAGGACGCCGCAGACGTGCTCGAGTTCGTGTTCCGCAACAAGGGCATGAACGTCCTCTCCCGCTCCCGCGCCGCATCCGTCACCCGAACCGAGGCCGGCGTCGAGGTGGTGCTAGCCGACGGCCGCCGCGTCGAGGGGTCCCACTGCCTCATGGCCGTCGGCTCGATCCCGAACACCGAGGGCCTCGGACTGGAGAAGGCCGGTGTGCGTGTCAGCGACTCCGGTCATATCGTCGTCGACGGGGTCTCGCGGAGTTCCCGGGCCGGGATCTATGCGGCCGGAGACTGCACCGGTGTGCTCCCTCTGGCGTCGGTGGCCGCGATGCAGGGGCGCATTGCGATGAATCACGCTCTCGGAGATGCCGTGCAGCCGCTCAAGCTGCGCAATGTCGCCTCGAACGTCTTCACCGCGCCCGAGATCGCGACCGTCGGCTTCACCCAGCAGAACTACCGGGAGAACCCGACGGACATCGACACTGTCATGCTGCCTCTGGACACGAACCCGCGGGCGAAGATGCTGGGCATCAACGACGGCTTCGTCAAGATCTTCGCTCGGCGCGGATCCGGCTCCATCCTCGGCGGAGTCGTCGTCGGGCCGCGGGCCAGCGAGCTCATCCTGCCGATCACGATGGCCGTGGAGAACCGACTCACAGTCGACCAGCTCGCCGCCTCGTTCGTCGTCTATCCTTCCGTCAGCGGGTCACTGACCGAAGCGGCACGGAAGCTCCACCGCCACCTCTGAGCCGCCCGGCAGGGGGCCGAAGAACCCTGCCGGACGAAATAGGAGAGATTGTTCCCCTCACCTGTCGATTTCGGCGCTGCCCGACCGTCATGATGGTGTCAGGCCGTCCGGCACGACATCGTCGAAGACAGGGAGAGGGACATGAAATACGCACTTCTGCTCATGGGACGCACCGAAGACCCCGAGTGCGGGGAGACGGGAGGCGCGGACCCGAGCGAGTTCATGGCCTTCGACGAGAAGATCACCGAGGCGGGCATCGTCGTCGGCGGATTCGCCCTCGAAGGCCCCGAATTCGGGATTCGCGTCAGCGAGTCCGAAGGCGAGCCGATCGTCACCTCCGGACCGTTCGCGGAATCGAACGAGTTCGTCGGCGGAAGCTACGTCATCGATGTGGATTCGGTCGATGAGGCGATCGCGTGGGCGAAGATGAGTCCGGGGGCGAAGACCGGACACATCGAGATCCGCCCGGTCGCGGACTACTGATGGCCCGTCCGGTGCCCCAATCGGTCGCCCGTGTCCTCAGCGTCTTCGGCGAGGAGGACCACGGGCGGCTGCTCGCGGCACTGGTCAACCGGTTCCGCGACTTCGACCTCGCGGAGGAGGCTCTCCAGGAGGCCGTCCTCCGCGCGGTCGAGACCTGGCCCCGTCGAGGCGTGCCCGACCGCCCTCAGGCCTGGCTGATGGCCACGGCGAGGAACTGTGCGATCGATCTCATCCGGGCTGATGAGGTCCGCATTCGCCATCTCTCTCGTCTGCACATCGAGGACGGATTGCGGCGAGGCGACCATGAAGACCACGCGATCGGCCTCGCCGAAGCAATGGATCTCGCCGACATCCCCGATGAACGGCTTGGACTGTTCTTCACCTGCGCCCACCCGACATTGCGCGAGGACGAACGGATCGTCCTCATCCTGCGCTTCCTCTCGGGGCTGACCACGGCAGAGATCGCTGCGGCCTTCCTCGTCGAGACTACGACGATGCAGCAGAGGATCGTCCGTGCCAAGAAGCGGATCACGACCACCGGCATTCCCTTCGGCAGGCCCGAACCTGCCCGTATCGTCGAGCGCCTGCCGGGGGTGCTGCGGGTCGTCTACCTCATCTTCACCCAAGGCTTCACCGCGACTGCGGGAGACGTCCACACACGGGTGGACCTGCAGGAGGAGGCGATGCGGCTGGCTCGGCTGTTGTCGCAGTTCCTCCCGGAGGAGACGGAAGTGCGCGGACTGCTCGCCCTGCTTCTGCTCACTCACGCCCGCGCCCGGGCTCGCGTGAGCGCCGACGGCACCCCGGTCCCGCTGGCCGAACAGGACCGCGCGCTCTGGGACTCCGGTCTCATCGCCGAGGGACTTGACTATGTGCGCGGCGCTGCCGGCGAGACGGGTTCGGGCACCTACACCATCCAGGCGGCGATCGCTGCCCTGCATGCTGAGGCACCGAGCTTCGATGAGACCGACTGGCCGCAGATCCTCGTGCTCTATCGTCTGCTCTCCGACGTCGATCAGTCGCCGGTCGTCGCACTCAACACAGCGATCGCACTCGGGCAGGCTGCAGGTCCCGAGCCGGCGCTGAAGGCGCTGAACGAACTCGCCGACGAACCGCAGCTGCTGCGTCATCGACCATTCCACATCGCTCGGGCCATCACCCTGAGCGACCTCGGCCGCGCCGCGGAAGCCGAGTCGGCTTATGCCCGAGCGCTCGAATGTCCGGGCAACGAGGCCGAATCCGAATACATCATCGCCCGGGTCGCCGACCTCGATCGGTGACCCGGGCGATGGCTCGGCACATGCTCTCAGGATGTGAAGCGGAGGATCGTCTCGTCCGTCTTCACTGCGGCACCAGCCGCGACGAGCACCTCTGAGACGGTGCCCGAATGACCGGCCTTGAGCGGCTGCTCCATCTTCATCGCTTCGATCACGGCCAGAGTGTCGCCGGCCTCGACCGTGTCGCCGGCTGCAACGGCAATAGAGACGATGGTGCCCTGCATGGGAGCATTGAGCGCGTTCGAGTCATCGGCGATCTTCGCACCCTTGCGGCTGCTGAGATTGCGTTTGCGACGCGGCACGGTGGGGCTGGGGACATGACCGAGGTCGGAGATGACGTCCTTGGGGACCGAAACGGTCATCCGACGGCCATCGACCTCGACCACGACGCTGAAGCTGTCGGTCGGAGTACTCATGGGATCTCCTGTCTGCGGATCGGCGAGCGGGTTGTCGAAGGCGGTCTCGAGCCAATTGGTCCAGACCTCGAAATCGGTGGCGAAGGCCTTCTCCGAGACGAGCACGCGATGCAGCGGCAGCAGCGTCGATACTCCCTCGATGCGGTATTCGGACAGTGCGCGACGGGCACGGGCCAACGCCTCGTCGCGGGTGGATCCGGTGACGACGAGTTTGGCCAGCATCGGGTCGAAATCCGTGCCGACGACACTGTCCTCACCGATGCCCGAGTCCAGGCGCACGCCCGGACCCGAGGGAGCGCGGTAGTTCTTCACGGTGCCGGTGGCGGGGAAGAACGTGGTGGGGTCCTCGGCATTGATCCGGAACTGGAAGGAATGGCCCCGAACGGCCGGGAACCGATCCGGCAGCGACTCGCCGGAGGCGATGCGCACCTGCCAGCCGACGAGGTCGACTCCCGTGATCTCCTCGGTGACGGTGTGTTCGACCTGGATGCGCGCATTGGCTTCCATGAAGATGATCGTCCCGTCCTCTCCGAGGAGGAACTCGCAGGTGGCGGCACCGACGTAGCCGACATGGGCGAGCAGCCGTGCGGAGGCCTCGGAGACGATGCTCTCCTGCTCGGCCGACAGGAAGGGTGCGGGCGCCTCCTCGACGATCTTCTGATTGCGACGCTGGAGGGTGCAGTCGCGGGTGGACACGACGCGGACATTGCCATGGGCGTCGGCCAGACACTGCGTCTCGATGTGACGCGGACGCACGATCTGCTTCTCGATGAGGCACTCGCCCCGGCCGAAGGCAGCCTTGGCCTCACGGGTCGCAGCCGTGTAGGCGGCTTCGAGGTCTGCGGCGGACGCGCATGCTCGGAACCCGCGTCCGCCTCCGCCGTGGACGGATTTGACAACGACTGGGAAGCCGATGCGATCGGCGATTTCGGCGGCTTCGGTGAGATCAGCCACGGCACCGTCGGAGCCGGGCGCGACGGGCGCGGAGACCGCCTCGGCGACAGCCCGGGCACCGGATTTGTCGCCGAGGAGCTCGATGGCAGCCGGGGGAGGGCCGATCCAGGTCAGCCCTGCATCGATGACGGACTGGGCGAAGATCGCGTTCTCGGCGAGATAGCCGTAGCCCGGGTGGATCGCATCGGCTCCGGAGCGTTTGGCCAGTGCGAGGATCTTCTCGACATCGAGATAGGTCTCCCCGGCTCCGGAACCGTCCAGCAGCCACGCGTCGTCGGCGAGGTCGACGAAGTCGGCGTCGGAGTCGGCGCGGGTGTACACGGCGACGGCCTTGATGCCGAGGTCATGGGCGGCCCGGATGATGCGCAGAGCGATCTCACCGCGGTTCGCGACGAGGATTCGGCTGACGGCCGCGGTAGGCACAGTGGTGCGCAGCACCGTGGTCGTCGTGTCGGGGAGGACTGTGGTCATGGCGCTCCTTTGTATGATCACAGAACAATTTAGAGAACGAGACCAACGCTTTGTAGGACAGCGATAAAAAGTTCCAGCGAAAACTTCAATGTCCTCGGGCGTGTCCGGCGGTCTGCACCGATTCTAGTCCGCGCGGGACCACAGATCCGGCCAGAACAGGCCCATGTCGGTGACGAGTGCGCGCACGACCGGCAGACTGAGTCCGAGAACGGTGAGATGATCGCCGTCGAGGCGGTCGACGAAGGCGCCGCCGAATCCGTCGATGGTCAGCGCTCCGGCCACTTGGAAGGGCTCCTCTGTGGCGATATAGGCCTCGAGCTCGTTCGGACTCGGGGATCCGATGAGCACCGAGGTCGTCGACCGGCGCGAGCGGATCGCGCGGAGCTCGAGGCTCGTGTCTCCTCCGTTCACCCTGTCGGGCGCCTGGGTGAGCAGGGCGACCGTGTGCCCCGTATGCAGCTGCGTCCACCGGCCGGCGATCTCGGACCACACGGAGCGCGTCCGTTCGGCCGATTCCGGTTTGCCGATTGCTCGCCCCTCGAATTCGAGGAGCGAGTCGCCTGCGATGACGACGAGGGAGTCGTTATCGGGAATGTCCGGGGGAGGGTCTGCGACGATGCGCTCGATGACCGCACGGGCCTTCGCCGCGGACAGTGAGGTCGTCAGGTCGGCGACGGTACCGGTGAATCCGGCCTCGATGGCACGTTCGTCGACTTCGGAGACGATGATGATCGGGTCGATCCCGGCACCGGTGAGGATCTGTCGGCGGGCAGGCGACTGTGAGGCGAGGACGACCGGGATCATGAAGCGGCCGCCGGGGGGCTCGGCTGGGGGTCGGGGACGAGATCATGGCGGCGTGCCGACTCGCCCTTCTCGGGCACATCGAGGCTGCGGTCGACGACGACGGGGGCTTCGATGCGCTCGGCGATCGCGGCCAGGAGGGTCGAGGACAGCTGCGCATATCCGAGTTCGCTGGGGAATCGGCCGGACTCGCTGAGCAGCGACTTCCTGGTCGTCCCGCTCAGCGAATTCGTCGCCCGCAGCGGAACCGCACGCGCGGCCAGCGCCGCCAGCCACTGGGAGCCGGCGAGGACGCGGGAGGTCCGCCGCAAGGAGGTCTTGAGCGGATCGCGCAGGCCCGGCAGGCCTCCGAGGTTGGGGCAGACGAGGACGAAGACCGTGTACCGGCCTTCGCGCTGCAGCCGGTTGATGGCCTGATTGAGGACGGGGATGCCGATGGTCGCTTGGATCGGATGGATGATGTCGCCGGTGCCGATCGAGATGATCGCGAAACGGCGCGATTCGCTCCACTGGTCTGACAGCTGCCGTGACAGCCAGGGCGAACGGAGGATCTCATCGACCTGTCGGTGGAGGTCGTCGGACAGGGCTGAGGGGCGTGCTGTGGTCTGCACCCGCACGGTGGTGCCGAGCATGCGGGCGAGTCCGCGGCCGATGAGCGTGGGCGGGGCATGTTCGGGATCGACGTCGACCCCGCACAGCCAGGAGTCGCCGATGATGGCCAGCGCGGCCGAATCGTCATCGTCGCGATGACGTGGAGCGGCGATCGCCTCGGCGAAGATGGAATGACGACGGTTCTCGTCGTCATCGAAGGCTCTGCGCAGCGATCCTGCTTGGTGGCGGAGGAGACCGGCTGCCGACGCTCCGGCGCCGACCGCCGTCGCGCCCATGGTGGCGAGAGCGCAGATCATGCGTTTTCCCACGGAAATCCCTCCTCAGGCGTCATCATTGCACCTTTGTCAGCGCATCAACAACTATTGTTGAGCCATGACCGAAAACGATCAGCAGCATTCCCCGAACCGATTCCGAGGGGCATGGGAGGCGTTCCGTCGAGGACGGGATTCCTCCCGGTCCGAACCTCAGGCCGAGGATTCCCAGGGAGTCAGTCCAGAAGCGATCGCTCTCAGCCGCATGGAAGCCGAGGCTCAGCCCTACGTGTCCCCGGGACTCAAGCTCGCCGCGGCCTGGTCGTGGCGTTCTCTCCTCGTCCTCGTCGCCCTCGGCGTGGCTCTGTGGCTGCTGTCGAAGATCTCCAGCGTCGTGCTGCCGGTGCTCATCGCGCTGCTGCTCGCCGCCCTGCTCGCCCCTCTGACCGGATGGTTGGCGAAGAAGGGTCTTCCCCGCGGTGGGGCCGCGGCGATCGCCTTCGTCGGTTTCATCGTCGTCGTGCTCGGGCTCTTCGGCCTGGTCGGTCAGCAGATCTATTCCGGGATGCCCGATCTCGTCAAACAGGTGATCGCCGGTGTTTCGGGAATCAGCAGTTGGCTGGCCACGAGTCCCTTCGGCATTGACTCCTCGACGATCTCGGGCTATATCGACGAGGGAATCAGCACCGCGACGAATTTCTTCCAGAACAACAGCAGCCAGCTCCTCGGCGGTGCCTTGGAAGCCACCTCCTCGGTCGGAACCTTCCTCACGGGGATGGCAGTGTGCCTGTTCACGACCTTCTTCTTCCTCTATGACGGAGAGAAGATCTTCAAGTGGGTGATGGGTCTGCTGCCGCTGCCGGCCCGCCCGGTCGCCACCGGAGCAGCACTGCGCGGATGGACCACCCTCGTCCAATATGTGCGCGTGCAGATCCTCGTTGCGGCCGTCGACGCCATCGGCATCGGCATCGGTGCGGCCTTCCTCGGCATCCCGCTGGTCATCCCCATGACCCTGCTCGTGTTCCTGACGTCCTTCGTCCCGGTCGTCGGCGCCATCGCCTCCGGAGCCGTGGCCGTGCTCGTGGCTCTCGTGTCCAACGGGCTGGTCAGCTCCATCATCATGCTGGCCGTCGTCATCGCCGTCCAGCAGATCGAGAGTCAGGTGCTGCAGCCCTTCCTCATGGGCAAGGCCGTGTCCGTCCATCCGTTGGCCGTGATCCTCGCGGTCACCGGAGGCGGGTTCCTCTTCGGCATCGTCGGCGCCCTGTTCGCAGTGCCGCTGGTGGCGGTGCTCAACAGCGTCGTCGGCTATATCGCACGAGCGAACGGCTCCGAGGAAGCCGGGGCTCCGCCGAGTGATGTCGAAGCAGGGCAGGCCTCGGCGGGTGCGCAGCCGTCGCCTGACCGGTCCGCCGGAGGCGGCGAATCCGCCGTCGGCTCCGAAGCCGGTCCGCCTGCCGATGCGGACGGAGGCTCCGCAGCGGAGTCCGCAGACTCTGCGAAGGACTCCGGAGGCCCGGGGGAGAGCGGGGCCGGACCGAAGGGCGCCCGCGGCCGGGGGAAGTGAATGGAGTGAAGCGAATACACCAGTGGGCGGGAGAGATCTCCCGCCCACTGGTGTACGTGCCGAAGGAACGCGGAGCGCCCCGACCCGGCCGAGCACTCGGACTCAGCCGGTGAAGGCCTCGACTGAATCGACCTTGACCTCGATGGTCTTGCCGTTGGGCGCTTCATAGGAGCTCGTCTCTCCGGCCTTGACGCCGATCACAGCGGCGCCGAGCGGCGACTTCTCCGAGAAGACGTCGATATCGGAGTCTCCGGCGATCTCGCGGTTGCCCAGCAGGAACCGCATCGAGTTGCCGGCGACTGTGGCGTTGACGACGGAGCCTGGAGCCACGGTCTTGCCGTCGCTCTCGCTGGAGCCGACCTTCGCGTTGCGCAGCAGCACCTCGAGCTGGCGGATGCGCGCTTCCTGTTTGCCCTGCTCATCACGAGCTGCGTGATAACCGCTGTTCTCCTTCAAGTCACCCTCGTCGCGGGCGGCTTCGATCTTCTCAGCAATCTCTGCACGACCCGGTCCGGAGAGATGCTCGAGTTCCTTCGACAGTCGGTCAAAGGCTTCCTGGGTCAACCATGTCTCTTCCTGGGTGACTTCCTCGGTCATGACTTCTCCTTCTTCGGTTCGGTGCACTGACGGGCGTGTCAGGCAACGAAAAAACCGGGCGTATGGGCACGCCCGGAAGTTGAATGAAACTACAGTGTAACGCATCGGAGCGGAAACACGATGATCTCGGTCACGTTTGCGGCGTCGAGGCGGAGGAACACGCGACAGAGGCCGGAGGCGTGCGAGAGCTGTTCGAATCGCCTCGCTGCTCAACCGGCGGGAGTCCTGCTCGAACCAGGGCCTATTCGAACCAGGACCTACTCGAACCAGCAGGAGTCGACGTGCCCCGACGAGGCCAGCTGCGTCGTGGCCAGGTCGACGTCGATCTGCTTTGGCGAGTTCGGATCGGCGTTCGGATCGGCGGGAACGGTCACCTCGGTGAAGCCGACGACCGCTTCGTGCTCGTTCGTGGCCTGGACGGTGCAGTGCACATCGCGCTCCCGATCAGGAAATATTCCGACACTGACCTGTGTTGAAGAGGAGTCGACAACCGAATATTCGAGGGTCCGCGGTGTCGTGGGACTCGTCTGCGGGCGGAAGGCCCAGAAGGCGATGACCGCGATCGCGACGACGAGGACGATGGCGGCGATGATCCTCGCCCTGCGGCTCAGACCGCGCTTGGGCTTCCGGGCTCGTCCGTAACGATCATCGTGCAGTGGTTCGGCCACTGTTACCTCAGTCATTGAATTCCTCTTTAAGAACTTCGCGCACTAACCTAGAGTAGTCGATCCTCTGCCGGTGATCATGTCAGCCGCAACTCCGGCAGCGGAAGGCCACCCGGCTGAATCGAAAGGGACATTTAGGACATGACTTCGCTTCCGTACCATGGGCTGCGCCTGCTGGCGGTCCATGCCCACCCCGATGACGAATCCTCCAAGGGTGCGGCCACGAGCGCGAAGTACGCTTCGCTGGGAGCACGAGTCCTCATTGCGAGTATGACAGGCGGCGAAGCCGGAGACATCCTCAACCCCGCCCTGCTGCAGAGTCCGAAGGCCAGTCGCGATATCGCCGGTCTGCGGCGTGAGGAGATGGCGACCGCGGCTGCCGCGCTCGGTGCCGAACACGTGTGGGTCGGTCACGTTGACTCGGGACTGCCCGACGGCGATTTCGAGAACCAGACGCCCCCCGGCTGCTTCTACCGTGTCCCCGACGAGGTGGCCATGCTGCCGCTGGTCCACATCATCCGCACCTTCCGTCCGCAGGTGGTGACCACCTATGACGAACTCGGAGGGTACCCGCACCCCGACCACATCAAGAATCATGCGGTGACCATGGCCGCCGTCGCAGCCGCCGCGGACGAGGCGGTTCACCCCGAACTCGGCGAGGCCTGGCAGGTGCAGAAGGTCTACTACAACCAGGACCTGTCGGCGAAGAAGTGGATCACGATCCACGAGAAGATGACCGAAGCAGGCCTAGAATCCCCGTTCGCAGAGCATCTCGAAGATTTCAAGAAGCGCGACAAGCAGCGCAGCAATTGGCTGAGCACACGAATCGCCTGTGCCGAATTCTTCGGTGCCAGGGACCGGGCGCTGCTCTCGCACGCTACACAGATCGATCCCGAAGGCGGATTCTTCTCGGCGTCGCGCAAGGCTGCGCGCACCTACTGGCCGACGGAGGAGTTCGAGTTGGCCGTCGACCGGACGGGGCGTGACCCGCTGATTCCGGGCGTGGACTTCCAGGAGGACGATCTCTTCGCGAGTGTGACCTTCGACGACGGCCGTCGCGTTCCTGATGCCGGGATGCTCCCGGACACTCCCGACCCGGAGAAGGCGGCCGCTGATCCCGCGACCGATCCGGAATCGGCCACAGGAGATGCCGCCACGATGAGCGAAAGTGACTCCCACGCATGATTCTCGCGTCCACGCCCGAATCGACCCCCGGCGGAGCCCCGGATCCGGACTTGGTGACACCGGGGACGATCGGGTTCCTCGTCACCTTCGCCGTGGTCATCGGCGTGATATTCCTCATCCGCGACGCTCTCCGCCGGGTTCGCCGTGTGCGGGCACGCTCGGGCGCCAGCGACGCGTACCCGATTCCCCTGCGCAGGCATGTGGTCCCCAACCAGTCGACGCTGTCGGGACCTGACGAGCCTGAGCAGGCTTCGGCGACCGAGGACTCGTCCGACACAGCGATCTCGAAGACCGAGCCCGGTGAAGGCAGTGCCGACCGAGGCGATGGCAGGCCCGCGGACGATTCGCAGCCTCCGGACGAACGAGCCTGAGACCCTGTCGAGAGGAAGGGCGCGATCACCATAAGGTGATCGCGCCCTTCTCTGTGCGGTGTGCCGGGTTTTCCACGGTGCCGTTCGCCGCTGCCGTTCGAGGGAAGTGCGTCCCGCCGGCGGCAGCGGCGCGACGCATCTGCGACGGCGCCGAAACGAGACTCAGTAGGCGGCGACGGCCGCGACGATCAGTGCCGCGAGGTGGCAGCCGTAGCCGAAGATCGTGAGGATGTGGAAGATCTCGTGGAAGCCCAGCCATTTCGGGGAGGGATTCGGGCGTTTGATGCCGTAGATCACGGCCCCGGCGATATAGCAGACGCCGCCGATGACGACGAGGAGGCCGACGGCGAGATTCGCCGCCCAGATCTGGGGGATGTAGCCGATCCCGGCTACGCCGAAGCCGACATAGATGGGAACGAAGAGCCACCTCGGCGCGGTGGTGAAGATCGTGCGGAAGGCGGTGCCGAGCGCAGCGGCTCCCCACAGGACCGACAGCAGCAGGATCGCCTGGTCGGTCCGCAGCATGAGCACGGCCAGGGGAGTGTAGGTTCCGGCCGTGATCAGGAAGATGTTGGCGTGGTCGAGGCGGCGCAGGATGAGACGGGCTCGGGTGCGCCAGCGGCCGCGATGGTAGACGGCGGAGGTGCCGAAGAGCAGCATTCCGGTGATCGCGAAGATCGCTGCGGCGATGCGCGACTCGACCGTGGGGGAGATGATCACGAGCGCCAGTCCGCCGAGCATCGCCAGCGGGAACGCGCCGGCGTGGAACCACCCGCGCAGCTTCGGCTTCACGTGCCCGGCGAGTTTGGTCAGCTCGGCACGCAGAGCGGAGCGTCGGCGGGCGATGTGCACGGGATAGGCCGGAGGCATGGTCTCCCGCACTGGTGGGCCATCGGCACAGGAGCCGTCGGAAACGACTGGTGAGGATTCGGTGACCGGAGCATTCATGTCTCCATGATAGCGAGCGGTCCTGGGGGCTCATTCAGCATCGTCGGCTAGTACTCTGTAAAGTGTTCGAAGCTACCTGCGATCAACGCGAAAGAGGACAGCTGTGGCGCGACCGGTGAACCTGCTCTATCGGCTGTACGAGCGACGGCTCAAACGCGAGCTCGACAAGTCGGTACCGGTTCCCCGCCATGTCGGTGTCATCACCGACGGCAACCGTCGCTGGGCCAAGGAGTTCGGGGCCACCACCGCCGACGGGCACCGGGCGGGGGCCGCGAAGATCGTCGAATTCCTCGGCTGGTGCTCCGAGATCGACGTCGAGATCGTCACTCTCTACGTTCTGTCCAAGGAGAACCTCGCGCGTTCGGCCGAGGAGGTGTCGATCCTCATCGAGATCATCTCCGATCTGGTCGAGAAGATCGCGGCCCTCGACGGCGTGGGAGTGCAGCTGGTGGGTGATCTCGACATCGTCCCGGCGGACCTGCGGTCCCGTCTGGAAGCTGTGACCACGGACTCCGACAGCCCGATGCGCGTCAACGTGGCCGTCGGCTACGGCGGTCGGCAGGAGATCGTCAACGCGGTCAGGTCCCTGCTGCGCGCTCGCACCGACGTTGGCACGGATCTCGAGACGATCATCTCCGAACTGTCCCCGGAGCAGATCGGCGAACATCTCTACACCAAGGGCCAGCCCGACCCCGATCTCATCATCCGCTCCTCCGGGGAGCAGCGGCTCTCGGGGTTCCTGATGTGGCAGAGCGCCTATTCCGAGTTCTACTTCTGCGAAGCCTACTGGCCGGACTTCCGCCGCACGGACTTCCTCCGAGCCGTCCGCGACTACGGGCTGCGGCAACGCCGGTTCGGCAAGTAGGGGCTTCTTCGGACCTCGAACCGGGTACGGCCCGGGTCCTCGGAACGGATGCGGCACGGTCCGCTTGTCCGGTGCGTCGCGATTCCTCGGATTGCACGAATCTCGCCCGTTCAGACGAAGTTCACGATGGCGACTTCCCCGAACGCGCGTGCCGGTACCCAACCCAGGATCGAACCGGGTTAGGTTGGCAGTAGTTGGTCGACACCAACCCGAGATCGGGGGATGTCTGAACCGGATCTCGGCGGAACTCACGCCACAGAGGTCCTCATGGCTGAAAACGTCCACACCTACATCCTCGACACATCGGTGCTGCTCTCTGATCCCGGTGCGCTTCTGCGTTTCGCCGAACACCATGTCGTCATCCCACTCATCGTCGTCTCCGAGCTCGAGGGCAAGCGCAACCACCCGGAACTCGGCTTCACCGCCCGCAAGGCTCTGCACATCCTCGACGACTTCCGGTCGGATTTCGATCGTTTGGACCAGCCCATCCCCGTCGGCGAGGCGGGCGGAACGCTGCGCGTCGAACTCAACCACATCGACGCTTCGACCATGCCGGTCGGATTCGATCGCACGGAGAATGACACCCGCATCCTGGCTGTGGCACGCAATCTCTCCGCGCAGGGCCATGATGTGGTCGTGGTGACCAAGGACGTGCCGATGCGTGTGAAGGCATCGGCATTGGGCCTGCACGCCGAAGAGTATCTGGCGGAGCTCGCCACGGACTCGGGCTTCACCGGGATGAGCGAGCTCGGACTCGACGACGAGCAGATGAGCGAACTCTACGACTCGGGATCGGTCGTCACCGACGCAGTGTCGGACGAGATCGTCAACACCGGACTCGTCATCACCTCTCCACGCGGATCGGGCCTCGGCAGGGTGCAGCCAGGCAATCGGGTGAGCATGGTGCGAGGGGACCGCGACATCTTCGGGGTCCATGGCCGTTCGGCGGAGCAGAGGATCGCCATCGACATGCTCCTCGACGATGCGCTGGGAATCGTCTCCTTGGGAGGGAGAGCCGGAACGGGGAAGTCCGCGCTGGCCCTCATGGCCGGTCTGCAGAAGGTGCTCGAAGAGAACCAGCACTCGAAGATCATGGTCTTCCGACCGATCTACGCGGTGGGCGGCCAGAACCTCGGATTCCTCCCGGGCAGCGAGGGAGAGAAGATGAACCCGTGGGCCGAGGCGGTGTTCGACACTCTGAGTGCCCTCGTGAGCAAGAACGTCATCGACGAGGTGGTCGACCGCGGGATCCTCGAGGTGCTGCCGCTGACGCACATCAGGGGACGTTCGCTCCACGACGCGTTCGTCATCGTCGACGAGGCGCAGTCCCTGGAGCGCAATGTGCTGCTGACCGTGCTCTCACGCATCGGCATGAATTCGAAGGTCGTGCTCACCCATGACGTCGCTCAGCGGGACAACCTGAGGGTCGGCCGCCACGACGGCATCGCTGCGGTGATCGAGAAGCTCAAGGGCCATGACCTCTTCGCCCACGTGACGCTGACCCGGTCGGAGCGTTCGGAGATCGCGGCTCTGGTCACCGATGTGCTTGAGGAGTTCGATCCCTTCCGTGCCTGAGGAGCGGCCGGCGGTGCAGCGGTTTTGTGGTCGCAGAGCCGAGGAAATCGGCGCAGATCCGCCGGTCTGCCTCGGTTCTGCGACCACAAACGGCGTTACGCTCCTCGGCCTGAGGCACGAAACGGCGCCCGGACGTGTTCGTCCGGGCGCCGTGTACTGCACCGGCGGGCCGAGAGCTTACCTGTAGTCGCCGATCATCGTGGTGACGTCGAGTGCCTTGTCGAGGTCGGCCTCCGTGATCGAGCCGTCGGAGACGAAGCCGAGTGCGATCGTCGCCTCCTTGACCGTGATCTTGTTGGTCACCGCGTGCTTGGCGATCTTCGCGGCTGCCTCGTAGCCGATGACCTTGTTCAGCGGGGTGACGATGGACGGGCTCGCCTCGGCGAGGAAGCGGGCGCGCTCCTCGTTGGCAGTGAGACCGTCGATCATCTTCTCGGCCATGACGGTCGAGGAGTTCGCGAGCAGGCGGATCGACTCGAGCAGGTTCGACGCCATGACGGGAATGCCGACGTTGAGCTCGAAGGCTCCATTGGTCGACGACAGCGACACGCTCGTGTCATTGCCGATGACTTGGGCGGCGACCTGGATGGTGGCCTCACAGATGACGGGATTGACCTTGCCGGGCATGATCGAGGAGCCGGGCTGCAGGTCGGGGATCGCGATCTCACCGAGGCCGGTGTTCGGACCCGAACCCATCCACCGCAGATCGTTGCAGATCTTCATGTAGCCGTAGGCGATGGTCCGCAGCTGGCCGGAGGCCTCGATGAGCCCATCGCGGTTGGCCTGCGCCTCGAAGTGGTTGCGCGCCTCGGTGATGGGCAGGCCGGTCTCCTCGGCGAGGATCTCGACCACGCGGGAGGAGAAGCCGTCGGGGGTGTTGATGCCGGTGCCCACCGCGGTTCCGCCCTGCGGCACCTCGGCGATGCGGGGCAGAGAAGCCTCGATGCGCTCGATGCCGTAGCGGACCTGCGCGGCATAGCCGCCGAACTCCTGGCCCAGCGTCACCGGGGTGGCGTCCATGAGATGGGTGCGGCCGGACTTGACGATGGAGGAGAACTCCTCGGCCTTCTTCTCGAGTGAGGAGGCGAGGGTCTCCATTGCAGGGATCAGGGTGCCGACGAGTGCCTTCGTCACAGCCAGGTGGACGGAGGTGGGGAAGACGTCGTTCGAGGACTGTGAGGCGTTGACGTGGTCGTTCGGGTGCACGTCGATGCCGTCGGCCTCGAGCGCCTTGGTCGCCAGCGAGGCCAGAACCTCGTTGGTGTTCATATTCGACGAGGTGCCCGAGCCGGTCTGGAAGACGTCGATCGGGAACTGCTCATCGTGCTTGCCGGCGATGACCTCGTCCGCGGCATTCTGGATGGCGGTGGACCGCGCCTGGTCGAGGACGCCGAGTTCGAGATTGGCCTTCGCTGCGGCTTTCTTCACCTGTGCGAGAGCGGCGATATGAGCCGATTCGAGGGTCTTTCCGGAGATCGGGAAGTTCTCGACGGCGCGTTGCGTCTGGGCGCTGTAGAGGGCGTCTTTGGGGACTTTGACCTCACCCATGGTGTCGTGTTCGATGCGAAACTCTTCGCTCATTGCTGTCCTTTCCGTTGAGCTGGCGGGATGATGTCGGTGACGTCGACGACCGAGGCGGTCGGGGGTCAGGAGGCGTAGCTCGAGACGGCTGCCTCGTTGCCTCCGTATTGGGCGACGACGGTGGTATGACCGTCGTGGAGCTGATAGGTGAGTCCGACGATGATGAGTCGGCCCTCGTCGACGGCGGTCTTGATGATCGTCGACAGCTGCATGATCTTGTCGACCGTGTCCATGGTGTTCTGGGCGACGGTTTCGTTGATCGTGGTGCGATTGTTCTTCCTGGCCCTGGCCACGGTGGGCAGGAGGCGGGCGACGACGTCTGAGATGAAGCCGGGGGGAGTCTCCCCGGAGTCATAGGAGTTGTACGCCGCTGTCACAGCACCGCAGCTGTCGTGGCCGAGGACGACGAGCAGGGGCGTGCCGAGCATCTCGACGCCGTATTCGAGGGAGCCGAGCGTCACGGGATCGACGACCTGGCCGGCGTTGCGGACGACGAACATGTCTCCGAGACCGACGTCGAAGATCATTTCGGCGGCGACTCGGGAATCCGAGCAGCCGAAGAGGGTGACGAAGGGCTTCTGATCGTTCGACAGAGCTTCACGTCGTGCTGTGTCCTGATTGGGGTGCTGCGGAACGTCGTCGACGAACCGCCGATTTCCCTCCAAGAGTCGATTCCAAGCCTGATTGGGCATCGCTATCGAACCTGCTTCCGATGTCGAGATAGAGAGAGTCGCACCCGGGTTCGGGTCCGGCCGGGAGGTCAGATGAGTCCGCGTCGCGCGGCCTCCTCGGCGGCCTCCACGTATGAGTGGGTCTTCGCGGCTTGATGTTCGGCGAAGACCTGACGGACGGTGCCGGACTTCGAACGCATGACCAGCGAATGAGTGGTGACATGGCCGCCCTGGAACTTCACCCCGTCGAGCAGGTCGCCGTTGGTGACCCCGGTGGCGACGAAGTAGCAGTTGTCGCCGGTGACGAGCTCATCGGTGCTGAGTACCTGATTGACGTCGAGCCCTGCCTTCGCAGCCGCCTCGCGCTCGGAGTCGTCCTGCGGCCACAGACGGCCTTGGATGACTCCGCCCAGGGCCTTGATGGCGCACGCGGTGATGATGCCCTCAGGGGTGCCGCCGATGCCCATGAGCATGTCGACACCGGTACCCGGACGGCAGGCTGCGATGGCGCCGGCGACGTCACCGTCGGAGATGAGCTGGATGCGGGCGCCGGCTGCGCGGATCTCGTCGATCATCTGCTGATGGCGAGGACGATTGAGGATCATCACGGTCACCGACGTGGGGTCCTTGGTCCCCTTCGCCTTGGCGACGCGGCGGATGTTCTCGGCGATCGGCAGTCGCAGGTCGACAGCGTCGGCGGCCGCTGGGCCGGTGACGAGCTTCTCCATGTAGAACACGGCGGAGGGGTCGTACATCGCTCCGTCCTCGGTCACGGCCATGACCGAGATCGCATTGGGCATGCCGAGGGCGGTCAGGCTGGTGCCGTCGATCGGATCGACGGCCACGTCACAGTGGGCGCCGCCGCCATCGCCGACCTGCTCACCGTTGAAGAGCATCGGCGCCTCATCCTTCTCGCCTTCGCCGATGACGACGGTTCCGGCCATGCGGACGCTGGAGATGACGTTGCGCATCGCTGCGACGGCAGCGCCGTCGGCGGCGTTCTTGTCGCCGCGGCCGACCCAGGGAGCGGCGGCGATGGCTGCGGCCTCAGTGACTCGGACGAGCTCGAGGGCGAGGTTGCGGTCGGGAGCATCGGCTCCGACCTGCGCCTGCTGGGACCAGGAGTCGGTGACTGCGACGGGCGGAGCCTCGTCGTCGACCCGGCCACGGTCATGATGAGATTTCACGTCAGGATTCTCTATGGAGTCACTCATGCTTCCAATTGTGCCACTCCGCCGTCGAGACCAGGGACAGCGGCATGGTCTGTGGTCTCGACCACCTCGGCGCGCCGGGGATTGGCCCTACGCGCGCGGGACGAGGACAATGGCGTTGTGAATGTCCGAACTGCCACCGATGCGAAGGGATCTCAGACGGCCGTGAACGTCACGGAACCGGGTCCCAGGGGAGAGTCCATGTCTGACGAGTCCGGAGTCATGCTCCCGGGTTCCAGGGAAGAGATGCGTTTCCTGCGGAAGAACTCGAACTGGGTCAACATGATCATCGCGATCCTCGCCTGTTTGGCGGTTGTCGTCGGAATCCTGTTCATCGCGCCGCAGCCGGAGGTCGACTCCGAACGTGTCGTCGACTACCAGGGCATCGCCGAGCAGTCCGAAGGCAATGCCGACTTCGATCTGATCGTCCCACAGATCCCCAGAGGATGGTCGGCGAACGAGGCAAGCCTCGATCGGTTCAATGACTCCGAATACGTTTCGTGGTACATGTCATTCATCGGTCCCGAGGACCAGTGGGTGAGCATCGAACAGGCCAAGGCGAGCGAGAACTGGGCGAAGAAGAGCACCGACGGTGCCGTCGCCGCTGAGACCGTGACCGTCGGCGGAGTCGACTTCCAGGTCTATCGCACCGACGAAGCGAAAGAATACTGGGTCACGCACAAGGACGATGTGTACGTCGTCATCACTGCGACAGCTTCCCCGGATACGATCAATTCCTTCGCCGATCAGGTGGCCGCGCAACTGAAGTGACCGCGCCCGCCTGAGCTGCGCGTCCGGCTGAGTCGCGCGGCCGGCTGAGTCGCGGGTCGCGGTGCCTGCGGTCACTCGGTGTCGGCGGCGGTTTCCTCGCGGGCCTTGTCGAGGCGTTCCCTGGCTCCGTTGAGCCAGGACTGGCAGCGATCGGCCAATGCCTCGCCGCGTTCCCACAGCCGCAGCGACTCCTCGAGCGGCAGATTGCCGGTCTCCAGTCGTTTGACGGTCATGACGAGCTCTTCGCGGGCCTGCTCGTAGCTGAGCGTGCTGATATCGGGCTGATCCTGCTGCATGGCGGGTTCGGTCATCGGTGTCTCCTTCATAGCGGCGGAACTGTGTGGTGGCGGGGTGGATGAACTGGTTCAGTTCGCGGCCGATGGAGTGACGCTGCGCTTTGCGACTGTCTGCTCCTTCGGCTCGTCTGTCAGCTTCCGGACTCGGGGCCGGTGTCCTCGGCTTCGGAGCTGTCAGGGGTGGTCTCGGTGATCTCGGCATCGAAGCGTCCCTGGGCGACACGGACGTGCACCGTGTCTCCCTCCGCGACGTCTGCGGCATTGCGGATGGCCTGGCCGGCGTCGGTCTGCACCACCGCGTAGCCGCGTTCGAGGGTGCGCAGCGGTGACAGGGACCGCGCGTGCGAGCGGAGGTGATGGATCTCGTTCTGGGCCTGGATGACCAGTCCGTTCGCCGCCTGCAGGCCGCGACGGCGGATCGTCGTCAATTCGTTCTCGTGCGCGGTGACGAGTGTCTGCGGTTCGGCCAGCACCGGACGGGAGCGCACGGCGGTGAGCATCTCCTGCTCCCGGTCGAGGATGCGGTTGACCGCCGCTTCGAGTTCGGCCCGCGCCCGCAGGAGGTTCATCCCCTCCTCGGCGACGTCGGGCACGACCCGTTTGGCCGCATCCGTCGGTGTCGAGGCGCGCATGTCGGCGACCTCATCGAGGATGGGACGGTCAGCCTCGTGCCCGATGGCCGAGACGACAGGGGTCCGTGCAGCGGATACGGCGCGGACCAGGGCTTCGTTGGAGAACGGCAGGAGGTCCTCCATGCTGCCGCCGCCGCGAGCGATGATGACGACGTCGATCTGCGGATCTTCGTCGAGCTCGGCGAGGTTCTTCATCACACCGGGCACCGCATCGGGGCCCTGCACGGCACAGTTGCGGATCTCGAACTCCGCGGCGGGCCAGCGCAGGTGGACATTGCGCACGACGTCCTTCTGCGCGTCCGAATCACGGCCGGTGATGAGTCCGATCCGATTAGGCAGGAACGGAAGTCGCAGCTTCCGACTCGGGTCGAAGAGCCCCTCTGCCGCCAGCTGCTTCTTCAAGCGCTCGAGACGGGCGAGGAGCTCACCCAGTCCCACGGCGCGGATGTCGTTGGCGCGCATCGTCAGGCGACCGGTCTTGGTCCAGAAGTCCGCCTTGAGATTGGCCACGATATGGCTGCCCTCGGTCAGAGGGGCACCGGTGCGCTCGAGAACGTTCCTCCAGATCTGCACAGGCAGGGACATCTCGACGTCGGAGTCGCGCAGAGTGAGATAGCTGGCCTTGCCGCGGTGGTTGAGCTCGACGACCTGCCCCTCGATCCACACGCTCGACATGCGGTCGATATAGGACTTCATCTTCGACGAGAGCAGACTCAGCGGCCACGGGTTCTCCGCCGTGGTCTCGGCTGCGGTGGCCGCGAGCTCCCTCGGTTCGACGGTTTCGCCGAGTGTTCCGGGAGTGCCGGAGATTCGTTGCGCCATGGTGTGTCCCCTTCCGATCTCCAAGCCTAACGAACGCCACTGACGCAGCCCACTTCTCGAATCCTGTGCGCTGCCCGCGTCCCCGGCCTAGACTGGAGGGATGACCGCCGTATCCGTTCCCACCCCGACGATTCCGCGTCAGCGCCTGGCTCCGAAGGAGATCCGGACCCCTGACGGCACCGAGCAGCGAGTCCTGCTGGCCGCCCCGCGCGGCTACTGTGCGGGAGTCGATCGGGCGGTGATCGCCGTCGAACGCGCCATCGAACACTACGGTGCCCCGATCTATGTGCGCAAGGAGATCGTGCACAACAGACACGTCGTCGAGACCCTGTCCGAACGCGGTGCGGTCTTCGTCGATGAGACCGACGAGGTGCCGGAAGGGGCACGCGTCGTATTCTCTGCCCACGGCGTCTCTCCGACCGTCCACGCCGAGGCGGCCGAGCGCTCCCTGGCCACGATCGATGCGACCTGCCCCCTGGTGACGAAGGTGCACAAGGAGGCGATCCGCTTCGCTCGCGACGGCTTCCGGATTCTGCTGGTCGGCCACGCCGGTCACGAAGAGGTCGAAGGGACCATGGGGGAGGCACCGGAGCACATCACCCTGGTGCAGAGCCCTGAGGAGGCGCGCACCGTCGCAGTGCCCGCAGGCGCGAAGCTCGTGTGGATCTCGCAGACCACTCTGAGCGTCGACGAGACCATGGCAACCGTCGATATTCTGCGCGAGCGCTTCCCGCAGCTGCAGGATCCGCCGAGTGATGACATCTGCTATGCCACCCAGAATCGGCAGGTCGCGGTGAAGAAGATCGCGCCCGAAGCGGACTTGGTGCTCGTCGTCGGTTCGGCGAACTCATCGAATTCCGTGCGTCTGGTCGAGGTCGCCCTCGAGAACGGGGCGAAGGCGGCACACCGCGTCGACTTCGCCCGCGAAGTCGACGAGACCTGGTTCCACGATGTTGCCACTGTCGGTGTCACCTCCGGGGCAAGCGTGCCTGAGAACCTGGTCCAGGACGTGCTGCAGCTGCTGGCCGACTACGGATTCCACGCCGTCGAAGAGGTCGTCACCGCCGAGGAGGACCTCATGTTCTCCTTGCCGAAGGAGCTGCGCAGAGACCTAAAGGCGGCCGGGCGGAAGACGTCGAACCGTGCAGACGGCGCCGACCGCAGCCACGACCTCGGCTGAGGGCTTTCTCGGCTCTCAGCTCGTTCCCGTATGACGATCACGCAGATCGGCGGGACTGCGCTCATCGAAGGACATCGACCGCGGACGTGTGAGCTCCTCGGCGCTGACGCCGCGTGAGCGCACGTCGAGTTCCGCAACAGCATCGAGCTCCTCGGCAACGATCCCCGTGGACGGAAACTTCCGTGCGGTCACGAGGAACCGTGTTTCGAGTGATGAGACGAATCGGTTGTAGTCCTCGACGGAGCGGTCGAGACTGGACCCCATTCGTGAGACGTGGGTGATCAGGGTGCCGACTCGTTCGTAGAGTTCGGTGCCGAGCCTGAGGACCTCCGTCGCCGAGGTCGACATGTCGGCCTGGCGCCAGTTGAGCGCTACGGTCTTCAGCAGCACCAACAGGGTCGCCGGCGAGGCGAGGACGACGTTCTTGCCCAGGGCATGATCGATCATCTTCGGATAGCTCGCAGCTGCTGAGGAGAGCAGGCCGTCGGTGGGGACGAAGCAGACGACGAAGTCGGGGGAGGAGTCGAAGGACTTCCAGTATTCCTTCGACGCCAGGGCATCGACATGCCGCAGCAGCGCCCTGGTATGGTCTTCGCCCTCCGTACCGTCGGCGGAGGAGTCACTGGCGTCGGCGCTCATGCGCGCCGACAGCGGCGTCTTCGCATCGATGACGATGGTTCCGCCGCCGGGCAGGTGCACGACCATATCGGGCCGGTGGCGCTTGCCGTCACGGTTCGCGGTCACCTGGGTGTCGAAGTCGACGTGGGGGAGGAGGCCGGCGTACTCGACGATGCGTTTGAGCTGCACCTCGCCCCAGTCGCCTCGGTGAGTGGTCGAGTTCAGGGCGTTGGCCAATGAACCGGCGGACTCCTGCAGACGGAGGTTCTGCTGGCTCAAGTGACCGATCTGAGAGTTCAGGCGTGTGATCTGTTCGATCTGCGTCCGGTCCTGGGAGTGCAGGTTCTCCTGCAGGTTCTTCACGCTCGCCGCCAGCGGTCCGATGGCCGCGGTGATCTCTCCGGCCATCTGCGCATCGGCCTCGAGGTCCTCGGTCCGTTCGGACAGAATGCGCGAGGTCGTCTCGGCACGAGTGAGTCGTTCGAGGTAGCGCGACCGAGTGAGTGTGCGTCCGAGGAGGAAGCCGAGGGCAGCGGCGAAGACGATCGCCACGACGAAGGCGACGATGACACCAGATGCGGGGAAAGCGTTCATGGATCCAGGGTGACAGAGGGCACGGACACGGGAATTCGAGGACCACCTCGGCGACGGCTAGACTGGGATACCGTGGCTCTGACTATTGGAATCGTGGGACTGCCCAATGTGGGCAAGTCGACCATGTTTAACGCACTGACCAAGAACCAAGTTCTCGCCGCGAACTACCCGTTCGCGACGATCGAACCGAACGTGGGTGTCGTGCCCCTGCCGGATGCGCGACTGACGCGACTGGCGGAGATCTTCTCCTCCGAGAAGATCCTCAATGCGACCGTGGACTTCGTCGACATCGCCGGCATTGTGCGCGGCGCCTCCGAAGGCGAGGGCCTGGGCAATCAGTTCCTGGCCAATATCCGCGAAGCAGACGCCATCTGCCAGGTCATCCGTGGATTCGTCGATGACGATGTCGTTCATGTCGACGGCAAGATCAGTCCCGGCGACGATATCGACACGATCAACACCGAGCTCATCCTCGCCGATCTCCAGACCCTGGAGAAGGCCCGGCCCAGGATCGAGAAGGAAGTCAAGGGCAAGCGCGCACCCGCTGAGCAGCTGAGCGCGATCGATGCCGCCTCCGAGATCCTCGAGAGCGGGAAGACCCTCTACCAGGCGATGCAGGCCGACAACTTCGACGTCAGTGCGCTGCGTGAGCTGCAGCTGATGACGGTCAAACCCTTCCTCTACGTGTTCAACGTCGATGACGAAGTGCTTGCCGACGAGGGCAGGAAGGCCGAGATGCGTGCCCTCGTGGCTCCTGTCGAGGCGATCTTCCTCGATGCGAAGTTCGAATCCGAGCTCGCCGAACTCGACGAGGACGAGGCCCGGGAGATGCTCGAATCGACCGGACAGGAGGAGAGCGGACTCGACCAGCTCGCCCGCGTCGGCTTCGACACGCTCGGCCTGCAGACCTATCTGACCGCCGGCCCGAAGGAATCCCGGGCGTGGACGATCCCGAAGGGAGCCACCGCCCCCGAGGCGGCCGGTGTCATCCACACCGACTTCCAGAAGGGCTTCATCAAGGCCGAGGTCGTGTCCTTCGACGCTCTCGACGCCAACGGTTCGATGGCTGCCGCGAAGGCTGCCGGCAAGGTCCGTATGGAAGGCAAGGACTACGTCATGGTCGACGGAGATGTGGTGGAGTTCCGGTTCAACGTATAAAGAGCTGTTCTGTGCGTCGGTGAGTCCTGACAATGAGGTCCGCAAACCGACCGAGGTGAAATCCGCGGTTCGTCGCCTCTGTGACGCTCACTCGGCAGCGGCGCGTTTTCAGGTGCACTGCCCACCGCAGCCGGCTTGTCTTCGTCCTGTCCGCTCACGAAACAGCAAGGTCGCGGGGGAGTGGCCTGCGTTAGAGTGACCCCTGGTGCCAGCATGATCGCAATCATGAGATCTGATGCAGGTGGAATGCAAACCTGAAAGATCGAAAGTCGAGGACTGAAGATGACCGACAGCACGAGATCGTCACAGCGATCGGTGCCACGTGGCATCGGGAAGGCAGTCTTGACGGCGGTGCTCATTCTCGCGCTCGTGATGGGCGTGATCGCTGCGATCATCGGAATCGCATCGCTCGTGCCCGGGCTCGGGCCCCTCAGCCCTGCTGCGGCGCGTTTCGCGCCCACTGTGGCACCGATATCGGCTCTGGTGGGTCTGATAGTGCTCGTCGTCGGAATCATCGCTGTACGCAGGGGCCAACGCCGCACTGGTGCCGTCACGTCAATGCTCGGCGGGGCCGGCGCGGCTGCGAACCTCGCAGTCGTCATCGTTCTCGTCGGCGCCATCACGTCCGCGGGCGGCTCGGTGAACCTGTTCACCGCAACGTTTGGCTTGTCCGCTATCGATGCGGCAGCGCCCGACCGCCAGGAGGTCTACGAGAAGACGAGTTCGGGAGACGATCTGTCCGTGTCGGTCTACGAGCCGGCGGGCCAGAAGGATTCGGCACCGACCATCATGTACGTCCACGGCGGCGGATGGATCGCAGGCGAGCCCGATGCATCGAGCTCAGAACTGCGGGAACTCGCAGATCACGGCTACTTGGTCGTGTCGGTCGAGTACGAACTCGCCACTCCGGACAACCCGACCTGGCATAGTGCACCTTCGCAGGTTGCGTGCGCGGCCACCTGGATTCAGGGCCACGCAGACGAGCTCGGTGCAGATATGGACCGTCTCGCGTTCTGGGCTGAGAGCTCCGGTGGCAACATGGTCGCCAACACCGCCGGTGCCGCCGCACAAGGCGCCGCCGAGTCCTCGTGCGGAGGTGAGGTCCCTGTCCCGGACGCCGTCGTCGCTGATTACCCCGCGTTCGATGTGACGGGCCTCTACGAGAACGCTCCTGCCGGCCCGGGCGCGGGTACTGGCACACGCATCTTTGCGACCAGTTTCACGGGCGGCACACCGGAGGAATACCCGAAGCGCTACGCCGCGGTGGATTCCCTCACGCATCTCACTGATGCCGCGCCGCCCATGCTCGTGATGACCGCGATGCGCGATGACACCATCACGCCGGCTGACCAGCTCGCTTGGGCTGATTCTGCCCGTGACCGCGGAGTCGACGTCCGGGCGGTGCAGATTCCATTCGCAAACCATGCCTACCCGCAGAAAGCGAAGAACTCGCTCGGCAGCCAGGGCCACCTGAGCATTGCAGAGAACTACTTATCCGAACGACTTCGCTGACCACGGAGTGAAAGCTTGTCCCAGGGCGACCCATCGTGGAAGCCGTACGCGTGTCCGCGCAACCGTCCTGAAGACCGGCGATTGGCTATGGTGGTGGTTGAGCGAACGATCCGGTTCCGCCACCATTCGAAACAGGAGCCTTCACCAATGAGTTTCTCCGTCTATCTTTCCGGCGAGATCCACACCGATTGGCGCGATGAGATCCGACGCGGCGCAGAGGCCGCCGGTCTGGACATCGTGTTCACCGCGCCGGTGACCGACCACCCTGCCAGCGATGCCGCCGGAGACCACCTCGGTGAGAATGACAGCCGATTCTGGCGGGACCATCAGTCGGCCAAAGTGAACGCCATCCGCACACGCACCCTCATCGAGAAGAGCGACATGGTGGTGGTGCGGTTCGGCGACAAGTACAAGCAGTGGAATGCGGCCTTCGACGCAGGCTACAGTGCCGCTCTCGGCAAGCCATATGTCACGCTGCACGACGCGGACATCGTCCATCCCCTCAAAGAGGTCGATGCCGAAGCCCAGGCCTGGTGCACGACAACCGATCAAGTGGTCGAGACCCTGCGCTACGTGCTCATGCCCTGACCCGATACGTGCCGCCGACCTCGAGTGCCTTATTCATCGGGACGATGTGTGGTTGGATGAGGGGCATGGCACACCGATCCGATCTCAATGACGACGACCGCAGATTCCTCCGCCGCAGTGTCGACCTGGCACATGAGGCGCTTGAGTCCGGTGACGAACCGTTCGGGTCCGTCCTGGTTGATTCCCAGGGCCAGGAGCTCTTGGTCGATCGCAATCGAGTTGCCGGCGGCGACCACACCCGTCACCCCGAATTCGCGATCGCCCGCTGGGCGGCTGCCCACCTCAGCCCGGAACAGCGAGCGGTATCAACCGTGTACACCTCCGGCGAGCATTGCCCGATGTGTTCGGCAGCCCACGCATGGGTCGGGCTGGGACGAATCGCCTACGCCAGCAGCAGCGAACAGCTGACGGGATGGCTCAATGAGTGGGGTCTTCCCACCGGCCCTGTCCTCCCGCTGCCGATCAACGATGTTGCACCCGGCATCGACGTCGCCGGACCGGACCCGGAGCTCAGCGACGAAGTGCGCCGACTGCACGCCCGATTGCACGGGATCACGCTCTGATCGGGACTGCACCCGAGGGACGAGGTCGACGATGGTGGAGGATCGAAACCGCCGGGTTGCGCAGCCTCGGGGACGTCACCGACTTCCGTCGCCCTCGAACATGACTCGACCAGGCACCGGCTGAAGAGACCCCGTGCCCGGCTGTTGTCTCAGACGAGGGCGCCCGCGACGAAGGCGGCTTGAGCGACGTGCTGGACGGCGTCATCGACGACCGAGACCAAGCGGACGCCACGAGTGACTGCCGGCGTCCAGTTCTCATCGATGACTTCGCCGAGGTCGGCATCGTCGAGGGTGTTCACGTACTCGGCGCACGCGTCGAGCGTGGCTTTGAGGTAGTTGACGAGAAGCTGCTGATCCTCGACGCGGACCTGCGCGGCCTGCTCGGGAGTGTGCCCGAGCCCGACGGTGTCGCCGACCTCACCGAGAGCGAACTGCTCCCGGAATTCCTCCCACTGCTGCGGCCGTCCGGTGAGGTCGGAGAGCTGCACATCGATCTCGCGGCCACTGTGCCACAGCAGCCAGGCGATCGAATTCGGATGACCGCCGAGGTGGGTGTTGAGCTGTTCGGGGGAGAGCTCGGGCAGTGCCTCGGCGGCCTGGGCAGGACGCTGGACCAGATCGGAGAGAATATCGTTGGCATTCATGGTGCCCATTCTGCTCCCCGATGCTGCTCCTGTCACGGGGCAGCGATCTCACCGGGAATGTCAGGCCCCAAGGAACTGCAGCCAGGACTCACGCGTCCGCACTCGGTTCGGATCAATCGGGACGCGGCCGGCGACGATTGCGCTTGATCTCAGAGCGCCGCTGCTCGGAGCGGACCCGACGGCGACGGGAACTGCGTGAGGGCTTCGTCGCTCGCCTCTGCACCGGTGGGGCCAAGGCCTCCCGCAGCAGGTGGGCCAGGCGCATCCGTGCGTCCTGTCGGTTCTTCAGCTGCGAGCGCTGCCGCTCCGACGTCACCGTGAGCACCGTCCCGGACAGCCTCGGTGCCAGACGGATGAGCACCCGATCGCGCTGTCCGGCGCTGAGAAACGACGCAGTCGCCAGGTCCAGGCTCAGCTGCACGCGGGAATCAGAGGTATTGACGTGCTGGCCGCCTGGGCCCGAGGACCGGGAGAACTGCTCGGTGAGTTCGGCGGCGGGGATGACCAGTCCGGCAGGGATCCCGGGCCCAGCCGGAACGCGCACATCACCGTCCATGTCAGCTCGGTTCCGGGTCGCCTTCGCAGACGCCGGGTGCGGAGTCCTCTTCGCGCAGCCTCGGCGTGATCTGCTTCTCCGGTCGGATGCCGTGCTTATCGGCATAGAACTCACGGATGCGGTCCATGTCCTCGGCGATGTCCCCGGTCATCTCCAGAGTCGGCCCCAGGCCCGTCGTCCGCGTGAGAGAGTCAACGTATCCCAGGGTCACCGGCATGCCCGTCTGCACAGCGATGCGATGGAATCCCGACTTCCAATGCGTATGCCCGCCCCGGGTTCCGTCAGGGGTGATGACGAGACCGAAGACCTCATCGGCACGGACTCGGTCGACGACCTCGGCGACGATCCTGCTGGGATCGGTTCGATCCACGGGAATGCCGCCGAGGCCTCGCATGATCGGCCTTCGCCACCCGGCGAACAGGGAATCCTTGCCCAGCCAATGCACCTCGACTCCGAGACTCCACGCGATGGCGAGCATGAGCACGAAGTCCCAATTGGAGGTGTGCGGTGCCCCGATGAGGATGGTCGGACGCTTCGGGGCGGGCTCGGTGACGAGCTTCCACCGGCCGAAGGTCCAGAAGGCGCGGGCGATGAGGCGTCGGATCATGGTCTCAACGGTAGAGCACTTGAGACGGCGAACCTATCGGCGTCCATGTGAGTGCGCTGAGAACCGCGCGTGTGCGGCTGCGAGCACCGGGTGCAGCCTGCGAGGGCTGAGGACGAATCCGCCGCGGATGAGCAGACGCGGGTTCAGGCCCCTTCCCCGCAGCCGACGGGTGGCCTCCTCGGTGAGCAGGCATACGAGGGCCTTCGGCCCCCGAGTCGTGGCTCGTTCGTAGACGACCTCCTCGACGTCGTGCCAGGCCAGGAGATGCTCGGGCAGAATCCGTCCGCGACGGGCGAGCGATATGCCATCGGGAGAGATCACAAGTGACACGCGTCGACGCAGGCGCACAAGCACTCCGATCGGGGCGAGGATGAGGCATCCGATGATGCCCGCGACCAAGGCCCATACTCTCAGATTCACCGCGAGACCGATCCAACTGCCGCCCTGGCTCAATGTGCTGTCGATGAGGAGCACGAGGACGGCGAGCAGGCCGACGCCGAGGATGAACATGACGATCGCCGCGCGGACGATACGCCGCGCCGAAGTGGGTATGAGGGCAGGCCTTCCCAGGTCCAACTGCCGCATGATGGCGGCGTGCGAAAGGTCCCCGGGCATGCCACCAGCTTACTGTGCGGAATAATCCGGACGTTCCCGTCGCTATGTCCGAGACCACGCATCACCAACAGCAGAGGAAGATATGTCTGATTCAGCTCGCGTCGTCATCCTCGGCGGGCATGGAAAGATCGCGCTTCTGGCCGCACCCAAGATCAAGGTCGCAGGCTTCAGCGTCGATTCCGTCATCCGCAATCCGCAGCAGTCCGCCGATGTCGAAGCCACCGGGGCCAACCCCGTCGTGCTCGACATGGAAGCCGCTGACACGCAGGCGCTGGCGGACGTCTTCTCCGGCGCCGAGGCAGTCGTCTTCTCTGCCGGCGCCGGAGGTGGAGACCCCGCACGCACCAAAGCCGTCGACCTCGATGCGGCGAAGCGTTCGATCGATGCCGCAGTTCAGGCCGGAGTCAAGCGCTTCGTCATCGTCTCCTACTCCAGTGCCGGCGTCGACCTCGACCGAGTCGACCCAGAGAGCTCCTTCTACCCCTACGTCCAGGCCAAGCACGGAGCCGATGAGCACCTGAGGGCCAGCTCTTTGGACTACACGATCCTCGGCCCCGGCGGACTGACCCTTGAACCCTCGACAGGCAAGGTCCTCATCGCCGATGCCGCCGGAGACCTCGACGGCAAACGTCCCGACCCAGACGTGCGAGTGACCTCGCGCGAACTCGTCGCCGATGTGATCACCCACGTCATCTCCGCATCGGCTGCGGTGCGTGAGACCGTGAACTTCTACGACGGTCAGACTCCCATCGCCGAGGCGATCAGATGAGATGACGCGTGACCGAGGCGGCCGGTCGGAGTCAATCGACGTCCGACCGGCCGTTGTCGTGCATCGGCGGTTCAGCGCACGCGGTTCCACAGCTGATGGGTCAGTCCACTCGCAGATCCGATGGTCTCGATCGAGAATCGGTCTTGGACATCGGGCAGGCCCTGCCACAGCGGTTGTCCCCGCCCCAGGGTGATCGGCACGATCGCGATGTTCATGAAATCGACGAGATCGGCGGCCAGGAACTGCCGGATCGTCGATGGGCCCCCGCCGATGCGCACATCGAGTCCACCGGCGGCCTCGTAGGCCATAGCGAGGACTTCGTCGATGCCGGCGTCGACGAAGTGGAATGTCGTCCCGTTCTCGAACTCGAGCGGATCACGAGGGTGGTGGGTGAGTACGAAGCACGGTGTCCGAAACGGCGGCTCCCCACCCCACCAGCCGCGCCACCCGTCGTCGGGCCACGGCCCGGTCTGCGGCCCGAATTTGCGTCTGCCCATGATCTCCGCCCCGATGCCCTGACCCCAGAGCGCGAAGAGGGTGCGGTCGAGGGTGATCGGACCGTCGATCGTGTGGACTCCATCGATTCCCTGACCATCGAAGTGGCTGAAGAGCCTCCCCGCCTCGCCGATGGGTTCGTCGAAGGTGACGAACTCACCGGCGGAGAACCCGTCGAGTGAGACGAATTGACTGTGGACTCGAGTGCGGGCCATGAGCCCTCCTCAGTGATTGCGGATTACAATTGGTTCTAGCCTAGACGTGCCTATTTCCAGCTGCAATCAGATTCGGAGGAATGATGCCGACCGAGCCACGATCTGGATGTGCGATCAATGCCGCAGTCGAGGTGCTGGGTGATTCATGGAGCCTCATCGTGCTCCGCGACATCGTCTTCGGTGGGCGGCGCTACTTCCGGGAGCTGCTGGTTCGCAACGATGAGGGCATCGCCTCGAATATCCTCTCAGCTCGTCTGCGCAAGCTCGTCGATGAAGGTCTGCTGACGCGGGAGACCGCGGCTCGGGGTCAGCGCGCGCAGTACTCGCTCACTGAAGCCGGCATTCAGACCCTGCCGGTCATGGTCGCGCTCGGGGCGTGGGGGATGGCTCACCGGGAGACCGCCGCCGAGCTGACGATCCGCGCCAGGCTGATGGCCGAGGATCCCGGGCTGGTCGCCGAGCTCATGGACGAGCTGCGGGAATCCCACCTCGGTGTGCCACGGCCGGGCCCCGGGGCCTCGCGAGCCTCGGAGCGGCTGCAGGCGGCCTACGAGGCCGAGGTCGCTGCCGACTGACCGGGATCGAATCGGCAGCGGTCGATGTGGTCTTGCCGGTATCGGTCGGATGTGGTTCCATGGAATAAGTGCTTGTGAAATGCAATCACTTTCCCGTCGAGCATATCTCAGAGGAGCGATTCCCCGACGGAGAGGCCATGGTCTACGAGCACGACGACTTCCGCACGGGTGGGAGCTTTCTCGCTCGATGCGGGACTCCCGGTGAGCTGGAGTTCGCGTCCGTAGGGCAGTACAGCGCGATCGAACCGGGGCGTTACGTCGTGTCGAGCGAAACGGTCAGCCACAGCAACTCGGTCCTGTCGGCCGCGCTCATCACCTGGACGCTCGAGGCGATGCCGACCGGAACGCGAGTGAGCATCGTCGACCAGGTCGCCTCCTTCGTCGGGCAGGGCATGATCGACGGGCACAAGAACGGCCACGAAGTGTGCCTGCGGCAGCTCGGCAGCTTCCTCAGCCGGTGAGGTCCTCCGCCCACGGGAGGTCGGCCCCCTCACGCCCCACCGTGAGCGCCGCCAGCCGCGCCGCACGTTCGCCCAGACGCCGGAGTTCGGCTTCCCCGAGAGTGCACAGGGGCTTCCGCAGCGTATGCAGATCGTGGATGAGGGAGACCATGAACGTGTCCCCGGCCCCGATGGTGTCCTTGACCTCGACCTCCGCCGACTCCACCGGAATCCGCGCCGAGGCGGTCGCCACGATCGCCCCGTCGCCTCCGCGAGTCAATGCCACCAGATCCGGTCCGAGCCCGAGGACGCGATCGACCTGAGCCTGCGCATCGAGGTCGGGGTAGAGCCAGGCGGCATCGGCATCGCTGAGTTTGACGAGGTCTACGCGAGCGGCGAGCTCCTCGAACCGAGACAGAGCCGCTTCGTGCGGTCCGATGGTCGAGGGTCTGATGTTCGGATCGAAGGTCAGCAGCGGAGCTTCCGGAGGTGCCTCGCCGGGTGAGGCGAAGCGTGCGATGAGACGGTCGACCGCCTCGGCCCCCGGTTGGAGGAACGCGGCGATCGAACCGAAGTGAAAAACCGCTCTGGCACGGTCCTCGACCAGGGATTCGTCGGGATCCCACCGCAGCCGGAAGTCGTAGTCCGCGGTACCGTCCCGGGCCAATCGTGCCGCCGCGGTCGAGGTTCTGCCGTTCGGTCGGGCGAGGACCTCGACGTGGGACTCCCGCAGATGCGCGAGCAGGAATCCGCCGTGGAAGTCGTCCCCGAGGTCGGTGAGGAGTGCGACCTCATCGCCGAGGCGGCCGAGCCCGAGCGCGACATTCGCCGGGGCGCCCCCGGGAGCGTAACGGTTTCGAGCACCGGATGTGCTGACGATGTCGATCAGGGCCTCACCGGCGACGAGAATGCTCATGGCGCTGATTCTACGGTCGATTCCGCAGTGCGTTCATCTGCACCAATCGTACGGGAATCGATAGTCGGCAACGCCTGAGCAAGTTTCATGTCAGTGCCGTCTGGAAGTGTGTTGTCATGGATAAGAACACGCTTGATTCAGACGTCAGAACGATCATCGATGGAGCATCCGCCCGCCTCCTCGCCCCACGGCCGGGCGAATGCCTGGTCTGCTATGTATTCCGCCAGCTCGGGGAGTTCGGCTGCAACGGTACGCACCGCTTCGCCGCGGGCTACCGCGACCGGACTGCGCCTCGGGCCACAGCGCTCCTCGAACGTTTGGGAAGCATGGGCGCATGCTGCTGTGACTGCGAAATGTTCCTCAATGCCTTCACCCTCGCCCATAAGCCGTGGATCACCAGCATGCCCTTCGGCGAACTGATCGGCACCAGGTTCGACCGTGACGAAGCGGTCGACCTGCGCGGGGCGTTCGGCATCGACGAGCCGCCGTCGAGCACCGTCTACCTGTGCTGCCGACTCGTTCGCCGGGGATCGACCCAGCCCTGCGGGAACTGGTCGAGGATCCGTCGCCGGTGACAGCGGATGAAACGGTCGTTCGAAGGAGCATGGGCGGCGAAGTCGGGCAGAATGGGACCATGTCTTCCACGATCCCTGTGTTCCTCGACTGCGATCCCGGAATCGACGATGCGCTCGCCCTCGCCTATCTGTGCTGTCAGGACGACGTGGACGTCGTCGGAATCGCGGCCTCCGGCGGCAATGTGGATACCGAGCAGGTCGTGGCGAACACCCTTGGGTGGCTCGAACTTGCCGGACGCAGCGATATCCCGGTCCACGCCGGCGATCCGCTGCCGCTTGCGTGGCAGGAACTGAGCGAGGCACGCGAAGCAGGCGCTCCCGAATATGCCGACCTCACCCATGGCAGCACCGGTACCGGATACGCTGAGCTGCCGACGCCGACGGTCCCTGTCAGTCCGGTGTCAGCGGCGCAGGCGTGGATTGATGCGGCACGCGCGCACCCCGGGGAGATTGTCGGCATCGTCATCGGACCGTCAACAAATCTCGCACTCGCACTCGCCATCGATCCGGAGCTGCCGAACCTGTTCCGACGGCTCTTCATCATGGGCGGGGCCTTCAACTATCGGGGCAACACGCATCCGACGACCGAATGGAACGTCACCTTCGACCCCGAAGCAGTTGCCCGGGTGCTCGCGGCGTTCGGCGCGGCCCATGCCGCCGGGGCTCTGGCCCACCTGCCGGTCATCGCGCCGATCGAAGCCACCGAAGCCGTTGAAATGACGCCCGACAGGTTCGCCGACATTGTCGACGCGGCAGGCGAGACCGATCAGAGGTGGCGGGCGATGCTGGCCGAGCTGTCCGAAGCACTGCGGTTCTACTTCGAATTCCACGAATCCGACGGGCTCGGTCATCTGGCACACATCCACGATCCGTTCGTGCTCGCCTGTGCCCTCGAATGGGCCCGCCAGGGCGATGCCGCCGGGGTGGTGACGAACGGAAGCCAGGGCGCGCTGCCTTGGGCGACGACGCTGGGTGCGCCCGTCGACGTCGAACTTACGGGTACCCTCACGCGGGGCGAAACCATCGCTGACTGGCTGGGGCGGTGGGGCCGGGACGTGAACGCCGAGATCGTCCGCTCGATCGATTCATCCGCATTCCTCGACCATCTCAGCACCACGCTGGTGAAAGGACCACCGGACACCCCCTGATCCCGGACGTGTCAGTTCGGACCTCTGAGGTCTCACGATCTCGGCGCGGCGGATGGTTCTGTGGTGTAATGGCGGCACGATGACTGCCCGCGGGGAGGATGAGCGATGATGCACGGTCCAGCGGCGCTGTTCGCTTCGTGGGCGCTGCACGACGTCGAGAAAGTGCTGACCTTCCCCGCCACAGCCGATCATCTGGCCGAAGTCACTGGCATCGAAGCGCTGCGGATGAACACGAAGCAGAGTGTGGTCGCAGTCGGACTCGTCGGTGCAGTTGTCGCCTGGGCAGGAGCTCGGGGGGGGGGGGGACGGCCGGTGACTCACGCCTCTACCGGTATGCGGTCGCAGGTCTCGAGGGTCATGTGTTCACTCATCTGCTGTCGTCTCTGCTGCTGCGAGGGTATACGGCCGGCGTGATCACCGCTGTGCCGATCATGTGGCCCGGGGCTGCCGCTGCGCGAAGAGAGCTGGCTGCTCTGGGCAAACCGTTGGCTGACGCCGAGTGGAGGAACGGCGGTGGGCTCATGACAGGCGTGGCCCTGGCCGCCCAGATTGCCGTTCGAATCGACTGGTTTGCTCGGCTCAGAAGTCGTAGGACGAGTCGGAGGTCGCGGCCTCGGGCCCGCGGATCCTTTGCAGGTGGAGGTGCCGGATGAGGCGGATGACCGGGCGGATGAGCATCTCCACGCTGCCGATGACGAACAGCCACGTGCCCGAATAAGTCAGGGACTCGGAGAAGAACATGAAGCTGCCGATCAGGAACCACAGACCGATGAGGACATCATTGGCAATGCTGATGAACTGGTAGCGCTGACGGATGACGAGTTCCTCTCGTCCGATCCGCAGATGGAAGTCGTGGCTGTCTTCATCCATTCTTCTCTCCTCCCTCGGTCTTTGCCACAGAAGCCTACTGCGGCGGGGAAGAGTTCGCAGGTCATCCGGCGACTCCGTTGCGTCAGTGTCGACGACTGGCGTGAGCGCATGGACCCGCACCCGAGGCCGCGTGACATGAGCAGACAGGTCCAGATCACCGCCGGCAGCTCAAATGAGACTTTTCTCAGAAACACCGATCACGCATTGGTTCGCTGTTACCGTGAGGGCTATGAAGACGCATGGCATGGCAATCAGCACGGTGACAGGCATCGCAGCGCTCGCTCTGGCCCTGGCCGGCTGTTCGGGTGCCGGCTCCGAAGACGACTCCGGTGACGCGCAGTCGTCGCCCGCGGCCACCGGTTCTGCCGCGAGCGGCGAGTCCGGTTCCACCGATGAGCCGAGCGATTCGGCCTCCGAAGAGGGCGGCGACGCGGACGCGTCTGGCAAGGCTCTGCCTGCCGATGCCGACCTGAGCAAGGAATCTCCATCAGTCAGCCCCGAGGATGCGATCGACACGGCGCTGAAGAAGACCGGTGACGGCATCGTGCACGGCATCGAACTCGATTGGGACGAGACCGACAGCGCTTGGCAGTACGAGGTGTCGATCCTCGACGGCAACACCGACCACGAGGTCGAGATCGACGCCGCGACGGGCAAGATCGTCGACCACGACAAAGACGACACCGATGATGAGGAGAAGGCCATCGACCTCAAGGAGCCGATGACCTTCGATGAGGCGCTCGACCTCGCACAGGAGAAGTCCTCGGGCCGTCTCGTCGGATGGAAGCTCGAATACGACGACGGCAAGAAGGAATTCCAGTTCGACTTCGACCAGGACGGCGAAGAGACCGAAACCACGGTTGACACGGAAACCAAACGCGTCACCGTCGACGATGACTGACGCAGGCCGCCTCACGGTGATCGCCGGGCCCATGTTCTCCGGCAAGTCAGAGGAGCTGATGCGGCGGGTCCGACGCGCCACGATCGCCGGAGTCGAGGTTCTCGTCGTGTCCCATTCCCTCGACACGCGGTCGGACATCTCGACGATCACCTCCCACATCGGGATGAATATTCCCGCCGTACCTCTCGGCGACGTCGAATCCCTCGTCGAGGCGGCTGGTGCCGAGGACTACGACCTGGTCGCCATCGACGAGGCTCAATTCTTCGGTCCCGATCTGGTGCCTGCCGTCGATGACCTCCTCAGCAGGGGCGTCGACGTCATCGTCGAAGGGCTGTGCGTGACCTTCGACGGCGCCCCGTTCGAACCGCTGCCGAGCTTCATGGCCGTGGCAGAAGAAGTTCTCAGGCTCACTGCGGTGTGCACCGTGTGCGGGCGCGACGCCGTCTTCCACCAACGTGTGGACCGGACCGAGGCGCGAGTCGCCGGAACAGGGACCGCGAGCGCAGACTCCGAACGCCCGACTGTCGCCGCCACCGAGATCGATGCCAGCCACGTCGGGGGCCTCGACTCCTATGTCGCTCGCTGCCGCAAGCACTTCACCGGAGCGGCACGGTAGACCTCAGTCGTCAATGCTCTCCCACACCTCGCGCCAGATGCGGGCGAGGTCGGCGATCTGATAGTGGGCGTTGAGGCCACTGGGCTGCGGGACCACATGGAGAGCCACTTCGGACGGCCACCGAGCGATGAGAGAGGTGTCCTGACGACCGAACCGGGCTTTGGGCTGCTGATAGCCGATCCGGAACGAGGTGATGCCGGCGATGGCCACCGCGTGGGGTCGGATCGCGGACAGTCGGTCGATGAGACGATCAGCACCTGCACGCAGCTCCTCGCGGGAGAGTTCGTCGGCCCGCACGGTGGCGCGCCCGGTCAGGTTCGTCAGCCCGATGCCGCGTCGGAGCAGCTGCTGTTCGTCGGCGGGGTCGAGTCCGCGGGAAGCGTCGACCTGGTGGTCGGTGAGTCCCGCCTGATGCAGTGAGGGCCAGAACCGGTTGCCGGGCCGGGCGAACGGGGCGTTGACCGCGGCCGTCCATAGGCCCGGATTGATGCCGACGATGAGCATCTTCACTCCTGAGCCGTCACTCGGCAGAACGTCGTCGATCGCATTCGGATCGTCGGTGGAGACTGCCGCGAGATCGTCCTTGGTCGGTTTGCGGCCGCCCAAGGGGGAGGGCCGACGGTTGCTGGCGATGCTTTCCTCACTCACGTCTTTCACACTACCGTCGTACCATGACCCATGTGCATGTGACCCCTCGGGCCGGGGAGTCCTCGCCCTTCCACTTCGACGACCAGTGGACCGCCGAGGCCGAAGCCGAAGCCGTATGGGCGATACTCGAAAGGGTCGAGGAGTGGCCGCAATGGTGGCGGGGCCTGTCGAGTGCCGAACCCGTGGGTGAGCGGCTGGTGTGCGGAAGCCGAGCGCGCATACTGGTGCACACACCACTGGGCACGCCTCTGCGCTTCGTCATCGAAGCCCAGGAGGTGAGGGCGCCGCAGCTGATCAGCTTCAGCGCCCACGGTGATCTGCGCGGCCACGGAGTCTGGACGCTCAAAGAGGACCGTCGGTGCACACAGATCGAGTCGCTGTGGTGCGTGACGACCGCGCGCCGGTCGATCCGCATGCTCCGGCCCCTGTCGGGTCTCATGCATGCGGTGGTGATGAGAGCCGGTGAGCGTGGTCTCGCCGCCAGACTGGCAGCCGGGCCGCCTCAGGCCTGAGCCGACCAGGCGGTGATGCCTCCGGCCAGGGAACGCAGTCGCACTCCGGGCGGGACGGCGTCGTTGAGGAGTTCGACCGCCTCGGCCGAGCGCGCTCCTGACTTGCAGTGGATGACGATGTCGCCGGGTGACTCTCCGCGTTCGGTTCTGCGCCCGATCGTTTCGGCGACCGCATCCCAGCCGCGTTCGCGCACGCTGGCCAAGGGCAGGTGCAGGGACCCGGGGATCGATGACAGTTCCCTTTCCCAGTCCTCACGCACGTCGATGAGCACCGCCTGTGTGCCGAGTCCGACCAGCTCGGCAGGGGTGATCTCCTCGATCCCGGCATCGGGCCCGGCAGCTGTCCCGGGCGCAGCGGCGGCAGCACAGGCTGCGGCCACCTCGGTGAGGTCGGTGACGGCCGGCCGCTCGGGGTCGGGGGAGAACCGCAGCGTCGAATACTCACCGTCCAGAGCGTCATAGCGCAGCAGGCGGCCGATGAAGGGGGTGCCGATGCCGCAGATGAGTTTGATCGCCTCGGTGGCCATGGCCGACCCCACGGTTCCGCAGAGCACCCCGAGGACACCTCCTTCGGCGCAGTTGGGCACCGAATCGGGGTCCGGGATATCGGGGAACAGGTCGCGCAGCATCGGACCGTGACCGGGAACGAAGGTGCTCACCTGACCGGCGAACCGGAAGATCGTGCCCCACACCAGGGGAGTGCCGGTGAGTTCGGCGGCATCGTTGGACAGATATCGGGTGGCGAAGTTGTCCGCCCCGTCGAGGACCACATCGTGGTCGGCGAAGAGGTCGAGTGCATTGTCAGGACTCAGCCTGGCCTCGATCGTGCGCACGTGCAGAGAGGGGTCGAGCCGCCGCAGGGCCTCGGCGGCCGAGTCGACTTTCGGCCGCGCGACATCGACGCTGCGATGGATTACCTGACGCTGGAGGTTCGAGGTCTCGACCACATCGTCATCGATGATCGTGATCGACCCGATCCCGGCGGCCGCGAGATAGTTGAGCACCGGCGCACCGAGTCCGCCTGCCCCGATGACCAGCACCGAGGCCGCCCGCAGACGTCGTTGACCCTCGAGCCCGAATCCCGGCAGGCTCAGGTGCCGGGCATAGCGTGCCAACTCGTCCCGGTTCAGCGTGTCAATGGGTTCGACCAGGGGACCGGGATTCACGCTGTCCGCACTCGCAACGGGCGTGGTCGCCTGCGCTCCGGTCATCGGGCTGCGACCAATCCGTCGAAGGTCGACGATGCCAAGGCCAGTGGTCGTTTCGGTATCCGCCCGGCCCCGGCCGCCAGATAGCCGGATTCGACTGCCAAGGCCATTGCCCGGGCCATCGCCTGGGCGTCGTGGGCGCGGGTGACTGCGGAGGCCAGCAGCACGGCGGTGCATCCGAGCTCCATCGCCAGAGCGGCGTCGGAGGCGGTGCCGACACCGGCGTCGAGGATGATCGGCACGTGGGCGCGGGAGACGATGGTTTCGATATTGTGCGGGTTGAGGATGCCCAGGCCGCTGCCGATCGGCGCGCCGGCTGGCATCACCGCTGCCACTCCGGCGTCCTCGAGTCGCTTCGCCAACGCCGGATCGTCGTTCGTATATGCGAAGACCGTGAATCCGTCGAGGACGAGTTCCTCGGCCGCGGCGAAGAGTTCGATCGGATCGGGCAGCAGAGTGTCCTCGTCGGCGATGACCTCGAGCTTCACCCAGTTCGTCTCGAGTGCTTCCCGGGCCAGCTGTGCCGTGAGCACGGCATCCCGGGCGGTATAGCATCCGGCGGTGTTCGGCAGGATGCGGATGCCCAAGCGCTGCAGCATGGTGAACACGGAATCACGCGATTCGGCGTCGAAGCGACGCATCGCCACGGTCGTCAGTTCTGTGCCCGAGGCCCGCAGTGCGTCTTCGAGAATGCTCAGCGAACTCGCGCCTCCGGTGCCCATGACGAGGCGGGAGCTCAGATCCGTGCCGTCGATCGTCCAGGTCATATCAGCCTCCCTGCACAGCGGTGACGATGTCCACGGTGTGGCCGTCGGTCAGAACGAAACCGGACCAGCCTCCGCGCCGGATCACTTCGCCGTTGACAGCGACGGCGATGCCCAGACGGCCCCCATCGGCAGGGGTCCCGTCCTCGCGCAGCTCCCGTCCGGTGACTTCGGCGACGAGGTCGAGCGCCGAGGTGGCACCGGCCAGTTCATGCGGTTCGCCATTGAGGACGATAGTGGCTGCCTGTGCTGATTCGGTCATGGTTTGCTCCTCTTCGAGGTCGTGGTGGGCAGAACAGCGGTGTCGGCGGCATCATCGAAGCGCCGAGGTGAGACGGAGGCGAGAGCGCCCGGTGGCAGCCATTCGGGGCGGCGACCGACAGCGAGTTCGGCACCCAACAGACCGCCGAGCGGGGCGAGGAGGATGCCGTGCCGGAAGTAGCCGGTGCTGACGACGCAGCCGGCGTCGATCCGACCGATCAGGGGCACATCGTCGGGGGAGCCGGGGCGGGCACGAGTGGTGATCTCGGTGATCTCGCAGTCGAGTATGCCCGGAACCAGACGCTGACCATCGTGGAGGAGGCGGTGGACCGATCCGGCGTCAGTGCCGGCTCGACCGTCCTCACGGGAGCTGGCTCCGAGCACGAGCTCCCCATCGGGGCGGGCCACGATGTAGACGGAACGGCCGTTGACGAGGCCGCGGATGGTGCTCGACAGCAGGGGAGTGCGCGCGGCGGGAGCACGCAGGCGCAGAACGTCGCCCCATACCTGGCGCACGGGCAGCCGCGGGGCGCCTGCTACGGCATTCGAGGCTGCTCCGGCGGCGAGGACGACCTGGTCGGAGATCAGCTGCCGCCCGTCCTCGAGCTCGACACCGACGGTGGCGTCTCCGTCGCGCAGCAGCCCGGTCACTCGCGCAGACAGGAGTTCGGAGGCGAACACCGAGCGCAGGGCCGAGACCACTCTCCTGGGGTCGATGGACTGATCCTCGGGGATGCGCACGGCACCGGCGACCGAAGGTGACAAGGACGGTTCGAGCTCTCGCGCCCGTGAACCGGTGATGAGTTCCGTTGCGAACCCGGCTCCCGACTGGGCATCCCGCAGCTCGCGCAGCGCCTGCAGATCGGCACGATCACCGGCACATACCAGGGTTCCGGTGTCGGTGAGGCCGAGATCGGCTGCGTCCGTGTCGGCCACCTCGGCGGCGAACTCCGGGTACATGTCGGCCGCGGTGCGCAGCAGCGGGTACAGCAGCTCCTGCCCCCATACGACCTCGGCGGCCGGAGCGAGCATGCCCGCCGCGGCATGGGAGGCGCCCATCGCGGGATCGGGATCGATGACCGTGACATCGGCGCCGAGGTGGCGCAGGTACCAGGTGGTGGACAGGCCGATGATTCCGGCACCGACGACGATGACGTGCATGGATTCTCCCTCCGGCGGCATGATCCGCATCAGGTCTGACGGTCGGCTGTTACACCCTCTCAGCCTCGTTGGGAGGCTCCCGCGAACTTCCTCTACTCTATGACCATGACCACCGATATTCCACCGCACACCGACGTGTCCGACTCGAGAAGAGCCTGGCGGGAAGCCGAATTGGCTCGGGCTAGCCTCTACCTGTGCACCGATGCCAGGAGTGCCCAGGGTGATCTTCCCGAGTTCCTCGATGCTGCGTACGCCGGCGGCGCCGACATCATCCAACTGCGCGACAAGACCCTCGAAGCCCGAGACGAGATCGCCGCCCTCGAGGTGCTGAAGGAAGTCGCTGAACGGCATGGGAAGCTGTTCTCCGTCAACGACCGTGCCGATATCGCACTCCTGGTCGGCGCCGATGTCTTCCACATCGGCCAAGGGGATCTCACCAGCGCTCAGGCTCGCGCCGTGCTCGGACCCGATGTCCTTCTCGGTCGCTCCACCCATTCGCGGGAACAGGCGCTCGCCGCCGAAGCGGACGGCGAGATCGACTACTTCTGCGTCGGTCCCGTGTGGGAGACTCCGACGAAGCCCGGCCGGCCGGCCGTGGGCACGGGTCTGCTGGCCGAGACGGCTGCTTCGGCGGTCAAACCCTGGTTCGCCATCGGTGGGATCAAGGCCGGTCCCAGACTCTCTGAGGTCCGGGAAGCGGGCGCGGAGCGTGTCGTGGTGGTACGTGCGATAACCTCGGCAGTCGATCCCGCTGCGGCCGCGCGGGTGCTCAAGGAGGAATCGGCATGACGGGTACCACGCACAGCGCAGCGAGCGGACAGGAGCCGACGATCCTCATCGCCGGTGCCGGAGCCACCGGAGGAGCCTTCGGCACCTACCTCATCGAGGCCGGCCGCAACGTCACCTTCCTCCTTCGGGAGACGAGGGCGGAGCGGATCCGTGCCGAAGGGCTGCGCTTCGTCTCGCCGGAGGCTGATCGGACGAACTCCGTCAGCGTGATCACCGCCGCGGAGCTCGAGAGGAGCCGGCAGACCTTCGACCTCGTCATCATCGCGGTCAAGGCCAACGGTCTCGATGCCGTCCTCGACGACGTCCGCCCCGCCGTCGGCGCTGACACGCGGATCGTCCCCTTCCTCAACGGCATGGCCCAGATCGACCGTCTGCAGGCCGACTACCCGGGTCAGACTCTCGGCGGGCTCGTCAAGATCGTCGGCACTGTCAAGGACGGTGCGGTGCATCAGCTCACCGACCTGGCCGTGATGACGATCGGCGACCTCTCCGGCGATGAGGTGCCCGAGTCCGTGTCCACGGCTCTCGACGTGCCCGGCTTCAGATTGCAGGTCATCGACGACATCGTCGGCGGGCTGTGGGAGAAGTGGATCTTCATCGCCGCGGCCGGAGTCGTCACCTGCCTGTTCCGGGCGCCGGTCGGAGCGATCGTCGACGCCGACGGGCGGGCTCATGTGCTCCGGATCATCGAGGAGCTCGAATCCGTGGCGGCCGCGGCGTCCCATCCGGTGTCCGCGAGGTCCCACGAGATGACCGTGTCGATGCTCACGGCAGAGGGGTCGGAGTTCACTTCGTCCCTCTACCGGGACGTCACGGCAGGTCTGCCGAGCGAAGCCGAGCACATCCTCGGCGATCTGGCCCGCAAGGCCGCCGAGCTGGGGGTCGACACCCCGCTGCTCGACCTCACGCTGGTGCAGCTGCGCGCCGGGGAAGCTCAGCGGCGTCCCTGACCTCGGCAGTGCCTGTGCGCAGCATCGCCAGATACGGTTCGGTCGGCTGGGTGTGCTCGATGTCGGCCGAACCGTGGGGAGCGGTGAATGTGACGCTGGGGACGCCGTCGACGTCATCGAGGACGATGAGCGTCTCATAGCCTCCCGGCCCCACCGAATGAGACGCGCCGACGGGCAGGTCGAATGCGAGGCTCTCCAATGGACTGTCGGCCTCGGGCGGACGATTCATCTCCTGGGCGGCGATATCGGCGAACTGTTCGGCGGTGATGAGATAGGCCTTGGCCGGAGTGGGACCGGGAACATGATGGTCATAGAAGGCCATCCCGCCGCCCCAGACCTTCGACGAACCGGCGAAGTAGATCGTTCCGGGCAGTTCGACGCAGGCCTCGGCCCGCGGCGGTGTGCCGTCCCTTGCACCCGGATAGCTCACGTGCGCTCCGGGCGGCCGGCCGCCCTGAAGATAGCAGGCGAGCCGATCGCGAGCCATGTTCGAACCGTAGCTGACATACCACACAAGTGCTTGAGACATCCATTTCATCGTGCCACGTTGCCCCGGGCGGCTGTCGAATTCGGACCCCGCAGTGTGTCAGAGGTCTCGCAAGGTCGGAGCGGCACCTGCCTGCCGCGACCGGAATCGGCGATGATGGACACCGTCGGCCGGTTTCGTTCCCGGACCCTAGAATGACGAGCGCACAGCCGCGACCGAGGAGAGAGATGAAGCGCCGACTTCCCGACATCAGAGAACTCGCCCCCTTGCTGAAGTTCGAACCGCCCCGACTCGACCGAGTGGCCGCAAGGCTCGACTCCGCCGCCGATATCTGGGATCTGCGACGCATCGCCCAACGTGTGACCCCGCGCGCACCTTTCGACTACGTCGACGGGGCGGCTCTGGACGAGCGGACCCTGAGCAGGAATCGCAACGCCTTCGCCGAGGTGGAGCTGCTGCCGCGCATTCTCCACGGTGTCGACGCCCCGGACACTTCGACGACAATCGCCGGATCCCGAACTCGTCTGCCGTTCGGCATCGCCCCGACCGGATACACGAGGATGATGCACTCCGAGGGTGAGGTCGCCGGTGTGCGCGCGGCGACGAAGGCCGGAATCCCGTTCTCACTGTCGACGATGGGAACGACCTCGGTCGAGGACGTCGCACAGGCGGCCCCGGACTCGACCCGGTGGTTCCAGCTCTACCTGTGGAAAGACCGGCAGCGCAGCCTCGACCTGCTGCAGCGAGCCCAGGCCAGCGGTTATGAGACTCTGCTCGTCACCGTCGATACGCCCATCACCGGGCAGCGGCTGCGTGATCACCGGAACGGATTGACGATCCCGCCGCGGCTGACCTTGGGTACGATCCTCGACGCCTCGTACCGGCCGGGCTGGTGGTTCAATTTCCTCACCACCGAACCGCCGAAATACGCCTCCCTGTCGGATACCTCGCAGTCCTTGGCGGAGATGACGCAGACGATGTTCGATCCCACCCTCGACCTCGATGACCTGCGGTGGATCCGGGAGCAGTGGTCGGGTCGCCTCTTCGTCAAGGGCATCCTCACCGCTGACGACGCACGTCGGGCTCAGTCGGTCGGAGCCGATGGCCTCGTGGTCTCCAACCACGGCGGGCGCCAGCTCGACCGTGCCCCCGACTCACTGACTTCCCTGGCCGAGGTCCGCGCCGAGGTCGGAGCCGACATGGAACTCATCCTCGACTCCGGAATCATGTCCGGCACTGATGTCGTCACCGCTCTGTGCGCCGGAGCGGACTTCGTCCTCATCGGCCGCGCCTATCTCTACGGGCTCATGGCCGGCGGTCAGAGGGGAGTCGAACGGGCGATCGAACTCATCCGACAGGAGGTCCTCACCGCCATGGGGCTCATGGGCGCCCGCAGCATCTCCGATCTCGGCCCCGACCTCGCTCGCGGCCTGCCCTCGGCACCGCAGAAGACGAGTCCGTTCGCATCCAGATCGGCAGCGGAGACGCGCAGGAGCGAGGAAGGCGTCTGAGCAGACGGTAGACGATGTGCCACAGCCGGGTCGAGGATAGGACTGTGAGGATGAGGAGGCGCGAGAGTTGATCACAGCAGCGAGCGTGGGAGAGCAGCTCGAATCAGTGTCGGCCGAGACGCCGCGCATCCTCATCGTGGGAGCAGGCATCGCGGGGATCACCCTGGCCCAGCTGCTCAGAGTTCAGGGGTTCGAACCGGTGCTCGTGGATCGGTCCGCCGACGCGCGACGCATGATCGGAGACAACCGGGCCGGGTACATGCTCGCGCTCATGCCCATGGTCGACCCGATCATCGACGCCCTCGGCGTTCGGGACACCTATCTCGACGCCAGCGTCGGCATCGACCGCTATGTCGCCCATGCGCACTCCGGGCGCGTTCTCCGGCAGGACCGCCTCGGCGATCTGCTGGCCGAGTACGGTGACTACCGGGGGATCTCCCGGGCCGCGCTGCTGACGGTGCTCACCGGTGATGACTGTCCGGTGGCTTTCGGCACCACTGTGTCCGGGCTTGCTGAAGACGAGCGATCGGTGACCGTCACGTGGGGCGATGATTCCGGTGCGGCAGCGGAATCGGCGCGTACCGCGTTCGACATCGTCGTCATCGCCGACGGAATGAACTCGCGGACCCGGGACCTCGCACCGAGTCGCGGCTCCCTCGGCGCAGCCCGGTCGGCAGACGCGGTGGACACCTTGGACACGGCGTGGGGAGGCTGGGTGTGCTGGGCGGATGCCGACGGGAGCCCGGACGCCGTCGACGAGATCTGGGGCGACGGCTTCTTCCTCGGCATGTATCCGGTCAAGGACGGCATCGGCGTCTTCCTCGGATGCCCCGACTCACGGGAGCCGCTGGGGTCGCGACGGTTCGCCGATGAGGTCAGGGCGAAGCTGAAGGTGCTGCCACCGCGCATCGATGCCTGCCTCGCGGCGATCGCCACAGCCCGAGACCCGTTCTTCTGGCCGTTGCGTGACTCCCGCGCTCGCCGTTGGGCCGAGGGACGCACGGTCCTCCTCGGCGATGCGGCGGCCGGCTTCCTCCCCACGGCCGGCATCGGAGCCGGCATGGCGATGGAATCCGCCCACATGCTCGCCCGTGCGATCGCCGCAGGCCGCGACGACCCGGTGACAGCGCTGAAGCGCTTCGAGGACCGCCAGCGTCCGCGCGTCGAGGCCGCCCACGAGAATTCACGCGCCCTGGCAGGGCTGATGTTCGATCGGTCCCGGCTGCTTGCGGCCGCCCGCGACCAGGTGTTCCGGATTCTCAGCATCAGGACCGCACTGAAGCCGATACTCAAGCTGCTCGAGACCCCGGCCGAGCAGATGTGAGCCTGCTCGCACCCGGAGGATCCCCCGTCCGTGACAGGTCCGGCTGTGGTAGGAATGGCCAGGGTCCTCGTGCGTGGACCCGCCGAACCACGAGCGAGGACGACCATGAGAACACCTGCCGCCGAGGCGACCGGAGAGCGCCGACTCAGACGGGGACTGAAGTCGAGGCACCTGCAGATGATCGCCATCGGCGGGGCCATCGGCACCGGACTGTTCCTCGGTTCCGGCGGAACGATCTCCCAGGCCGGGCCTGGCGGCGCCGTGCTGGCCTATGCGGCGATCGGCGTCATGGTCCTCTTCGTCATGCAGTCACTGGGGGAGATGTCCACGCATCTGCCGGTGGCCGGGTCCTTCCACACCTATGGAACGAAGTACGTCAGTCCCTCGTTCGGCTTCGCGATGGGATGGAACTACTGGTTCAACTGGGCGATCACCCTGGCAGCCGAGCTCGTCGCGGCCGGAGTCATCATGTCCTTCTGGCTGCCCGGCGTGCCGTCGTGGGTCTGGGCCGCGAGCTTCCTCATCCTGCTCGGCGGTCTGAACTTCCTCTCGTCGAAAGCCTTCGGTGAGGGTGAGTTCTGGTTCGCCGCCATCAAAGTCATCGCCGTGCTGGCGTTCCTCGTCCTCGGTGTGCTGATGATCGTCGGCATCATCGGAGGCTCCGCGCCGGGCTTGCGCAACTGGACGACGGGAGAGGCACCGTTCGTCGGCGGCTGGATGTCGGTCATCAGTGTGTTCATGATCGCCGGCTTCTCCTTCCAGGGGACAGAACTCGTCGGTGTCACGGCCGGGGAGTCGGAGAACCCGCGCAAGGACATGCCGCGAGCCATCCGGACCGTGTTCTGGCGCATCATGCTCTTCTACATCGGCGCCATCGTGATCATCGGCTTCCTGCTGCCCTACACCGATCCGTCGCTGCTGGCCTCGGCGAACAACGAGGACGTCACCGCTTCGCCATTCACGCTCGTGTTCGAACGCGCCGGAATCGCCGTGGCCGCGGGAATCATGAACGCCGTCATCCTCACCGCGATCCTCTCGGCCGGCAACTCGGGCCTCTACGCCTCGACCCGCATGCTCTACGCCATGGCCAAGGACGGAACCGCGCCGAGGCTGTTCGCCCGACTCAACGAACGCGGAGTGCCTGTCATGGCACTGCTTGCCACCGCCGTGATCGGACTGTTCGGGTTCCTCTCCGAGGTCATGGGCGACGGAGGTGCCTACACATGGCTGATGAACGTCTCGGGCCTGTCCGGATTCATCGTGTGGGTCGGCATCGCCTGGTGTCATTTCAGGTTCCGACGCGCCTACCTGCGGCAGGGGAATTCGGTCGACGAGCTGCCGTACCGTGCTCCGCTGTTTCCGATCGGTCCGATCATTGCGCTGATCATGCTCATCGTCGTCATCATCGGCCAGAACGTGCAGGCCGTCGTCAACGGCCGCCTGCTCGAAGTCGCCAGCGCCTATGCCGGTCTGCCGGCATTCCTGCTGCTGTGGCTCGGGCACCGAGTGATCACGGGCCGACGTTCGCGGATCGTCCGACTCGAAGAGATGGACGTCGCCGGCCTCGAGGTCAAGGCGCCCTGAAGAAGCCGGACACATGCCGACACGAACGGCCGTGAGTGTGCATTTCTGAGTTCGACAATGGGTTAAGCTAGGCTCGCCTTACTATTCGAAAAGGAAGCCATGCGCCGAACACTCGCCCCGATTCTTGCCTCCCTGCTCGTCCTCGCCGGTTGCGGCGGAGGCGGCTCGGACTCCGCGGACACCTCCGGGCCCAACGTCGACACCAAATTCGGGTCTGTCGAAGTCCCCGCCGACCCGCAGAAAGTCGTTGCCCTGGGCTGGGGAGATGCCGAAACGGCTCTGGCCCTGGGCGTACAGCCTGTCGGGGCCTCCGACTGGGTCGAATTCGGCGGCAAAGGCGTCGGTCCCTGGGCCGAAGACCTCTACGACGAGGCTCCGGAGATCATCGCCACCATGGAGCCCGACTACGAAGCGATCGCGGCCCTCGAACCGGACCTCATCCTCGACACGAAGAGCTCCGGCGAACAGAAACGCTACGATCGCCTCTCCGAGATCGCGCCGACCGTCGGTCCTCCGAAGGGTGGGGACGACTACCTGACGACCATGGACCAGCAGGTCGAACTCGTCTCCCAGGCGCTGGGCAAGGAGGACAAGGGCGAGAAGCTGCTGAAGGACCTCGACGCGAAATTCGCCGAAGCCCGCAAGTCCCATCCGGACTTCGACGGGAAGTCCGTGGCCGTGGCCGCGAAGACCTCGGAAGGCTGGGGTGCCTATATCGACGGCACCGAGCGGGTGCAGTTCATGGAGAACCTCGGTTTCACCCAGTCGGAGAAGATCTCGGCGCTCGAACCCGAAGGCTTCACCGCACCGATCTCGGAGGAGAATCTCGATCAGCTCGACGCGGACCTGCTCGTCGTGTTCCCCATCTACATCAAGGATTCCGAGGTCACCGACGACTCCGTTTTCAAGCGGGTGCCTGCCGTTGAGGACGGCCACGCCCTGGTGCTGACCGAAGACCTCAACGACGTGCGCCAGGCGTTCTCCCTCAACTCGGTGCTCTCGGCGGCCTACGCCGCTGACAGAATGCCCGAACTCATCGAGAAGCATCTGGGCTGAGTCGCTCGGGCGGCCGCTCGGCGCTCGACGCCCGTCGTCGGAGTCGGCTTCAGCTGTGGCGTCCGCCGCGCAGCGCCTCGAGGCCGATGTCGATGATGCGCGCGTGGCGGACCTCGGCGAGCGAGCCGATCGGCAGCCACTCGGCGCGGTCGGTCGTCCCGCCGACTTCGAGGGTGCCGAGCGTGCCTCCGGTGATCCGGGCCTCGAAGACGACCCGTGCGCCTTTGAACGGCCGCGGGGTCGAGGTCCCGAACGCAGGATTGCGACGCGACTCCGTGAACGTATGCGTGGTCAGAGGGCGGATCAGCTCGGCATCGTAGCCGGTCTCCTCTTTGATCTCGCGTATCGTGCCCTCTTCGATGCTCTCGTCGAATTCGATGCCCCCTCCGGGGAGCGTCCAGATCGCGTGGACGTGGTCCCGACCGCCGTTGAACCAGCTGAGAAGGACTTCATCATCGTCGTTGACGATGACGGCATAACCGGCAAGTCGAGTGTCATATTCGGAGAAGTGCATGACCTCACCCTACCCGCGCCCGTGACAGGGGAGCGGCTGTCAGCCTCGCCTCCTGACCCGCTAGGCTGGAGTGGTGACCACCATCTTCAGCAAGCGCGTGGGTGAGACCGGCCGACGCATCGTGTTCCTCCACGGACTGTTCGGCCGCGGCAAGAACTTCACCCGGATCGCCAAGGCGCTCGCCCCCGAGTTCTCGAGCCTGCTCGTCGACCTGCCCAACCACGGAGACTCCGATTGGACCGCAGCGTTCGACTACATCGAAATCGCCGATGCAGTCGCGGATCATATCGCCGAGGTGACCGAGCCCGAACAGCGGCCGGTGCACCTGGTGGGACATTCCCTCGGCGGCAAGGTCGCCATGGTCCTCGCCCTGCGCCGCCCCGATCTCATCGACCGGCTCGTCATCGTCGACATCGCCCCCAAGGCCGGCGGATCCACTGGCGTCTTCGAGCATCTGCTCTCGAGCCTGGCCGACCTCGACCTCGACCGAGTGGAATCGCGCACGGACGCCGACGTCGCCCTGCAGGAGCCGATTCCGGAGGCTGCCACCAGGGGATTCCTGCTGCAGAACCTGCGCCCGACCTCGTCAGGCTATGCCTGGCAGCCCAACCTCGAACTCCTGTACTCGAGCCTCGATGCCATCGGCGACTTCCCGGATATGGGCGATGCGCAGTTCGACCACCCTGTCTTGTGGGTGGCAGGCGAGGACTCCGAGTACATCAGCAGAGATGACCTGCCGCAGATGCGCGCACTGTTCCCGCGGACCACACTGCTCACCGTCAAGGGCTCAGGACACTGGGTGCATTCGGAGAAGCCGCAGGCCTTCGTCTCAGCTCTGACCACTTTCTTCGGCAGATCCTGACGAAGGAATATGCTGAAGAGGTCCGACGTTGCCCCAACGAGCTCGTCATAGTCACCTATGTTTCAGGAGGAATGCGTGAGCACTTCGATCCCGGTCGATGGCACACCGAAGTTCGCCGAGTACGCGGACGGAACACGACTGGTCAGCACCGAATGGGTTGCTGAACATGCCGGCGACCCCGGACTCGTCATCGTCGAAAGCGACGAGGATGTGCTGCTCTACGAGACCGGCCACATCCCCGGAGCCGTCAAGGTCGATTGGCACACCGAGCTCAATGACACAGTGACCCGCGACTACGTCGATGGCGAAGGCTTCGCAGCGCTCATGTCCGCCAAGGGCATCTCGCGAGATGACACCATCGTCGTCTACGGAGACAAGTCCAACTGGTGGGCAGCCTACGCCCTGTGGGTGTTCACCCTCTTCGGCCACGAAGACGTCCGGCTCATGGACGGCGGACGTGCCAAATGGCAGGCAGAGGGCCGTGAGATGACGACCGAGAAGCCGAAGCCCGCGCCCACCGACTATCCCGTCGTCGAACGCGACGACTCGGCCATCCGCGCCTTCCTGCCCGAGGTTCGCGACAGCCTCGGCGCATTGCCTCTTATCGACGTGCGCAGCCCCGAGGAGTACTCCGGCGAACGCACCCACATGCCCGCCTACCCGGAGGAGGGCGCCCTGCGAGGCGGTCATATCCCGGGCGCGAAGTCCATGCCCTGGGGCAAGGCGGCCAATAAGGACGGCACGTTCAAATCCGCGGCCGAGCTCAAGGAGCTCTACACGGAGCAGGCCGGTCTGGGAAGAAGCGACGAGGTCATCGCCTACTGCCGCATCGGCGAACGCTCCAGCCACACCTGGTTCGTTCTCAAACACCTGCTCGGGTACGAGAACGTCCGCAATTACGACGGGTCCTGGACCGAATGGGGCAACGTTGTGGGCGTGCCGATCGCCACCGGTTCCGAGCCCGGGGAGGTGCGCGGAGCCTGATGACCGCCGAAACCGCGCCCGAGACCGCCGACCTGCCGGAGGGCCTGGCAGACATCGTCAACGACTTCGCCGACACCGAGACCGATGACCGTCTGCAGCTGCTGCTGGAGTTCGCGACCGATCTTCCCGAGCTGCCCGCGCAGTACACGGATCATCCGGAGCTGCTCGAGCCCGTGCCCGAATGCCAGTCGCCGATCTTCCTCGTCACCGAGGTCGAGAGCCCCGAAGCCGGGGACGAAGCGGTCGTGCGGCTGCACTTCTCCGCGCCGCCGGAGTCGCCCACGACCCGCGGGTTCGCCGGGATCCTGCACGATGGCCTCGACGGTGCCACTGCCGGGACGATCCTGTCGGTCCCGTCGGATCTGCCTCTGCGGCTGTCGCTGTCGGCAATCGTCAGCCCGCTGCGACTGCGCGGAATGAGCGGAATGCTCTCGCGCATCCAGCGACAGGTGTCCGAGAGGATCGGCAAGATCACAGCCGGTTGAGCCTCATATCGCTTGGCTGAGATGGCCGCGTGAGTTACAGTGTGGTTAGCCTGCCCTTAGTCGCCGCACTCGAGAAGGACCATCAGATGACCGGTTCCGCCACCGCTTCTGCGGCGAAACCGCACACTGACAGCGGTCAGCCCGCTGGTCGGAAACTGTGGTTCAAGCGTGTGGTGGGGCTGGTGACCGCCTGCATCGTGCTCATCGTCGTGGTGCTGGCCTCACTGGCCATCGGTGCCCGCGACATGCCCGTGTCCGAAGTCCTCGGCGCGTTCTTCTCACCCAACGGCAGCGATGACCAGCTCGTCGTCCTCGAACTCCGCCTGCCGAGGACCGTGCTCGGCGTCCTCGTCGGCATGGGGCTGGGCCTGGCCGGAGGCCTCATCCAAGCCCTGACGCGCAACCCCTTGGCGGACCCCGGCATCCTCGGCGTCAACGCCGGAGCCTCCTTCGCTGTCACCATCGGAGTCGCGTTCTTCGGAATCACCTCGATCACCGGCTATATCTGGTTCGCCTTCCTCGGCGCGCTGATCGCCACGATCGGGGTCTACATCATCGGATCCTCGGGACGCAGCCGCACGGTCGACCCGATCCGCCTCACATTGGCCGGAGTCGCCGTGGCCGCAGTGCTCACCGGGCTCACCAAGGGGATCCTGCTCACGAATGAACGCGCATTCGACGCGTTCCGGTCGTGGGACGTAGGTGCGATCGCCGGCCGCGACTTCGACACGATCACCGCGATCCTGCCGTTCATGATCATCGGCATCGTACTCGCCCTGGCTTTGTCCCATTCGCTCAACGCGGTGGCGCTCGGGGACGATCTGGCCGCCAGCCTGGGAACCTCGGTCAACCGCACTCGAGTGTTCTCCATCCTCGCCGTGACCCTGCTGGCCGGAGCGGCCACGGCAGCCGCCGGCCCGATCGGCTTCATCGGACTGATGATCCCGCACATCGCTCGGTGGATCGTCGGCACCGATCAGAGGTGGATCCTCGGATACTCTCTCGTGCTCTCTCCCATCCTGCTCCTGGCCTCCGATGTGATCGGAAGAGTGGTGATGAAACCCGGCGAACTCCAGGTCGGAGTCGTCACCGCATTCGTCGGTGCACCGGTGCTCATCGCCCTGGTCCGTCGGAAGAAGGCGAGCGGTCTGTGAAAACCAGCCATCTTGCGGTGCAGGAACGCACACTGAGTCCTCATCCGAGAACCCTGCCGGGGGAGAGGGTCGACTTCGGTCGGCCGATGCTGCGTGTCTTCGGCGTTCGACTCGACATGCGCGTCCTCATCACCGCCGGCATCGTGGCGCTTCTCGCTCTGGCCTGCGGATTCGCCGGTCTCATGCTCGGGAAGTTCTCCCTCTCCATCGGAGAAGTCTTCCAAGGCCTGTTCGGGATGGCGGACAAGCGCATCGTCAACACCGTGGTCGGTGAGTGGCGCGCCCCGCGTGTGCTCGCCGGCATCGTCCTCGGCGCCGGGCTCGGAGTCTCCGGAGCCGTCTTCCAGTCGCTGACTCGCAATCCACTCGGCTCCCCGGACATCATCGGTTTCTCCACCGGGGCCTACACCGGTGGAATCGTCACCATCATCGTCTTCGGCACGAGCTTCGTCTCGACCGCCGCCGGAGCGATCATCGGTGGACTGCTCACCGCCGTGATCGTCTACATGCTCACCTGGAAGGGCGGAGTCCAAGGCTTCCGCCTCATCATCGTCGGCATCGCTCTGACAGCGATGCTCAACGCCTTCAACACGTGGCTGATCCTGCGGGCCGACCTCGAACTGGCCATGGCCGCGGCCACCTGGGGTGCGGGAACACTGAACGGGATGGGGTGGTCGACTATCGCTCCCGCCGCTGTCGCCACCGTCGTCCTGGGACTGGCCTGCGGACTCTTCGCGCGTGACCTCGGGACCCTGGAGCTCGGCGACGACGCTTCCAAAGCCTTGGGGGTGCGCAACGAGCCTGTGCGCGCAGCCCTCATCGTCGTCGCGGTGGCGCTCGTGGCAGTGGTCACGGCGGCTGCCGGACCGATCGCGTTCGTGGCATTGGCCGCCCCGCAGATCGGACGGCGGATCGCCAAAGCGCAGGGAACCAGCCTGCTCGCCTCTGCCGCTGTCGGTGCTCTGCTCCTCGTGGCCGCCGACCTCATCGCTCAGCATGCCTTCGGCGACATCCAACTGCCCGTCGGCATCATCACCGTGAGCATCGGCGGAATCTATCTCATCTGGCTCCTCATCCAAGAAGCTCGGAAGGCATCATGAGCACTCTCAACGCGGACACACACTCGCCCCTGGTCGCCCAGCATCTCGATCTGGCCTATGACCACCGCGAGATCGTGAGCGACCTCGATGTGGCCATCCCCGACGGGAAGTTCACAGTCATCGTCGGTCCCAATGCGTGCGGGAAGTCCACTCTGCTGCGGGCCCTCGCCAGGCTGCTCCCTCCCGCTGACGGTGCAGTGCTGCTCGACGGGAACAACATCGCGAAGATGAAGACGAAGAAGATCGCCCAGCGTCTGGGGCTCCTCCCACAGACATCCATCGCTCCGGAAGGCATCACGGTCGCTGAACTCGTGGCCCGCGGCCGCCACCCGCACCAGTCGTTTCTCCGTCAGTGGACCGATGCCGACGAAGCAGCCGTGCTCTCGGCACTGCGAGCGACGAACACCGAAGAGCTGTCGTCGCGACAGGTCGACGAGCTATCCGGCGGTCAGCGCCAGCGGGTCTGGGTGGCCATGGTTCTGGCCCAGGAGACCTCGCTGCTGCTGCTCGACGAGCCGACGACCTTCCTCGACGTCGCCTTCCAGATCGAGCTGCTCGACCTGTTCTGCCAGCTCAACCACGAGTACGGCCACACACTCGTCGCGGTGCTCCACGACCTGAACCAGGCCTGTCGCTATGCGGATGAGATCATCGCGATGAAGGACGGCGAGATCGTCGCCCAGGGCAGACCCGAGGAGATCATCACCGCCGAACTCGTCGACGAGGTCTTCGGCATCAGCTGCACCGTCATCGACGACCCCGTGACCGGAGCGCCGATGATTGTGGCGGGTATGCCGAAGAAGACCTTCGCCGACAGGTGAGCCGGATGCGGACTGCATCTTCAGCTGCGCCGATCACGGGGAAGTGACGAAGCAGATCGCGCCCGGTGCTCAGGACCAGTTCGCGAGGTAAGAACTCACTTTTGTGCGGCTCTGACCAGCCCGGTGATCCCCAGCACAGCACTCACGGCGACGGCGCCCCAGATCGCACCGAGGACGAGGGAGAAAGCGGTGTTCACCAGCCAACCGAGAAAGCCACCGACAGCGGGAATCGCTGCGACGGGCGTTTCGAGATGGTGGACGAAGCCGTAGAGGACGTGGAAACCGAGTTCATCGGTGCCGACGAGGATGATGTGCCCGCCGACCCAGAGCATGGCGAAGGTGCCGACGACGGAGAGCAGGGCGAGCAGCTTCGGCATGGCGCCGACGAGGAAGCGACCGAACTTCTGCGGACCTTGAGCGTCCTTCGTCGCCAGGTGCAGACCGATATCATCCATTTTGACGATGAGTGCGACGACGCCGTAGACGCCGATTGTGATCGCCAGGGCGACAAGGACCAGAATGAACGCTCGGCTCGTCAAAGACTCCTCGGCCACCTCGTTGAGCGCGATGACCATGATCTCGCAGCTGAGGACGAAATCGGTCGTGATGGCCGAGCGGACGATCTTCTTCTCTGCTGCGGCGCCGTCGGAGGCGTTCTCTTCCGTTTCGTCGCTGTGGGCCTCACGGCTCTTCTCATGGTGGGCGATCCAACCGAACTTCTCGAAGATCTTCTCGGCGCCCTCGAAACACAGATAGGTGCCGCCGATCATGAGCAGCGGAGTGAGGAGCCAGGGCAGGAACTGACTGAGCAGCAGGATGATCGGCAGAATGATGACGATCTTGTTGACCAACGAGCCCAGGGCGATGCGCTCAATGATCGGCAGTTCGCGTTTCGGGCTGACCCCTTCGACGAACTTCGGAGTCACCGCTGCATCGTCGACGACGACGCCGGCGGCCTTCGCGCCGGCACGCGATGCCCCGGCAGCGACATCATCGAGGCTGGCAGCGGAGAGTTTGACGAGAGCGGCGACATCGTCGAGGAGTGCGATCAGACCCCCGGCCATCTATCGGCCTTCGTTGGTATCGGCTGAGCCGGGCGGCTGCCGGAGCAGAACACCGAGGTGGTTGTCGGCCGTGTCGAAGAGGTTGAGCCGATTCCCATCGGGTTCGACCCGACGGGCCTTGGGCACCCAGGTGAGCATTCCCGGCGCGGCCATGAGCGTTGTCATGGACGGTGCGATCATCAGGCCTTCGGCTTCCTCCGACCACGAGGTGGCGATGGCATTGGCCCCGTCGCTGCCGCGCACCGTGCCGTCCTCGAGGAATGCGAGGAAGGCTCTGTCGTTCTTCTCGGCCGCCCAGCGGCCGACTACCTCATGTGTCATTTGTCTTCCTTCTCCAATCCGCCGATGACCTTGCCGTTGCTGTCTTCGACCTTCATGACATTGCCCTCGATCGTGGCCGTGGATGCCTTGCTCAACCAGGGGTCGACGCCTGCGCAGGCTTTCTGAGTGGTCATGAACGATTCGATGATGATCTCGTCTCCCTCGACCTTCCACGTGGTCGCGATCGCATTGCAGCCGTCCGAGCCTTTGAGGGAACCGTCGTCGGAGAACTCGAGGAAGGGATCTCCCTTCTCAGGAGAGGTCCACTTGCCGACGGGGTCGATCGTCGACGCGTCCTTGCTCGGAGACGCGGCCCCGGTCGACTCGCTCGGAGCCGAGGAGCTCGGATTCCGGGGATCGACCCCAGTGTCACATGCGGCGAGCGGAAGCGTGAGCGCCAGAGCGGCCACCCCGAGCGCAAACCTGCTCAGATTGCGCGAAACGGCCGTCGTTCGAAGCGGTGTGTGGTTCGACATGCCCTGATCATAACGGCCGCGGTTCGACGGGACCTGTACGAACGTCGAACTCGGGCGAAGAAGTGACTTCTGTAAGTTGTGTTCACCTACAACTCACATTGTCCTTGCCATGCGTCGTGACCAAACCGTAATCTTTCACACGGTTGAAAATCTGACACCGAAGATGCGCCCCACCGATCGGTGAGCCGTGTTGAGGAGCCGGACAATCGAAGCACCGACAACGATCAAGGAAATCAACAGTATGCAGAAGAAACTCGTTCAGAGTTCACTGGCACTGAGCGCCGTTGCGGCGCTGGGCCTGGGAAGCGCATTCGTCGCCTCTCCCGCGATGGCCGACAGCGCCCCGCAGAAGCTGGATCTTCAGAGTGAAGCTCAGGTCCAGAAGGCACTGTCCGGAATCGAAGGCGTCAACGCCTACGGTGCCGACGGCGGCAAGCTCAACATCGGCGTCGCCGAGAAGACCGACGAGGTCAAGGATCTCGAGAAGAAGTACAACAACATCAAGGTCACCGAGGGCGTCAAGGAACTCAAGCCCTACGCGAAGAACGACCTCGTCGGCGGTTCCGGATACCTCGTCAAGGCCGGCGAGGCCGGTGGCGCCTGCTCGACAGGTTTCACGGGCTGGGACGGAGATGGCAAGCCCGTTGTGCTGACAGCCGGACACTGCTCGAAGATCATCAACGAAGAGACGAACGAGTTCGACGGCGACACCACTGTCGATCAGACCGAGAAGCCGTCGACCTCCGAGGCCAACGGGGGAGAGGGCTTCCAGGCCTCCGGCAGCGGCGTCATCGGCAAGTGGGGCTTCCACAGCTTCGGCGGCGACCTCCTCGAAGGCTCCGACCAGAACAAGTGGCCAGAGCCCAGCGAGTCCGACATCGACTTCGCCGTCATCGACGTCGATGAGTCGAAGTACAACGTCAAGAGCGGTATCACCGACTGGAAGACCGCCGACTCGGACGAGCTGGCCAAGTCGACGACCGACATCACGAAGGTAGGATCGCACAAGGACGGCTCGATCAAGAAGTCGGGCCGGACCACCGGCCAGACCGAAGGTGAAGTCCTCCCTCGGTCGGAATACAATTTCGACTACCAGAACGTCGGCGGCCGCTGGGTCCACGGATTCGGCGTGACCGCACCGGCTGACAAGCCCTTCTCGCAGCCCGGCGACTCGGGCGGCGGCGTCTACCAGGGTGAGACCGCCGTCGGTGTCATCTCCGGTGGCGGAAACCTCGATGCCGACACCTCATTCACTTGGGTCGCTGACCTCGACCACTCGCTCGAGCAGTCCGGTACGGACTTCAACCTGGAGAAGCCGGGCGAAGAGACTCCTGAAGCACCCGATGCTCCGAAGGTCGAAGACCAGACCATCGAGCCCGAGGAGAAGATCACCGGCAAGGCCGAAGCCGGCGCCGAGGTCAAGGTGTCGTGGAAGGCCGCTGAAGGAAGCGAGTCCGGCACCGAGGCGGCGGAGGGAGACTCCGAGACGGTCAAGGCCGATGAGAACGGCAAATTCTCCGTCGAAGGTCCTGAAGAAGCCGGCGACTACAAGGGCGTCGCGACGGCATCTGCTGAGGGACAGCAGTCCAAGAAGACCGAGTTCGACCTGACCGTCGAGGAGGAAGAGACTGAAACTCCTGCTCCCGCTGAACGCGAGATCAGCGTCGACCCCAAGGAGATCGCTGCCTCTGAGTTCGTGAAGGAAGACGAGGGCGTGACTATCACGGTCAAAGGCTTCGATGAAGGCGAGAAGGCGACCCTCAAGGTCGCTTCAGGTCCTGAGAACGTCAAGGGCATCACCCTCAAGGAAACCGCGAACGAGAACGGCGCTGCTGCATTCGCCATTTACGGCACGAGTAAATCCGATCCCTCGGCCTACCTCGGCAAATATGATGTCCAGGTCACCGGCGCCAACGACGCCGAAGACGAAGACGCTCTGACGGGCTCCTTCGAGGTCGTTGCCGATGAAGACGGCAACGGCGGCGGCACCGGCGGCGGTGACGACGGCAACAACGATGGTGGAAACAACGACGACGGTAACAGCGATAATGGCAATGGTGACGGCGGATCCGATCTGCCTCGCACCGGTGCCGAGCTGACCGGCCTCGCCGCCGGAGCGGGCCTCCTCGTCGTAGGTGGAACCGCAGTCGTTCTGACGATGCGCCGCCAGAAGAAGAACTGAATCCAGCGCGGCTGACCGCCTGACGGTCCGCCACTGCTCGATACCGATGCCCCTGGTCGTCTGACCGGGGGCATCGGCTATTCAAGGTCGCCGGGGAGCAAGGGCCAGGAAGCCATCTCCTTCTACGTCGCCTGCAGTTTCGTACATTTAGTTCACAGTTTCGGTACTACTTTCTTGGTAGTCGATGAGTGGAGCCCGTAACCTTACCGTGACTTAGGTCATCGAATTGTGACATTGTTCCCTCAAAAAGAGAGACGGCTACTTATGCAGAAGAAACTCGTGCAGAGTTCGCTGGCTATGACAGCGGCTGCGGCACTGGGTCTCGGCGGCGCCTTCGTTGCCGGTCCCGCAATGGCGGATGAGCCAGAAGCGCTGGAAATTCAGAGCGAAAGCGACTTGCAGAATGCTGTCGCCGAGCATCTGACGGAGGACAGCGGAGAAATCCCCGAAGAGATCGGCCGGTTCGGATTCAGCGGAGGACACCTGAAGCTTGGCGTCACTGAAAAGACAGCTGAGGTCCAAGAGCTTGAGAAGAAGTACGACAACGTCGATGTGAAGGTTGGTTCTCAGTACGCGTCGTTCGAGGCTCAGGCAGCGAAGGATCTGGTCGGCGGAGCTGGGTACCTCATGGAATCGCCCGAGGCTGGAAAGGTCGGAATCTGTTCAACTGGGTTCGCCGGCTGGGACAGCAAGGGAAACCAGGTTGTCCTTACGGCAGGACATTGCGCGGAACACACTGATGGGGCCGGTAACCCTGCAGGAACAAATCCAATTCTCGACATGGAGTTGCCCTCCGCCGCCAAAGCGGCTGGCGGCGAGCAGACTGCGCCCGCCGAAGTCGGGTCCCCAGGAGAGTGGGACTTCTACCAGTACGGTCTTCCCGGCGTAGAAGCACCCGCAAATGAAGACGAAGAGAAGCTGGCGATCGATTTTGCATCATTCAAGGTCTCTGGCGATTTCACCAACCATGCTGAAGTCACTGACTGGACGACTGCGGATGAGGACGACCTGTCACTGAGCACTACTCCAGTGAAATCAATCGGTGACCCTACAGTGGGTGCAACCGTGTCTAAGTCGGGCCGGACAACCGGTAAAACTTCAGGCACTGTCGCGACTGGAGTTGACGACGATATGCCGTATGCAGCTGTCAGCGATCGGGTGGTTCATGGCTTCCAAGTCGATGCTAATGACGGCGTGTTTAGTCAGCAGGGAGATTCCGGCGGTGCCGTTTACCAGGGTGAAACTGCCGTCGGCGTTATTTCGGGCGGGAACCCTGACGGAAGCATGGGATGGGTTGCGGACCTTAAGAATTCGCTCGAAAAGTCAGGTGTGGACTTCCAGCTGACCAAGCCGGATGACGGCGGCGACGATGCTGAAAACGACGCTGACGCGGACGCCGCCGCTAACGATGCTGAAGCTGATTCCGGTGCTGACGGTGAGGATGCGGATTCTTCCTCAGCCGCGGACGGTGATGAGGCGAATGCGGATGCTGATGCCAAGGGTTCTGATGCCGACGCCGATGCCGACGGCAAGGACTCCGACGGAGCCGACGATGCCGACGGCAAGGACGCAGACGCTTCCTCCGGGGCAGATGGAAAGGACGACAAGGCCGACTCGGACGCCGACGGCAACGAAAAGCCGGAAGCTCCCAAGGTTGGAGACCAGACAGTCGTCGAAGGCGGACAGATCACCGGACAGGCCGTTCCGAACGCCGAAGTGAAGCTGACTTGGAAGCCCGCCGGCGCCAATGCAGGATCGTCACAGGCCTCTGCTCAGGCCGCGCCTGCACAGGGAAGCACGACCGTCAAGACTGACGCCAATGGTAAGTTCACCGCAGAGGCTCCTGCCGAAGCCGGTGACTACAACTACACCGCAGTCGTTCATGCCAACGGTCAGGACTCGGCAGCCACCGAGTTCGTGGTGACCGTTGAAGCTGAAGAGGCCCCGGCCGAGCGCAAGCTGAGCATCGAGCCGAAAGAAGTTGCTGCCTCCGACTTCGTCCAGCAGGACAAGGGCGTGCAGATCACCGCTGAAGGCTTCGACGAGGGCGAAGAGGTCACGCTCGAGGTCGTTGCCGGTCCGGAGAACGTCGAAGGCATCACCCTTGACGAGGTCGCGAACGAAGACGGAGTCGTCGGATTCTCCATCTACGGCACCAACGCCTCCGACCCCTCGGCTTACCTCGGTAAGTACGATCTCCAGGTCACCGGTGCCAACGACGCCGAAGACGAAGATGCTCTGACAGGCTCCTTTGAGGTCGTTGCCGATGAAGACGGCAACGGCGGCGGAACCGGCGGCGATGACGACGGCAACAACGATGATGGAAACGGTGACGGCGGATCCGATCTGCCCCGCACCGGTGCCGAGCTCACCGGCCTGGCCGCCGGAGCCGGACTCCTCGTCGTAGGTGGAGCCGCAGTCGTGCTGACCATGCGTCGCAAAAAGAACAACTGAGGTTGAACACCACGGTCTCAGGCTGACCGTTTGAATGAAAGTGCCCCTGGTCGCTCGGCCAGGGGCACTTTCTCAACTCACGCCCAGTCTGGGCCGCTACGTTCGCTCATACCGAAGATCAACAGGCAGTGGGTGGTGCCCGCAGGCGCGGTCAGGAAGGAGCCTCGGATGAGCCTTGAAGACGATCCGTTCGACTATCAGGTCACCAAGTCAGGAGTTCTGCTCATTCGCCGAGGCGGCCGCACCGTGATGGAGCTGGGCGGAAAGAAGGCTGCGGCGCTCATCCCCAGGCTCGGCCGCGACGCCGACAGCGACCAACAGCTGCTGGCCCGCGTGACGGGCAACTACCGCCACGGAAACGAACGACAGATTCGCGGCGACTGAATCTGGCTGGACGTTCGTTCAGCTATTGATAGTGTTGTGACATGAGTCAAACGCCCTCCAGCGAATTCGTCCGTGCCACCGCCGTCGAGCGACAGGGCGACCACACCTTCACCGCCGAGCTCGATGCCGGGTGGAAAGTGGGAGGCGCCGTCAACGGTGGATACCTCCTCGGAGTCGCCGGTCGGGCGTTGCGTGACCTCAATCCGAGTACACCGGATCCGTTGGTGATCTCCACTTTCTACCTCGGACCGAGTACGGAAGGACCTGTCGACATCTCGACGCGGACACTGCGGGAGGGCAGATCAACGGCGAGCTACGGGATCGAACTGTCGCAGAACGGAGCGCCGACTATCTCAGCGATGGCCACGATGGGCAACCTCGGCGCGCTTCCCGACGATGTTGCCACCACCGCCACCCCGCCGCAGCTTCCCCCTCCGGATGAGTGCATCAGCGTCGCCGAGGCCAGCGACGACTTCCACAAGGCCGCTCCGATCATCGACTGTTTCGATATGCGTTTGGACCCGGCGACCGCTGGTTTCGCGGTGGGCAAGCCCAGCGGCCGCGGGCTGCTGCAGGGGTGGATCCGCTTGATCGATGGGGCGGACCCGGATCCGCTGTCGCTGCTGACCTTCCTCGATTCCTTCCCGCCGGTGATGTTCGATCTCGACAGATTCAACTGGGCGCCGACCATGGAGCTGACCGCGCATGTCCGTGCCCTGCCGGCCCCCGGGTGGATCAGCGCACGCATCTCCACCCGAAACATCGCTGGGGGCATGTTCGAAGAGGACTGCGACCTCTGGGATTCGACGGGTCGACTGGTCGCGCAGTCGCGGCAGTTGGCACGACAGCCGCGCGGCTGAGGAGAAGCAGCCGACGTCCGGTTGCGACCGTCGTGCAGCCGGCGGGCGCACATCCCATAGGGTGGGGAGCATGACGAACTCCTCGATGTCGGACACAGTGACTGCGCCGGCGCGCCCCAAAGGGCTCATCCCGCTCGATCTCATCCGCGGCTTCCTCATCGGCAGCGCCGAGCTCGTTCCCGGCGTCTCGGGCGGCACAATCGCGCTCGTCACCGGCGTCTACGACCAGCTCATCGACTCCGCCGCTCACGTCGTGTCGGCGGCCAAAACGCTCGTCACCGGACCTCATCGTGTCTCCGGTGCTGTGGCGGAGCTGCGGCGCACCGATTGGTTCCTCGTCGTTCCTGTACTCCTCGGCATGGCGACCGCCGTGTTCACCGTCGCCGGTGTGATGGAGTCCTTCGTCACCGCCGAGCCCGAATTGGCGCGGGGACTGTTCTTCGGCCTCGTTGCAGCCAGCATCGCAGTGCCTCTGCGGATGCTCCCGTCACGCACCTCGCGCCAGCCCATGCTCCTCGGGGTCCTCGCATTCCTGGCCGCGGCTGCTCTCGCCTTCTGGATGACGAGTTTGGCTGGGGGAGCCGATGTGGAGAACCCACCGCTCATCGCCGTGTTCTTCGTCGCCTCGATCGCGATCTGCGCACTCGTGGTCCCCGGCGTCTCCGGGTCGTTCTTCCTGCTCGCTGTCGGGATGTATTCGACCACCCTGCGCGCTGTCGACTCACGCGATTTCGGATACCTCGGAATCTTCATGCTCGGAGCGGTCCTCGGCCTGGCGGTCTTCGTGAACATCCTGAAGTTCTTCCTCCACAACCATCGGTGGTGGACGCTCATCGTCATGGCCGGACTGATGTTCGGATCGCTGCGGGCTCTGTGGCCCTGGCAGACTGCCGCCGAAGTCGGTGCAGATGGTCAAGCCCACGGGGCAGGCGGCCTGCTCGCACCCGTCGACCCTGTGCTCGGCCCGATTCTTCTCGCCGTTCTCGGCGCAGTGGTCGTCATCGCGCTCATCATCATCGAGACCATCTTCACGCACTCGGAGAAGGAACCGGCCAAGCAGCCCGGACAGCAGCCGTGAACATCAAGATCTGCTCTCTCGACTCTCACGTAGAGTGAGAGAGACAGCAGTAACCTCTGAAGAAGGAGAGAATCAAGTATGGCCAACACAGCATTTCAGGGATCTCCCGTCAAGACCGTCGGTGAACTGCCGACCAAGGGCGAGCAGGCGCCAGCCTTCAGCCTCGTCGGTGGAGACCTCGGCGAAGTGAACTCGCAGGACAACTCGGGCAAACGCGTAGTGCTCAATATCTTCCCCAGCCTCGACACGGGAGTCTGCGCCGCCTCGGTGCGGAAGTTCAACGAACTGGCGGCCGGACTGGAGAACACCGCCGTTCTCTGCATCTCCAATGACCTCCCATTCGCCCAGGCACGCTTCTGCGGAGCCGAGGGCATCGAGAACGTCGTCGTCGCCTCCGGATTCCGCAGTTCGTTCGGCAAGGATTACGGCATGACCATGGTCGACGGCCCATTGGCAGGCCTGCTGGCGCGATCTGTCGTCGTCCTCGACGAGAAGGGCACAGTGACCTACACCCAGCTCGTCGACGAGATCACCACCGAACCCGACTACGACGCGGCGATCGAGGCTCTGGGAGCCTGACCGCAGCCGCTGGTCGAAACGTCGACCCGCAGACTCAGTGATCACAGAGCCGGGTGGGATGCTTGGATGCGTCCCACCCGGCTCTCACATGTCGATGACACCGACGGGCAGAGCGTAGTCGACCCCGGCGAGTTCTCCGCCGGACGTGGTGATCGAGGGAATCATGTCCTTCGGCGCGGGATGATCGCTGAGCGCCTGGAGATAGATCTGATGCGCCTCCAATGAGCGCACACCGCGATCGACATGCTCGGCCGTGAGAGCGACGGCGTGAGTGGGCTCGGCTCCGTTGATCAGCAGGCGAGCGGCCTTCCACGCCTCAAGCCCTTCGTCGTTGAGTTCGGTGAAGATCCACGGATTGTCGGCGTCGCGGATCGCATCGGCGGTGGCGATGCCGGCGTTGCGATGATCGACATGGTTGAGCCCCCACCTGGCCTTGAGTTCGAAGTTGGTCACCATCACCGTGTCCGGCCGGAACTCACGGATCTTCCTCGCAATGGCACGACGCAGTTCGTGGGAGGGTTCGACGAGCCCATCGGGGAAATCGAGGATCTCCAGATCGTCGACACCGACGATGGTGCACGCTCGGCGCTGTTCGGCCGCGCGCAGCGGGGCGACCTGTTCCGGGGACATATCCCGGATGCCGGCTTCGCCGCGAGTGAGCAGCAGGTAGGAGACCTTCTTGCCTTCATCGGTCCATTTGGCCACTGCCGCAGAGCCGCCGTATTCCATATCATCGGGGTGGGCGACTACGCAGAGCACACGATCGACATCGGTATCGTCGAAGAGCGGGAGTTCAGTCATGACACCAGGCTATGCGTCCGCACTCAGTTCTGCCAGAGACGGTCGCCGAGGACGGGCGTGGGTACGATGAGGGAGACCGTCCGACAGTGTGGAGGCCGAGCGTGAAGAACAGACTGCTCCTGGTGGGCACGGTGGTCCTGAGCCTGTGCCTCGGAGGGTGTTCGGCGATCAAGGTCAGCAGCTCCGAAGACGCCGCATCGAAACCGGCGCGAGTGGGCATCAGCGACGGGCAGTCGACTCCCACGTCCAGTCGGACCGATTCGCTGGTTCCAGAGGGAATGACCGAGACCGCCGTCGACCTCGGCACCGAATGTCCGGTCGATGTCAGTCTTGCGCTGAGCCCGGAATGGGTCGACGAATCCGGATACGACGGGTATCGACTCTATGCCTCCGCCTCGGGTGCGCTCATCACGGTCAACTGCTTCGAAGACGACGAAGGGTCGGCTCAGGAGCTGGTGCAGAAAGCTCGCGAGCGAATGTTCAGCACCTCGGGATCGGCGAAGGTCGGCGAAGCATCGGGGTCCCTGAGCGGGGGAGAGTATTGGGCCGTCCACGGCACGCTCGCACCCGACGACATGCGGGCGGTCGACAAGGAGGAGTCCGTGATCTACGGAGTCGTCGTCGGGACCTCCGTCGAGGGGCGCCTTTTCAAAGTCAGCGTCGACATGCTCGCTCAGGCCGAGGACACGAAGGCTCAGGAGCAGTTCAGGCAGATGCTGCCGACTGTCCGACTCGACGGGCACGGGATCGAGACTCCGGACCTGCGCTGAGTGATCTCAGCCTTCTGCCGCGTTTCCGGTTGCGTCCTCGGCTGCCACAGGCATGGTCTCCGAACGGGACGTTCGTCGTGGTCTCCGACCTCCGTGCATCCGTTTGAGGAGCTCTCTGGCAGCGATCCTGCCGGCTCGGGTGGCACCCACCGTCGAACTGGCTGAGCCGTAGCCGACGAGGAAGATCCGCGGATCATCTTTGACGGCCACCTCGGTGTCCATGGCGATTCCGCCGTCGGGAGTGCGCAGATGCAGAGGCGCGAGATGTTTGAGCGCGGCTCGGAAGCCGGTGTTCCAGAAGATCACGTCGACCTCTTCGGTCCGCTCACTCGTGAACGGGGCCCAGGATTCGGGCACCGCAAGATGGTCACTGGCGGATGGTCCGAGTCCGTCTGCAGTGGTCGTCTGCCGACCGTCCTCCTGGCCGGGGAAGTGGACGCCATGTGGGAGCACCCGGTCGAACATGCCGCGTGAGACCAGCACGCCGGAATCGACGCCGTCGCGGAATTCGGGACGGATCGGCAGGCCCGTGGTGCGGACGACACTGGCCGGGGCGAGCCCGGACAGGGTTCTGTCGCGTACCGCCTTCTCGACTTCGAGACCCCACTGGCCATCGAACTCTCTGGCCGTGAAATTCGGGGGACGGCGTGTGGCCCAGAGGGTGTCGGTCACCTCGGAGAGCTGGAGCAGGAACTGCGTGGCGGAGATGCCTCCGCCGACGACGAGCGTGCGCAGGCCGCGGAAGTCATCCACCGTGCGGAAATTCACCGTGTGCAGCTGATGCCCCTCGAAATCCGCGATTCCGGGCACATAGGGCACATAGGGCTGCGTCCATGTGCCGGTCGCGTTGATGATGAAGTCGGTCGACAGCCGCACTCGCTCATCGTCGATCTCGGCGGTGATCTCGAGCCTGCCGGTTCCGCGTTCCTGGGAAGTGACGGCGGCCACCTCGGCGGGACGAACGACGCAGAGTTCGAGTTCACGCTCGAACCGGGAGTAGTAGTCGGAGACCACCTGCGAGGCGGGCACATTCGGATCCGGTCGACCGAGCGGGAATCCGGGCAGGTCCGCCACATGGTTCGTCCTCCCCAATGTCAGCGAGTCCCATCGCTCGCGCCACGCCCCGCCCGGCCCGGCTCCGGCATCGAGGACGATGAAGTCTCTGCCCGGGACCAGACCGTCGCGCCACAGGTAGTGTGCTGCGGACAGTCCCGCCTGGCCGGCGCCGATGATGACGACGGACCAGTGGGAGTCGATGAGGAGCTCATTGATTCGGCACACCATGGCCTCATTGTTCCAGGTTCCCATCGACCGTGCTGTCGGCGGGCGTGCCTCTTCGCCGCCTCGGGTGCCAGGAAGCAGCGAGGCTGGTCATGGCCGCGATTCGGATTGACCGGTCCGGCGAAGAGGAGAAAGATGATCCGGTGACCTCCGAACCGAATACCGTATCGAACCCCTGGCGAGCACTGTGGGCGCTGTGCCTCGGCTTCTTCATGATCCTCGTCGACTCGACGATCGTCTCCGTCGCCATGCCCGACATCATGGAGTCCCTGAACGCCGATATCAATGCCGCCATCTGGGTCACCTCGGCGTATCTCCTCGCCTATGTGGTGCCTCTGCTCATCACCGGCCGACTGGGGGACAGGTTCGGCCCGAAACGGGTCTATCTGGTCGGACTCGTCGTGTTCACCCTCAGCTCCCTGTGGTGTGGGATGACCACCAGCGTCGAAGCCCTCATCATCGCCCGTGTCATCCAAGGGGTGGGTGCCGCCTCGATGACGCCGCAGACCATGGCTGTGATCACTCGGATCTTCCCGCCCGACCGGCGAGGGGCCGCGATGGGAATGTGGGGTGCCGTCGCGGGTGTCGCCACCCTGGTCGGACCTATCCTCGGCGGGGTGCTCGTCGATGCCTTCGGCTGGGAATGGATCTTCTTCATCAACATCCCCGTCGGCGTCATCGCCCTGGTGATGGCCATCTGGCTCGTACCCAGCCTCGAGACACACCCGCACCGGTTCGACTGGTTCGGCGTGGTGCTTTCGGCCGGCGGAATGTTCCTGCTGGTCTACGGCATCCAACAGGCGCACGGTGCCGGTTGGGGACCGCTCATCGGTCCGGTCACGGTGCCTTTCGTCATCGCCGGCGGGGTCGTGGTCCTCATCGGATTCGTGCTGTGGCAGAAGGTCAACCGATCAGAGGTGCTTGTGCCTCTGTCGCTGTTCAAGGACAGGAACTTCACTCTCGCTGCGATCGCGATGACCACGGTCGGCTTCGGCGTGACGTCGATGGCGTTCCCGATCATGCTGTGGGCGCAGACCGTGCTCGGCTACTCGCCGACGCAGTCAGCGCTGCTGCTGGCTCCGATGGCGATCCTCTCCGGGGTGCTCGCGCCGTTCGTCGGCCGCCTCGTCGATCATGGGGATCCACGTGTCCTCGCCGGCATCGGACTCGGTGCCTTCTCGATCGCGCTGTTCTGGTTGGGGTCGATTCTCGACGTGCATACTTCGCTGTGGGCGGTCATTCCGCCGGTGCTGCTGTTGGGTGTGGCCAATGGCTTCATGTGGTCACCGATCAGTTCGACAGCCACGCGGAATCTGCCCCTGCACCATGCCGGGGCCGGTTCGGGTGTGTACAACACGGTGCGACAGGTGGGCGCAGTGCTCGGCAGCGCAGCGATCTCCGCAGCGATGGAGTCGCGTTTGGCCGCGAACATCGGATCGTCGAGCGGCGCTGTCGGTGGCGCCGAGGCGGGGACCGGTCCCGCTGCAGATGTGGCCGGAGGGACGTCGACAGAGATGCCGGAGGCGGTCGCCTCTGGGTTCGCTCACGCCATGGGGCAGTCGTTGTGGGTACCGGCAGGGCTCATCGTCATCGGTTTCGTCGCGGTCTTGTTCTTCGAACGGCCGAAGCCGCGAGTACGCGGCTGAGGCGCGAAGGTGCTCAGGCACAGTCAGGGCCGCGAGGATTCGCACCTGAGTTGCTTCACTTTAGTGTCCCCAACCCGGGCCTGTAGTTTTCGACGTGGCTGACGAGCTCGGCGGCCTGC
>NZ_JADBHG010000004.1:0-317267 GCF_017808095.1 Brevibacterium renqingii | reverse complement strand
GGAGTACGAAGCAATGATTGAGTCACCTGCAGTCGCAGCGTGACACTCCGATTGTCACCGATCCTTGCATCAGTCCCCTTGCGCTGATCTCCGCGATTTCGGTGGAAGCGGACATCTCCTGGACGAACATCGCCCGCATGGGCCTCGTGCTCTCAACGGTCGTCGTCGGTCCCTGGCTGGTGACTCGGTATGTGTTCGGGGATGACACGATCAAGTTCCCGCTGCGCCGGGGGCAGCCCTGGTCGCGTCTCGAGTGGGCATGGCTGGCCTTCGTCGTCGTCACCGCATGGGCGGTCCTGCCGCAGTACTTCCTGCGCACCGGCGTCTATCAGAATTGGCCGCCGATCACCGGGTGGTCGGAGATCCTGCGGCTCTTCTTCGGAGTCAACGCAGTGGGCATCTGGGACGAGCTGTTCTTCATCTGCACGGTCTTCGCGCTGCTGCGGAAACACTTCACGTTCTGGACCGCGAACGCGTTCACGACGGTCATCTTCGTGTCGTTCCTGTGGGAGCTCGGATACCGTTCGATCGGGCCGCTGCTGACGATCCCCTTCGCCCTCGTCCAAGCGTTCATCTTCACGCGCACGAAGTCCTTGCCGTATACGGTCACGGTGCATCTGCTCTTCGACGCCCTCGTCTTCCTCACCATCGTCCACGCCCACCACCCGCAGACGCTGCCCATATTCTTCGGCGTCTGAGGTTCAGCGTCCCCTTCCTGCGCAGACAAGCCGAGGGCCCCTCGGAACCATTGGTTCGAGAGGCCCTCGGACAGACGCTGAGTCAGCAGGTCAGCGGATGCCGCGCAGCAGCTTGAGCATCGGCTTCGTCAGGGTGAGTGCGAGCAGGCCGAGCACGACGGAGGCGCCGCCGATCGACGTCCAGTACGGGACCTGGTTGTCGGTGGAGAAGTAGCCGCCGAGCACACCGGACAGTGCTGTGCCCACACCCGAGGCGAGGAAGAAGACCGCGATCATCTGCGACTGGAACACCTTCGGCGAGACCTTCGTCGAGAACGACAGACCGACAGGAGAGATGAGCAGCTCACCGAAGACGAACACCGCGAGGATGAGAGCGACCCACAGCAGCGGAGTCTCGTTCGCCCCGGCGTCGGCGTAGGGCAGGAACATGAGGAAGCCGATGCCGATGAACACCAGCGAGAGCCCGGCCTTGACCGGTGTCGAGATCTGCTTCGGCCCGAGCTTCATCCACATGGTCGCGAACAGCGGAGCGAAGATGATGACGAACATCGCCGGGATCAGCTGGATCCAGTTGATCGGCATCTCCCAGCCGAAGATCGAACGATTGAGCTGCGTGTCCGAGTAGACGGTGAGCACGCCGAAGATCTGCTGGTACATCGACCAGAAGACCACGCTCGTGAGGAAGAACGGGATGAAGGCGAGGACACGGGAGCGCTCCTCGGCGTTCGTCTGCGGCGAGGTGTACATGACGATGATGTAGCAGGCCGCGGCGCCGGCCGAGATGCCGGCGATCCACCAGTCGATGTTCTCGGGGTTGACCAGCTTCGTCATCCACAGCACCACCGCGAGGAGGACGACGACCACAACGGCGACGATGAAGAGGTAGAGCTTCGACTTCGGCAGCGGATTGACCGCGGTCCGCGACTCGGGCGGCAGGTTCTTCCGGCCGGTGACGTAGATGATCAGGCCGAGGGCCATTCCGACCGCAGCGGCACCGAATCCGTAGTGGAAGCCGATCTCCTTCTGCAGGATGCCGGTGATCAGCGGTCCGAACATCGCACCGATGTTCACACCCATGTAGAAGATCGTGAAACCGGCATCCCGGCGCGGGTCCTTCTCCTCATAGAGTTCACCGACCAGTGCCGAGGCATTGGCCTTGAGACCGCCGGAGCCCAGTGCCACGAGGATCAGACCGAGTGCGACTCCTCCGAATCCGGGCACGAGGGCAAGGCAGATATGGCCGAGCATGATGATGATCGCCGAGTAGAAGAGCACCTTCTCGGCACCGGCCAGACGGTCGGCGACCCAGGCGCCGAGGATCGTCGCGAGGAAGACGGCGCCGCCGTATGCACCGACGATGCCCACGGCAGTGCCCTGGTCCAGGCCGAGCCCACCCTTGGTGACGCTGAAGTAGAGGTAGATGGCGAGGATGCCATTCATCCCGTAGTAGGAGAACCGCTCCCACAGTTCCAGGCTGAACAGCTGCATGAGCGGGAGGGGATGCCCGAAGAAGCGAGTATCGCTGCGGACTGCCTCGGTCGTCGAGGTGCTTGAAGACATTGTGTGCTTTCCGTAGTGGTGTGAAAGCACACATCTCGTGGTGTGCTTCACGATGGACCAGCGCACATCCTACTCTTCGCCGCACACGCGGTCACACCAGTCGGAGACTGGGACTCAGCGTCCCAGAAAGCGGAAGATGGACGTGATTCAGATCTCTTCGCCGTCGACGAGCGCTCTGCGCTCCTGCGCGGATCTCTTGGTTCGGCGTTCGGAGCCGACGAAGAGATTGAGTGCGCCGGCGAGGAAGACGATCGCCGAGGCGGCCATCGGTACGGCCATCGCGGTGGACGTGCCCTGCTCATCAGCGAGGATGCCGTTGATCGCCGCGGCCGCGGATTGGCCGACGATGATCGCTGAGCCGGCCATCGACATCACTGTCGCCGAACGTCCCCGCGGGGCCCGTTCGGCCGCGAGGCTGAACAGCGTGACCAGGCTCGGTCCGATGGCCGATCCCATGAGCAGCAGTGCGAGGACGATGATCGGCATGGATTCCGATGAGGCGAGGATCACCGACCCGGTGACCAAGATCGGCGCGAAGCACAGCAGCCGGGCCCACAGGGAGAAGGAGGAGGGGAAGGCCGCCACCGAGATCGCCAGCACCGCAGAGCCGATGCCCATGACGCCGTAGACGAGACCCGCCTCCTCCGGCCGGCCCAGATCATTCGTCAGCGCGGTCAGGGCGGTCAGCGTCGATCCGAACACCATACCGACGCCGAACACTCCTACGACCACGACGAAGACACCGGGAGTGAACATGCCCTTTGCCGGTGCACGCTCGCCGAGGCCGGCGGCTCCACCTGCGGACCGGGCCCGCCCGGTAGGGTGCAGGGCGAAGGCCGTGACGAAGACGAGGGTCATGACGATGGCTCCGATGATCGGCGCCACCGGGCTGAAGAAGGTGGCCAGGAGACCGACGACGAACGGGCCGAATACGAAGATGACTTCGTCGGCGGCGGACTCATAGGCCATCGTGGCGTTGAGCACCTTCGGCCGTCGCGCCTGCGGAAGTGCCGCCATGATGACGTCGACGAGCCGGGAGCGGGACATCGGCGCCACCTGCGGCGAGGTGGCGCCGATCGCGAAGGCGGCGATGAAGACGACGAAGTCGGGCAGCGGACTGAAGACGACCCACGCCATGAATGCCAGTGCCAGACAGTTGAGAACGCCGACGACGAGCAGCACATGGCGTTGGCCCCAGCGGTCAGCGGCCGCGCCGATGAAGGAGCCGAAAAGAGCAGTGCCCAAACCCACCACGGCCGAGTTGATCCCGCCGAGACTGAGCGATCCACGGCCGGCGACGACGAGGGTGAGCACCCCGACGACGATCATGGCGAAGGGCATGCGAGCGATGAACGCGATCGGGAAGTAGCTGCGGCCGACTGCCGAGAACAGGGTCGGTTCGGTCCGCCTGCCTGCCGATGTGGAGATGTCGCTGTCAGTCATACCAATCCAGTTTCGTCTTCTCCCGCGCGAGCGGGAGTTCGTGCCGCCGTGGTGACCTGGATCAAATCACTCGGTAGATGCACTCTGCTGTTCGAACCGATGGGTTCAGACTTCAGGCTACTGGTTTCGGGCTCCGGATACGAGTGGAATCCGGTCTGCGAAGGGTGATCGAGAGCGTCACGGGCAAGGTTCTTCGGCAGGTCGGCACGGACCTCATTCCCATCCGCGACTCAGAAAGAACGCAGATCGATCTGCGAGGATGAGCGATATGAATTTCTTCTCTCGAGTCGTCGTCAACGCCTGTGCGATCTGGGTGGCGTCCTGGATTCTGCCCGGCGTGACGATCACAGGGAATCGGATCGTCGAGGAGCAGACCGGGACGATTCCGGCCATGATCATCTCCTATCTCGTCATCGGGCTCATCTTCGGACTGGCCAACGCGTTCATCAAACCGATCCTCAGCTTCGTCTCCGCCCCGATCACCTGCCTGACCCTGGGCCTGTTCTCGATCGTGATCAATGCGATCATGCTGGCGCTGACGAGCTGGCTCAGCGGATTCACCCCATTCGAATTCACCATCGACTCCTTCTTCTTCTCCGCCATCCTCGCCGCGGTCATCGTCTCGATCGTCTCGGCCCTCCTCGGCTGGCTGGTCCCCGAGCGAAGCGCCGAGCACGACCGGAGATGAGCAAAGCTCTCTACGCAATGTAGACTGTGCCCAGAGTGTCAGCATGACCACCAGAAACACCGCCGGAGGAGACCATGTCCAATACTGCCGCCACGAAGCGAACCCGCAACTCAGCATCCTTTGCCGATGTCATCGTCTTCATCATCTCGTTCGCTCTCTTCCTGTTCGGCCTATACCTGTTCGGGGCGGCGTTCTCCTCACCCGAAGGCACTGAGTTCTGGGTGTTCTGGGGCGGTCTGCTCGCTTCATGCTTCGCGTTCCTCGTCCCGATGGTCTACCACTGGGTCCGTGACCCTCGCCCCTGATCTGCTGAGTCGATGATCGACAGAGGGCCGTTGCGCTGGTGCGCAGCGGCCCTTCGTCGTTTCCGGGAACCGTCCGGTCGTTCTCACGCATCATCTGCTCACCCCGCCGGCTGGGCCAGGCATCCCGGCCGACCGACCGCGGAGGCCGGTGTCCGGTCAGTCCCGCCCTGCGGAGAAGCTCATGATCGCCGCGGCGGCTTCGGCCGACCGTTCGTAGTGCACGAGGTGACCGACTCCGGGCAATTCGACGAACTCGACGTCGGACAGCCGGGCGACGAATGCACGGGTGGGCCCGATGGGCGCGATCGTGTCACGATCGCCGGCGATGACGAGGGTCGGCATGCTCAGGTCCGCGGCCACCTCGGTGACGGTGTGCTCGACCGATGTCGCAAACGCCTCTGCCAGGGACTTCCGATCGGAGAACGACGAGAAGTGCTGGGCATGCTGATCGTGGACGTATCGTCGCAGACCGCGATCGGCAGTCGTCGCCATCACCTCGCTCATGGCCCGCACGATCAGTCGATTGCCCAGAAGCGCGCGCCCCGGACGTTCGGGCAGCCAGGCACCGAACGAGTAGTAGATCCGGGTGAGCGCGGTGAGGAAGCGGGCCGAGCCCTCCAGAGCCGGACTGGTGATCGGGTTGATGAGGACGAGCTCGGGAACCGCTTCGGGATGCGCGGCAGCCAGGTGGCTGACGATGATCGAGCCGAAGGAGTGCCCGACCATGATCGGCACCGTCTGCCGCAGCCGGGTGATCTCAGCGTGGAGTGCGAGGAGGTAGTCGACGAAGGACTTCAGCCCGGATCCCGATTCCAGCGGTGGAGTCCGGCCGAACCCCGGCAGATCGGGGACGATGACCTCTCGACCACGGATGTCTCCGGCGATGAGGTCCATCCCGTGATGGTCCCCGCGGAATCCGTGCACCATGAGCAGCGGTCGATGTTCAGGGTCTCCGGGGTGCACCCAGGCGGAAGTCGTATGCGAGCCCAGACGCAGTTCGATCCGGCGAGACGGTCTCGTCCTCACTGTCTCGAAACGCTCAGTGTGCGGCCGGCCGACTCGTGCTGACCGCGCGACGCGGAACGACGACGACCGGCACCGGCAGGACCCGCAGCAGTCGTCGGGCTCGTGCACCGATGGCGACCTTTCCGCCGCGGCCCAGACGGCTCGAGCCGACGAACGCGACATCGCCCGACTGCCAGTCGATGTTCTCCGCGGCCTCTTCGATATCGGCTCCGGCCTGCGATTTGACCACCGCGCGTCCGGAGGCGAGCATCTCAGATGCATGTTCGGCCAGGACCGCTCCACCGTACTGTTCGGCGAATTCGGTGAGCTCGGCGACCTCGTCCTCAAAGAGGCCGTCGTTCTCGATCAGCGACAGCAGACGCAGGTCGACTCCGAGACCGTAGGCCGTCTCGACAGCGGCACCGATGAGGGAGGAAGCGCCGGGCCGGGCGCCGTAGAGTGCGGTGACGCGTGAGATCGGTCCGATATCCGATCTGCCGTGCGGGGCGAGGAAGACCGGGACCGTCGACGAATGCAGCAGCGCAGAGGCGACCGTGCCGATTCGCAGCTGCCGCATGAGGGTGGTCGCGCGCGCTCCGATGACGATGCCGAGGGCACCTTCGCTCTCAGCGACCTCCATGAGCCCCTTCGACTCGTTGGAGGCGATGTGGATGACTCCCTTCGCACGAACGTCGTCGGGGATGAGCGCCATGGCCTCCTCGAGCCATTCGTCGATCTGCTGCTCCACAATGCCGGCGCCGTCCTTCGGCACCGCTCCCCCGGACAGAATCGTCGACGCCTCCGGGCGCACGATGGTCACGACCAGTTCGATGTCGATGGAGCGGGCGACCGAGATGCCCAGTGCGATCGCGTCACGACCCCGATCGGTGGCGATGTACCCGACGACCAGTCGTCGAGTGCTGGCGGTCTCTGACATTCTCAACTCCCCTGTAGATGCACGTCCGCATCGATTCTACGTTGCCGGTTGAGCATTCTCATCGTGGCGCACGCCACGAGCCCTGAATGGGAGGCTGTGTTCCCGGCGCGATCACCAGTCGGGCTCGCCTCACTGCACTGTGAAATCCATTCGGGAATATAATGAACAAAACTTCCGCACACGATATCTTCTGTGCTAAATTCGACAGTGCAATTACGGATTCGCAGAAATAAACCTGATTGCACATCGACCACAGTGAGCGCCGACGCCGTTCACGCGAGATCCACGACCATGAGAGGAGCGCAGCTTCGATGAATATTCATTTCACAGGGCCCGACCTTCGAACGCCTTGCCACGAACCAGCTGCCTGCCCCATTGGCGGACAAGGACTCGCCGGCTGACGAACAGCTGTTATCCGCGTCTTTCTCCACCGGTTGGACCGTGGTTGCCGCAGAGCTCATTGCAAGCGGCGACCTGAACTCAGGCAAGCCTTTCGCCCGGCCCGTTCGCTCGGGATCCGACGGAATTCCGTCCGGACTTCGCAACGACCACAGCACTGCTGCTGAGGAGACTCTCTGACGGAGAGTCTGATTGGTCGGTGGAGTTCCTGACCCACCGTCTTCGTTCAGACTTCCGAAGAATGCTGATCTGTGAATTCGGCATGACCTCGCCCCGAGCACATTCCCGGATTCATCGTATTCATACTGAAATGCCACACCTTCTCAGGTGTTTCTTTTCAGAATTCTTTCGTCCATGACCTTTTCGGCGATATCCCCTGCCCATTTTCCGGATATCTCCTGCTTTGAAGAATCAGAGGATTCATTGTGTCGACCACATTTCCATTCACCTTTCCCCGACGCTGGGCTCTGAGCACCGGAATGAAGCTCATTCGGTGGGCACGTCGCCCGGCCACCAGCGCCGAGTCGCGCCGTCAGAAGACGGCACGGAGGCAAGAGGCCCGCCTGCGCGCATTCCGACGCGACCAGCTCATCAGTGAGCAGCGCGACCGGGACCTCGTGCGCTACCTCAGCCAGGTCAGGCCGTTCATCTGACCTGGCTGAGGCCAAGTCGTCCATCTGGCCACCGGTGGTCGAGCCGCGCACCCGACCACCGGGGGCGGGTGCGCACCTGGCAAGCGGTGGTCGAGCCGTGCACCTGACCTCCTGCGGCGCGCGTCAGCGGGGCCCCCACCATCGATAGGAAACTGTGTCGAGCGTCACCGTCTGCCGATTTGGTCTGACACCCACATCTGGGTAATATTGTTCAGGCAAGCGGGGGTATGGCGCAGTTGGTAGCGCGTCTCCATGGCATGGAGAAGGTCAGGGGTTCGAATCCCCTTACCTCCACCGCAGAAGCGCCGGGATCCGATCATCGGGTCCCGGCGCTTCGTCGTATCTGCCTCGGCCGAGGCGGTCAAGGACGCTCAGTGTTCGTCGAGCCCGAACTCCACCGCACTTCGCCGGATCGCCTCTTCTTCCGCCAACTTCGCAGGCTGGCTGCGCGTGAGGAAGAAGTAGGTCAGCCCGGACACCAGCAGTCCGACCGCGAACGACATGTCTGCGCCATCGATCATCGACGCAACCGGTCCCGTGTAGAAAGAGAGCGAGAAGAACGGGATCATTGCGGCGAATCCGACCGCGTAAGCCGTCAAGCCTTTCCAAGCCCATCGCCCATAGACACCGTTGCCGTCGACGATATCGTCAAGAGCATATCGACCACGCCGAACGAGGTAGAAGTCGACGAGGTTGACAGCTGTCCAGGGAATGAGGAAATACAGCATCAGCCCGACGAAGCTGTTGAAGCTGTCGAGGTAGTCGTCCGGAATGGCCAAGGCAATCACGAGCGAGACTGTGCCGACGATGACCAAGGCCACCACTCGCAGACGCACGGTCGGCTTCATCGGTCTGAAGCCATCGATCGCGCTGGCTCCTGTGAGCATCGCACCGTAGGCGTTGACGCCCATGATCGAGACCAATGCGATCGACGAGACGAGCACTGCGACCGTCCCGAACCCAGGGAATACCATGTCGCCGACACTGCGGAGGGTGGAGATCGGATCGGCATCCGGAATATAGCTGGCCAGCAGCGCTCCCAGGGACATCAGCCACACTGCAGACAACCCGGCGCCTGCGTAGACGGAGCCGATGAGCTTCGGCGCCGACGAATTGCGCGGCAGATAGCGGGTGTAGTCGGAGACGTAGACGGAGTAGCTGATGTTGTATCCGGCGGCGAGTGAGAACTGGACGAGGAATCCGGAGACCGTCCAGCCTGCGGTCCTGACCGGCGCGGCGGCGGCGATGTCCGCGCTCGGGAAGTGAATGACCGCGAAGACGGTGATCACGAGGAACACTGCGATCAGGATATAGGTCATCCACCTTTGGATCAGGTGGAGAAGGTCATGGCCGACCACGGCGATGACGATCGACACAGCGATGATGATCGGGTACCAGAACCATGTCGCCTCTGGGAAGATTCCGATGCCCTGAGCGACGAGGATGGTGTCGAAGACGAGGAATCCGACGTAGACGAAGACTGTTGCGATGAAGGGCAGCAGAACCCCACGGCTGCCGAACTGCGCCCGGGATTGGATCATCTGCGCCAACCCCATCGTCGGTCCCTGGTTGGCGTGGAATGCCATGAAGAAGGTTCCGAAGCCCACCCCGAGGACGACCGCGAGAATGGAGAATCCCAGACTCAGCCCCATCGTCGGGCCGGTGAAGCCCACGACGAGAGTTGTCAGGACGAAGTTTCCGGCGAACCAGAATGGGCCCTGGTGCCAGACCTTTCCGTGGCGTTCGGACTCGGGGACGACATCGATCGATCTGGATTCGATGACCGAGTCGGTTCTCTCTGAGTGCAACTGTGATGACATCATTGTCTCCTGAGGTCGGCGCTCTTCAGCGCTGTGGGTCTTCGCTCATTGCAGATTCGGACGTGCCGTGCGCATCGCTCCGCATCGCAGAGTAGAGATCGGTCCGGCGATCGGCGAAGACATCGCTGTATGCGGACAGCTTCTTGTTTCTGCTCTCGCTCAGATCGACGTCCGCGGTGATGGTCTCTGTCCGGCTCTGGTCGAGATCGGCCATATCGAGCGGCCATCCGTTCGCATCGACGATCACTGATGCCGATGTCCAGTCGATGCCGCGTTCGACACCCGTGCGGTCGCACGCGGCGATGGAGACACGGTTCATCGCCGCCTGCGCCTGGGTGCGCACGACTTCGCCGGGCCTCTCCCCCGCCGGCCGCGGCATCCTCGGCCAATTGACAGGGGCGCAGATCAGGTCTGCCCCACGCAGCGCTGGGTTCCGGATCCATTCGGGGAACTCGAGATCGTAGCAGATGACGACGGAGATTCGACCATGCTCTGTCTCGATGACCGGCGGGGCGGCCTCACCGGCAGTGAAGACCGTCCGTTCGGCGTCCCAGAGATGGGCTTTGCGGTAGATGACGGGGGCCCGTCCCGGAACGAGAACAGCTGCGCTGTTGTAGGGCGCCCCATGCTCGTTGGCTTCGCAGAAGCCGGCCACGACGATCGCATCCCTCTCATCAGCGGCCTGCCTCCAGCTCGATACCGCGAGTCCGTCAGCGGTTTCAGCAGCAGCGTCGGCTTCGACCGAGTCGGCGAACGCGTATCCCGAGCTGGCCAATTCTGGAAAGACGACGACTCGAGCACCGCCGTCGACCGCCCGGTGGAAGAGCGCAAGGCTCTCGGCCACGTTCGAACGGACATCGCCGAAGACTGGGGCGTACTGGCAACACGCGATTTTCGTCATGCCAGCGAGAATAGTGTCTCAGTGCACATCGCCATAGCCATTCGCGAGGCCCATCTGGCTGTGAGTGCACGTTTGTCAGGAAACTCGACCAATCAGTTCATTTCACAGCTCCCTGCACGGTCCATTCATGCGAAACTGTATCGACTGTGCTTTTCGATCTTGGGAGGTAGCATGCCGGGACACGTTTCCGAACAGTCACAGAGAAGGGTGTTGCAAGCGCTTCGAGACGATGGCCGAGCCAGCTTCGCTCACATCGCCAAGGCTGTGGGACTGCCGCGTCACCAGGTCGCCTCCATTGTGCAGACTGCTGTCGCTCGCGATGAACTTCGTCTGACTGTGTCGATCAGTCCGGCTCTCTTGGGCCTCGAACGGTTCGCTTACCTGCAGATCGCCGTCTCCGGCCCCGTGCATCCAGCACGGGACGCACTCGTGTCGATGCAGGAGACCACCTTCGTCGCCGATGTCGCCGGCCGCTATTCCATTGACGCCGAAGTGAGAGTCGGCCCTGACCCTCATCTGCGGCGCACCCTCGACACCGTTCTCCAGCTTCCGGGTGTCAGCGACGTCCGCACCACACTCTATGAGTCAATCGAGGTCAATCGCTTCTCGCCGTTCCACACGGCTGCGACTCCACTGACGATCGATGAGGCCGACCGTGCGATCATCAGGCACCTCCACACTGATGCGCGAGCTTCCTATCGACAACTGGGGGAAGCCTCTGACCTGTCCCCCAGCGGGGCGCGTCTGCGATTCGACCGGCTGCTCAGGGGCGGGGCGATCAAGGTCGTCGGCATTCCGGTTCGCACCGGACAGCCGGAGACGCCGACGCTGGGCGTCGGGCTTCGAGCAAGCGTGCCTGTAGGCGAGCTCGTGCCGCGGCTCACAGCTCTCCAGCCCGAGTTCTTGGCGGTCGCCATCGGTTCCTTCGACTTCATCGCAACGATTTCGGCCGAATCGGCCCACGAACTCGTCGAGACGATGGATCGCCTTCGTGGCATCGAGGGCGTTGCCGAGGTGGACTGCTGGGCGAATCTGAAGATCGCCAAAGAACAGTATGGGGAGAGCGACAGCCTCCCCATCACCGCCGGCTGAGGAGGCCCGCCGCGTCCGGGCAGCTCAGTTCGCTGCTCCGTCGGTTCTCCTCCTCCGCATCTGCTCGAGGTCGAGCAGATGCCGCTTCTTCTCCTCACCCCACGCATACCCGGTGAGAGACCCATCGGCACCGATCACCCGATGGCACGGGACGACGATGCTGATGGGGTTCTTCCCGTTCGCCGCTCCCACAGCTCGGGCGGCGCCTGGTCTTCCCAGCGCTGCCGCCAGTTCGCCGTAGCCGGCGGTCCGACCATAGGGAATCCCGGTGAGAGCCTTCCAGACCGAACGTCGGAACTCGGTGCCCACCGCCGCGAGCGGCAGATCGAACTCGGTGCGGTCGCCCGCAAAGTACTCCCGCAGCTGTGCCTCGGTTTCGGTGAAGATCGCCAGCCCCTCGGCAGGCGTCGGTACGACCCCATAGCCTGCGTGCACGCGTCGCGTGATCTCATCGGAGGTATCGAGATAGAGCCCGGTGAGGTGTTCACCATCGGATGTCAGCAGCACGGGACCGACCGCCGTGCCGAGAACTGTCGAATGGACCGGCGCCGAAGAATTCGGCAATCGGAGCGCGGAGGTGGTCGATGAATCGTTGATTGTGGTCATATCAGCCGTCCTTGATCATATGGTCTGTGCGTTGAGGTTCGCTCATCGAGTCGTCTTCGAGTGATGTGCCCAGAGGATGTGGGTGAGGTAGGAGCGCCAGGGGCTGACGGCCGAGAGGACGTCTGCCCATTCCTCATCGCCCCGCGCCCTCACGCCGGAGGCGTCGATCTCGGTCAGGGCCTTCTTCACCCCGAGATCGGAGGCGAGGAAGACATCGGGGTCGCCGAGAGCGCGCATGCGGATGTATCCGCTGCTCCAGGGTCCGATCCCCGGCAGGGCGAGGAGCCGACGATCCGCGTCCGACCGATCACTGCCGGCTCCGAGGTCCAGGCTCCCCTCCGCCAGGGATGTCGAGAGTGCGTGGATCGTGCGGATCCGTGCGGCCGGCAGAGCCCAGTCCTCGGCGGGCACAGCAGCGATCGTCGCGGCGGTGGGAAACAGCCGATCGACGCCCGCAGCCCTCAGCTCCGGAGGAAGCAGTTCTCCGGAGCCGGCGACGAGGCGTTGAAGATGCGTGCGTGCCGCGGCCAGAGAGATCTGCTGTCCGAGCACGGTGCGCAGCGCCAATTCGACGGGATCACTGTGGCCGGGGGAACGTATGCCGGGATGCGAGGCGACGAGACTGCCCAGCCCCGCTGCGCGCAGAGTCGCCTCGACCGCCGCAGGGTCGGCGTCGAGGTCGAGGAGCCGTCGGGCTCGGGCGACTGCGCTGCCGAGGTCGCGGGTGTCGGCCAACCGGAGACGACACTCGACGAAGTCTCCTTCTCCTCGGCGCAGAGTCACCACCGCCGGCCCATGCGCCAAGCGCATCGACCGCGTATAGGCTCCGCCGGCGAGGCTTTCGATTCCATTCACTGCGCGCACTCGCAAGTAGTCGAGAAGGTACTCGAAGTCGAGGGGCGGGCGATAGGCGAGTCGGAGCACGAGTTCGTCCGCCGCAGGTTCCCCCGTCCCGGAGGTGCGCAGCTGCCTGGGACTGAGCGAATACATCTCGCGGAAGGTGTCGTTGAACTGGCGGATGCTGGCGAACCCGGCGGCGAAGGCGATGTCGCTCAGCGGCATCGCCGTGACTTCGATCAGCGTCCGGGCGGTGCGCACACGCTCGGTGCGAGCCAGTGAGAGGGGTCCGGCACCGAGTTCGGCCCGCACGAGCCGGCTGAGCTGCCGGGAGCTGTAGCCGAGCTCCGCGGCCAGACCTTCGACCCCAGCCCGGTCGATGAGGCCGTCGCGGATGAGTCGCACAGCGCGAGCGACGACGTCGCCTCGGGTGTCCCAGTCCGGGGAGTTCGGGCTGGCGTCGGGCCGGCATCTCCTGCAGGCTCGGAAACCGGCTTCAGCGGCCGCGGCAGCCGTGCTGAAGAACTCGACGTTCTCACGCCGCGGCGTCCTGGCCGGGCAGGACGGTCGGCAGAAGATCCCAGTGGTGCGCACCGCCGTGAAGAACATTCCGTCGAAGCGTCGGTCACGTGAGGCGACGGCCTGATAGCACTGGTCGGTGGTGAGCATGCCTCCATTGTGCTCGTCGCCGTCGGCCATTACTAGCGGTTTTCGGTCATCGCAGTTCGGGCGAGCGCCTCGGAGGCGGACGGAAGCCGTCCCGATGCTCTGAATGTTCAGCCGTTCTCCGGCCAGTAATGGGAGTCGGGCACGGAGCGCTTGCCGAAGATGGCCTGTCCGACTCGGACGCAGTTCGAACCCTCTTCGACGGCCACCTCGAAGTCACCGGACATGCCCATCGACAGCCGGCCGGCGCCGATGAGCTCCGGATCGGTCTCCCGTGCCTGCTCGCGCAGCTCGGCGAGCATTCGGAAGCAGGGACGCACGCGTTCGACGTCCGAAGAGAAGATCGCCAGGGTCATAAGGCCCTGCACCCTGAGCGTGTCGAATTCCCGCACTGCCCGGAGGAAGCCGAGCAGCTCTTCGGGCGGCATGCCGAACTTCGAGTCCTCGGCCGAGGTGTTGACCTGCACATACACGTCGAGGCTGCGTCCCTCACCCTGGAGCCGACGGTCGAGGGCACGTGCGACCTTGAGCCGGTCGAGAGCCTGGAACTCTCTTGCGAACTTCGCCACCTCTTTGGCCTTGTTCGACTGAAGATGGCCGATCACCGCCCAGTCGATGTCGAGATCGGCCATTTCATGGGACTTCCGATGCGCTTCCTGGACCTTGTTCTCCCCCAGCTTGTGGCACCCGGCCTCGACGGCCAGGCGGATGCGCTCCTGGGGAACGGTCTTGCTCACAGGGAGCAGTTCGATCTCCGAACGCTCGCGACCCGAACGTGCAGCGGCCGCCGCGATGCGTTCGTCGACCTCGGCGATGTTCGTGCGGAAATCTGCGACGGTCAGCGCCGTCGCATACTCTTCATCGTGACTGAGTCCGTAGTTCTCTCCCATGCCCTCATGGTACGCACGCGGTCCTGCTGCCGGCAGACCCTCCCGCTCCCGCCCCGATCGGCATCCGGCCGGGCGGCTGTTTCCTGCACGCACGGACGATCTCGGCCACAATGGTGGTCAGGGAGCCTCTTGACGATCAGAAAGCCAGCGAATGACATCGACACCGGGACGCCGATTGGCCAATATCGGGCCCATCGAACAGCTGCGCGCCGGTCGCCTCTGGCGACGCCTGCCTCAGCTCTTCATCGGGCTCTATCTCTTCGGCGCGGCGATGGCGATGATGGTCACGGCAGGCCTGGGGATGATGCCCTGGGACGTCCTCCATTCGGGTATCCTCAGGCATGTGCCGCTGACCTTCGGAACCATCGTCACACTGCTGTCCTTCGTCGTGCTCCTCATCTGGATCCCGCTGCGGCAGCAGCCGGGCATCGGTACGGTCCTCAACGCCCTTCTCATCGGTCCCTCGCTCGACCTCACCCGCCTGTTCCTGCCCCACCCCGAGCATCTCGGATGGAACATCGCGCTCATGATCGGAGGCGTCGTCCTCAACGGGGCCGCCTCGGCGATGTACATCGGCTCACAGTTCGGGCCGGGTCCCCGCGATGGCCTGATGACCGGCCTCTCCCGCGTCACCGGACGCTCCATCCGACTCGTGCGCACCCTCATCGAGGTCACCGTCGTCGCCGTCGGCTGGCTGCTCGGCGGAGTGGTCGGCATCGGCACCGTCCTCTACGCGGTGGGGATCGGGCCCATCACGCAGGCGCTGCTGCCGACCTTCACCGTCGAACTCCGCCCGCGGCAGGACGGCTGAGCCGCCTGCTCGAAAACGGCTTCATTCCATCGAATCGAGGATGTCGGTGAGGTCGTCGAAGGTCGTGAGCGGATTGACGATCGCGAAACGAGCGTTGGGCCTGCCGGCATGTGAACTGGGAACGACGAAGGCCCGCTGATCCTCGAGCAGCCGGTCCGACCAGGCCTCGTAGTCCTCACGCTGCCAGCCGTCGCGTTCGAAGACGACCACGGACAGTTCGGGTTCGCGGACAAGACGCAGGTTCTCGCGCCGCCTGATCTCGGTGGCGATCTCACGCGCCAGGTCGATGGAGTGACCGATCGCCTCCCGGTAGGTCTCGGCGCCGTAGCTGGCCAGTGAGTACCACAGCGGCAGCCCGCGCGGACGACGTGTCAGCTGGATGGCGAAGTCCGAGGGGCTCCACTCCTGCGCCTCGGTGAGAGTGTCGAGGTACTCGGCACGCTGCGTGTGCGCTCGCCGCCCCGTGTTCGGGTCACGGTAGATCAGCGCGCAGGCGTCGAACGGGGCGAAGAGCCACTTGTGCGGGTCGACGATGAGCGAATCGGCCTGTTCGACCCCGGCGAACCGGTGCCGGACCTGAGGAGCGAGCATCGCCGCCAGACCGTAGGCGCCGTCGATGTGGAGCCAGAAGTCGAAATCCTCCTTCAGCGCCGCGATGCCCGCGAGATCGTCGATGGTGCCGAAATTCGTCGTCCCCGAGGTCGCCACGACCGCGATCACAGCATCACCGTGCTCTGCGAGCGCCTTACGCACACCTTCGGGACGCAGGATCCCGTCCTCGCCGGTGGGCACCGGCGCGACGTCGACGTCCATGACCTCAGCCGCCGAGGCGACCGACGAATGGGCCTCGGCGCTGCACACGATCACCCACCGGGCCGGCCTCGAGGCCGCCAGCTTCTCCTTCTTCGCATTGCGCGCGGCCACGAGTGCGGAGAGGTTGCCGATGGTCCCGCCCTGGACGAAGACTCCTCCGGCGGTCCCCGGCAGACCGAACTCTCCCGCCAGCCACCGCAGCACCTCGTTCTCGGCGTGGACGACACCGGCGCCTTCGAGCCAGGAACCGCCGTAGAGGGCGCTGGCGGAGACGACCAGATCGAAGGCCACGGCGGCCTTCGTCGGAGCACTGGGGATGAAGGACAGGTACTTGGGGTGATCGGTCGAGATGCATGCGGGAGCGAAGATGTGCTCGAAGATCGCCAGCGCCCGCGCTGAGCCCAGCCCCTCCTCTGTGACGGTGGGCCCGGCCAGGCGACGCAGCTCGGCCTCGGAGGTGGGGTGGTCGAGCGGAGTGTCCTCCGCCAGAGTGCGCCGTCTCGAATACTCGAGGACCAGGTTCACCAGATTGCGGGTCTCATCGGAGACGACGTGCATGCGTGAGTGGAGACTGTCGGTCATAGGTCCTCCCGGGTCGTGTCGGATGCCGATGGGCGCGGCCCATCAGCACGAGACTATCGGCAACTGCGACTCCTGTGGGCGCGGCGAGCGCGATTGTCACGATCAGACTCGCGCGCTCCCGCCTTCCTGCTCCCCGCACCCTGCCTGCCGACCCGCGCGCGCCTATCGCAAGTTCTGACTATTGGTCACAAATACTTGCGATCTGTCGGTTTCCGGGATAGATTCGGCCCATGAGCAGCACCCCGGGACACGGCTCGACCCCGTCTCGAGCCAAGGAGGCGATCGTCGGCACCGGTCTGTCCCAGCGGCAGGTCGCCAAGGCGATCGGCATCGACGAGACGAAGCTGTCGAAGGCCCTGTCCGGTCAGCGGCGCTTCACCGCCGATGAGCTTCTCGGGCTGGCGACGTCGACCGGAGTCACCGTCAGATGGCTGCTCGGAGACGAGTCGCAGGTCTCGGCGGCACCAGAGTCGCTGGCTCCCGAGGCACAGAACCTGACCGACGTCGAGGGGCTGACCGCCGCGGAGGCGACTCCGCGCCGGCACATCGTCGAAGTCGCATGGAACCTCTTCTCCCGACACGGCTATGACTCCGTGCGCATCGCCGATATCGCGGAGACCGCGGGCGTGTCGAGCGCGAGCGTCCACTACCACTTCACGAACAAGTCGGAGCTCTTCGCCGCCACGCTGGACTATTCGGTCAAGCTCGCCTTCGACCGGCAGATCGCCTGGCTCGACGGCATCGACGATCCGAAGCACCGGCTCGAACGTCTGCTCGAACTGCAGTCGCCGATCGGGCAGACGGCACACCGCGAGTGGTCGATCTGGCTGCAGACATGGGCTCGACTCGCGCTGGAGGACGGAGGCTCGACCGAGTACCCGGCCAGCTACGAGCGCTGGTCGCGGACCGTGCGCAGCACCATCGAAGACGGTCAGGCCGAAGGGCTCTTCCGCCGCGGCGACAGTGCCGCCATGGCCGATGAGCTCACTTCCCTGCTCGATGGGCTCGGGGTCAAGGTGCTCACCGGAGTCATGGACCCCGGGACGTTCAGAATCCGACTGCAGACCTATCTCACCCGTTCGATCATCAGAACCCAACCAGAGGAGGAGTCACAATGAATCGCAAGGTCATTCTCACCTGTGCAGTCACAGGGGCCGGAGACACGACCGGCAAGAGCGAACACGTTCCCGTCACCCCGGAGGAGATCGCGAATGACGCGATCGCCGCCGCCCGCGCCGGAGCCTCTGTCGTCCACATCCACGTCCGCGACATCGAGACTAAGCAGAGCTCGCGAGAGGTCTCCTACTACCGCGAGGTCGTCCGCCGCATCCGCGCGGCCGACGTCGACCCGGTCATCAACCTCACGGCGGGCATGGGCGGCGACCTCGTCGTCGACCCGCAGGATCCGCTGACGACCATGCCGGGCACCGACCTCATCAACGCCCTCGACCGTCTCCCCCATGTCGAAGAGCTGCTGCCCGAGATCTGCACGATCGACTGCGGAACGCTCAACTTCGGGGAGGGTTCGAACATCTACGTCTCCACCCCGGACATGCTGCGGGAGGGCTCGAAGCGGATCCAGACGCTGGGGGTGCGCCCCGAACTCGAGATCTTCGACACCGGCAACCTGTGGTTTGCGAACGTGCTCGTCGAAGAGGGCCTCATCGATGCTCCGCCGCTGTACCAGCTGTGCATGGGCATCCCGTACGGTGCGCCGGCTGATCCCGGACTGCTGGCTGCCATGGTCAACATGCTGCCCAGGGGCGCGCAGTTCACCTCGTTCGCCATCGGTGCCAACCAGCTGCCCTGGGTCGCCCAGTCCGTGCTCGCAGGCGGTCATGCCCGCGTCGGCCTCGAGGACAATCTCTACATGTCCAAGGGAGTCAAGGCCACGAACGCCGACCTCACCTCCCGCGCCGTCGACATCATCACGAGCCTCGGCGCGTCCGTGGCAACCCCCGACGAAGCCCGCGAGATCCTCGATCTGCGTGTCCAGACCCCGACCATCACAGGAGCCGATCTGTGAACGATTCCCTCACCGACACCCCCGTCGTCTACCCGGACTTCGACTCGATCACCACGGTCACCTGCGTCGGTGCCGGCACGATCGGCGGCGGCTGGGCGGCCTATTTCCTCGCCCAGGGCTTCCGAGTGAAGATCTGGGATCCGGCTCCCGACGCCGGGGAGAAGTTCTCCCGCCTCCTCGACGCGGCCTGGCCCGCGCTCGAGGAGCTCGACATGGTCGCCGGCGCCGACCGCACCGCGTGGTCCGTGCACACCGACCTCGCCGAGGCAGTGACCGGAACCGGCTTCGTCCAGGAGTCGGCTCCGGAGGATCTGGACCTCAAACGCCGGCTGCTGTCCCAGGTCGATGCCGTCTGCGATCCGGGCATCGTCATCGGCTCCTCGACGTCCGGCTACAGCATGACCGAGATGGCCACCGAGGCGGCCCATCCCGAACGTCTGGTCGTCGGACACCCGTTCAATCCGCCCTACCTCATCCCGCTCGTCGAAGTCGTCGGTGGCCAGGAGAGCTCGGCTTCCGCAGTCGACTGGGCAGCCGATTTCTATGCCCACATCGGCAAGTCCGTGATCCGGATGGACCGCGAGGTACCCGGATTCATCGCCAACCGGCTCCAGGAGGCGCTGTGGCGTGAAGCTCTGTACATGGTCGAGCAGGGCGAGGCCACCGTCGAGCAGCTCGACCGCTCGATCACCGACGGACCCGGCCTGCGGTGGCCGTTCCAGGGACCGATGCTCACCTTCCACCTCGCCGGCGGCGAGGGCGGGATGGCCCATATGCTCGACCACTTCGGACCGTCCCTGAAATCGCCGTGGACGCGTCTGACGGCACCCGAGCTCACCCAGACACTCCGTGACGACGTCGTCGCCGGCTGCGATGTCGAGAGCGGCGAGCGCACGATTCCGGATCTCGTCCGTCACCGGGACGCCGGGATCATCGCGCTGCGGAAGCTCACCGCAGAACTCGCCGCCACCCATGGCGCGGATGCGGCCGCGACTGCCGCCGCGGTTCCGGCCCCGACCGAGGTCGCATCGGACCGGGCGGAGAGTCTTCCCGTCTACCTCACAGAGGTCAGCGAGGACTGGATCGACTACAACGGGCACATGTCCGAGGCCTTCTACGTGCTCGTCTTCGGCTTCGCCACTGACCAGGTGATGGACCACCTCGGTCTCGACGCCGACTATCGGAACTCGGCGAAGGCCTCGCTGTACACCGTGGAATCCCATATCCGCTACCTCGACGAGGTGGCCCTCGGGTCACAGCTGAGCGTCGTCCCGAGTCTCGTGAGCGCCGGGGAGAAGAAGCTGCATCTGGCCTATGAGATGTACGTCGACGAGCGACTCGTCGCGACCGAGGAGATCATGGCACTCCACGTCGACCAATCGACGGGCGCGGTCGTGGCTTTCCCCGCCGCCATCGCCGAGAGGATTGCGCGGACGATCACGCATCGGCCGGAGTGGGTCGGGCGCGCGATCGGCTGATCACCGCTGCCCGATCAGGGTCCGGCCGGTGGACGCGGCCAGGCCCCGACCGAGGTGCGGCCGCTGCCCACCGGCCGCACCTCGGATCGGCGGGTTTCGTCAGGATTCGAGAAGTCATCTGCGGACAGCGGCGCTATCCTGAAGTTCCCAACCGATCGTCCGGTGCGACCGCACCGCCGAGCCCACTGAGGAACCGATATGTCCGCTGATGCCGCCGAGACGACAACGATCACCTTTCCAGCCATCGCCGAGCTTCTCGGCGACCGGCCCATTCTGCGCCTGCCACAGGACGCCAGCGACCGACTGCCCTCCCGAGGGCAGGTCGCAGTCGACGGCAGCATCGACGGCACCGACTTCACCACGGTGGTCGAACCCGACGGCCGCCGAGGTCACTGGATCAGCATCGAGCCCGACCTCTGGCAGCGCCTGGGCACCTCCCCCGGCGAGGCAGTCGAAGTCAGCCTGAACCCGCGGAAGGAATGGCCTGAAGTCACCGTGCCCGAGGATCTGCGGGCGGCTCTCGACGCGGCCGTGGACCTCGATGAGGTGTGGACGAGCCTGACGGCGATGGCCCGCTGGGAATGGGTGCGGTGGATCAGAGCCACGAAGAGCGCAGACACACGGGCTCGGCGGGTGGACGTCGCGATTTCGAAGCTCGAGTCCGGCAAGCGCCGCCCCTGCTGCTTCGATCTGTCGTCGTGCACCGACCCCGAGCTGTCCAAGAGCGGCAAGCTGCTCGGGCTCTCCTGAACCCTGGGCCGGTTCGGCTCAATCCGCTGCGGGCGCGCGGAGGACCGCGCGCCCGCGGCGAATGGTCAGTGTCAGGCCGGCACCGATGGTCGAGACGATCGCGGCGGCTGCGAACAGCAGCCAGAACCCGCCGACCAGAGCGACGAGACCGGCTCCGAGCAGCGGCCCCACGAGCTGTCCGAGATTGGCGGCACTGTTGACGAGGCTGAGGTCTCGAGCATGGTCATCGGGATCGAGGAGCAGGTCCGTGGCCAGGGCGAGGCTGACGGCCATGTACGCCCCGTAGCCGGCCCCCATTACTCCGGCGGCCACGGCAGTGGTCATGAAGCTCGGGCTGATGAGGATGATCACGCCCGAGGCGGCTTGCACCAGCGCGGACAGAACCGTCCACAGCCTCCGGTTTCCTCTGCGGTCGGTGACGATGCCGACGAGGACCGCTGCGAGGACGACGAAGACCGTGTAGATGACGATGAGCACGAGCAGACGACCCTCGGCGTCGGGGGCGGGAACCCTGATGCCGTAGAGCAGGAAGAACAGCAGCAGCGAGGTGCCGAAGGCATTGCCGACGTTGATGATGAACCGGCTGATGAGAAGTCTCGTGAAGCTCGGGTCGACGAGCGAGGAGATGCGTGCCCGGGTGAGTTCCGCACGAGCGCGCAGGGCGAGCACTGCGGCATGCGGCGGCGGAGGGTCCGGCAGCAGGACGGCGCTCAGCGTCCCGATGAGGAGGATGAACCCGGCGAGCACGACGTAGGACGCGCCGGTGCTCAGCCCGAGCAGGACGATGGCTCCGACGCCGACGACGATGCCCACCGCTTGGGCGGAGCTCGCCGCGGCCGATGCGGCACCGCGCTGGTCGTCGAGCTGGTCGGCGATGAGGGCGGTGAAGGCGGCCGAGGCCACGGAGACCCCCACGGAGGTGACTACCCAGGCGGCACCGATCAGCACCGGGCCTTCGGCGCTGCCGGTGAGCAGGAGTCCGACAGCGGCAAGGAACGATCCGCCGATCGCCCAGGGCCGGCGTCGCCCGATCCGGAGGCGCGTGCGATCGGAGAACCGGCCTGCCACGGGTGCGACGATGACCCCGGCCAGGCCGCCTGTCGAGAGCACCAGCCCCGACCAGACGACGCCGTCGATCCAGTGGGCGCTCTGGGTGTCGAGCTGCAGCGGCAGCAGCAGCTGGATCGGCGTGAGCTGCACGGTCCAGATCGCCAACCAGGCGAGGGTGAACCACACCATCCATACCGACGACACGCGCGGCCGACCTCCAGGGTCGCCTCGGCGATCGGGATCGGTGGCGAAGCTCATGCCCGGGCAGCGGTGATCAGATCGCGATACCAGCGGTAGGAGGCCTTCGGGGTCCTGGTTCCGGAGTCCATATCGACGTGGACGAGTCCGAAGCGCTGGGTCCACCCATCGGCCCATTCGAAATTGTCCAGCAGCGACCACACCGTGTAGCCGTCGATGACCACGCCGGCGGCCAGGGCCTCGGTCACAGCGCGGAGGTGCTCGCGCAGGTAGTCGATGCGCTGGACATCGGCGATCTCCTCCTCGCATGTGTCCGGTTCGGGGAAGGACGCCCCGTTCTCGGAGATGACGACAGGGGGCAGACGGTCGCCGTAGCGGTGCTGCATGTCGATGAGGAGATCCCGCATCGTATCGGGCCGGATCGGCCACATCGGGCCGAACCCGGTCGTCGCAGCTCCGGGAGTCGGAACCATCTCGAAGGGCAGAGGACCGCTGGCTGCGCGCACGGTGATCGGGTTGTAGCAGTTGAAGCCGTAGACATCGTTCGGCGCCGAGATGAGTTCCATGTCTCCGGCGACCACGGGCATCTCGGGCCCGAACCCGGTCAGATCGGGGTAGGCGCCGAGGAGCAGCGGATCGGCGAAGAGCCGGTTGAGGATCGTGTCGAGCATTCCCGCGGCTGCGAGGTCGGCCTCGGAGGAGGTCTCGGGCAGGATGAGGCTGTGGTTGATCGCAGGCGAGACCTGCCGAGAGCCGTGTTCGCGCAGGATCGCGGCGGCGATGCCGTGGGCGAGCAGCTGATGATGGACTGTCGGCAGAGCGTCGAAGAGCATTGTGTGTCCGGGAGCCAGTTCTCCCAGTGCGTACCCCTGCAATGCCGTCGATGCGGGTTCGTTGATGGTGTACCAGTGGTGGACCCGGTCGCCGAGGCGGTCGGCCACGATCGCGGTGTAGTCGCCGAAGCGGTGAGCCGTGTCGCGATCGAGCCAGCCGCCGGCTGATTCCAAAGCCACCGGCAGGTCCCAGTGGTACAGGGTCGGTTCGGGTGTGATCCCGGCGGTCAGGAGCCCGTCGACGAGGCGGTCATAGTAGTCGAGGCCCGCGAAATTCACGCTCGGGTCGGTGCCCGCTTCCGGGACGATGCGAGTCCAGGAGATCGAGAACCTGTAGCGATCGAGGCCGAGGCCGGCGAGCAGCGCGATGTCCTCGTCGAACCGATGGTAGCTGTCCGGTCCCGGTTCTGCTGTGCTGCCGTCGACGACGTTTCCCGGGGTGTCGACGAAGTCATCCCAGATGGAACGCCCGCGCCCATCGGCGGTCCGTGCGCCTTCGATCTGGAAAGCAGCCGTGGCGGCGGAGAATCGGAGCCCGACGAGTTCTCGAGCATCGAGGGGAGGAATGCCGTCCATGCGTCGAATATGTCATGGAAGAGCACGGCCCGCAACAGACCCGTCAGGTGCGGGCCGGTCCGGGGACGGAGTGGATCCAAGGGTGTCTGTGGAGCTAAGGGGAATCGAACCCCTGACCTTCTCATTGCGAACGAGACGCTCTACCAACTGAGCTATAGCCCCTTGCGGTAATCAGCTTACGCCTGACACCCCCGCAGACCAAAATGGCTTCGTCACTGAACCTGTCGGCATTTGCATTCCTGGTGACAGGCCTGGTCGACGGGTACAGTCGGCAGTGAGTCCCCTCGATGAAAGGACGTGTTATGACCCAGGAATTCGGAACAGTCGTCATCGGCGCAGGCATCGGCGGCGGCACCGTTGTCGAGTCGCTTCGCGACGCCGGCTATCCCGCCTCGATCGCTCTCGTAGGAGCCGATCCGGCTGCTCCCTACTATCGCCCGGACCTGTCGAAGAAGGTGATGCTCGAAGACTCGGATCCGGCCGATTCCGCTCTGCGCGGTGAGGAATGGTATGCGGCGCACGATGTGAGCACGTTCTTCGGTACGACGGTCAGCTCCATCGATCCGGCAGCGCGGACCGTGACTCTCGATGACGGGGAACAGATCCGGTATGGCCAGGCGATCCTGGCGACCGGCTCGACCCCGCGCACGCTTGGCGTGCCCGGCGAGCAGCTGGCCAACGTCCACACCCTCCGCGACGTCGGAGACGCAGTGGCCATCCGTTCGCAGTTCGGCAAAGGCAAGAAGGTCGCCGTCATCGGCGGAGGCTGGATCGGCCTCGAGGTCGCCGCGGCGGCGAGGAGCCACGACTGCGATGTCACGGTCATCCTCCACACGGATGAACCACCTCTCTCGAGCATACTCGGGCGGGAGCTCGGCCAGCACTTCGAAGACCTGCACGAGAAGAACGCCGTCACCTTCCTCAAGCAGGCGGATACGACGTCGTTCGCCGGTTCCACCGCCGTCGAAGCCGTCGAGACCAGCGTCGGCAGCGTCCCTGCCGATCTCGTCGTCATCGGCATCGGCGCGGATCCGACTGTCGAGACGGCCGCCTCGGCGGGCCTGAAGACGGACGACGGTGTCCTCGTCGATGAGCACATGCGGACCTCCGACGGCAGCATCCTGGCCATCGGCGACCTCGCGAACGCCCAGAACATCCTGCGCGGTGAACGCCTGCGGATCGAGCACTGGGACAACGCGGTGAGACAGGCCGAGGTCGCGGCCTCGACGATCACCGGCGGCAACCGGGCCTACGATTGGCAGCCGTACTTCTACACCGACCAGTACGACCTCGGCATGGAGTACGTCGGTCGCGGCAGCGCCGGCGATGAGGTCGTCATCCGCGGCGACAAGTCCAGCGGCGAATTCATCGTGTTCTGGAGAAGGGACGGGCGGGTCACTGCGGCCATGAACGTCAACGTCTGGGACTATGGCGACGAGCTTCGCGCCCTCATCGGCAAGGAGGTCTCCGCCGAGCGCCTGGGCGATGAGCAGGTCCCGGTCGGCGAACTCTGATCAGTGCCGGTGACACAGGCTCGCGGGGTCGGTGGCTGCGGCCGCCGGCCCCGAGTCATGGATGCCGGCCGCCGTCGCCTCTGGCATCCTGGGAGACATGGATTCGCTCTTCGCCGATGAGGCTTTCGACCGTCGACCGAGCATCGTCGCTCCGGGCGCGGTGTGGATACCGGGGTTCCTCTCCGAGCAGGCGCAGAGCTGGATCATCGCTCGCTGGGCCGAATGGCAGTCCGGACCGGTGCCGCCCCATGCCACCACCATTGCCGGCCACCCGATGAGTGTGCGCACGATCGGTCTCGGGTGGCATTGGCGGCCGGGTCGTTACGATCGCCGCGCCGCCGACGTCAACAACCGCAGAGTGCTCCCCTTCCCCGATTGGATGACACGCTTGGGACGGCAGGTCCTGCAGGCGGCCACGGCAGTCGTCGACGACGCCGACGACCAGCCAGCGGACACTGTTGCCGCCTGGGGATTCGTTCCGAACGGCTACCATCCGGATGTGGCGCTCGTGAACTACTACGATGCGCAGGCGAAGATGGGCATGCATCAGGACAAGGACGAATTCGATCCGGCACCTGTCGTCTCACTGTCCCTGGGCGATACCTGCCTCTTCCGGTTCGGCAACAGCGAGCACCGCAACCGACCGTACACCGATCTCCGTCTGGCGTCCGGCGATGCATTCGTCTTCGGCGGACCGGCTCGGTTCGCCTATCACGGGGTGCGGTCGATCCAGCCGGGAACCGCACCGGAGGCCGGACGTCTGGATCACCTCGGCGGCGGAAGGATCAACATCACGATGCGCACCACCGGCCGCGGCTGAGGCTGCTCTGCGCCAGGATTCAGGATCGCTCGGAGCCGAACTCAGGGCCGGTCCGTGTCCGGATCGACGTCCTCAGCCCCGACCGGCGGCTGCGCGAGCCGGTTCGGGGAGGTCTTGCGGAAGACCGGCTGGCCGGAGAGCACCGCGGAACGTGCCAGCGTGTTGCTCGCCACCGAAGACACGATGATCAGGCACAGCACGGCCACGACGGCCATGAGCAGTGACACCCAGTCGAAGCCCGATGCGTGCAGGTCGAAGACGTAGGCGGCGACGACGATGAGCGGCATGCCCAGTCCCGTCGCCGGGGAGAACACATTGATCCGCGACAGCGAGTCGCGGACCCGGAACATCGCCAGTGCGGAGGACAGCAGCAGCAGTGAGCCGGTGATGCCGAAGATCCCGACGAGGACGGTGGCCAGTGTCTCGTTCATCAGCGGTGCCCCCTGGTGAGGATGCGGGCCAGAGCGATGGTCGCGAGGATCCCCACCATGGAGGAGAGGAAGACGACGTCGAGGACGACCGAGGAGGACACGGCGATGCCGAGCATCGTCACGATCGCGATGGACGAGAAGTAGATGAGGTCCGAGACCACCGCCCGCGAACCCTGGTCACGGGCGGTGAGGACTCGGACGAGGCCGATGATGATGGCTGCGGCGAGGATGAGCGCGCAGATGCTGACGACGACGGTCATGGGCGTTCTCCTTCGGACTCGGTGCGCAGCCCGGGGGCCCGTCCCCGGGTCATGGCGAGCAGACGGGACTCCATGTCGATGAGTCCGGCCAGGGCCTCTTCCTCCGATTCCTCGAACAGCGCATGGACGAACAGCACGGGCGGCTGTGTCGAGGTCCCGGCGGCGATGGCTGCGACGAGCGTGCCCGGGGTGATCGTGATCGACGAGGCGAAGAGCGTGACCTCGAGGTCCGTGGCGCAGCGCAGCGGAAGCTCGACGATCATCGGCTGCGCGTAATCGGCCCGGAACAGTCGGGTGACGACGGTGAAGGAGCCGGTGACGACGGCCCGCAGGATGAAGCCGACATAGGACACGCCGCGGATGATTCGAATCAAGGTGTCATCACCGCCTGAACGTAGTCGCTGTGATCGAGAAGACCGTCGGCGGCCCGCTGGGTGATGTCGAGCAGCGGCTCCGGGAAGCAGAAGAGCGCCGCGGAGAGGCCGATCATGATCGTGGCCGGCACGAGCAGCCGTGCGGGGATGCGCACACTGCGGAGGATCGGCTGTGCCGGGGCACGACCGGTCTCGGCCGAATCGGGACGATAGGTCTGCATCGGCGGCCCCCAGAAGGTGTTGCGCCATGTGCGCTGCAGGGCCAGCAGGCTGATGAGGGCTCCGACGACGATGGTCGACACGAGGACCCACCCGCGGCCGCTGCCGCTGTCCGTGGCCGCGGTGATGAGCCCGACCTTGCCCCACAGTCCCGAGGTCGGCGGCAGGCCGATGAGCGAGAAGAGTCCGAGGACCATGAGCACGGTCGCCCATCTCTCGCGTCCGGCGAGTCCGGACAGCTTCCGGAAGGACCCAGTCCCGTAGGTCTGCTCGACCGCGCCCATGATGAGCAGCAGGCCCGCCATCGTGATCATGTGATGGACCATGTAGAAAGCGCCGGCGCCGAGCGCGGCCGAGGTCAGCAGGGTGACGCCGAGCAGGATGTGTCCGACGCCCGCGATCATCTGGAATCCGAGGACGTTGCGAACGCGCACCTGCCCGAACCCGGAGATCGCACCGATGAGGATGCTGACCACGGCGACGATGAGCAGCACGGACACCCAGGGAGCAGGATCACCGTAGACCGTGGTGTAGATGCGGTAGATCGCGTAGAGGCCGACCTTCGAATGGAGCCCGGAGAACAGGGACATCATGCCGGCCGAGGTGTTCGGATAGCTGCGCACGAGCCACCCGTGGAAGGGCGCGCCACCGGCCTTGATGAGCAGCGACAGCAGCACCACGCCGAGGGCGATGCCAGCCTGTCCGGTCGGTCTGCCCTGGTCGGCGAGGACGGCGAGGTTGACCGTGCCGGTGGCACCGTAGACGAACCCGACGCCGATGAGCAGCATCGTCGAGGTGAGCAGGTTGACCATGACGTAGAGACGTCCGATGCCGAGTCTGCGCCAGGTGCCGGTGACGGCGATGAGCGCATAGGCCGGCAGCATCATCACTTCGACGAACACGAAGAAGTTGAACAGATCACCTGTCAGCAGAGCGCCGTAGACGCCGGTGAGCATCATCAGGATCAGCGCCGGCACGAAGCGGTACTGGTCTTCTCCGGTGATGATGAGGAAGAGACAGCTGACGAGCGCGACCAGCGAGGTCAGCACGAGCATGAGCGCGGTGAAGGTGTCAGAGACGAACACGATCGCAAGTCCGGGTACGTAGTCTCCCACTGAATGAGCGATCACCGGTGTGTCCCGATGGATGCCGAGCAGCCAGATTCCGCTGCCGCCGACGAAGATCGGCGCGGCCAGGAGCAGGAGACGGTCGAAGGTGCGAGAGGTGATGAGCACGCTCAGCGCCGAGGACAGCAGAGGCACGCCGATGAGCAGGAGGAGAAGGGCCGAGTTCATGAGTCGCGCTCCTCCCCCGTCTCGGGACTGCGTTGCTGGTCGTCGTCATGGCCGAGCACGGCCAGGGCGAGCATGAAGATGGTCACGGCCAGGGTGATGACGATGGCGGTGAGGACGAAGGCCTGAGGCAGCGGATCCGCCGCTTCGGCCAGACCGCCGCGACCGGCCAGCGGTTCGTCTCTCCAGGCACCGACTCCCGCCGAGAGCAGGATGAAGTTCGCCGCGTGCGAGATGAGGGTGAGGCCGAAGACTCCCCTGACCATCGACCGCTGCATCATGAGGTAGACGCCGCCGGCGGTGAGGACGCCGATGGTGAGTGCGAGGATCACGGTGCCTCCTGCCTTTCGACGGGCGGATCCTCATGCCGTTCGACCGGCGGGTCTCCGCGCAGGATGTGCGTCGAGGTCGCGCGCACCCGCTCCTCCGCCGAAGCCTGGGCGGCCCGTCTGCTGCGTTCCGGCCGTTCCCCGCGGATCGCTTCCATCGGACCGCTGAGCTCGCCGTAGAGCAGCTCGTCGGCGCGTTCGCGGGTGCGTTCGACGTCACGGTGGATGATGCCGTTGGTGAGCACATCGTCACCGGCCGGAGTCGCGGCCGAATCCGAGACGCCGAGGAGGTTGAACGACAGCAGCATGAGTCCGAGCACCGCAAGATAGACGCCGAGGTCGAACAGCATCGACGTCGTCCAATGCTGACCGGCGAATTCGGTGTGCATGGGTTTGAGGAAGGAACCGGCGAAGACGAGCCCGATGATCCCGGTCACCACTGCGGTGGCGACGCCGGAGCCGATGAGGTACAGCGGTGCCCGCGGCGGACCGATCGCGCGGTCCTTCGCCGTCGACAAGTAGGCCAGTCCGATGACCGCCGCCCCCACGAGCGCGGCGATGAATCCCCCGCCCGGTGAGTTGTGCCCGCGCCAGAAGATCAGCACGGAGGTCACGGCCAGCAGCGGGCCGAGGACCTTGATCGTCAGCTGCAGCGGGATGACGTTCGGCCATGCTTCATGGACGGCACGGTAGGCGGTGGTGCCCTTCGGCCTGATCGACACCCACGGCGGACGCGGGGGTTCGGGAATGTTCTCGGCCGGAGGATCGATGTACTTGTCCTTCACCGTCGACATGACGGCGACGATGGCGATGCCGGCCATACCGAGCACTGTCAGCTCCCCCAGGGTGTCGAGCGCACGGAATTCGACGAGGATCGTGTTGACGATGTTGTCTCCCCCACTGATCTCGGGAGCATGCTCGAGATAGTAGCGGCCGAGATCGGAGCGCTCCCGGCGCCCGTTGAGGACAAGGGTCAGAGCACTCATGCAGGCTCCGACGATGATCGCGAAGATCAGGCGGGGACTCTGCTTCCGTTTCGGATAGCGCCAGAACGACCGAGGCAGCTTCTGCAGCACGAGCATGATCACGATGATCGTCATCGCCTCGACGAGCAGCTGGGTGAGGGTGACGTCGGGGGCGCCGAGGGCGAGGATCTGCACCGTGGCGAGGATCCCCACCGCGGAGAGCGCGACCACTGTCGTCAGGCGCGAATGGGACGTGCAGACGACGAGCACGGCGACGGCGATGAGCACGAGGAGGATGAGGTCCACAGGACGTGCCAGCCCCTCCTGCAGAGGCGGCAGATCCCGGTATACGGCGGGAATCGCACCGATGGCCAGCACGCTCAGCCCCGCCAGGGACAGGGCGAGGTAGGGCCCGGAATTCGCCGGTCTCACGAATGCCGAGAGCACGTGGCCGGCGCGGCGCAGCCCCCGGTTGAGCGCGTCGATCACATCCGAGCCGTCGAAGGGCAGTGTGGCCCGGTGGAAGAAGACGAAGACCTGCGAGCGTTTGACGATGATGAGCACACCGACGGCGATGATCAGAGCCGAGGCGAGCAGTTCGATGTTCACTCCGTGCCACAGCGCCAGATGCACAGACCCTGTCGCGGTCGGCATCGCCGCGCGAACCACCTGATCGAGCGGGTTGTCGAAGGCGAAGAGCACGAAGCTCAACGGGATCGAGGCGACGATCGGCAAGGCCGCGGCCGTGAGCATGACGGACGAGCCCTGGTGGAGGCGGCGCGGCTCGGGTTCGCGCCCGTCGATGAAGCTGCCCCAGACGGTCTTCGCACAGTAGGCGAACGTGAGCACGGAGGCGCCGACGGCGACGAGGAGAGTCGTCCACCCGGTCCAGTCGCCTCCCGGTGCTTCGCCGAGGGCCACGAACAGGGACTCCTTCGACACGAAACCCAGCAGCGGCGGGATGCCCGCCATCGACGCGCAGCCGATGATCATGACCGCAAACGAGGCGGGGGCGGTGCGCATGAGCTTGGGGATGCGTGCCAGATCGCGGGTCCCCGCGAGATGATCGACGACGCCGACCATCATGAACAGGCCGGATTTGAATAGGGCGTGGGCGATGACGTGCAGGGTGGCCGCGGCGATGCCCGCCTCGGTGCCGACGCCGATGACGGCGGTGATGAGACCGAGCTGCGAGACAGTCGAATAGGCCATGAGCTTCTTCACATCGTGCTGGTTGAGCGCGAACCAGCCGCCGAGGCAGGCCGTGATCAGCCCGGCGCCGATGAGCAGACCGTTCCAGGCGGGGGTCGCGTGGAAGGTCGGCGAGAACCGCAGCAGCAGGAAGATCCCGGCTTTCACCACTGCCGCAGCGTGCAGATAGGCCGAGACCGGAGTGGCGGCGGCCATCGCGTCGGGCAGCCAGGGATGGAACGGGAACTGGGCGGATTTGGTCATGGCCGCGATCGCGACGAGAAGCGCGACGAGGGTCGTCACCTCGGGCTGGCCCGCCCAGACGGGAGAGCTGATCGCCTCATGCAGGTTCGTCGTCCCGGTCGCCGCGATGATGACCCCGGTCGCGACCAGCAGGCTGAGTCCCCCGATGAAGGTGAAGAGCATGGTGCGCAGGGCGGGCGCCTGCCCCGGCGAGCCGGACCGGGCGATGAGGAAGAACGACGCAAGCGAGGTCAGCTCCCAGCACACGAACAGGACGAGGACGTCGTTGCTGAGCACGAGAGCGACCATGGAGAAGGTGAAGATCACCATCAGCCAGTAGAAGCTCGTATTGCGTCCCGGTGAGAGGTACTTCGTCGAGTAGGCGAAGACCACGGCGCCGATGATCAGCGCGATATAGGTGAAGACGACGCCGATGCCGTCGGCGCGCAGGGCCAGATCGACACCCAGCGTGGGAATCCAGGGATAGGAGACCTCCGGGGTGTTCCCGGCCATCACCTCGGCGGCGGTGGGGGTGAACAGTCCGGCCACGCCCAGATAGGCGGCTGCCAGGGGCCAACCGCTGGCCCTCCCCGCAACGCGGGTGAGAAAGGGAGTGAGGGCGATGAGTGCGGCAAGTGCGATAATCGTTAGGATCATGACCGGGCCTCAGCGGCCGCGGGCACAGGTGACAGTTCCTTCACTCACTGATCCTTCATCGCGATGTGCGCACATTGACAGACACAGACTTTCGAAGAATCAGACTATCGACTCGGAGTTCCATGAGCAAAAGCACAATGAGGCCTCAGCCGACGCCGAGGCTGTCGGTCTTCTTCGACGCGCGTTTCACTCGCACGCGGCACCACGACGGGATCTCGCGCTACGGTTCATGCCTGCTGACCGCCCTCCTCAGGGCGGTCGAAGGGACGGAGATCGATGTCACCGCGATCATCAGCGACGAGGCGCAGCTGGCTCTGCTTCCCCACTGTCCGTGGGTCAGACTCAACGACCCCACCTCCCCTGCCGAGGTGGCCGTCGCAGCCAAGCTCAATGCCCTGGGCGCCGACGTCGTGTTCTCGACGATGCAGACGATGGGGTCGACCGGGCGCCGCTACGGCCTCATCCTCACCGTCCACGACCTCATCTACTATTCGCATCCGCAGCCGCCGGGAGACCTCCCGCTGCCCATCCGTCTGCTGTGGCGCGCCTACCATCTCAGCTACGTGCCCCAGCGGATCCTGCTCGACCGGGCAGATGCGGTCGCCGCTGTGTCCGAGACGACGAAGGATCTCATCGCCGCCCACCGACTCACCCGACGACCCGTGAGCGTGGTGTCGAATGCCGCCGAGGTCACCGCTTCGGCTGCGCGCACCGTGAACCGGCATGCCGCGAAGACCCTCATCTACATGGGCGCTTTTCTGCCGTACAAGAACGTCGAGTCCCTCATCCGTGCCCTTGCACACCTGCCGGGTTGGACGCTGCACCTCGCCAGCCGCATCGAGGGGCGCCGGGAGGCGCAGCTGCGCCGACTCGTCCCCGACCGGGCGAAGGTCGTGTTCCATCGTGGGATCAGCGACGCGGACTACGCTCGGCTCCTGGACGAGGCCACCGCTCTGGTCACGGCGTCGCAGGAGGAGGGTTTCGGACTGCCGGTGATCGAGGCCATGGCGCAGGGAGTGCCCGCAGCCGTCTCCGACATTCCGATCTTCCGGGAGATCGCCGGGGACGCCGCCGAGTACTTCGACCCCACGGATCCGCGCTCGATCGCGGAGTCGATCACCGCCCTCACGGACGAACAGACCTGGGCACAGCGGTCTGAGGCCGGGCGCGCGCAGTCGCAGGTCTTCGATTGGGATCAGTCGGCGGAAGCGCTCGTCGGACTGATCCGCTCGGTCGACGCGCGCAGGCGGTCCGCAGGCTGAGTGCTCACCGTCGGGTCACACGCCGGCGGGATCAGCGGGCGACCGCGCCCCAGCTGCGCAGCACCCATGCCCCGCCGGTATAGCCGAATTCTCCGTGAGCACAGTTGCGAAGCACCCCGATGCGCCCGGTGCCGCGGAGTCCGAGGAAGATCTCGGCGGCGCCGCGCAGAACGGCACCGTGAGCGACGATCGCCACCGTCTCGGCGGCAGTGGACTCGACGATGTCGGTGATCGCGGCGGCGACGCGCCTCCCAGATTCAGAGCGCGATTCGCCGCCCGGAGGCGCGATGTCGGCACCGGCGGCCCATTCGCTGAGCTCAGCGGACCAGGTGGCGGCCACCTCGGCGCGGGTCGATCCCTCCCACTCGCCGAAGGCCGCCTCACGCAGGCGCTTGTCACGGACCGGTTCGACACAGGTGAGGCGGGCGAGGCTGTCCGCGGTCTCGGCCGCCCGCGAGAGGTCGGAGGAGACGATGAGTTCGGGTCCGAGATCCACGAGTCCGCGGGCCGCGTCCTCGGCCTGGGCGCGGCCGACGTCGTTGAGGGGGACGTCCGACTGCCCCTGAAAGCGGCCCTCGACATTGAAGTCGGTCTGGCCGTGGCGCCAGAACAGGACCGTCTTCGTCATCGAGCCTCGTCGGAGCCGGGCAGCTGCAGGTCGATGACGGGCACATCCTTCCACAGCCGTTCGAGTGCGTAGTATTCGCGCTGTTCGGTGGAGAATACGTGGACGACGATCTCACCGAAGTCGAGCAGCACCCAGTCGCTGCCGCGGCCTTCGCGGCGCAGAGGCGTGCGATCGTGTTCGAGCTGCACGGCTTCCTCGACGGCGTCGATGATCGACCCGATCTGACGTTCGTTGTCGGCGGAGATGATGAGGAAGGCATCGGTGATGTAGAGCGTGGAGCTCACATCGAGACCGACGAGGTCGGTGCCGAGCTTCTCGTCCGCGGCCCTGGCCGCGGTCCTCAGCAGTTGGGTTGATTCGGCGATCTCGCTCACAAGATCCTTTCGGGTGGATGCAGGAAGGGGTCAGAGGAACATGACGAGGGCGATGACGATGAGTGCCAATGCGAAGAATGCAGCCACGCCGAGGATGATGTACGGCATCTTCGAGGGCTCTTCGCCCATGAGGATCTTTCCGTCCTGACCGGTCACCGAGCTGGCTCGGATCCGCGTTCCCGGGGGGTTCTCCGTCTCTTCGTCCTCGTAATCGGCGTTCGGCAGGGCCCATGCCTCGGGCACCGCGTCCATGGGACGGGTCTCCGGGTTCGCCGCCAAGGCGCGTGCCGCGTCATCGGACCCGGACTCGGACGCCTGGGTCCCCGCAGAGCCCGACCAGTCTGCCGTGGCATCCGCAGCGCCGGACTCCGACTCAGCCGAGGGTGCTTCCTGTGCAGGAGAAGCCTGTCCGTTCGCCGACTCATCGACCTCCGGGGCCTGGGCCGATGCCGCCGTGACGACCCGCACCCCGGACGTCGAGGGCGGCTGCACGATCGGCATCCGGCGCGAGCGAGAACTCGGCTCGGGCCCCTCGTCCTCCCCCGACGAGGGGGCTTCGGCGCTCAGGACGTCGTCGTCGGACACGGCAGCGCTCGGGGCCTCATCCTCGGTCGCGTTCTGACCGGTCTCGGCAGCGCTCCGATCGGTCCCTGCTGCGTCCTCGCCCTCGAGCGCCGAATAGGGCTTGGACAGGGCATCATAGGGTTCGTCGTCGAGCGACGTCGGGCGCGGAGCCGATTCGGCTGTCACCGGAGCTTCGAAGTCGCGTGCTGCGACTTCTTCGGAGGCGCCGCCGAACCCGGCGGCATCGTAGGATTCGTGTTCCTGCTCCGGCTGCTCCGTCTCGTCTGTCGCTTCGGGGAACTCTGCCGAATCCGTCTCCGAGACTTCGGGCACCGGCCCGGTGAGGCGGCCTTCGGCTGCGGCCCGTCGCTCGGCCAGTTCCTCCTCGTCGGCGACGACCGGCAGGGCCCCGGTGGACAGGTCACCGTTGAGTGAGAGTCCGTGTTCGCGCAGATACCGCTTCTTCTCGGCACGGGACTCGAAGTGCGGCAGCGGAGTCCGCTGCGGGTCGAGACGGTCCTCGGCATTGACAGGCGGTCGTGATTCGAGCGGATGGTCCGAAGCCAGGGCGCCGCGCTCGTGATTGGTCCGCGGTGACGGAGCGGGGTCGATGCGGGAGTCCGTCTCTGCCCCGGCCGAGTCGGATCCGGAACCAGATTCGGGACCGGTCTCCGCGCCGGCTGCGGACGCATCCGGCGCCGCTTCCGGCTTCTTCGGCGGCAGTGGGCTGAGCAGATCTGCGCGGGAGTTCGGCGCCTCGTTCGGCTGCTCAGGAACCCCTCGTGCCTCGAACGCCTGTTCCGCCGCCAGCCGCTCGGCTTCTCGCCGGGCTCGACGTGACGTGAACTGCTCCTCAGCCATTCTCACTCCTGTACAACTCGTATTTCGCGATGTACTGCACGACTCCGTCGGGTACGAGGTACCAGACGGGCGCGCCATCCATCACCCGTTGTCTGCAATCCGTGGACGATATCGCCAGCGCCGGAATCTGCACGAGACTCAGCCGGTCAACAGGCAGGCCCTCCCCATGGAGTTCGTGCCCCGGTCGGCTGACCCCGACGAAGTGTGCCAAGGAAAACAGCTCATCCACATTCTTCCACGTCAGAATCTGAGCCAAAGCGTCCGCGCCGGTGATGAAGAACAACTCCGTGTCCGAACCGTAGCTTCGAGCCAGATCGCGCAGCGTATCGATAGTGTACGTCGGGCCGGGACGATCGACGTCGACACGTGAGACGGTGAAGCGCGGATTCGATGCCGTGGCGATGACGGTCATCAGATATCGGTGCTCGGCGCTGGTGACCTCTTCGACATCCTTCTGGTACGGCCGCCCGGTGGGGACGAAAACCACCTCGTCGAGGTCGAAGGTCGCTTGGACCTCACTTGCCGCGACGAGGTGGCCGTGGTGGACGGGGTCGAAGGTGCCGCCCATGACACCGACTCTGCGTCTGTGCTCTGCCATATCAGTGGCGGTGCGAAATGCCCTTCCACGACCGAGTCACAATGCCCATCGTGAGGAAGATCGCCAGAGTGATGAGTCCGAAGTAGATCGGATCCATCGGCAGCTCGGTGTGGGCTGAATGCTCCGCACCCTGGGCTGCGGCCATGATGGCTGCGTTCACGTCATATCTCCTTACTGATTGCATGCGACGCTGTTGGAGCGCGTCGCATTCACTGTCTTCTCAGTTTCTCACGAACGTGGCGGGAAACCGGCATCGACATGATGTCGAGCGATGACGGATGCCGATGATCGACGTCCTCGGTCCCGGACCGGTGATTCCCGGAACCCGATCCGGGGCAGGAACGGGACTGTCGGGTCAGGACCGGATCTGGCCATTGCCCATCATCACCCACTTCGTCGTCGTCAGCTGTTCGAGGCCCATGGGGCCGCGGGCATGCAGCTTCTGTGTGGAGATGCCGACCTCGGCACCGAAACCGAGCTCCCCGCCGTCGGTGAAACGGGTGGAGACGTTGACTCCCACGGCCGCGGCGTCGATCGCTGCGACGAAGGTGTCAGCATTGTCGAGGTCCTTCGTCACGATCACCTCGGTGTGCCCGGAGCTGTACGCTCGGATATGATCGATGGCCTCCTCGATGCCCGAGACGAGCTTGATCGCGATTTCGAGACCCAGGTACTCCTTTGCCCAGTCCCGCCGCGATACGCGCTTGATCTTCATCGCAGCCGGTGCCAACGCCGAGACCTCGGAATCGGCATGGACGACGACACCGGACTGATCGAGTCGGTCGAGGATCTTCGGCAGTACGCGCTTCGCGGCCTTCTCGTGGACGAGCAGCGTCTCCAACGAGTTGCACACGCTGGGCCGGTGGGTCTTCGAGTTGAGCACGAGATCGACGGCGGTCTTCACCGTCGCCGTGGAATCGATGAACATGTGCACGTTGCCGACGCCGGTCTCGATGACGGGAACGATGGACTCCTGGACGACCATGTTGATCAGCTCGGCGCCGCCGCGCGGAATGAGCAGGTCGACGTAGTCGCGGGCGTTCATGAGGACATTGGCTCCCTCACGCCCGTACTGGTCGATGCCGTTGACCGTATCGGCCGGCAGTCCGACCGATTCGACCGCGCTGCGCAGGATGGAGATGATCTCCGCGTTCGAGCTCTGGGCGGCCGACCCGCCCCGCAGGATGGAGGCATTGCCCGATTTGAGAGCCAGGATGGCGATGTCGACGGTGACATTGGGCCGGGCTTCGTAGATCGCCCCGACCACGCCCATGGGAACCCGGGTCTGGGTCAGCCGGATGCCGTTGGGCAGTGTCCGTCCGACGACGACGTTGCCGACCGGGTCGGCGAGGTCGACGACCGCTTCGACGGACTCGGCGATCGCCGAGATGCGTTCGGCGTCGAGGCGCAGACGATCGAGCAGGGCTTCGCTCATGCCGTTCTCGGCACCTCTGGCGATGTCGGCGTCGTTGGCCTGGACGATGCGGTCGGTTCCCGTCCGCAGCGCCTCGGCGACGGCGATGAGTGCGGCATTCTTCTCCGCCGTCGACGTCGTTGCGAGCAGGCTCGAGGCGGCCTTGGCGTTGCGCGCGATCCGGGTCACGCCGCGGACTGTCTTCGGGTGGATCTCGGATGCTGCTGTCATGGGCTATCTCCCCCCGCTCACCTGTGTGAGAACGAGATCGTTTCGATGGATGACCTCTTTACGGTAATCATTTCCCAGACGGGTGCCAAGTTCCTCGGTCGTGGACCCGAACATCGTCGGCAGCTCGTCCGAGGAGAAGTTCGTCATGCCCCGGGCGATGACCTCGCCCTTGAGGTTGCGGATCTCGACCGGGTCCCCGGCCTCGAAATCGCCCTCAGCCCCGGTCACGCCCGCTGCGAGCAGGGAGGTGCCCCGAGAGAGGACCGCTTGTTCGGCTCCCTGGTCGATGGTGACCGAACCGAACGTCCGCGCCAGATGGCGCAGCCACAGCAGGCGGGTGCCGCGACGTCGATGGGTGACGGAGAAATAGGTTCCGACCTGCTCCCCTGCCAGCGCCGAGGCGGCCTGCGACGCTGAGGTGAACACGGCAGGGATTCCGGAATCGGTGACCATGATCGCGGCATCGACCTTGGTCGCCATTCCCCCGGTTCCGGTCCCGGCCAAGCCGGTGCCCCCGATGGCGATGTCCTGCAGATCGCCGATTCCGTGCACGTGGTCGATCAGGCGCGTCCCGGGCCGATCAGGGGGGCCCGAATAGAGGGCGTCGACGTCGGAGAGGAGCACGAGCGCATCTGCGTGGGCCAGATGGGCGACGAGAGCGGCGAGACGATCGTTGTCACCGAACCTGATCTCCTCGGTGGCCACAGCATCGTTCTCATTGACGATCGGCAGAGTGCCCAGAGCCAGGAGCTTGTCGATCGCGCGCTGGGCGTTCTTGTACTGCGTCCGGCGAATCAGATCGTCCGCCGTCAGCAGCACCTGACCGGGCACGAGATCGTAGCGGCCCAGAGCCCGGGTGTAGGCGGCCATGAGCAGCCCCTGGCCGACTCCGGCGGCCGCCTGCTGACTGGCCAGGTCCCGTGGGCGCTTCGTCAGTCCCATCGGGTCGAGGCCGGCCGCGATCGCGCCGGAGGACACGAGGATCACCTCGTGGCCGGCGGCCCGGTGCGCTCCGATCACATCGGTGAGTGCGATGAGCTTGGCCTCGTCGAGGCCTCCATCGATCGTCGTCAACGAGGAGGAGCCGACCTTGACCACGATGCGCCGGGCAGTGGCGATGTCCTCGCGGGTCGGAAGGGCGGAACCGTCCCCGTTCGGTGCGGCGCTCACTCCTCGCCGGTCCCCGTTGCAGGGTCCGCTGCCGATTCGGGCGTCGATCCGCCCTTGCGCTGACCCCGCTCGGCCAATCGCTCCTGCTCGAACTCGGCTCGCACGGCGGCTTTCGCATCCATCCGCTCGTGGTAGGCGGCCTTGCGCTCCTTGCGGGTCGCCCGGGCCTCTTCCTCCAGGCGGGCATCGCTGCCACGGGAGCCGAGGAGTTCGGCACCGCCGACAGTGGTGGGGTCCCAGTCGAAGACGACTCCGTCCTCGCCGCCGACGACGATCGTGTCCCCCGGCTTGGCTCCGGCCTTGAACAACGCATCTTCGACGCCGAGGTGTTCGAGTCGGTCAGCCAGATAGCCGACGGCTTCGTCGTTGCCGAAGTCCGTCTGCTGCACCCACCTGCGCGGCTTGTCCCCGAGCACTCGGAACAGGGGCCCTTCCGAATCACGGTCGGCGATGATCTCGAACCCACGATCGTCGACGGCTTTCGGGCGGATGACAACGCGCTGCGGGGTGGCTTCGATCTGCTCACGGCGCTCGCGTTCGGCCAGCACCAGTTCAGCCATCGCGAAGGACAGTTCGCGCAGCCCCGCATGGCTGACGGCGGAGATCTCGAACACGCGGTAGCCGGCGGCTTCAAGATCGGGACGGACGATGTCGGCGAGGTCCCGACCGTCGGGGATGTCGACCTTGTTCAGTGCCACGAGCTTCGGGCGTTCGGACAGCGGCAGCAGACCGCTGCCGTCGTCGAGGTCGACGGCATAGGCCGCGAGCTCGGATTCGATGATCGCCAGGTCGGAGACCGGGTCGCGGCCGGGCTCCCAGGTCGCCATGTCGATGACGTGGACGAGGCCGGCGCAGCGTTCGACGTGGCGAAGGAACTCCAGACCCAGACCCTTGCCTTCGGAGGCTCCCGGAATGAGGCCGGGAACGTCGGCGACGGTGTAGCGCGTATCTCCTGCCTGGACGACGCCGAGGTTGGGCACGAGCGTGGTGAATGGGTAGTCGGCGATCTTCGGCTTCGCCGCGGACAGCGCCGCGATGAGGCTCGACTTCCCCGCGGAGGGATAGCCGACGAGGGCGATGTCGGCGATCGTCTTGAGTTCGAGGACGAGGCTGAGGGTCTCACCGGGTTCGCCCAGCAGCGCGAAGCCCGGGGCCTTGCGCTTCGTCGAGGCCAGGGCGGCATTGCCGAGTCCCCCACGGCCGCCGGCGGCCGCGGTGAATTCGGTGCCGTCGTCGACGAGGTCGGCGAGGACGTCCCCAGCGGTGTTCTTGACCACTGTTCCCTCAGGCACGGCGATGACGAGGTTCTGTCCGTCGGCGCCGTGCCGCAGGTCGCCCCTGCCGATTCCGCCGCCGTCGGCCCGCAGATGTGGGCGGTGGTGCAGCGGCAGGAGCGTCGTGGTCTGGCGGTCGACTCGGAAGACGATATTGCCGCCGTTGCCTCCGTCGGCACCGTCGGGGCCGCCGAGAGGTTTGAACTTCTCGCGCCTGATCGAGGCGCAACCGTTCCCACCGTCGCCGGCGGCGAGGTGAACGGTGACACGATCTACGAACTCGGTGGCCATAATGTCCTTATATCAGATGAAGGGTGAGTCGTGGCGACTCACCCTTCATGGTCCCCGTGCGGGGAGAGATCATATTGGAATCGGATCGGATCCGGGGAGGATCAGGCTCCGACGATGTTGACGATCTTGCGACCGTTGCGGGTGCCGAACTCCACGGCGCCTGCGCTCAGAGCGAAGAGGGTATCGTCTCCTCCACGGCCGACGTTGGCTCCGGGATGGAACTTGGTTCCGCGCTGACGAACGATGATTTCGCCGGCCTTGACGACCTGACCGCCGAAGCGCTTCACGCCGAGGTACTGTGGGTTCGAGTCGCGACCGTTGCGGGTCGAGCTGACTCCCTTTTTGCTTGCCATGTGAGAAGTCTCCTCTTACTTGATGTTCGTGATCTTCAGACGGGTGAGGTCCTGGCGGTGGCCCTGACGCTTCTTGTACCCGGTCTTGTTCTTGTACTTCTGGATCACGATCTTTGGACCGCGGAGCTCGCCTGCGACCTCGGCGCTGACCGAGACCTTCGACAGAGCGTCGGCGTCGGTCGTGACCGTCTCACCGTCGACAAGAAGCACGGCCTCGAGTTCGACGCTGTCCCCAGCCTTCGCCTTCATTCGGTTGACTGTGATGATGTCGCCGACGCTCACCTTTTCCTGGTGGCCTCCGGCGCGGACGATGGCATAGACCATGGTCGAACCCTCTTTCTGCTAATACACAAACGAACGGCGGTTATCCCTTGGCTGCCTCGAAGTCTCCTCCGCAGGCCTCCCATTGAGAGGAATCTCCAGCCGTGGCGCGTCACGCGCACCGACGATCAATTCTAATCGAACCTCCAGGGCATCGGCAAACCCGATGAGCCGCCGCCTCGCGCCCGTCCGCGGAACTGTGAGGCATCTCTCCTCCCCCGGCGGTGGAGCCGGGCCGGCATCTTCACTCTCGCGCCTCGGCGATGCGCTCGTGCCGGCGGATCACCTCGGCGACGATGAAGGCGAGGAACTTCTCGGCGAATTCGGGATCGAGATGGGACTCCTCGGCCAGCACACGCAGGCGCGCGACCTGTCGGGCCTCGCGCGACTCGTCGGCCGGCGGCAGCCCATGATCGGCCTTGAGCTCGCCGACGCGTTCAGTGAGTTTGAACCGCTCGGCCAGGAGGTGGACGAGGGAGGCGTCGATGTTGTCGATGCTGTCGCGCAGCTGCACCAGTCGCTCCTGGGCGCGTGTCTTTCCGTCTCTGTTCTGCTCCACGGCACCAGTCTAACGATGCGCCGACACGGCAGTGCGCCGCGTCTCACGGATCGCGGCGCACTGCCCGCAGCGTCAGGGGCTCGCTCAGGCGGGCTCGTCGACGGGCACGGCGTCCCTGGTCTCAGGATCCGTGAGCGTACCGGCTCTGCGGTCGGCCAGATACTTCTTCATCTCCTTCTTCACCACCGGCATGAGCAGGTAGAGGCCGAGGATGTTGATGAAGGCGCACATGAACAGTGCGGCGTCGGCGAATTCGACGACCTTGGAGAAGGTGGCCACACAGCCGATCACGACGAAGATGCACACGAGGGCACGGAACACGGTGACGCTCGCCTTCGCATTTCCGAACAGGAAGCTCCAGGCCTGCTCACCGTAGTAGGCCCAGGTGATGAGGGTGGAGAAGGCGAAGAGCGCAACGGCGATGGCCAGCAGCACCGGATACCAGGAGGCGACGGTGGAGAAGGCGTCCGAGGTCAGTGCCACTCCCCCGATCTCACCGGCGCCGAGGTCCTCACGATAGGAGGCCTGGTTGGCCACGATGATCGTCAGCGCCGTCATGGTGCAGACGATGACCGTGTCGATGAAGGGCTCGAGCAGAGCGACGAAGCCTTCGGAGATCGGGCGACGTGTCTTGACCGCCGAGTGGGCGATCGGCGCCGATCCGATGCCGGCCTCGTTGGAGAAGGCCGAACGCTGGAACCCGATGATCATGACTCCGACGACGCCGCCGGCGATCCCCTGCGGATTGAACGCACCCGCGAAGATCTCGCCGATCGCGTGCGGGATGTTCGAGAAGTTGAGTCCGAGCACGAGGAGGCAGGAGACGACGTAGAAGATCGCCATCCCGGGCACGAGCTTGTCGGTGACCTTCGCGATGGAGCGGATGCCGCCGAGGATCACCAGTGCGACGAGGGCGGCGAACACGATTCCGAAGGCGAGAGAGGCGAAGGGCCCGGCGAGGAAGCCGTCATCCCCGCCGGTGGCGGTGCGCACCTGGGCGAAGGTCTGGTTGGCCTGGAACATCCCACCGCCGACGACGCCGAAGATGAGGATGGCGATCGCGAACAGTCCCGTCAGCGTCGCTGCCACGGGCCTGCTGAAGCGCCGGAATGCGACAGGGAGGTACTTGAACGGTCCGCCGTGGACTACTCCGTTCTCGTCGATCTCGCGGTACTTCACTCCGAGGGTGCATTCGACGAACTTCGTGCACATGCCGAGCAGGCCGGCGACGATCATCCAGAAGGTCGCGCCGGGACCGCCGAGGGCGATGGCCACGCCGACGCCCGCGATATTGCCGAGGCCGACGGTTCCCGACAGGGCCGACGCCAGCGCCTGGAAGTGGGTGACTTCTCCCGGGTCGTCCTGCGAGGAGAATTTCCCCCGGACGATCTCGAGCGCGAGCTTGGCTCCGCGGGCTTGGATGAATCCGAAATACACGGTGAAGGCCAGGGCCGCGAAGATCAGCCACAGGACGACGAACGGAAAGGAGATCTCGCCGATGGTGATCGGGAAGAAGATGATGTTGCCGAACCACGTCGCGATCGGATCGAACCAGGAGTTGATGGCATCGTCGACCGGAGACACCGGTTCTGCAGAGAGTTGAATGTTGTTCATGGTCACTCAAGATCCCTGAGACGTACGTCACATACAAGGCTTCGGTCCGGGGAGGTGCGTTCATTTATCAAACCGTTATCCAACGGGGGCTGGCACGGTCGTTCTGAGACCCGCGTCTCATTCTGTGACCTAGACTGGAGGCATGACTGAGAATCCCCAGCAACACGGACGACGCCCCCACCAGCCCCCGAATCGCGGGTCCCTCCCGATGGGCGACCCGACTCCGCACTACCAGGACGGACACACTCAGCCGGCCTCGTATCCGGGTGCCGAGCCCGTGACGAATCCCAACGGCCATTACGGGTCCCAGGGTTCTCAGGCCGGCTCCTCGGGTTCTCCCGAATCTCCGGTGGCGTATGGGCCTCCCGGCGGTGCACAGGCGAACACCGGCGGACCACAGACGCGTGGCGGCGTGCCCGGTCCCGCGGCATCGCAGACGCCCGGCGGAGGCCGGAGCCGGCGTTCGGCTCAGCCCTCCCCCGCCTCGCCGCCGGGTCCCGGAGATGCTCGTCCCACACGTATCGTCTCCCCGGACGGCGAGCGTGTGCGGGAACGATCTGCCGGCGGCGTCTCAGGCTATTTCGCGATCGTCGGAGCCGTCGCCGTGCTCCTGCTGGCACTGCTCCTCGGTGTCGTCGGCTTCGTCCTGACCTTCGCCCAGACCGTGATCGGCGTCGTCCTGATCATCTTCGGCATCCTCTGCTTCATCGCCTCGATGTTCCTCTTCAAAGGCTGCACCTCAGTGGCGCCCGGACATGCCGTCGTCCTCCAGCTCTACGGCAAATACGTCGGCACCGTCCGGCAGTCGGGTCTGCGCTTCGTCAACCCCTTCTATACGAAGGACCAGGTCTCGACCCGCATCCGCAATCATGAGACATCGACGCTGAAGGTCAACGATCTCGACGGCAACCCGATCGAGATCGGCGCCGTCGTCGTCTGGCAGGTCAAGGACACCGCTCAGGCGATGTTCGAGGTCGACGACTTCGAGGAGTTCGTCGCCATCCAGGCCGAGACCGCTGTCAGACACATCGCGAATTCCTATGCCTACGATTCCTCCGATCCCCGTCGGATGTCCCTGCGTGACAATGCCGACGAGATCACTTCGAAACTCTCCGACGAGGTCGCCGCCCGGGTGATGGCCGCAGGTGTGACGATCATCGAATCCCGCATCACACAGTTGGCCTATGCTCCGGAGATCGCTCGGGCCATGCTGCAGCGTCAGCAGGCGACTGCCGTCGTCGCCGCACGCCAGCTCATCGTCGAAGGTGCCGTGGGAATGGTCGAGACCGCTATCGAGCAGATCGAGGGACGGCAGATCGTCAGGCTCGGGCAGGCCGAGCGCAGCGATCTCGTGTCGAACCTCATGATCGTCCTCTGCGGAGATCAGGCGGCCCAGCCGACGATCAGCACCACCCGCAATCAGCAGTCGGAGGGCTGATGGCCGGCCGTGTCGCGTGCACAGGAATCGCCGGCGAGCAATGAAGCGCCCCACCGACGGTCATCGTCGGTGGGGCGCTTCGCTATGCGCCGCGCGGTGGCGGAGAGCACCGCCGAGGCCGACCTCAGTCCTCGCCGATGATGACGAAGGAACTCGGCAGCTGATCCTGCTGCGGTTCGGACGTCTTCCGCTTCGGTGCCGCGGTCGGCTTCTTCGCGGCGCGCTCGACCGGAGCCGCCTCAGCCACCTTCGTTTCGGTCTCTGCACCGATCATCAGCGGCAGATCCTTCGGCTCTTCGTCGGCAGGCTTGCTTTTCGCGGTCGGCTTGTCTTCGTGGGCAGACCTGCGCTTCGCAGCCGAGCCGTCCTCAGCGGCGGACTTCGCTTCCCTGTGCGCCCTGTTCTCGGATTCCTTCTCGTCGGTCGACTGTGCTGAGTCGGACGACGCGGTCTCCGACTGCGCCGACCGGGAATTCGAGCGACGCCGCCCGCTGCGAGAACGTGAGCGGCCCTTGCCGCCCTCATCGCCTTCGGACCTCGACTCCGCATGGGAGGCCCCGACGGCCTTCTCGTCCGCGGAGTCCGAATCGCTCTGCTTCATGGTGGCTTTGGCGATCGCCGCGACAGCCGAACGGGAGGCGTCCGAGGACACGGACTCCTCGTGCGAGTCCGAGTCGTTCTGTTTCGCCTTCGAACCGGAGTCTCCGCGACGCTTCCGGTCGCGACGGTGGTCGCCGTTGGACGACCGGCTGCCGCGGTGGGACTTCGATCCGTCCTCTTCGGAGCCCGGCAGCAGCAGCCCGCGACCGCTGAGGTCCGCGCCGGCGCTGACCATCGATTCGGCCAGGCCGGTGCCGATGCGCTTGCGGGTCATCTGGACGAGGCCCAGGGAGGTCACCTCGGCGACCTGATGCTTCGTCCGGTCGCGTCCGAGGCATTCGACGAGGCGCCGCACCACGAGATCACGGTTGGACTCGAGCACCATGTCGATGAAGTCGACCACGATGATGCCGCCGATGTCACGCAGTCGCAGCTGGCGGATGACTTCTTCGGCCGCTTCGAGGTTGTTGCGGGTGACCGTCTCCTCGAGGTTGCCTCCCGAGCCGGTGAACTTGCCGGTGTTGACGTCCACGACCGTCATCGCCTCGGTGCGGTCGATGACGAGCGAACCGCCCGAGGGCAGACTCACCGTGCGCTGCAGCGCTTTCTGGATCTGCTCTTCGATCCGGTAGTGGTCGAAGATGCCCTCGTCCTCTTTGTAGCTGTGGACGCGATCGAGCAGGTCCGGTGCCACGGATTCGACGTACTCGTGGATGGTGTTCCAGGCTCCGTCGCCGTCGATGACGAGCGAGTTGAAGTCTTCGTTGAAGACATCCCGGATGATGCGCACGATCATGTCCGGCTCGCTGTAGAGCAGCTGCGGGGCCAGCACCTTCGTCGACTTCGACTTCTTCTCGATCGTCTCCCAGCGCTTGGCCAGCCGTTCGACGTCGCGTCCGAGGTCGGTGTCGGTGGCACCTTCGGCCGCGGTTCGCACGATGACTCCGTTGGAATCGCCGACGAGCTCTTTGAGCAGCTTCTTCAGCCGTGCTCGCTCGTTGTCCGGGAGCTTGCGGGAGATTCCGGTCATCGAATTGCCGGGCACGTAGACGAGGAATCTGCCGGGCAGGGAGATCTGGCTTGTCAGCCGCGCGCCCTTGTGACCGATGGGATCCTTCGTGACCTGGACGAGCACGGAGTCACCGGGGCTCAGAGCGGTTTCGATGCGCCGGGCCTTGCCGTCCATGCCGAGGGCGTCCCAGTTGACCTCACCAGCGTAGAGCACGGCGTTGCGGCCCTTGCCGATGTCGATGAAGGCCGCTTCCATGCTCGGAAGCACGTTCTGAACCTTGCCCAGATAGACGTTGCCGATGAGCGAGGCCTGCTGGCGGTTCTCCTTGAGGTAGTGTTCGACCGCGATTCCGTCCTCGACGACGACGAGCTGTGTCTGGTCACCGCTTTCGCGAACGAGCATCGTGCGCTCGACGGACTCCCGGCGGGCGAGGAACTCCGCCTCGGTGATGATCGGGCGGCGACGTCCGGCCTCGCGTCCTTCCTTGCGACGCTGCCGCTTGGCCTCGAGACGAGTCGACCCCTTGAGGGAGGTCACTTCGTCGCGTTCGGTGCCGCGCGTCCGGGAGCGACGCCGACGACGCCGGCGGGATCCGCCCTCGGAGTCATCGTCGTCATCGTCGTCATCGTGCGAGTGGTTCTCGTCGGACTTGCCGTTGTCGGATTTCGCGTTCGGATGCTGTGAGTCCGTGTCGGAGTTCTGCTTGGAACCGCGGTTGTTCGATCGCGAGCCCCGACGTGAGGAGGAGCGCGGTTCCTCGTTCCCGGAGCTCTCATCCTCCGTGCCCTGGGCGTCCTCGGTCTTCTCTTCGGAGCCGTCATCGGAGTGGTCACCGGAGTCGTCGCGAGAGCGCGACCGACGTCCGCGGCCGCCCCGGCGGCGACGCGGACCGTTCGAGCTCTCGTCTTCGTCCTCGTCGCCTCGGCGGGAGGAGCGAGCGTCGTCATCGGAGTCCTGGGACTCGTCCCAATCGTCGCTGTCATCGTCGTCGATCTTCACTACCTCGGCGAGTTCGGCCTGGGGAACCTGGAAGATCAGGCCGCCGTCATGGGGCACGGAAGGGGTCGGGCGCGGTTCCGGTGACGACGCTGCCGCCGGGGCCGGAGCGGCGAAGGGGTTGCGAGGGTCGAAGCTCACGGGACTGGGTGCGGAGTCCGTGTCGTCCGTCTCTTCCTCGTCATCGGATTCACTGTCCGATTCCTCGTCCTCTGAGTTCGAGCCTGCGCGGACGAACTCTTCGAAGACGAGCCCCCGGTTGGCCACAGCCTCTCGTGCCGGCTTCGGATCCCTCCGGCGCTGCGGCGGCTCGTCCTCGTCCTCACCGTCGTCGGCTTCGCCCGTACGCAGTGATTCGGCTGCTTCGGCGATGTCGTCGAGGCGTGCACGCACGCTGTCGTCGACATCGTCGTTCTCGCTGCCCTTGGCATTGACCGACTGCTGCAGGTCGGCCAGATCAGCGAGGATGCCTTCGGTCGGATCTGTCGACTCTGTGCCGTCGTTCGACGTATCGTTCATCAGTTCTCCCAGTCCGAAGACGCCGTCCACACCGTACGGATCTTCGGATCCTTGCATGGTCCGCGGTGGACCGAAACTTGTGGATGGCACGTCCGGCTCGCGCTCGGCGCGTAGGCCTTCAGTGCTGCCTCATCTTGTTGTCGACCTGCGAGGTCATACCCTCGACTCGGTGGAGGCACTTCTCCCGCTCGGTGTGAGAACAGGTATCCGTATCGCCATTATGTCACACATGTCCCCCTCCGCCGGGGTTCCGGCGAGTTCGGGGTTTGCCGCAGGGGGTGCGGCCAGGCATTCTTGAGGGGTGAACAGTGCACAGACTCGCTCCGCTGACCTCGTCTCCGCTCCCGGCACCTCCGCATGGGTGCTCAGGCGGGCTCCCTTCGGCATCTTCCTCATCGTCACATCCGTGATCGGCTTCCTCGCATCGTTCGCGCTCTCGGCGGAGAAGTACGAGAAGCTCGCGAATCCGGATGTCGTCCTCTCCTGCGACCTCAATCCGTTCTTCTCCTGCGGTTCGGTCATGGAACATGCGGAAGCGGAGCTGTTCGGCTTCCCGAACCAGCTGCTGGGCATCGCGGCTTTCGTCTTCCCGCTGCTGCTCGGAGTGCTCCTCGTCGCCGGAGCGGAACTGCCGGGCTGGGTGATGCTCGGCCTGAATGTCGGCCTGGCCCTCGGCGTGGTCCTCGTGATGTTCCTGTTCTACGTCTCGATCTACAGGATCGGCGTCGGATGCCCGTGGTGCATCATCGTGTGGACCGTGACGATTCCGATGTTCGTGGCCGTGACGGCGCACAATCTGCTCTCCGGCCGCTTCGGCTCCCGGGCGGCTGAGAGTCCGTTCGTCCGGGTCATGGCCAAGGAGAACATCGCGCTGTCGGTGCTGTGGATGCTCATCATCTTCGCCTGCATCGTCGTCCAGTTCTGGTCGTACTTCTCCACCCTCTTCTGACGGCCCTCCGCGCCCAGAGGCCTTCGCTCTCGCAGACCCTTCCGTCGAGCAGACGATCGAGGGGCGTCCCACCGATTGGTGGGACGCCCCTCGCACGTTTCTCAGGCTCGCAGTGCCCGTGACATCAGGTCCGCAGGCACCGTGCACTCCGCCCGTTTCGGCTCCGGTGACCTCAGGCGGGGTACCAGATCCCGATCTCGCGTTCGGCCGACTCCGTGGAATCGGAGCCGTGGACGAGGTTCTTCTGCACCTTCTCGCCCCAGTCGCGGCCCAGGTCTCCGCGGATCGTACCGGGAGCCGCGGCTGTCGGATCGGTGGCTCCCGCCAACGCACGGAAGCCGGGGACGACTCCTTGTCCGGAGGCGATGATCGACACGATCGGTCCCTCGGACATGAAGTCCACGAGCGGCTGGTAGAAGGGCTTGCCTTCGTGCTCGGCGTAGTGGGCGGCCAGCTCCTCGGCGGTGGCCGTGCGCAGGTTCAGCGCGTCGATCGAATAGCCTTTGGCTTCGATCCGAGCGACGATCTGTCCGATGAGTCCGCGAGCGACTCCATCGGGTTTGATGAGAATGAGCGTACGTTCCATTCCGGTCCTTCCAAGTTCGAGTGGACGTCCGTCCACAGTTTACCCGGGCGCCGATGCGCGGCCGTCCGGGTCGGGGTTCAGGCGCGGGCTGCTACCTCGCGGTCGATGCGGGCCGACCAGTACACCGCCACCGCCCACAGGGCGATGAAGATGACGGCGACGAAGAACATCGAGTTGAGCACGAAGCCGGAGGCCAGCAGCAGGGCCTGGACGATCCAGCCGAGGATGACCCCGGGCCGTTTCTGACCGATCCTCCGTGGGAGCATGATGACAGCGGCGACCGCGACCACGGCGACGACCGAGGCTCCGATCAGCAGCTGCCCCAGGCTCAGCGTCTGCGCCGACTTCACGGACAGCCCGAATGTCGTGAGCACGGCGAAATACACGACTAGGAGTTCGCAGATGAGGATCGACCCGCACAGGACGGGGTACTTCGACTTCACTGGTCCTCCCCCTTGCCCAGAAGCAGACGCGCCTCAGCGACGGTGTAGAGCGATCCGGTGACGAGGATCCCGGGGCTCTTCGCCGCCACGCCGTTGGCGAGGTCGATGGCCTTCATCAGAGCGGCGTTGAGGTCGGCAGCGACGATCACGGAATCCTCGTCGACCCACTCTCGAGCCGCCTCGGCGAGGGTTTCGGCCGACAGCGCCCGGGCGCTCAGCGTTTCGCTGACGACGAAGACATCGGCGCTGCGGTGCAGCTCTTCGAGCACTCCGTGGATGTCTTTGTCCGCGAGCATCGCCAGCACCACGACGACGTAGTCGAAGTCGAATGCCTCGTCGAGGGTCTCGGCGAGCACATGTGCGGCGTCGGGGTTGTGCGCCCCGTCGACGACCACGCTGGGGCCGGTGCGCACGAGTTCGGCGCGACCGGGCGACGTCACCCGCGCCAGACCTTCGGCCACGGTCTCCTGATCGAGCGGTCTGTCCTCGGCGCCGAGGAAGGTCTCGACAGCCATGACGGCGACCGCTGCGTTGTGTGCCTGATGGATTCCGTGCAGCGGGACGAAGACGTCTGCGTAGACGTCGCGCCGCCCCTGCACGGTGATGAGCTGTCCGTCGACGGCCCGCCGCCGATCGAGCAGCCGGAAGTCCCGCTCCTCGGTCACGAGCTCGACCTCGCGCCGGTCCGCTTCGGCTTCGAGCACGATCTGTGCTTCCTCGTCCTGTACAGCGGTGACGGCCACGGGCTCGGGTGCCGGCGAAGGATCGACGCTGCGATCGAGCACGCCTGCCTTCGTGGCCGCGATCTCCTCGATGGTGTCACCGAGGAACGCCTGATGGTCGAGACCGATCTTCGTGAACACGCACACCTGGGCATCGGCGACGTTCGTCGAGTCCCACTGTCCGCCCATGCCGACCTCGGTGACGACGACATCGACGGGGGCATCGGCGAACACAGCGAAGGCGAGGACGGTCAGCGCCTCGAAGTAGGTGAGCTTCGGGCGTCCCTCGGACTCCAGCTGAGCGTCGACGATGTCGAGGTAGGGAGCGATCTCGTCATGGATGCGCACGAAGGTCTCGACGGAGACCGGGGCACCGTCGACGGAGATCCGTTCGGTCACCGAATGCAGGTGCGGGCTGGTGAATCGGCCGACCCGCAGCTCGTGGGCGGTGATGAGCGAATCGATCATCCGGGCCGTGGAGGTCTTCCCGTTCGTCCCCGTCACGGTGATCGTCGGCGCCGCGGCGTGGATGTCGCCGAGGAGCTCGCAGGCCCGTCGGGTCGCATCGAGGCGCAGCTCGACCTGGGTCTCTCCCGCTCGTGCGAGCAGCAGGGCATAGACCCGGGCCAGTTCCGCCCGTGACTCCGTGCTCGACGCAGTGGCGTCGGTGTCGTCCTCGCGCGGCTCGCCGTCGCCGTTCGTCACGTCGCTGCTCATGCGCGGCTCACCGCCAAGCGGGTGCCGCCGGGCAGCTCATCGGGGGTGAAGATCTCTGCTGCGCCGTCGGCCGCACCGAATACCAGTGCGGTCGCCAGGGTCTCGCCCGCGATGAGCTCGGAGTGGGGTTCGAGTGCTGCAGCGACCTCGGCATCGGCTTCGACGGTGACCTCGATCCGGTCGGAGATGCGCAGGTCGAGCTGTTTGCGGATGCCTTGGATGGCGCGCACGGCGTCACGCGCCATGCCTTCGGCCTCGAGCTCCGGGGTGACCCGTGTGTCGAGGGCGAGGAAGCCGGAGTCCAGAGCGGCCAGCTCCATGCCTTCCGTCCCGGATTCTGCGACCGACTCGAGAGTGTATTCGCCTTCGACGAGTTCGATGCCGCCGCTGACGACGGTGCCGTCGGCCACAGACCAGTCACCGGTCTTCGACGCCTTGATGACCTGCTGGACCTGTCTGCCGAGGCGGGGCCCGGCTGCGCGAGCGTTGACGACGAGGTTCTGGGACAGGGAGAATCCGGCAGCCTCGGCCTCGGCGACGTCGAGTACGACGACCGACCGGACATTGAGCTCATCGGCGATGATCTCGGTGAACTCCGTGCCGAGCTCGGTGTCTGTGGCCACGGTCATGCGAGCCAGGGGCAGTCGCACGCGCAGGTGATTGGCTTTGCGCACCGAGGAGGCCGTCGAGCAGATGTCGCGAGTGAGGTCCATCGCGGCGACGAGGTCGGCATCGGCGGGGAACGCCTCGGCGTCGGGGTAGTCGGCGAGGTGGACGGAGCGATGCCCGGTCAGTCCGCGGTAGATCTCCTCCACTGTGAACGGCAGCAGCGGAGCGGCGACGCGGCAGAAGGCCTCGAGGCAGGTGAAGAGGACATCGAAGGACTCGTGTGTGCTCACCCCGCCGTCCCAGAACCGGCGACGTGAACGACGGACGTACCAGTTCGTGAGCATATCGAGGTAGCTGCGGACGAGCTCACAGGCGGCCCAGATGTCCAGGCCCTCCATCGCCTCGGCGAACTCTGCGATGAGATCGTGCGTCTTCGCCAGCAGATAGCGGTCGAGGACCTGGGCGGAGTCGTACCGGGCCTGTGCCTGATAACCGGTCGCGGCGCCGTCAGCGGCGTCAGCGGCATTGGAGTAGGTGGCGAAGAACTGCCAGGTGTTCCACAGCGGGAGCACGACCTGCCGCACACCATCGCGGATGCCCTGTTCGGTGACGACGAGATTGCCGCCGCGCAGGATCGACGAAGCCATGAGGAACCAGCGCATCGCATCCGAGCCGTCGCGGTTGAAGACCTCATTGACGTCGGGGTAGTTGCGCAGCGACTTCGACATCTTCTGCCCGTCGGAACCGAGGACGATGCCGTGGGAGATGCAGTTCGTGAACGCCGGGCGGTCGAAGATGGCTGTGGCGAGCACGTGCAGCAGGTAGAACCAGCCGCGTGTCTGTCCCACGTATTCGACGATGAAATCGGCCGGGAAGTGGTTGTCGAACCATTCGGAGTTCTCGAACGGGTAGTGGACCTGCGCGTAGCTCATCGAGCCGGAGTCGAACCACACATCGAAGATCTCCGGGATCCGTCGCATCACGGACCGGCCGGTCGGATCATCCGGGTTCGGCCGGGTGAGGTCGTCGACCCAGGGGCGGTGGAGGTCGACGTCGCCCTGATCATTGCGCGGCAGTCGACCGAAGTCGGCTTCGATCTCGGCCAGAGACCCGTAGACGTCGGTGCGCGGATAGGCAGGGTCGGAGGAGATCCACACCGGGATCGGCGATCCCCAGAACCGGTTGCGCGAGATCGACCAGTCGCGGGCGTTCTCGAGCCATCTGCCGAACTGGCCGTGCTTGACGTTGTCGGGAACCCAGTTGATCTGCTCGTTGAGCTCGACCATCCGGTCCTTGAACTCGGTGACACGGACGAACCAGGACGAGACGGCGCGGTAGATCAGAGGGTTGCGGCAGCGCCAGCAGTGCGGGTAGGAGTGCTCGTATGATTCGTGGCGGATGAGCAGGGCCGACCGTCCGTCCATCGGGCCCGTGTGGTTCCGCAGGTCCTTGACGATCGCCTTGTTCGCATCGAAGACCTGCTGACCCGCATAGTCGCCGACCGTCGAGTCGAAGCGGCCGGCGTCGTCGACGGGACGCACGGCTGTGATGCCGTAGGCATCCGTGAGCTCCTTGTCCTCCTCACCGAAGGCCGGTGACTGGTGGACGATTCCGGTGCCGTCCTCGACGGTGACGAAATCGGCGGCGAGGATGGTGTGCATCCTGTCGCCGAACTCGTCCTGACGGTTCTCGAAGTAGGGGAACGGAGGCTCGTAGGCGCGGCCGACGAGTTCGCTGCCGGGGAAGGTCCGCAGCACCTCGGGGTTCTCACCGAGTTCGCGGGCGTAGGCTCCGAGCCGGGCCTCGGCGAGGATGAGTGTCCGCCCCTGGAGTTCGGCGGCGCCGTCGGGGCCGGGCACGACCGCGACCAGTGGGATCTCCGGATTGACGGCCACGGCCTGGTTCGACGGGACGGTCCACGGGGTGGTCGTCCAGATGAGCACCCACTCATCGGAGTCAGTGAGCTTGTACCCGATCGTCGCCGCCGGGTCCTGACGCATCTTGTAGACGTCGTCGTCCATGCGCAGCTCATGGTTCGACAGCGGGGTCTCGTCCTTCCAGCAATAAGGCAGGACACGGTAGCCCTCGTAGACGAGTCCCTTGTCCCAGAGCTGCTTGAACGCCCAGATGACGCTCTCCATGTACTCGACGTTGAGCGTCTTGTAGTCGTTGTCGAAGTCGACCCAGCGCCCCTGGCGGGTGACGTACTCCTCCCACTCCTTCGTATAGCGCAACACGGAGGAGCGGCACGCGTCGTTGAAGGCGGCCAGGCCCATGCGGCCGATCTCGGACTTGTCGGTGATGCCCAGCTGGCGTTCGGCTTCGAGTTCGGCGGGCAGTCCGTGGGTGTCCCAGCCGAATCGGCGGTCGACCTTCTTGCCCCGCATCGTCTGGAAGCGCGGGACGACGTCCTTGACGTAGCCGGTGAGCAGGTGGCCGTAGTGGGGAAGCCCGTTGGCGAAGGGAGGACCGTCGTAGAAGACGAATTCGTTCTCGCCGTTCTCACCGGCGTCGCGCTGATCGATGGAGGCTCTGAAAGTGTCGTCCTCCTGCCAGTAGCGGAGGACGGCGTCTTCGATCGCAGGGAAGTTCGGCGAGGCGGAGAGGCCGAAGGCCGAGGTCGATACCTTGGGATAGACAGGCTGGGTCATGAGCGTCCTTCTGGGTCACTGCGGTCACTGTCACGAGGACGACAGTCTGCCGCGGTACCACCTCGCTTATCCGCAGTCTGCACCGATGGGGTCAGACGACGGATCGCTCATTGCCGGACGCTGACGGGTCCACCCGTCCGGTTCTACTGAGACCGCGGATGTGAGGGAATCCGCCGAGGCGGTCCGTCACGACCATGTGGTCCGTTCTTCCGGATGCTCCCCGGTGATGGCCGGATCGACGCATATCAATCGTATACCGTCGACTGCGCTCGAGACCACTCGGCGGCGGCGCAGCGCAGCCGAGTGGTCTCCGAACGAGACAGCGGCCTCACAGCCCCCTGTTCCGGGCGACCTTGTACTGCTCGGCCTGGGCGATGGGGCGAATGACCATGAGGTCGACGTTGAAGTGATGCGGTCGGGTGAGCGTGTAGACGACGGCATCGGCGACGTCCTCGGCCGTGAGCGGGTTCTCGACCCCCTCGTAGACCTTGGCCGCCTTCTCCGCGTCTCCCAGACGCTTGACGCTGAATTCCTCGGTCGCCACCATTCCCGGCGCGATCTCGATGACCCGCACCGGTTCGCCGAGGAGTTCGAGTCTGAGCGTGGCAGCGATCGTATGGGCTCCGTGCTTCGTCGCCACATAGCCGCCGCCCTTCTCATAGGCCTGGTGGCCGGCAGTCGAGGACATGACGACGATATCGCCGCGACCGGATTCGATGAGCGCCGGCAGCAGGGCTTTCACGACGCGCAGGACGCCGAGGACGTTGATGTCGAACATGTCCCTCCATCCCTCGACGGAGGATTCGGCGATCGTGTCGACGCCGAAGGCGGCGCCCGCGTTCGCCACGAGGGAATGCACAGGACCGCCGCGCAGGACCTCGGCGGCCATTTGCTCGACTTCTGCGTCATCGGTGAGGTCGGCGACGATGTAGTCGGCTCCGGTCTCCTCGGCGAGTGCCTTGAGTCGGTCCTCCCGGCGGGCGACGGCCACGACGTCCCAGCCCTGTTCGCGCAGCTGTCGGACGGTGGCGGCACCGATGCCCGAGCTCGCTCCCGTCACCACTGCTCTCAGTGTTTCCATCTCCGTACTCCCTGGTCTCGGTTCCTTCGATCGTGTCCGCGATCACCTTTTCCGACGACCAGTCTACGGATTCTCCGGCTCCAGGGGGTCGGGGTCCGAGGACCGGGTGTGCGGGGGCTCGACCGACAGTCCTCTCGCTTCGGTAGCCGAGACTTCCGGCGCGGTTCTCGGGTTCTCCGGCACAGGCCTCGTGTTCCCTGCCGTGCGTCTCGGGCTCTTCGCTGCCGGTCTCGCATGCGGGTTGCGCGGACCTCCTTCCCCGAATACGGCACGCACTCCGGGGATCTTCACGGCGAACCAGGTGACGACGGCGCAGATGAGGGTGTACGCAATTGGCATGACGAAGGCATGCAGCAGGACGCCGGGAACGGTCGTCGGCAGCCCCATCTCGTTGCGCACCGGGTAGAGGACGAGCGGATGCAGAAGGAAGACGCCGAAGGAGTACGGATAGAACCGGTGAAGGAAGCCGAATCCCGATCGCAGGTGATGATGGAGAAGCAGATAGGCCGCCAGCGAGGCGATGACGACGACGGGAGACAGATACTCGTAGGGGAAGATCCACGGCTTCTCACCGGGACCGAAGCCGGCCCACAGGGTGGTCACGGCGACCGACCCGATGAGACTCACCCAGGCCGACACGACCGCGCGGGTGCTGAGCACGATGTCCCGCAGGACCCAGCCGAGGATGTAGAAACCGGCCATGGTCAGGAAACGGGTGGCGATATTCGCCTCGCCCACAGCGAAGACCGTCGACACCCATTGGTCGAGCATGCCGATGCCCAGGAAGATCAGACCCGTCCCCCACTGCAGACGGCGGGAACCGTGCACGCTAAGCAGGCGGAAGAACGGGGTGAGCAGCGTCAGCCCCGCCAGAACGTAGAGGAAGTACAGCTGAACGAAGGGCGAACCGGTGAGGATGGCGATCCCCGGATTCCAGCTGTCGTCGCCGGGCTGCAGGTAATAGCGCCGGAAGAGGACGTAGACGACGGTCCAGAACACCAAGGGGATCCCGATGCGCCAGACGCGCTTGGACAGGAACTTCCGAGGCCTGCTGCCCCGGTTCGGGTCGAGGGCCAGGGCTCCGGAGATCATGATGAACACGGGTACGGACCAGCGGCAGGCGGAGTCGACGGCGTTCGCCACCCACCAGTCGGGGCCCATATCGGCGAAGTTCTCCTCTACGACAGTGCCCAGGGAGTGGATGGCGACGACGGCGATGATCGCGATCGCCCGTGCGGGGTTCATCCACGCCGTCGACGTCGGCGGCGGATTCTCTGTCGGAATTCGGTCCAAGGGCGCCATGGGCCCATATTCTCATTGCGGCCTGCCGTGTCGTCTCACCGACCCTTCAGGATGTGAGACCACCCACGTCGCAGGCCGCGATCGGAGCCGCTTGCGGCCTCTGCCGATTTCCGAGCACGCGGGCGGGAACCGGTTTGGCCAGACGCGTACCGGGTGAGAAAATCAACAGTTATGAACACACCTGCCTTTTCGGACTCGACGCACGAGTCAGTGAACCTGCCTGACAGACCGGCCCTCGAGGGCCTTCGGGACAAATGGGACGCGGCGTGGAGCGAGGCGGAAGTCTACGCCTTCGACGCCGAGACCGATCGCGCGCAGGTCTACTCCATCGACACTCCCCCGCCCACCGCCTCGGGCTCGCTGCACGTCGGGCATGTGTTCTCCTATACGCAGACCGATATCATCGCCCGCTACCAGCGCATGACGGGCAAGAACGTCTTCTACCCTCTCGGGTGGGACGACAACGGTCTGCCCACCGAACGCAGGGTGCAGAACTACTACGGCGTGACCTGCGATCCCAGCCGGCACTATGATCCGGACTTCCAGCCGCCGGAGAAAGCGCCGAAGAACTCTCGCGACTTCGTCAAGGTCTCACGTCAGAACTTCATCGAACTGTGCGAGCAGCTCTCAGCCGAGGACGAACAGGTCTTCGAAGATCTCTTCCGCTCCACCGGTCTCTCCGTCGATTGGAAGTACACGTATCGGACGATCGACGACGACTCACGGGCCGTCAGTCAGCGAGCGTTCCTCGCCGACCTCGCCGGAGGGCATGCCTATTCCCAGGATGCGCCGACGATGTGGGACGTGACCTTCGGCACCGCCGTGGCTCAGGCCGAGCTCGAGGACCGGGAGAAGGACGGCGCCTACCACAAGGTGAAGTTCTTCCCCGAGGGCGCTGACGGGCTCGCCGACACGTCGGCGGAACCGATCGTCATCCTCACCTCGCGCCCCGAGCTCATCCCCGCCGTGGTCGCGCTCGTAGCCCACCCCGACGACGAACGCTATGCCTCGATGTTCGGCACGAACGTCGTCTCACCGCTCTTCGGTGTCAGCGTCGAGGTGCGTGCCCATGAGCTCGCGAAGTCGGACAAAGGCACCGGCATCGCCATGGTCTGCACTTTCGGCGACCTCACCGATGTCACCTGGTGGCGCGAACTCGATCTGCCCACTCGCGCGGTCATCAACCGCGGCGGCCGTCTCAACCTCGAGGTCCCCGAATGGATCTCCGCCTCGCCGAAACCGGATGCGGTGGCGAACTACGAGGCGCTGGCAGGAAAGACGACCTTCTCCGCGCGCAAGGACATCGCCCAGATGCTCATCGACTCCGGTGACCTCATCGGCGAGATCGAACCGATCACCCATCCTGTTCCGTTCTACGAAAAGGGCGACAAGCCGCTCGAGGTCGTCACCAGTCGCCAGTGGTACATCCGCAACGGCGGCCGGTCGGCCCAGCTGCGCGATGAGCTCATCGCGCGTGGTCGTGAGATCGAATGGCATCCTGCATTCATGCGTTCACGCTATGAGAACTGGGTGGAGAACCTCCACGGCGACTGGCTGGTCTCCCGCCAGCGCTACTTCGGCGTTCCGATCCCCCTGTGGTACCGACTCGACGCCGATGGACAGCCGGACTACGACGACCCGATCGTGCCCGAATCCCTGCCCGTCGACCCCATCGCCGAGGTGCCCGATGGCTTCGCCGAGGACCAGCGTGATGTGCCCGGCGGCTTCACCGCAGACCCGGACGTGCTCGACACCTGGGCGACCTCCTCGCTGACTCCCCAGCTCCTGGGCGGCTGGTCGCGAGACGAGGACTTCTTCGGCAAGGTCTTCCCCTTCGATCTGCGCCCCCAGGGACACGACATCATCCGCACCTGGCTGTTCTCGACCGTGGTCCGGGCGAACTCGCTCAACGACTCGGCGCCGTGGAAGCATGCCGGCCTGTCCGGCTGGATCCTGGATCCTGACCGGAAGAAGATGTCGAAGTCGAAGGGCAACGTCGTCGTGCCCTCCGATATCCTCGCCGAGGCCAAACCAGGCTACGGACCCGACGCGGTCCGCTACTGGGCGGCTAGCGCGAAGCTCGGCGCCGATACCGCCTATGACGTCACTCAGATGCAGATCGGCCGTCGACTGGCCATGAAGCTGCTGAACGCATCGAAGTTCGCCCTCGCCCAGGGTGTGCATGCGGGACTCATCGGTCAGCTCGGCGCGGTCACGCACGATCTCGACCGTGCATTGCTGGCGAAGCTGTCCGAGGTCGTCGAGCAGGCCGGTGCGCATATGGCCGACTACGACTACGCCCACGCCCTGCGCGTGGCCGAGAGCTTCTTCTGGGAGTTCACCGACGACTACGTGGAGCTCGTCAAGGATCGTTCCTACGGTGCATCCGGGGCCGACGACCAGATTTCGGCTCACGTCACACTCGCCACCGCTCTCGATGTGCTGCTGAGACTGTTCGCACCCTTCATGCCGTTCGTCACCGAAGAGGTCTGGTCGTGGTGGCGCACCGGTTCGGTCCACCGTGCTTCGTGGCCGGCCGACGAGTCCCTCAGCCATCCCGATTCCAGCGTGGATCCCGATCTGCTGGTCTCGGTGGCCGCGGCTCTGACCGAGATCCGTCGCACGAAGACCGAGGCCAAGGTCTCGCAGAAGACTGCGGTCGCCGCAGTGACGATTCAGGCGCCGACGTCCATCGTGTCTGCGATCCGGTCGGCCGAAGGAGACCTCAAGGCCGCCGGCCGAGTCGAGACTCTGGTCACCGAGGAGACCGGCGACGAGATCACCATCGGCGAGATCAGCTTCGTCGAACAGGACTGAGCGACGGGGCGCTCGCCCCCGAACCCCGTCAGAACCCCACGATGTCCGAGATTCCGGATCCGAGAGAACCGGGCGTCGTGGGGTTCCTGCATGTTCCCGGATGGACACATTCGAATGGCGTGCCCAGCTGATGAACGCACGTATTATGGATCCGACAACCGAAGAAGTACGGAATTCCTTCCTGATCGAAAGGCCCACGGAACGTGAGAAGCGAACTCTTTTCCCAGCGCAACGCCGAGATCCAGAACCAGGATCGATGGACCCTCCAGTCGAAGAAGATGCTTCGCACGGTCATCACGCCGAACGCTCCGATGATCGCCACCAAGGGCGCGATGGTCGCCTATCAGGGTGATGTGCACTTCACACACCAGGGTTCGAAGTCGGTCGGCCAGTTCATGAAGAAGGCGGCAACGGGAGAAGGCGGCAATGTCATGCGCGTCGAAGGCCACGGAGAGGTGTTCTTCGCCCGCGAGGCCTCGAACATCTTCATGATGTCCCTCGAGGGCCCGCAGGACGCGCTGACGGTCAACACCTCGAATCTTCTCGCCTTCGACGATGCGCTCAGCTGGGAGATCAAGCGCATCAAGGGCGGAGTCGGCGCCATGGCCAGCGGCTCGGGCCTATTCAACCTCGAACTCGCAGGCCGAGGCACTGCGGCCATCTGCTGCAAGGGAGAGCCCATGGTCCTCGACTGCTCACAGCAGCCGACATTCGTCGATCCCCAGGCCGCCGTATGCTGGTCCTCGGCCCTGGCTCCGCAGATCAAGACGGACGTCAGCATCGGCACGTTCTTCGGTCGCGGCTCCGGTGAGTCCATCCAGCTCGCTTTCCACGGCCCCGGTTTCGTCGTCGTCCAGCCCGCGGAGAACGCCGTCTACTCGGCAGCTCAGGCCTGAAGTCGTTCGCGGACCTCAGGTGTCGACGGCGACGGTCTGCTCGGGACGCCCCCGCTGCACCCGGTAGCTCCGGAAGGCGGGGAAGACGACTGCACATGCGAGCACGAGCACGATCACTGCGAGCCCGCCGCCTGCCGCTGCGACGGTGGTTCCCGTCGCTTCCGCGACGGATCCGTGGAGGATGTCTGCGAGGCGGGGACCGCCGGCGACGACGACGATGAACACGCCCTGCATCCGTCCGCGCATGTCATCGGTGGCAGCCTCCTGCAGCATCGTCGAGCGGAAGGCCGATGAGACGATGTCCGCTCCCCCGCCCAGGGCGAGGCCGAAGAGCGCGACAACGAGCGCGAGGGTCCAGAGACTCGAGGCCACCTCGAGCGACAGGCCGAAGACCACCATCGCCGAGCCCCAGACGACGATGGCCACGATGACCGCGAGCCCCTGCCGCTCGACTCGAGACACCCATCCGGAGAAGATCCCGGCCAGGGCGCTGCCTCCGGCCAGAGCGGCGAAGAGCAGAGAGAAGACGATCCCACCTTCGTCCGGCCCGTCGAAGGTCTCCGCGGCGATCTGTGGGAACAGTGCACGCGGCATGCCGAAGACCATTGCGATGACGTCGACGAGCAGGGACACCATGACCACGGTGTTGGTCTTCAGGTACCGGAATCCGTCGATGATGCCTTTGAATCCCGAGCGCGTATCAGGCTGCATCTTCGGGACCAGAGCAGGTAGGCGGAGCACCGCGTAGAGGGTGGCGAACAGGAACACGGCGTCGACGATGTACAGCAGCTGATAGCCGAAGAGCGGGATGAGGGCGCCGCCGATGACGGGGCCGATGACCGCTCCCAGCGTCATCACCGTCATATTCAGCGAATTCGCCGCCGGCAGCAGCTCGAGCGGAACGATCGTCGGCAGAAGAGCCCCTCGCGCAGGCTGATTGAGACCGAAGAACGCCTGCTGCATGGAGAACACGGACAGCAGCAGCCAGACGTTGTCGATGTCCAGCACGGCGATGAGGGCGAGCAACGCGCTGGTGAAGATGAGTCCGACAGTGGAGACGACGAGCAGCTTGCGCCGGTCGACGACGTCGGCCAGCGAACCGCCCCAGAGCCCGAACACCACGAGCGGTACGAGACCGAAGGCACCTGCCAGACCGACATAGCCCGACGAGGCGGTGATATGGAAGATCTGGGCCGGAATCGCCACGACCGTCATCTGAGCACCGATGACGGTGACGATATTGGCCAACCACAGGCGACGGAACGCCGCGTACTTCAGGGGGCGGCCATCAGCGAAGAGCCTCATCCGTCAGAGGCTCAGGCAGACTTCTTGTTGGTCCTGTTCCGCGGCTTGGGCACCAGCGTCGGTGCCACATTGGAGTCGACGACGTCCTTGGTCACGACGACCTCGGCGATATCCTCACGCGAAGGCACGTCGAACATGACCGGCTGGAGGACTTCCTCCATGATCGAACGCAGTCCCCGCGCTCCCGTGCCGCGCAGCAGCGCGAGATCAGCGATCGCCTCGAGCGCTTCGGTCTCGAAGGTCAGGGAGACATTGTCGAACTCGAACATGCGCTGGTACTGCTTGACCAGAGCGTTCTTCGGTTCGGTCAGGATGGACATGAGTGCCGCGCGATCGAGGTTGGACACAGTTGCCAGCACCGGGAGCCGACCGATGAATTCGGGGATGAGCCCGAACTTGAGCAGATCCTCGGGCAGAATGTCCGCGTAGAGGTCCTCCTCGTCGTTCTTCGACTGCAGAAGGGCACCGAAGCCGATGCCGTGCTTGCCCTTGCGGCCGGCGACGATCTCTTCCAAACCGGCGAAGGCTCCGGCGACGATGAAGAGCACATTCGTTGTGTCGATCTGCAGGAAATCCTGGTGCGGGTGCTTGCGGCCGCCCTGCGGTGGGACGGAGGCCTGGGTGCCCTCGAGGATCTTCAGCAGCGCCTGCTGCACGCCCTCGCCCGAGACATCCCTGGTGATCGACGGGTTCTCCGATTTGCGGGCGATCTTGTCGATCTCGTCGATGTAGATGATGCCGTGCTCGGCGCGCTGGATGTCGAAGTCGGCGGCCTGAATGAGTTTGAGCAGAATGTTCTCGACATCCTCGCCCACGTAACCGGCCTCGGTCAGTGCGGTGGCATCGGCGACGGCGAAAGGCACATTCAGGCGCTTCGCCAGTGACTGCGCCAGATAGGTCTTGCCCGAACCCGTGGGTCCGACCATCAGGATGTTCGACTTCGCGATCTCAACGTCCGAATCGTCGCTGCCGAGGGTCTTCGTGTCCTCCCCGGACTGCAGGGAGCGAATGCGCTTGTAATGGTTGTAGACGGCGACGGAGAGCGCCTTCTTCGCCGGTTCCTGTCCGACGACGTACTCCTGCAGGAAGTCGAAGATCTCTCGCGGTTTCGGCAGCTCGAGTTCGGCCTGCTCCGGACTGGATTCGCTGAGCTCCTCTTCGATGATCTCATTGCACAGTCCGATGCATTCATCGCAGATGTAAACACCAGGTCCAGCGATGAGTTTTCGAACCTGCTTCTGAGACTTCCCACAGAAGTTGCATTTGAGCAGGTCTGCTCCGTCCGCACTGCGAGCCACTGTCACAACCTTTCGCCAGGACGCTTGGCCCCAACTCTACCGCTCGTGTTTCCTGTACCTCAATAGCTTCCCATACGTCGCTGACACGAACCCCCAGCGACGTCATTCGGTGTGTCGGCAGACAGAGGAGGAACGGGCCCGCACGGTCGCTGCCGCACGAGCCCGTTCCAACGGTCCTCAGACCACCGCGCAGGGCTCAGACCACGTTCTTGCGTGAAGAGAGCACCTGATCGACGAGACCGTAGTCCTTCGCCTGTTCGGCCGTGAGGAAGAGGTCCCGTTCGATGTCGTTCGAGACCTGCGAAGGCTCCTTGTTCGAGTGCTTGGCCAGAGTCCCCTCCAGCCACTCACGCATCCGCAGCACTTCGGCAGCCTGGATCTCGAGGTCGGAGGCCTGCCCCTGACCCTGTCCCTCCATGGCCGGCTGGTGGATGAGCACACGCGCATTGGGCAGGGCCAGTCGCTTGCCGGGGGTGCCGGCCGCGAGCAGCACGGCGGCCGCCGAGGCGGCCTGACCGAGGCAGACGGTCTGGATCTCCGGCTTGATGTACTGCATCGTGTCGTAGATCGCCGTCATCGCGGTGAACGAGCCGCCGGGCGAGTTGATGTAGAGCGTGATGTCACGATCGGGATCCTGCGACTCGAGCACGAGCAGCTGGGCCATCACGTCGTCGGCGCTCGTATCGTCGACCTGAGCGCCGAGGAAGACCACGCGATCGTCGAAGAGCTTCGTGTACGGGTCCTGACGCTTGAAGCCGTAGGGTGTCCGCTCCTCGAACTGCGGCATCACGTACCGCGACTGCGGCATATTCGACGCCGTCGAACCCGGCATAAAGTTCATTGAATTCATTCTTCCCTCACTCCTGCTCAGTTGTTCTCGACGTCGGACGCGCGGGTGACCATCTTGTCGATGAAGCCGTACTCGAGGGCCTCCTCGGCGGTGAACCAGTGGTCACGGTCATTGTCCTTGAGGATCTGCTCGAGCGACTTTCCGGTCTGCTCGGCGGTCAGCTCGGCCATCTGCTTCTTCATGTGCAGGATCAGCTCGGCCTGGATCTTGATGTCCGTGGCGGTGCCGCCGATGCCGCCGAGCGGCTGGTGCATGAGGATGCGCGCGTGCGGAGTTGCGTAGCGCTTGCCCGGAGTGCCCGAGGACAGCAGGAACTGCCCCATCGAGGCGGCCATGCCCATCGCCACTGTCGAGACGTCGGGCTTGATGTACTGCATGGTGTCGTAGATGGCCATGCCCGCGGTGACCGATCCCCCAGGCGAGTTGATGTAGAGCGAGATATCGGCGTCGGGGTCCTCAGCGGCCAGCAGCATCATCTGTGCACAGATCGCGTTGGCGTTGTCGTCGCGCACCTCTGAACCGAGCCAGATGATGCGCTCCTTGAGGAGACGATTGAAGATATGGTCGTCCAGTCCCATTCCCCCACCGGCGTCGAGGCCGACGGGAGCTGTCATGTCGTGTGCGCTCACGTTTCACTCCTGTGTTCTGTGGATGGCTTGTTATGGACTCTAACCGCTCCCCACCGGGTTTTAGTCCGCGGCGAGGCCCGTGTTCGCCCTCAGCGTGATCGACGTGTGCGGATAGGCAGAGACGGTGGGCGCGGACCCACGTCCGCGCCCACCGTCTCATCCGGAATCCGCAAGTGAAGCGGCTCTTCCTCAGTTCTCCTCGGCGGCCTCTGCCGGCACTTCGTCCGCAGCCTCGGCGTCGGCCTCGGCGGCTTCCTCATCGTCTCCGGCGGAGGTGAAGGCCTCCATGTCGACGACGTTTCCGGCGGTGTCCTTGACCGTGGCACCGGCAAGCACTGCGGCCAGGGCCTTGCGGCGCGAGACCTCTCCGACCAGTGCGTTGACCTGCCCGGAGCTGTCGAGCATCTGCGCGAACTCGTTCGGGTTCATCCCGTACTGCTGCGATGCGGAGATCAGGTACTCGATGAGCTCGGGCTGGCTGACCTCGACGTTCTCAGCCTCGGAGACGGCGTCGAGGATGAACTGCGTGCGCAGGTTGCGCTCAGTCTCCTCGGTGACCTCCTTGCGATGATCGTCATCGTCCGACCGGTTCTCGGACTCGAGATGCCGCTCGACCTCATCGGTGACGATCTTCGCCGGCACCGGGACCTCGAGGGTCTCGACGAGGTGCTCGAGCACCTTGTCACGCGCCTGCACGCCCTGGTCGGTCTCCTTCTGCTTGCCGGCCTGCTCACGCAGGTCTTCGCGCAGTTCGGCGATCGTGTCGAACTCACTGGCCAGCTGAGCGAAGTCATCGTCCGCCTCGGGCAGCTCACGTTCCTTCACAGCACTGAGGGTGATCTTCACCGTGCCCTGCTCACCGGCATGCTCGCCGCCGGCGAATGTGGTTTCGAAGGTCGTGGTCTCACCGGCGGAGAGACCGTCGAGAGCCTCGTCCATGCCCTCGAGCATCGTGCCGGCACCGACCTGGTAGGAGATGTCGGAGGCGGTGTCGATCTCTTCATCATCGATGGTGGCGACCAGATCGAGGGTGACGAAGTCGCCCTCTGCCGCGGGGCGATCGACCGAGGTCAGGGTTCCGAAGCGGGTGCGCAGCTGCTCGAGCTCGGCGTCCACGTCCTCGTCGGTGACCTCGATGGGGTCGACCTCGATGGTGATCGAATCGTAGGCGGGCAGCTCGATCTCGGGGCGGACATCGACTTCGACGGTGAAGTTGAGGTCTCCGTCTTCGGTGCCGTCGAGTCCGGGCACCTCGGAGATCTCGACCTCGGGCTGACCCATCGGCTTGAGCTCGTTCTCTTCCACGGCATTGCGGTAGAAGTCATCGAGGCCGTTGTTGATGGCCTCCTGGATCACTGCGGGACGACCGATCCGCTGATCGATGATGCGCGCGGGGACCTTGCCCTTGCGGAAGCCGGGGACGGTGACCTGAGCACCGATGGTCTTGTATGCCTCGTCGACGCTCGGTTTGAGTTCGGCGTATGGGACTTCCACGCTGATCTTGACCCGCGTGGGGTCGAGTTGCTCGACGGAGCTCTTCACAGTGCGACCTTTCAATTTCGACAGTCATGCATGTTCGGCCATCTTCCGACCTGATCGGCCCCGTTCATGGCCGCAAACGACCATCTCACAGCCTGATCGGCCATCTCGTGACCTTAAGGGGAGCGAAAGTCCACGAATTCTTCGCGCACGTCCGCAAGACGCAATCACCTATATTACGCGAAACCTCGGTCGATACGCGAAACCGGGCGGTTTTCCGGCAAGCGCCGCACCTCCCCATGCGCGGCACCCATCGCCGAACTCGACGGCGTCCGCCATCATCGACGACCAGGGGCCCGCGGAGGCCGACGGCTATATGCCCGAGGCCGCGACCATGGCCGCCCTCGGATACGGCGAAATCCTGCGCGGACATGAGAAAACCGGCCTGACCCGAAGGTCAGACCGGCTCGCTGAGGGGATGACGGGAATCGAACCCGCACCATCAGTTTGGAAGACTGAGGCTCTACCATTGAGCTACATCCCCGTGGTGCGAGATCGACTATAGTCCAGACTTCCCGCCGCCGCCAAATCCGCCTTTCATGAACTGCGTCACAGCGGAGTCGGCTCCAGCGCCCAGTCGCCCGGCCATTGTGAGGTGCATCGCATTGCCCCGCGAGGTCTGCTGCGGAGGTGCGACCGGCAACCCGGCTGTGGTTAGATAGATGCCGTCGCGGGATGTGGCGCAGCTTGGTAGCGCATCTGTTTTGGGAACAGAGGGTCGCAGGTTCAAATCCTGTCATCCCGACGAACAACAGCCGCTCGGACCTGCTGGTCCGAGCGGCTGTCTGTCTCCGTCTCACCCGGCATCCGCCTGCACACGGGCTCGGCGCTCTCTGAAATCGGGCGACCCCAGGCACCTCGCCGGCTTCACGCCTCGAAGTCGATGATCTGGCGCACGACCGCGCCGTCGGCAAGCGCGTCGAAGGCGGAGTTGAGATCGGTCAGTCCGATGGTGTCGGAGATGAGCTCGTCGACCGGCAGCTTCCCGGCTCGCCACAGGTCGGCGTAGACGGGGATGTCTCGGCTGGGCACGGCCGAGCCGAGATAGGAACCGATGACCGTGCGCGCTTCTGCCGTCAGCGTCACCGGCGTGATATGTGACTGAGCGTCTGGAGCGGGCAGACCCACGGTCACGGTCGTGCCTCCCACTGCCGTCGCTTCGAAAGCGGTCTCGAAGGCACGAGCATGTCCGACGCATTCGATGACGACGGGTGCCCTGCGGTCCCCGAGCTGCTCGGGCGTGAACACCTCCGCAGCACCGAGCTCCTTCGCCCGAACGAGCTTGTCCGGGTTCGCATCGACGCCGATGACACCGGCTGTCTCGATCGACAGCGCTGCGATGAGCGCGGCCATGCCGACCCCGCCGAGGCCGACGATCATCACTTCGTCGCCGGCGCCGGGGCGGCCTGCGTTGAGCACCGCTCCCCCGCCGGTGAGCACAGCACAGCCGAGCACTGCGGCGATCGGAGCGGGAACATCGTCGTCGACGGGTACGACTGAGGCACGGTTGAGCACTGCGTGCGTGGCGAACACGGACGCGCCGAGGTGGTGGAGCACCTCGGCACCGGAACCGTCGTGCAGCCGGACCTTGTGACCGTCGAATGGCAGAGTCCCGGCCCCGTTCGTCGCACTGCCGCGAATGCACGGCAGTTTGCCGTCGGTGCGGCAGTTCGCACATACGCCGCATCGCGGCAGGAACACCGTCACGACCTGCTGGCCGATCTCGAGGTCGTCGACGCCCTCCCCGAGCTTCTCGACGACACCTGCGCCCTCATGCCCGAGAAGCATCGGCACGGGTCTGGGCCTGTTGCCGTCGACGACGGAGAGGTCCGAATGGCAGACCCCGGCGGCCCGCATGCGGATGAGGACTTCGCCGGGTCCCGGATCGTCGAGCTCAAGCTCTTCGAACGTCATCGGCCGCGTCTGCGCGAACGGCCTGGGTCGCTCCAGCTCACGCAGCACCGCGCCCTGGATCTTCACAGCGCCCTCCCTCTCACAGGGCCGCTGGGCCCTGCTCCTCGTAGTCGGCCATGATGGCGATCCGACGTGCATGGCGCTCGTCGCCCGAGAAGGGTTCTGCCAGGAAGGCGTCCACGATGGCGATCGCCTCGTCCTCGGGATGCTGCCGAGCGCCGACTGCGACGAGCTGAGCATCATTGTGCTGCCGTGCGAGCTTCGCGATCTCCGGGTTCCACGCCAGAGCGGTGCGTGCCCCGCTGACCAGGTTCGCCGCCATCTGCTCGCCGTTTCCGGACCCGCCGATGACGACTCCGAGCGCCTCGACGCCGGCGGCCCGGTCCTCGACCACAGCCTGAGCCGCGGCGATGCAGAACGCCGGGTAGTCATCGAGTGCGTCGTATTCGAGCGCGCCGTGGTCGACGACCTCGTGCCCCGCCTCGGCGAGGTGGCCCTTGAGGACTTCCTTGAAATCGAATCCGGCGTGGTCGGTGCCGAGGTGAACCTTCATATGTCTGCCTTTCGGTGATCGCTGCGGATCTGTGTGTGCTGGTGAGGAGGGGCGACCGGGCCGCTTCAGTCGAAGTTCGGTCCCTGGTCGCGGGTGCGTTTGAGCTCGAAGAACCCTGGTGTCGAGGCGACTGCGAGGACTCCGTCGAAGAGTCGGCCGGCGTCCTCGCCCTTCGGTGCCGGAGTCACGACCGGTCCGAAGAAGGCGGTGCCCGCCACGCGGCAGATCGGGGTGCCGACATCATCGCCGACGAGAGCCAGCGCTTCGTCGTGGGAGGCCTGGAGAGCGGCGTCATAGTCGTCGGTCTCCCCGTACTTCTTGAGATCGGCGGGAAGACCCACCTCGGCGAGGGCGTCGGTGACCGCCTTGTCGAAGTCCTTCTCGCCGCCCGGGTGGATGCGGGTGCCGATTGCGGTGTAGAGGGGCTCGGCCACCTCTTCGCCGTGCAGGGAGATCGCGGCTGTGACGATGCGCATCGGGGCAAGCGCCCGGTTCATCAGTGCCCGGTAGTCCTCGTCGATGTCCTTGTCGCGGTTGAGGAAGTTGAGGCTCATGGGGCGGAACCTCACCTCGACATCACGCACCTCGGCCACTTCGAGGCCCCAGCGGGAGGTCATCCAGGCCCACGGGCAGGCCGTATCGAACCACAGTTCGAGTGTTTCCTTGCTCACTGTCTCTCCTCCTTCTTTCGATCGCGGGGAACCTCGGGGGCGCCCGCCTCTTCGGTGCTCAATCTATCAAGGCGAGCCGAGAGCGGGGAAAGCGATCGAATCTCGGTCGTCAGGGGAAATGCCGCCGGGAGAACGTCCGTCCATGAAAGAATGACGGAGTACACCCGGTTCCCGAAGCGAAGGTCACCTCACTGTGCCGCAACACAACCTCACCCGCGACGAAGCACGCGAACGTTCCGCACTCGTGGACGTCTCGAGCTACGAGCACACCCTGATCCTCACAGGAGTTGGTGAGAGTTTCCGCGTGCGCTCACGCATCCGCTTCACTGCAGCACCGGAGTCGTCGACATTCATCGACGCCATCACCGCCAGTGTCGAACGCGTCCGGCTCAACGGCCTCGACCTCGACCTCGCCGAGGTGGTCGGCCCTGCCCGCATCGCCCTCCCGGGGTTGGCTGCCGAGAACGAACTCATCGTCGACGCCCATTTCCATTACATGAACACCGGCGAAGGTCTGCACCGCTTCGTCGATCCCATCGACGACGAGATCTACCTGTACTCGCAGTTCGAGGTCCCGGATGCCCGACGCGTCTTCCCCGTCTTCGAACAGCCCGACATCAAAGCCCCGTTCTCCTTCACCGTCGTCGCTCCGGACAAGTGGACCGTCGTCTCGAACTCTCCCACCCCGACACCGGGAAGCCCGGCGGAGACATTCACCGAGCTCGGTGAGACGCCGCTGCCGTCGATGGCGGTGTGGCAGTTCGCTCCCACGACGCCGATCTCGTCCTATATCACCGCGATCATCGCCGGGCCCTACCGTTCCGTCCATTCGGAGCTGACTTCGTCCGACGGATCCCTCGTTCCATTGGGCCTCTACTGCCGCTCCTCGCTGTTCGAACACCTCGATGCCGAGAATCTGTTCGGCGTCACGAAGGCCGGATTCGAGTTCTTCGAGCGCGAGTTCGGCGTGTCCTACCCGTTCGAGAAGTACGATCAGCTCTTCGTGCCCGAGTTCAACGCCGGCGCGATGGAGAATGCCGGGGCTGTGACGATCCTCGAGAACTACGTGTTCCGTTCCCGTCCGACCGAGGCCCTGGTCGAACGTCGGACCGTGACCGTCCTCCACGAGCTCGCACACATGTGGTTCGGCGATCTCGTGACCATGCGCTGGTGGAACGATCTGTGGCTCAACGAGTCCTTCGCCGAATTCATGTCGACTCTGGCCACCGCCGAGGCAACGGACTTCGCCGAGGCCTGGACGACCTTCGCCACGATCGAGAAGTCCTGGGCCTACCGACAGGACCAGCTGCCGAGCACTCACCCGATCGTCGCTCCGATCGAGGATCTCGCCGACGTCGAGGTCAACTTCGACGGAATCACGTACGCTAAGGGTGCCTCCGTGCTCAAACAGCTGGTGGCGTGGGTCGGGCGAGAACAGTTCTTCACCGGGCTCAAGCGCTACTTCGACAAACACGCCTGGTCGAACACCGAACTCGCCGATCTCCTCGATGAGCTCGAGGCCACCTCGGGTCGGGATCTCACCAGCTGGTCGCGGCTGTGGCTCGAGGAGTCCGGGGTCAACCTCATCGAGGCCGCGGTCGAGACCGGAGACGACGGTGCGATCTCGTCTCTGCGCGTCGACCAGCTTCCGTGGTCGCTCGAAGGGCAGCCCACGCCGTCGCTGCGACCCCATCGGTTGGCCATCGGCTTCTACTCGGACGGCGGAGACGGGCGTCTGGCGCTCACCCACTCGTTCCCACTCGACCTCGACGACGAATCCGTCGAGGTCGAGGAGGCGCGAGGACTGCCCCGTCCGGATGTCATCATCGTCAACGATGCCGACCTCAGCTACACGAAGGTCCGCTTCGACGAAGCGAGCATGGGCACCGCCGCGCGGAGGCTGAGCGACTTCGACGACTCTCTCACCCAGCTGCTCGTCCTCGCCACGCTGTGGGACGAAGTCCGCGACGGTGAGCGTCCCGTCCAGGACTACATCGACACGGTCATGACCCATCTGGGCGCGATCACGCATTCCTCGGGGCTGCTCACGCAGATGCGTCAGCTCGACTCGGCGGTCTCGGCATACCTGCCGCCGCAGCAGCGCGAGACCATGCATGCCCGGTTGGCGGACCGCTTCCTCGAGCTGCTCGCCACGGTGCCCGAGGGCAGTGATCAGGCGTTCCAGTTCGTGTGCGGGTTCATCAAGCACGCGAGCACCGAGGAGCAGCTGGACCGATTGTCGTCCTGGCTGGCTCCGGAGACCGGGTCCGTCTTCGGAATCACCCTGGACACGGACCTCACCTGGGAGACCCTCATCGGGCTCTGCGCCCACGACGCTGTCGAGGACGCGGCAGTCGCCGAGATGAGCCGCCGCGATCCCAGCGCCACAGGTGTCCGCCAGGCCGCCACCGCTCGCGCGTCCCGTCCCACCACGGCGGCGAAGTCGTGGACCTTCACTCGCCTCGTCGATGACGCGGGCCTGCCGAACTCCGAACTCGGAGCGCTGGCGCTGGGCTTCGGCGCGGGACTGCAGAGGCCGTCCGGCGAGATCATCGCCTCCGACGCGCCGCTGCGGCCTTTCTCCGAGGAGTACTTCGCTCGCGTGGCCGGCTGGTGGGAGACCCGGACCCTGGAGATGGCGCAGACGATGACTATGCGCCTGTACCCGCCTGTGAGTGAAGGCACGGTCGAAGCCACTGACCGGTGGCTCACCGATCACCCTGCCGCGCCGAAGGGTCTGCTCCGCCTCATGCGGGAGAACCTCGCCGATGCCGAACGAGCGCTGCGGGTTCAGCGTGTGTCCAGCGCTTCCAATGGATCATTGAATATCGACAGCTAGTCTCGAGACATCATGACTTCTGACGCAATGGAAAACACTGTCCAAGCCGCGAACGACTTCGATTGGTCCTTCCTCCTCGGCAGTCCCCTGAGGATCACCGTCATCATCATCGGGGCGATGGTCGTCAATCTCATCGTCCGTCTCTTCATTCGCCGTTTCACCGCAGCGGTGGCCAAGGGCACGGTCGGCAGTGAGAAGGCCGAGGCGGCCGGGTTCGCGAAGTTCTCCTCCACCGCGCTGGAGGCGCAGAGGACGGGCATCGATCAGCAGACGATCAAGGAACGGCGTGCCCAGCGGGCGCGGACCGTCGGGCGGATGCTGTCGTCGGTGACGACGATCCTCATCAGCGTGATCGCCGCGCTCATGGTCCTCGATGCCCTCAACTTCAACATCGCGCCGATCCTGGCCTCGGCAGGCATCGCCGGTGTGGCCATCGCCTTCGGTGCCCAGGAGCTCGTCCGCGATTACCTCTCGGGATTCTTCATCGTCATCGAGGACCAGTACGGCATCGGTGACACCGTCGACCTCGGCGAGGCCGTCGGAGAGGTCGAGGACGTCGGTCTCCGCCGCACTCAGGTCCGGGACCTCACGGGCACCCTGTGGCATGTGCGCAATGGTGAGATCCTGCGCGTGGGCAACCTCTCACAGGGTTGGGCGCGCGCCGTCCTCGACATCCCCATCGACTACGCGACCTCGATGGACGACTACCGTGAGATGACCGAGGCCGTCACCCACTCGCTCCGGAAGGACCCCGAGCTCTCCCGTGCGATGATCGAGAACCCGGAGATCGCCGGTGTCCAATCTCTGTCTGGCTCCCACCGCGTCATCCGCACCATGGTCAAGACGAAGCCGAACCTGCAGTGGATGGTCGAGAGGGCCTTCCGGGCCGAACTCATGACGGAGATGGCCAAGCGCGGTGCGCAGATCGGCATGGTCCAGGAGACGGTCCTGCGTACGCTGCCCAGCGGTGACGGATCCTCCGACGCCGCGAAGGAAGAGACCGACGCCCTCGCCCCCGTGCGGCAGAAGCGTACGGCTTCCGCCACGAATTCCCGGAATGACCCGGCGCCCTCGCGCCTGCCCAGCGACGAGGAGATCCGCACCACTGCCCAGCAGGACTCCCCGAGCGAAGGATCGAACGATGACGCAGACGAGTAACGATTCGGTCTTCGAGGCCGTAGGTGGTCACGAGACCTTCACCCGCCTCGTCGATGTGTTCTACGACCACGTCGACGAGGACGCTCAGCTCATCGCCATGTACCCCGACGGACACGAACTCACCGGCGCCAAGCATCGTCTGCAGACCTTCCTCGAACAGTACTTCGGCGGTCCGTCGACGTATCAGGAGGAACGAGGCCATCCCCGGCTGCGGATGCGGCATTTCGACTACTCGATCGACTTCGATGCCCGAGACCGGTGGCTGCGGTGCATGCGTGCGGCGCTCGACGATGTGAGCCTGCCTCCGCTCTACGACGAGATGTTCTGGGACTACTTCCAGCGCGCCGCGACGGCGATGGTCAACACGGCCAATCCGAACATCCGCTGAAACTCAGCAGCGCCTTCCGCGGCTCACCCGCGAGTGCGGGTGAGCAGGTGGCCGCCCGGGGTGACGAGGCGCAGCCAACCCGCAGATTCCATCACGCTCAGCTCCGCATCATCGTCTCGCCTCCTGGCGGGGATGAAACGCAGCGCCGTGGCGGCGAACGCCAGTCCCCCGGGCAGCCGGGTGCCGTGCGATCCCGTCATCTCACGCGACCAGACACGAGACCGCAGGGCCTTGACGGCGTGCGCTCCCGACCCTTCCGGTGCCCCGCTGCTGATCTCTTCGACACCGGTCGCCGCGGTCGAGTGCAGGTGACCGACCGAGATCGTATCGCGGGCGTCCCAGCCTCCCCGCGGTGGAGCGATCCCGGTCCACGACACGAGCACCGAGTTCGGAGGAACCGGCAGCGAGGTGCCGTTCTCCTCCCGCGCGAAGCGGTCGAGGAGGTTAGACAGCGGCACCACCTCATCGAAGCCGTCGAGTCCAGATCCGCTCAGCCGCAGCATCCTCATCCCCAGCACCAAGGGCGTCGAGTCGCCGATCCCGTGCGGGTAGAGAGGGGCCACGGACGCGACGAGAATGTCGGAGATCACCTGCAGCCGCATCGCGCCGTCGGCATCGGCGCGCTGGGCAAGCGAGGTGAACGCGGCGAGGTCGGCCATCGCCAGCGGGTCAGAGATTTCGAGCACTGTCATCGTCGGCTGCTCCGCAGCGGTACGGATGGGCGGAGAACGGATTCCATGGCATCGATCTCCGATTCGCTCAGGCGCCGCGGGCGCCCGCTCGCTCTGTCGATGAAGACGATGACGGTCTCGGCGACAGTATAGGCCCGGGAGCCGTCCGGTTCGCAGATGACGTATCCGACCGTCACCGAGGCGGGTTTGACCTCGCTGACGATCAGATCGACGGCGATGGGGCCGGTGCGATAGGGAATCGGTGCACGGTATTCGATCGAGTGGGAGGCCACGAGCAGCTCGGTCGTCGCCGAGGCCGCGGCGAAGACCGCGGGGATCTCCGCTCCGCTGATGGGCTCAGCGATGCCGTAGAGACCGGGCGTGGTCGGAGCGTCGGAACTGTGGGTCGGTGATCCGAGTGCCCTCACACGGGCCTCTTCGAGCAGCCTCAGCTGGGTGACATTGTTGACGTGCCCGTAGGCGTCCATGTCACCCCATCTCAGTTCCAGCAGTACACGGGTGAAGTCGTCGAGAAGAGGATCGGTGGCGCCTGAGTGCATGCTCCCATCATGCCACCTTCCTCTCTGTGGTGCGGCACGCGATAGGATCGTGACTCGTACGCACCATTGGCACTGTCGTCCGAGGGAGAAACCCATGACCGATGAAGCATCCGCCGCGACAGAGACGAACGTTGCACGGCTGCAAGAGCTCCTCGACCTGCGGAGGCTCGACTTCACCTCGGCATCGAGCGAGACGGATTTCTTCCTCGGCCACAGTCAGTACAAGCCGGATGGCCGCGTCTACGGCGGCCAGGTGCTCGCACAGTGCGTCGTCGCCGCGGCCTCGACGCTTCCCGATGACAGACTCATCCACTCCCTGCACGGATATTTCCTGCGGGCCGGCGACGTCAGCGAGCCCATCGAGTTCGGCGTCGAGAGGCTCCGCGATGGACGGTCGTTCTCGGCCCGGCGGGTGCACGCGTATCAGAAAGGCGCGCCGATCCTGTCCCTCATCGCGTCCTTCCAGGACGAGCAGCCGGGCCTCGAACACGCCGAGGAGATGCCGACAGGGCTGCCCGCTCCCGAGGACTGCCCCGAGCTGCTCGAGATCATCGGAGACGACGATTCGCCGCAGGTCACCGACTGGCTGAGCAAGCGTCCCTTCGAGGTCCGCCCCGTCGAAGCATCCCTGCACGCGCCCGAGGCCGCCGCTCCCGCAGGGCGTGAGCAGCATTCCTGGTTCCGCACGAGTGCGCCCTTCGGCGGCGATCCGGTGCTCAACGCCGCAGCACTGGCCTATGCCAGCGACTTCAACCTGCTCGAGCCCGTGCTGCGCAGTCAGCAGCTGACCTGGAGGAGCCCCGGGCTGCGAGTCGCCAGTCTCGATCATGCCATGTGGTGGCACCGACGGGTCAGGGTCGATGAATGGATGCTATACGTCCAGGAATCACCGGCTGCCCAGGGAGGACGTGGACTCGGCTATGGCCGCATCTTCGCTCAGGACGGCACCCTGCTGGCCACGGTGGCGCAGGAGGGTATGGTCCGAATCAAGGAGACACGTTGAACGATGAGACGACGATGATGGACATCATCGGCACCATCCTCAGCCGGTTGGTCAATGTGGCGTTGTTCATCGTCATCTCGATGCTGGCTCTGCTCTTCCTGCGAGCCAACACTGGGATGCATATGGGTCTCGTGGCTGTTCTGTCGATCGTCGCAGGCGTGGTCGGCACCGTCCTCGTTCGTCTGGTGCTCAATGGGGTGGGCCGCCTGGCCCGACTGCTGAGCTCCTGAACATCCGCAGGCGTCCCGTCCGGAGCCCGAAATCGGCTGGCGGCCAGCACCTGAGTCCGAACTCAGCTGCGAGACCCATCCGGCGGACAGATGCACAGGTGCCCCGGTCGACAGAGACCGGGGCACCTGTGCGTCTGTCCGAACCGATCAGTCGCGAGTGAGACGACGGTGCGTCACGCGATGCGGGCGAGCCGCATCCTCGCCGAGGCGTTCGACCTTGTTCTTCTCATAGGCTTCGAAGTTGCCCTCGAACCAGTACCACTTCGCAGGGTTCTCCTCCGTGCCCTCCCACGCGAGGATGTGCGTGGCCACCCGGTCGAGGAACCACCTGTCGTGGGAGACGACCACGGCACAGCCGGGGAACTCGAGAAGCGCGTTCTCCAAGGAGCCCAGGGTCTCGACATCGAGGTCGTTCGTCGGCTCGTCGAGCAGGAGCAGGTTTCCGCCCTGCTTGAGTGTGAGCGCGAGGTTGAGGCGGTTGCGCTCACCGCCGGAGAGGACTCCGGCTTTCTTCTGCTGATCCGGTCCTTTGAATCCGAAAGCCGAGACATAGGCACGAGAGGGCATCTCCACCGACCCCACTTGGATGAAGTCGAGTCCGTCGGAGACGACTTCCCACAGGGTCTTCTCCGGGTCGATGCCTCCGCGGGACTGATCGACATAGGAGATCTTCACGGAGTCGCCGACCTTGAGCTCACCGCCGTCGAGCTCTTCGAGGCCCACGATCGTCTTGAACAGGGTCGACTTTCCGACGCCGTTGGGTCCGATGACACCGACGATGCCGTTGCGGGGCAGGGAGAAGCTGAGCCCCTCGATGAGCTGCCGCCCATCGAAGCCCTTCTCGAGGCCGTCGGCCTCGATGACGACATCGCCGAGGCGCGGTCCGGCCGGGATCTGGATCTCTTCGAAGTCGAGCTTGCGCGTCTTCTCCGCCTCGGCAGCCATCTCCTCATACCGTGCCAGACGGGCCTTCGACTTCGTCTGCTTGGCCTTCGGGTTCGACCGCACCCACTCGAGTTCGTCCTGCAACCGCTTGGCCAGCTTCGCGTCCTTCTTGCCCTGCACCTGGAGACGTTCGCGCTTCTTCTCGAGGTAGGTCGAGTAATTGCCCTCGTACGGGTAGAGGTGACCGCGATCGACCTCGGCGATCCATTCGGCGACGTGGTCGAGGAAGTACCTGTCGTGCGTGATGGCGATGACCGCGCCGGGATAGGTCTTCAGGTGCTGCTCGAGCCACAGCACCGATTCCGCGTCCAGGTGGTTCGTCGGCTCGTCGAGGAGCAGCAGGTCCGGTTTCTCCAACAGAAGCTTGCACAGCGCCACACGTCGACGTTCACCACCGGAGAGCACCGAGACTTGCGCGTCCGGCGGCGGGCAGCGCAGGGCGTCCATCGCCTGTTCGAGCTGGGAATCGAGGTCCCAGGCATCGGCGGCGTCGATGGCCTCCTGCAGTTTGCCCATCTCTTCCATCAGCGCGTCGAAGTCGGCGTCCGGGTCCGACATCTCCTCGGAGATCGCGTTGAAGCGGTCGAGCTTCGACTTGATCTCGCCGACGCCCTCCTCGACATTGCCGAGGACCGTCTTCTCTTCGTTCAGGGGCGGCTCCTGCATGAGGATGCCCACCGTGTATCCGGGGCTGAGGCGAGCTTCGCCGTTCGACGGCTGCTCGAGGCCCGCCATGATCTTGAGGATGGTTGATTTGCCGGCTCCGTTCGGGCCGACCATACCGATCTTCGCTCCGGGATAGAACGACATCGATACATCGTCGAGGATGACTTTGTCACCGTGCGCCTTACGCGCCTTGTGCATGGTGTAGATGAATTCGGCCATAGTGGTCTCAGGCTATCGTTTCGGCGCACTCAAGCGCTAATTGGTCTCAGCCTCCCCCGAGCGAGGGCGCCTCTCCCGAGGAGTCGCCACCATCGGCCGAACTCGATGAGGCGGCGCTGCCTTCGACAGCCTCCTCAGCATCCGACGAAGTCTCGGAGCCGCTGGCGTCTTCGGAGCCGGACGGGTCCTCGCTCGGCTGCGGGCTCTCGGTCGGGCCGTCCTCACCGTTGATGTCCTCGCCCGGCAGATGCCCGGCTCCGTTGGAATCACCGTCTTCGTCCCGCTTCTCCCCCTTGGGGGCTTTCACGCCCTTGGGCCGTTCGACCTCACCGAAGAGACACGACCCTGTCGACTCGGTCGGCTGCATGAGCTCGGCCGTCGCCTTGCCCGACCGGATCTCTCCGACTACGCATCCCTTGTCCGTCTTGATCCCGAACATCTTCGAAGGAACATCATTGCCCAGCGGCGATTCGTCGATCGTGGCCTCGAGCTGCTCGGGCTCGTAGCCGGCGTCGAGCATCGTGGAGAAGAACTTCTTCGTCGACGGAACCGAGTCCTTCTCGCCGGTGATCGGTTTGAGCGCTTTGAGAACCTTGTCCACCTCGGCGACCGGGGTCGCGTGCGTCTTCTTCGGCTCGGGCTGAGGCTCCTCGCCGCCGAAGCCGAGCAGAGAGCAGCCCGACAATGCCGCAGTCAGTGCTGCGGCACCCAGCACAGGAACGAGACGCATCTGAAACCTCGGCGGGAGGGGACGGGGGACAGTCTCACTTTAGCCGATCCGTGGGAGCGACGACTGCAGCGAATCGGTCAGAACGGCGCGGCAGCGTCGGCTGTGTCGCGCGCGATCGCGTTGTCGACCTCCTCGGCGGACTGCTCGGCGGCCTCGGCTTCCCCCTCGCCAGCGTCCCTGCCCTGTCGGTCACCGGATGGGTCGCCCATCCCGCTGTGCCCGGTTTCCGCTGCTGGGGACGTATGGGTGCGAGAGGCCGAGGACATGCTCTCGTCCCCGAACGAAGCGGTCTCCCCGAGGCCGCCCCATGCCGGGTCCCGGGATGACTCCGTCTCCCCCGTCGCCCGGTTGGACGGGACCGGAGCCCGATCGGGACTCTTGGCCTTTCGATAGTGTGCGGTTCCGTAGCGGAGGTCCGGACCGATGTGTTCGGCGACGACCGTCGGTGCGATGCCGCTGCGCTCTTCGGTCTCCCACTCGCGGATCTTGAGGTTGCCGGTCACGATGACTGCCGTGCCGAGGCGCAGCGAGGTGGAGGTATTGCTGGCCAGGTCGCCGTAGCAGTCGACACTGAACCACGATGTGCCGTCGTCGATGAACTCTCCCGTGGTCCTGTCCACGCGCCAATGATTGACCGCGAGCCGGAAGGACGAACAGGCTCGGCCGGAGGGCAGGGTTCGACCGGCGGGTTCGGTGGCGATGGTGCCGGTGACGGTGATCGGAATGGCGGACATCGGTGGCTCCTCTTCTGATGGATGACTCAACGCGGCCGTCGACGGACGCGAGGTTCTTCAGTCAGCCCGATCACAACGACGATGTCCAGACACGCAGAATGCCCTGTGGAAAGATCTCCTCCGTCCACAGGGCATTCGACCACGAGTCCCGCAGCTTGTGCGCTCAAGTCTCAGTGAAGCATCTCATAGGCTCGCCGATGCTCACCGATGACGACCTTCACGGGATCCAGATAAGAGCTCCGGGCGACGCGACCGACGGCATCTCGCAGGCGCCCATCGACCTCGGCCGCTGCCTCTTTCGCTCCCCTGCTCCGGGCAGACTTCGCCATCAGCGAGGTGACCAACGAACCGATGAGGCCGATGACCAGCAGACCGATGCTGACGATCCAGCACCAGACAGGCAGCGTCCCGGAACCGATCGCGGCGACCAGTGCAGAGGCGATGACACCGATGACACCGATGATGGTCGCGGCGAAGAAAATCATCTGGAATACGTTGGCCAGCGACCACCAACCGGGCACCTGACGTTTGATGTCCACAGCCGTGACGGCCGAGTCGAGAGTCTCCGAGAGTTCGTCGGTACTCCGCTTCTCGGCCTCTGCCGCCTCGTTCTGCCAGGCCCGTGGCATCGTCGACACCGATTCTGTGATCAGTTCGTGTGCCATCAGCCGCACATGTGAACTCTGCGCCTTGGTCGTGGCCGGCACGGAAGCACGGATGAGCTCATCGCGCCCCTGCCCGTGTTTGGCCCCGAGGGGGTCCGGAGCGTTGCGCTGCATCCAAGCCAGCACGGGGTACCCGGTCCTCCGATAGGCACGGCGGATGTAATCATCATGGACCGTCTGGGCCACCGCTTCGACACCCGCGGCCTCCGACATCGTCTCGACGAGACGGGATGCGCCCGGAAGTTCGTCCGGAGAGGCCACGGGCGCACCGAGCTCGGTTCGGATCCGCTTAGCCATCGCCTGCATATCCGCCAGCAGCCTTTCGGCCGCCGCCTCATTCGAATCGACGGTGTCGGCGAGAATGCTGCGAATCTCGGGGATGCCCTCCCTCGTCACGGCCGAGGAGATCCGTACATTCGTCTCGCTCAGTCCGTCCTCGTTGAGCAGGTGGCGCAGATGATCGGCCGCCGCCTTCTGCTCCTCGGGACTGAGCTTGTCGATCTGGTTGAGAACGACGACCATGTTCGCGCTGTTCTCGGCGAGTTTGGTCAGATACTCCGAGTGCAGGGAGAAGTCCGCGTACTTCTGCGGGTCGACCACCCAGAAGACGACGTCGACCAATCCGACGAGCCGGTCGGACTCGACGCGGTGCTCAACCGCCGTCGAATCGTGGTCGGGAAGGTCGAGAAGGATCAGGCCGTGCAGACGCCGCTGGTCGTCACCGTCGAGTGCGGATTCGCGCCACGTACGGCTCCTCTCCGGCACACTCAGCCAGTCGAGGACGTCCTTTCCGCCCTGGCCCCACACGCATGCGGTTGGGCGTGAGGTCGTCGGCCGCCGAACTCCGACGCGGGCGATCTCGAGACCGGCGACCGCGTTGAACAGAGAAGACTTACCAGAACCCGTCGAACCGGCGAACGCCACGACTGTGAAGTCCTCGCCCAGCCCCAGCCGGTCCTCGGCCCGATCGAGCAGGTTCTGAGCATCGGTGCGAACATCCTCGGCGAGCTTGTCGGCGCTCAGCGACAGCGAATGCCGGATGCCATCGGCCAGGCGTCGGATCTCGGTCTGTGCAGAACTGTTCACAATGCCACCTCAAGTCGTTCACCGGACGAACGCAGCGCGCTCGCTTGCCGCGCCGGTACCGCGGATAGTCTCAGTGCGTTGTCGAATGGGGTGCGGCAGCCTACGACGATTCCCGAGGCAACCGTCAGGAAGCGCTGCCGGATCGAAGCGAGGAGTTCGGCGGCCTCGGCCTCGCCGAAGATCGTTTCGGCCAGGTTGAGAGCCACCCCTGCTCCCTGGCCAGCTGCCGGCTCCGCGCCGGCGGAGCGCCTCGGGTCCCAGAATGATGCGTATTCGACGACTGCGCACACGCCTGCCACGCCGAATGAGAGGATCCGTGCCTTCGACTTCTTTCCCTGCCCGATGTCACGCACGAGCGCATTCACCTCATCGGACCAGCCGCTGACTGCGGACTTGACCGAGTCTTCGAGGCCTGCCGCGACATGTCGCAGCTCCGGTCGCTCTTCGATGAGGGCGGCTCCGGCCGCGGTATTGCGCCATTCGGCGTTCACCTCGTCGACGACCGCGATCGCCTGTTCTCGCAGAGATACGGCAGCACTGCGCAGGATTGCGATGTGCAAGGGAGTCGCCGCATCGTGCTTACCCGTCACGGCCGCAGAGATCCGATCGCGCATGCGCGCCATCGTCGGTTCGAGACCACGGAAGAGCTGTCCCGTGCCCACGAAGTCCTGCCACCTGGCGTTGACCTCGCCGTGCAGGACTCGGCCGTCGGAGAACACCTCGGTCAGTCGTGCATCCGCTGCCCCGAAACGGCTCTCCACTGCCTCGGCCAGTCGGCTGTGAGCCTGTTCCTGCGACTGTGCGAAAGCCGCAAGATCGCGGACCTCTCCGGGCAGCGCCGACACGGCCCCGGTCAGTGTGCGACTGCGGATGCGCTCCAACGACGTGCCCTCGGCTCCGACTTGCGTGATCCAGGAGCGGATGGGATAGATCGCCGAATGAGGGAGCAGCCCGTCCTCGAGTTCGAGTTCGGCCACGGAGAAGATCGGCGAGTTCGCCAGTTGGGCCTCGGAGAGCAGGCTCGACAGATGATGCCTGACTTCGCGATTGGCTTCGGGCGGAACTCGGTCGAGAACGATGGCGACCGAGGTGCTGCGCACGGCCGCCGTCTTCAGCAGGGCCCAGGGTGCGGCATCGGCATATCGATTCGCAGTGGTCACGAACAGCCACAGATCGGCGCTGAGCAAGGTCCTGCGTGAGAGCGCGCGATTCGACTCGGAGATGGAATCGATGTCAGGACAGTCGAGGATCGCGGTGCCCGCTTCGATGCCCTCATCGGCGATGAGGACAACGCCCGGTGTCGGTGACTCCGGGTCGGTGCTGCGCGGCAGGTCCGGCAGATAGTGGTCGGACTCGAAGTGCTTCGCGTCAGCGGGATTGTGAATCACCACGGGATTGCCCGTGGTCGGACGGCGGACCCCGGTCGGGCTCACGGTCCGGCCGACGAGCGAGTTGACCAGCGTCGATTTGCCGGCGCCGGTCGAACCGCCGACGGCGATGAGAAACGGGGTCCGGGCCCGGTTGATCCTCGGCAGAACATAGTCGTTGAGCTCTGCGGACAGCGCCGAGTGTGCTGCGCGACCGGCCTCGAAGTCCTCGGTTCGCAGGGTGAAGCGGGTCTCGGAAACGCGCTTGACGATATCGTTCAACGCTTGGCCGATCGGCGGCGTCACGGCGCTCTTGCTCTCTGTCATCACGCATCCACTCTCTATGTTTTCCCAGCTCGGCACCAATTGCCACGCCGTATCCGCACAGAATTGCCCGTGGCTGCTCCGTCTCGTTCTAGACTTCAGCCGTCCGCGATGACATAACGATGGGTGCGGCGACAGCTCAGAATGCACATTTGGAAGAGAGTCGGCACGACTGGAAGCGGAGAGGGTCGGTACGACCGGACGAGGGCCGAGGCGGGAGAAGCGCCCCCGGCGGGGCTCGAACCCGCGACCTACCGCTTAGAAGGCGGTTGCTCTATCCGACTGAGCTACGGAGGCTCACACATCGTAACCGATGGTCGTGGGAGAACCGAAAGCGGCTCCGGGCGGGACGGGACCGTCGGGGTCCGCGCCCACGGTCCGGAGCCGCAGGTTCGAATTGCTTGATCAGTGGCGACGCGTTGCCTGCTCAAGGGAGCTGCGGATGGTCACGAAGGACACCACCGCCACGCCGGTCATCGCCAGCACCACGGCAACGGCTTCGATGCCGAAGGCGAAGTCGACGACGATCGGGAAGAACCCTGCGAGCATGAAGCCCAGCAGAGCCACCAGAGTCAGCGCAGTGGCGATCGAGAAGTACTTGGCACCGTTCATTGTTCATCTCCTTCTTCCGTTGGAAAAAGGGTAGCGCTTCACGTGAGCCGCGTCACTGTGAATTCCCGAAGAATTCGAATCAGTCTTCGCGACGTGCGTCGATCGCCTTCTCGAGACGATCGAGCTTTCCTTCGATCTCGCCGGTGTATCCCGGGCGGATATCGGCCTTGACCACGAGCGAAACCCTGGTTCCGAATTCTCCGACCGCCTCTGTCGCCTCTTTGATGACGGCGAAGACTTCGTCCCATCCGCCCTCGATCGTCGTGAACATCGAGTCCGTCCGATGGGGCAGACCGGAGCGTCTGACGATGTCGACGGCGGCGGCAACGGCCTCGTGGACAGAGGCGTCCGGTTCTTCTCCCCCGCTCGGTGCGACTGAGAATGCTGCGAGCATGGTGGTTCTCCTTCCTCAGAGGCGGGGAGACCGAACGGTTCCCCGCCACTTTGCCGGGACCTGACGAATCAGGCCTGATTCGGAACGTTGACGATCAGCGAGTCACCCTGACCGCCGCCGCCGCACAGAGCCGCGATTCCGGATCCCCCGCCTCGGCGTCGGAGTTCGAGGGCCAGAGTGAGCACGATGCGGGCACCGGACGCTCCGATGGGATGGCCGAGCGCCACGGCACCGCCGTTGACGTTGACCTTCTCCTCGTCGACGCCGAGATCCTTCGAGCTGGCGAGCCCGACAGCGGCGAACGCCTCGTTGATCTCGTAGAGATCGAATGAATCCGCGGCCACTCCTTCGCGATCGGCGGCGACCTTGATCGCCTGCGAGGGCTGGTGCTGCAGGCTGGAATCCGGGCCCGCGGTCCAAGCATGGGAGCGGACTTCGGCGAGGATCGGCGCACCCAGCTCCTCGGCCTTCTCACGTGACATGACCACCACGGCGCAGGCTCCGTCGGAGATCTGAGAGGCGTTGCCGGCCGTGATGGTCCCGTCCTTGCGGAAGGACGGACGCAGCTTGCCCAGGGAGTCGGCTGTCGTGTCCGGACGCACCCCCTCGTCGGCGGAGACTGTGACATCGCCCTTGCGCGAACTGATGGTCACCGGAACGATCTCGTCGTCGAAGGCTCCGGCCTGCTGGGCCTGCGCCGCCCGCTGGTGTGAGCGCGCAGAGAAAGCGTCCTGCTCTGCGCGGGAGAACTCCCGGTCCCCTGCATTCGCCTCTTCGGTCAGACCACCCATCGCCTGGTCGGTGAAGGCGTCCCACAGGCCGTCGTAGTCCATATGGTCCTTGACGATGACATCACCGTACTTGTAGCCCGAGCGCGACTTCTCGAGCATGTGCGGAGCCTGGCTCATCGACTCCTGGCCGCCGGCGACGACGACGTCGTACTCACCGGCGCGGACCAGCTGCGCCGCCTGGGTGATCGTGTTGATGCCTGACAGGCACAGCTTATTCACGGTCACAGCGGGGACTGTCATGGGGATCCCGGCCTTGACGGCGGCCTGGCGCGCGGGGCCCTGGCCGTTTCCCGCCTGCAGCACCTGACCCATGATGACGTATTCGACGTCGTCGCCCTTGATGCCGGCCCGGTCAAGCGCACCGGCGATGGCGTTCCCACCGAGTTCGACGGCGCTGAGTTTGGACAGCTCACCCTGCAACCGACCGAACGGTGTGCGTGCTCCGGCGACGATCACTGCATCAGCCATATTTCCTCCTCGGATTCCCGCGCCTGGACCCGTATCCCGGCACGTGTGCTTTTCGACGCCTCCCAGCCTAGTCGAGGAGTCTGTGGCCTCCATCACGGGGTCGACCGACACACTTCGGAATGACGCTGTCCAACCTCGCTCATTCGCACCCAACACTCATGGAGTCTCCGTTAGAGTAGAACGAGGACAGCCCAGATCATCCCCTCCCAAGACGACAGGAGTTCGCTTCAGTGACGCCCACCGAAGAATTCCGCACAGCGATGCGCGGCTACGAAAAGAGTGAAGTCGATTCGCGCCTGCAGCAGTTGCGCACCGAAGTCGAGTCGGTCCGCAAGGCGCTGGCCGACGCGCGGAGCCAGGTCATCAATGCCGATCGGGCGAAGCTGCAGATCGCGGGTGAACTCTCGGAGGCCAAGGCTCAGCTCAAGAAGGCGGCGAACGACAACGCCGAGGCGTCGGGTCCTCCCGGAAGCCGGATCGACCATCTGCTCAAGATCGCCGAGTCCCAGGCCCGCGAGACGCTGGCCCAGGCCAATTCGGATGCCGAGACCATCCGGAACAAGGCTCGCGCCGAGGCGGCTTCGGCTCGCGCCCGGATGCACACCGAGAGCAATGACACCCTGTCCAATGCTCGCTCCGAAGCCGATGCGATCATCTCATCGGCCGAGCTGCGCGCCGAGGAGACGGTCAAGGCCGCCGAGAAGCGCGCCGCCGAACTCAAGGCGAGCACCGAACGCGAGACCACCCAGGCCAAGGAGGCCAACGCCGCCTCGGCCAAGGAGGCGCGTGAGAGCCTCGACCTCGAACTGTCCGAACTGCGCGCCACTGCCGAGAAGGATGCGGCGGATCTGCGGGCCGACGCCAAGACCGAGGCCGAGGAGACCGTGGCTGCGGCACAGGCGCAGGCCGATGAGCTGCTCGCAGCTGCCAAGGCTCGCGATGAGGCCTCGAAGAAGGCCGGCAACGACTTCGACGTCGAGCTCGCGGCGAAGCGCAAGGAAGCGGAGTCCGAGCGCAAGAAGCAGTACGAGCAGGCTCAGTCAGAGAACAAGAAGCTCATCGAAGAGGCGCAGGCACGCGCCGCTAAGGCCGACAACGAGGCCAAGGAAGCCGCGGAGCGGGCGGAGAAGACTCGCACCGATGCGGTGAAGAAGGCCGATGAGATCATCGCCGACGGCAAGTCCCGCGCACAGACCCTCATCTCCGAGGCCCGCGCCACCGCCGAGGCGACCATCGAGGAGTCGGCCGCCGAGGCCAAGCGCAATGTGGCCTCCGCGCAGTCCCAGGTCGACCTGCTCACGAAGCAGCGTAAGACGATCACCGCCCAGCTCGATCAGCTGCGCTCTCTCTTCGCCATGCCGGGGGTCATGGGCGGCGACAGCGTCGATCCTGCGAAGGCCGAGTCGGCTTCTCATGCCACCGAGCAGATCGCGAACGGCCAGGAGCTCGAGGACCTGCTGGCCGAAGACGATTCCGCCGAATCCGAGGATGCGAAGGCTGCTCAGGATCCAGCGAGCGAGACCGGCGAGAACGAGGATGCGGCGAAGCCTTCGGCGAGCGGGACCGACGATGCGCAGAAACCCGGAGAATCGAGCGACGCCGAGGACAAGGGTTCCGGCGACGCGGACTCTGACACCGAGGCATCTGGTGCAGCGGGCTCCGGTGACGGGTCTGACTCCGATGCACAGTCCGATGATCGGGAGGGCAGAGGAGGGGAGCTGCCCAACGGAGCCACCGATGAGGACACCATCGCCATCGACGCTCAGGTCTCGGGATCGAAGAAGAACAATTCGAAGACGAAGCGTTCGCGCAATTCGCTGCGTTGATTCCGTCCGCGGCCGTCGCTGAGATCATCTGCACGGCCGTGGGCACGACAATGACGAGGGGACCCGTTCGCGGGTCCCCTCGTCATTGTCGATCGCGATCACCGGAACCGCTCGAAGCAGCGGGTATGCCAATGCCGTCTGCTCTCGACTCCGATCTCGATGCCGTGCCGGGCGTCCTGTCGCCAGGCGACTATATGGGTCGAGGCCGCGCTCACCTCGCGACTGCAGCCCGGGCACACATAGACCCTCCCGGAATCGCTGCCCTTGATCGTCTGCACCGACCAGTCTCCGTCTGGGAGGGAACGTGTCGTCCGCATGCCCGCCGTGGTCTCGGACAGGTCTCGGGCTGGCCTCTGCCATTTGTTCTTGCGACGCGAGGATGAAGATCGTGGCATTGGGCCATTGTCTCACGTAGGCTGATCCGCGTGCGTCTTGTCATAGCCCAATGCTCCGTTGATTATGCCGGTCGTCTGACCGCTCACCTCCCGATGGCCACCCGCCTCATCATGCTCAAAGCCGACGGGTCGATCCTCATCCATTCCGACGGCGGTTCCTACAAGCCGCTGAACTGGATGACGCCTCCGTGCACGATCAGGCATCTCGAGCCCGACGCGGAGCAGACCGCGGTCGGCCTGGCCGAAGTGTGGGAGGTATCGCAGACGAAGACCGGCGACCGCCTCATCATCTCCATCGCCGAGGTGATCTCCGATGACACATACGAGTTCGGTGTCGACCCGGGCCTGGTCAAGGACGGCGTCGAGGCGCATCTGCAGGAACTGCTTGCCGAGCACATCGAGACCCTCGGAGAGGGCTACAGTCTGGTTCGACGTGAATATATGACCGCGATCGGTCCGGTCGACATCCTCGCCAGGGACCATGTCGAGAAGTCCGTGGCGGTCGAGATCAAACGTCGCGGTGACATCGACGGGGTCGAGCAGCTCACCCGGTACCTCGAGCTGATGAATCGCGATCCGCGGCTCAGCCCCGTGCAGGGGATCTTCGCGGCGCAGGAGATCAGACCTCAGGCGCGCACTCTGGCCGAGGACCGAGGGATCCGCTGCGTCGTTCTCGACTATGACGCTCTGCGCGGTATGGACGATCCCGAGTCCCGACTGTTCTGATCACTCTCCCCCGCGAGAGGAGGGGCTCGAAGAACGCGCACGGACGTGAACGAGCCTCGTACCGAAGGGCCCGCTCCGCCCTCTGAACCTATTCGAAGCTCAGGGCGTTGGGCTTGACGACCCGTTCGATGTCGACGCCGAGGCTGCGCAGGTTGGCCACGAAGTTCTCATAGCCGCGTTCGATGTGGTCGATTCCCGACACTTCGGTCATTCCCCCTGCGCGCAGCGCCGCCATGACCAGGCCGGCACCGGCTCGGATATCCGAGGCTTCGACCTCGGCACCGGAGAGGCTGTCAGTGCCTGTGACCAAGGCGTGGTTGCCGTCGATGCGGACCTTCGCGCCGAGCCGCGCGATCTCCTGAACGAAGCGCCAGCGTGCTTCGAACAGATTCTCCGACAGCAGTCCGATGCCGTCGGAGACCGAGTTCAGAGCGATGACGAAGGGCTGAAGATCCGTGGGGAATCCCGGAAACGGCATGGTCGCCACCCTGATCGCATGCGGCCGTTCTGCTCCGATCACGCGGAAGCCACGGCCTCGGGATCCGTCGCTCAGGGTGATCTCGCCGAGGTCGTCGACAGTGGCTCCGGAATCGCGCAGCTTCAGCCCGATATTGGGCATGAGCTCGAGGCCCACGCCCCGCACGGTGACATCGCCGGCACTGAGAGCGGCACCGAAGGCGAAGGTACCGGCGACGATGCGGTCGCCCACGGTCCGGTGGGTCACGGGCCGCAGCGACTCGACACCGGTGATCGTGAGATCGGAGGTGCCGATGCCGTCGATCCGCGCGCCCATTTCGACGAGCATCGTGCAGATGTCGACGATCTCGGGCTCGCGTGCGGCATTCGAGATGGTGGTCGTACCGCGAGCCAGCGTCGCGGCCATGATGAGATTCTCCGTCGCACCGACGGAGGGGAATTCGAGGACGATGTCCGTGCCGCGCAGCCCCTCAGGTGCCTCGGCCACGAAATAGCCGTGATCGAGATGGACCTCCGCGCCGAGCGCTTCGAGCCCGGCCTGGTGCATATCGAGGCCACGGGAGCCGATGGCATCTCCACCGGGCAGCGCAACGTGGGCGGCGCGCATCCGAGCAGTGAGAGGGCCGAGCACCGAAATCGAGGCACGCATCGCGCGGACGAGTTCGTAGTCGGCCTGGATGCCCACTTCCTTCGGCACATCGATGCTCACGACCCCGCCTTCGGAATCGTAATCGACGACGCATCCGAGGCGCACGAGGAGTTCGACCATGATCCTCACATCGAGGATGGCCGGGACATTGGTGATCGTCGTCCGGCCCACGGCCAGCAGACTCGCGGCCATCAGCTTCAGGACGCTGTTCTTCGCGCCCCTGACGTCGATCGCGCCCTGCAGCCGTGCAGGTCCTGTCAAACGGAAGACATCCATCAGGTGAAACGTCCCATCGTCGGGTTGAATCCGGGAGGCGAGGACTCGAGCCAGGAAGCCATAGTGGACAGCGACTCGGTGTCCATCGCCAGCGACACCGATCGCGGACGGCCGTCCGCTTTGCCGTAGGAGCAGTCGACGACGACGGCATCGGGAAGAACCGAATACTGCTCCCCCGAGGTCGGTTTGCGCCGCACGAGGATGTCGAGGTCGGCACGCGGCAGACGGAACGCCGCACGACGAGTCAAGGCGAACACGGGGTACCAATCCAAGGAGCCGACCGAGAACACCGCTACGCCCAAACGCCAACGTGGGCGAGAAGAATACTCCTCGCCCACGTTGATGGAACAGTCAAAAGCACCGGAGAGCTTCGAAATGGACCTGCGTCGGATCGTCACTACGACGATCAGAGCAAGCGCGAGTCCTACCAACGAGAGCAGAACGATCAGCAGGACGGAAGGGTTCACGGTTGCCAGTGTAACCTGCAGATCAGAGAAGTTCGGCCTGATCAGCGGCAATGATCACGCGATTGTTCTCGACAGAGAGGAAACCGCCATCGGCCTTGACCCGGACGGTGTCCTCCCCAGTCGTGAGAATACGCGCTTCGCCGTCGGCGACGACGCCGAGCACAGGTTCGTGACCTGGCAGGACGCCGATCTCGCCGTCGAGCGTACGAGCGATGACGCGTTTGGCCTCACCGACCCATACCTCGCGATCTGCGGCCACGACATTCACTTCGAGTGTCGCCATGGCTTACTTCTGCATCTCTTCGTAGTTGCGCATGACATCATCGAGCCCGCCGACGTTGAAGAATGCCTGTTCCGGAACATGGTCGACCTCACCGGAGCAGATCTTGTCGAAGCCCTCGATCGTGTCGGCCAGCGGCACGGTCGATCCGGGGACCTGAGTGAACTTCTCAGCGGTGTAGGTGTTCTGCGAGAGGAACTGCTCGATGCGGCGCGCACGGTGAACGACGAGCTTGTCCTCTTCGCCGAGTTCGTCGACGCCGAGGATGGCGATGATGTCCTGCAGCTCCTTGTTCTTCTGGAGGATCGCCTTGACCTCATTGGCCACCCGGTAGTGCTCTTCACCGACGACCAGCGGATCGAGGATGCGCGAGGACGACGCCAGCGGGTCGATCGCCGGGTACAGACCGCGCGAGGCGATGTCACGGCTGAGCTCGGTGGTGGCATCCAGGTGAGCGAACGTCGTCGCCGGAGCCGGGTCCGTGTAGTCATCGGCCGGAACGTAGATCGCCTGCATCGACGTGATCGAGTGACCGCGCGTCGAGGTGATCCGCTCCTGCAGCAGACCCATCTCGTCGGCCAGGTTGGGCTGGTAGCCCACGGCAGAGGGCATACGACCAAGCAGGGTCGAGACCTCGGAGCCGGCCTGGGTGAAACGGAAGATGTTGTCGATGAACAGCAGCACGTCCTGGTTCTGCACATCGCGGAAGTACTCCGCCATGGTCAGCGCCGACAGGGCCACGCGCAGACGGGTGCCTGGCGGCTCGTCCATCTGTCCGAAGACCAGAGCGGTGTCCTTGAACACTCCGGCCTCGTCCATCTCCATGATGAGATCGTTGCCCTCACGCGTACGCTCACCCACACCGGCGAACACCGAAGTGCCCGAGTGGTTGTGCGCGATGCGGAAGATCATCTCCTGGATGAGCACCGTCTTGCCCACGCCGGCGCCGCCGAACAGACCGATCTTTCCACCCTGGACATAGGGGGTCAGGAGGTCGATGCTCTTGATGCCGACCTCAAGGATCTCGGTTTTGGACTCGAGCTCGTCGAAGGCCGGAGCCGGACGGTGGATGGGCCACCGTTCGGAGATCTCCAGCTCCTCGCCCTCGGCGAGGTTGAGGCAGTCACCGGTGGTGTTCCACACGTGGTGCTTGGTGACATCGCCGACGGGCACCGAGATCGGTGCACCGGAGTCGATGACTTCCTGACCGCGGACCAGGCCGTCGGTCGGCTGCAGCGACACGGCGCGGACGAGTCCGTTGCCCAGGTGCAGGCCGACCTCGAAGGTCAGCTTCCTGGTTCCCTCGGACAGGTCCACCGTCGTGGTCAATGCGTTGTAGATCTCTGGCACGGAGTCGAGCGGGAACTCGATGTCGACAACCGGGCCGATGACTCGGGAAATCCGGCCGAGGGCGGTGCCCTGTGCCGGAGAGGTTTCCGTTGCTGTGGCAGTCATGGTCTCTTTCTCTCTGCTCTCGCCGGTCAGTCGCCGGCTGCCGATGCCGCGAGGGCATCCGCCCCACCGACGATCTCGGTGAGTTCCTGGGTGATTTCCGCCTGGCGGGCCGTGTTGGCCAACCGGGTGTAGGTCTTGATGAGATCATCCGCGTTGTCCGTGGCCGTCTTCATCGCCGCCTGTCGCGAAGCCTGTTCGGATGCCGAGGCACTCAGCAGGGCCGAGAGGATGCGCGAATCGATGTATCGCGGCAGCAGGGAATCGAGGACGGCCTCGGCGCTGGGTTCGAACTCGTAGAGCGGGAACGCAGCTGCGCCGGACGACTCTGCGGAACCACCACCCGTCGACGCCTCGCCGGCATCGACGACCTCCAGGGGCAGCAGCCGCCGGTATTCCGGATCATGCGTGACACTGGAGACGAACTTCGTGAACACGATGTAGATCTCGTCGAGTCCGGAGTCAGCGGACTCCGGATCGAAGTTCTCCAACAGGGCCTCGCCGATCTCCCGTGCGTTCTCAGCGGTCGGGCTCTCGGAGATGCCGGTCCAGGACCTCTCGATCTTGCGATCGCGGAAGGTGTAGTAGTTCTTCGCCTTGCTGCCGATCGTGAACAGCTGCACGTCCTTGCCCTCGCTGTGCAGAAGCCGAATGAGTTCTTCGGCTTCGCGGAGCAGGTTCGCCGAATAGGCGCCGGCGAACCCACGGTCGGGACCGATCACGAGAACAGCGGCCCGTGAGACGTTCTCCGATTCCGTGGTCAGCACGTGCTCGACGTTGGATTCGCTGGCCACCGCCGACACCGCCCGTGTGAGGGCGTTGGCGTACGGACTTGCGGCCTGCGAACGCGCAATGGCTTTCTGAATCCGCGAAGCAGCGATGAGCTCCATCGCCTTGAAGATCTTCCTCAAGGACTGAGTCGAGCGGATCTTCTGCTTGAAGACCCTCTGCTGGGCTCCCATCAGTTCTTCCTTTCGCCGTTACGGAACAGGTTCAACGCTTCTGCCGAACGATCTGCTCCTGCTCGACCTCGTCGGAGGACGCGGTGGCGGTCTCTTCGCTGCCGGCCTTCGACCCACCCTGATCGGAGCTGACGAAATTCTGAGAGAACTCGGACAGTGCGTTCTTCAGCTCTTCTGTGGTGTCGTCGTCGAGCTTGAGGGTCTCCCGAATCGTCGTGAAGATCCCCGTCTTGCGCTCGATGTGGTCGTGCAGTTCGGATTCGAACCGGAGCACATCGTCGACCGGGATGTCGTCGAGGAAGCCGTTGGTGCCGGCGAAGATCGACACGGTCTGCTTCTCGAAGGGCATCGGAGTGTACTGACCCTGCTTGAGCAGCTCGGTCAGACGCGCTCCGCGAGCCAGATCGCGCTTGGTCGCATCGTCGAGGTCGGAAGCGAACATCGCGAAAGCCTCGAGCGAACGGTACTGCGCCAACGAGATCTTCAGCGTGCCGGAGACGCTCTTGAGCGCCTTCGTCTGTGCGGCACCGCCGACGCGCGACACGGAGACGCCGACGTCGACAGCGGGACGCTGACCGGCGTTGAAGAGATCCGACTGCAGGAAGATCTGACCGTCGGTGATCGAGATGACGTTCGTCGGAATGAATGCACCGACGTCGTTCGCCTTGGTCTCGATGATCGGCAGGCCGGTCATCGAACCGCCGCCGAGCTCATCGGAGAGCTTCGCACAGCGTTCGAGCAGGCGCGAGTGCAGGTAGAAGACGTCACCCGGGTAGGCTTCACGGCCCGGCGGGCGACGCAGCAGCAGTGAAACCGCGCGGTAGGCCTCAGCCTGCTTCGACAGATCGTCGAACACGATGAGGACATGCTTGCCGTCGTACATCCAGTGCTGACCGATGGCCGAGCCGGAGTACGGTGCGAGGTACTTGAAGCCAGCCGGATCGGAAGCAGGTGAGGACACGATGGTCGTGTATTCGAGCGCGCCCGCCTCTTCGAGCGAGCGGCGCACGCCGGCGATGGTCGAGCCCTTCTGGCCCACGGCGACGTAGATGCAGCGAACCTGCTGCTTCGGGTCACCGGTCTCCCAGTTGGCCTTCTGGTTGATGATCGTATCGATCGCCAGAGCGGTCTTGCCCGTCTTGCGGTCACCGATGACCAGCTGACGCTGGCCACGGCCGACGGGGATCATCGCATCGATGCTCTTGTAGCCGGTCTGGAGCGGCTCGCGGACTTCCTGGCGATCCATCACGCCTGCGGCCTGGAGTTCGAGCTCACGACGGCCGACGGTCTCGATGTCACCGAGCCCGTCCACGGGACGTCCGAGCGGGTCGACCACGCGACCGAGGTAGCCGTCGCCGACCGGGATCGACAGGACCTCGCCGGTGCGGTAGACGTTCTGCTCTTCAGCGATTCCGGAGAATTCGCCGAGGATGACGACGCCGATCTCACGCTCGTCGAGGTTCTGGGCCAGGCCCAAGGTGCCGTCTTCGAACCGCAGGAGTTCGTTGGCCATCGTGCCTGGCAGACCCGATACGTGGGCGATTCCGTCACCGGCAGTGACGACCTTGCCGACCTCGGTCTTCTCCGAGCTCTCGGGGTTGTACGATTCAACGAACTTCCCGAGAGCGTCCCGGATCTCTTCCGGGCGAATTGTCAGTTCCGCCATCTGGTTTCCCTGCTTCCTTTACTCAAATCTTGCGTCCGACGACCGGTGGGCCGCCTGTGCTGCCGGAGGAGCCGGCCACTAGTGTCAACCTGCGAGCTTGCGCTGCACATCGGCCAGTCGATCGGCCACGGTCGAATTCATCATCTCGTCGCCGACCTGGACCCGGACTCCCCCGAGGACCTCGGGATCGACCTGGACATTCAGAACGAGTTCGCGACCGTAGCTGGCCGACAGTGCCGCCTGCAGCCTTTCGATCTGGGACTCGCTCAACGGCTTGGCGACGGTGACATCCGCAACCGAACGCTGCTGTCGGGCTGCGAGGATATCGCTGTACTGGTCGAGCGCGGTATTCACGCGGAGCCCGCGCGGATGCAGTGCCGCCTGTTCGATCAGCTTGATGGTATCGGGCTGCGCCTTGCCTGAGAGCAGATCCGAGATGAGAGTGCGTTTGCTCTCAGCTGCGGCCTGCGAGTCAAGCGCACGGGCCAGCTCGTGGTTGGATTCCAGCAGACGCGCGAAGCGGAAGATCTCCTCTTCGACCTGACCGAGCTGACCGGTCGCCTGCGCAGCAGCGGCAATCGCTGTGACGCCTGCGACCTCGAGGCTGGTGACCAGGTCCTGGGTCCGGGCCCAGCGCAAGCCGACGGCCTTGTCGCTGATCCGCAGAACCGCATCCGTGGTCCGAGTCGAGAACAGAGCCCGCAGCAGGTGCTGCTTCTTCTCGGCCGACTCGGAGGAGTCCGCCAAGGCCTTGCGCAGTGCGACGTTCTCGGCGAGAACTCCGACGACGGCCAGAGTGCCCTCACCGATCTGACGTGGGTCTCCCCCCGAGATCTCGGAATTCGCGGTTTCGAGGACGGCCTGCAGGGACAATCTGCTCGACTGGAGCATCACGCCCCCTTGACCGGCTGAGCGGACGAGTTGGACTCGAGATCGGAGATGAAGCGATCGACCACATTGGCCGAGCGCTGATCGTCGGTGAGGGACTCGCCGACTATGCGCGAGGCGAGATCCGTGGCGAGAGTGCCGACCTCGGAGCGCAGCTGCACCATGGCGGTCTGACGTTCGGCCTCGATCTGGTTCTGAGCCGAAGCGATGATGCGGTCAGCCTCGGTGTGAGCCTGTGCCTTCATGTCGGCGATGATCTGAGCGCCTTCTTCCTGAGCCTCGGCGCGCAGTCGTGCTGCTTCTGCACGACCGTCGGCGAGCTGCTTCTGATACTCGGCCAGAGCCTGGTCGGCTTCGGCCTGCACCTTCTCGGCCTTCTCAATGCCACCCTGGATGCGCGCCGCACGCTCATCGAGGGTCCTATTGAACGCCGGGAGGACGTACTTCCAGACGACGAGGAAGACGATCAGCAGACAGACGGCACTCCAGATGATGTCGTACAGCGCTGGGAGAAGCGGGTTCTCCGCCGCCGCAACAATGTTTACCGGAGTCATCTTTCAGTCCTCTTCGAGATCAGGGAAGGAAGAACGGGGTCGCGATGCCGATGAGGGCCAGGGCCTCGATCAGAGCGATGCCGAGGAACATGTTTCCGCGCAGGGCGCCGGCCATCTCGGGCTGGCGAGCGGTTCCTTCGATGGTCTTTCCGATGACGATGCCGAGACCGACACCGGGGCCGATTGCGGCGAGGCCGTAACCGATCGTCGAAACGCTACCTTCAACTGCGGCGAGCATATCCATAGGATGCTTTTCCTTTCATAATGAAGTCGGGTGGTTGGCCCGACCGTGCAACTCGTGAGTTACGGATCTGGGGGCTGACTCAGTGTTCTTCCGAGACGGCCGAATTGATGTAGACGCAGGCGAGCAGGGCGAAGATGTATGCCTGCAGGACCACGACCAGCATTTCGAGGAGGAAGACGAACATTCCTCCGGCGAAGGTCAGGATGGAGAAGAACTGGAATCCGTTCGAGGCATCGAAGAGGAAGAAGCTCGTGGCCGAGAAGCAGAGGACCAGCAACAGGTGGCCGACCATCATGTTTGCGAAGAGTCGGATCGCGAGCGTGAAGGGCTGGGTGACGAACTTCGTGATGAACTCGATCGGAATGAGCAGGATGTGCATGGCCGGCGGGACGCCGGGCAGGATGAGCGCATCCTTGAGGTAGCGCCCGAGCCCCTTCTGGGCGATGCCGGCCCAGTGGTAGGTCACATAGACGGCGAGGGTGATGACCAGCGGAAGCCCGATGACTCCGGTTCCGGGCATGTTGAGGAACGGAATGAGCTTCGTGACGTTCCAGAACAGGATGCCGAAGAAGATGGCCACGATGAGCGGCATGAACTTCTTCGCCCTCTCCTTGCCCATCGTGTCCTCGGCGATGCCGACGGTGACGAACTCCATCGCGAGTTCCATCGAGGACTGGAAGCGACCGGGGACGAGCTTCATGCGCTTGGCCCACACGGCGAGGACCAGGACGACGGCGACGGTCGCGATCAGGCGAATGAGCATCACCCGGTTCATCTCGAACGGGGTGCCCTCGAAGAGGAACGGTGCCGGGAAGAACTCCGACATCGAAGGAGCGTGGAAGCCGCCTTCTGCAGCATTGATCATTGTGTTCGCGGCGTTAAGAGTTCCCACGTTGTTGTTTCTCTCCCATGGTCAAGGGCCTTGATGGCCTGGCCTTGGCCACGCGAACGATGCGTGGCATGAGGTTCAGGAGCGACAGAGGGCGAACTTCCGCCCCAGCACCGGGTTCACTCTACCAACTGTAGAGAGTCACCGACAAATTCATCAGGCTTCTCTGTGCAATTTCTGTCAGCGATTTTATCGGATACGTCACCGCAGTTCCCAACCGCCCCTTCGGGGGCTGATTCGGCCGGTCACGGCACATCATTTCGCTTCGGGATCGACGTACGGCACACGTCCTCTGACGACGGTCACAGCCTCGACGATCGAAGTGCTGAGGACGGCGACGACGATGGTCAGGAACGCCACGGTCCCATCGAGCCAGGTCGCGTCCTTGATCCGCCAGATGACGATCATGAAGATGAAGGCTTTGAACAGGAATCCGACGCCGAGGAGCCCGGCGATGGTAGTCAGGCCCATGTTCCGCCCGATGTACATGATCACTAGGGTGATGACGATGAAGACCGCCGCGAGTCCCCCGCCCACGGCGCCGCCGACGAGTCCCGTCGTATCGGCGGCAAGCCATCCGATGCCCATGCCGAGTGCCGCGACGACGAGGACGAGGACGATGCCTCGGATGAGCAGAGTTCTCCATACCTTGGTCCAGGCCGCTTCGACAGCGGTTTCGGTGCGCGGACTCGGATCGGTCACGAGATTTCCTCTCTGGCTTTCTGACGCATTCGCAGTGGGTAGAACGTGAAGATCAGGGTGACGGCGACAAGGCCGCCGACGACGCAGACGACGAAGAGCCATCCCTGGAACAGGAGCAGAACCGAACCGAAGGCGATGAGCGCCGTCCACGTGTAGAGGATGAGAACTGCGCGGGCATGGGAATGTCCCAGGCGCAGCATCCGGTGGTGAAGGTGTTTGGCATCGGCGGAGAACGGTGACTGCCCGGCCCTCAGCCTGCGCACCACGGCCAGCCCCAGGTCGAGCAGGGGAAGGAACATCACGGCGACCGGCAGGATGATCGGCATGAAGGTCGCGAAGGCACGTTCCTGACCGATGAGCGCAGGATCCACCTGGCCGGTGACCCTGATCGTCGAGGCCGCCAACAGCAGTCCGATGAGCATCGAACCCGAGTCGCCCATGAAGATGCGGGCGGGATTGAAATTGTGCGGCAGGAAGCCGAGGCAGGCTCCGACGAGGATCGCGATGATGAGCGAGGCGAGGTTCGCGTACGACTCCGGTGAGGCGTCGCGGGCCAGCCAGTAGGAGTAGATGAAGAAGGCGCTGCCACCGATGGCGACGACGCCTGCGGCCAGTCCGTCGAGGCCGTCGACGAAGTTGACCGCGTTGATCGTCACGAGGACGACGAGCACGGTGATGATGAGCGACATGCGCGGTGAGCCGATGATGACTCCGCCGAAGGGGATGGACAGCAGCGCCACGCCTTTGATCGCCATGAATCCGGCGGCCAGCGCCTGGCCGGCGAGTTTGGCCATCCAATGGAGGTCCCAGACATCGTCGACGATGCCGAGCAGACACAGCAGCCCAGCGGCTCCGGCGACGCCGATGATCGGTCCGGTATCGACGAAGATCCGCTGCAGGAACGGTGTCTGGGACGCGAAGACGAGGCCGGCGAGCAGTCCGCCGAACATCGCCACTCCCCCGAGCCGCGGGGTCGGCACGGAATGCACGTCTCGTTCGCGCAGGGGCGAGAAGATCCGGCCGCGTTCCGCCACCCGCTTGACCATCGGGGTCAGCAGGTACGCCACGAGGGCGGAGACGATGAGGATGAAGAGGTAGGCGCGCACTCAGCCGTCCAGGTCGATGAGCTGGGGGACGACTTCGCGCAGCTGTTCGGCGGAGATGGGCCCGCGGCGCACGACGCGCGGAGAATCTCCGCTGAGATCGACGATGGTCGACGACATGCCCGATTCCCGTGCTCCCCCGTCGACATAGATGTCGACATCGTCGCCGAGCATCTCCTGTGCCTCGTCGGCGGTGGTGGCGGCGGGTCGGCCCGAGATATTGGCGCTCGAGACCGCGAGCGGCCCCGTGCGAGTCAGCAGTGCCAGGGCGTATTCGTCATCGGGCATGCGCACGGCCACGGTGCCGTGAGTGTCACCGAGGTCCCAGTCGAGAGACGGCTGGGCGTTGGCGATGATCGTCAGCGGTCCGGGCCAGAAGCGGGAAGTCAGCGCCAGGATCGTCTCGTCGACGCCGTCGACGAGCCCGAAGATGGTCTCGGAACGGGGGACGAGCACCGGAGGCGGCATATCCCTGCCACGGCCCTTCGCTGCCAGAAGCGCCGCCACGGCCGAAGCGCTGAAGGCATCGGCGGCGATCCCGTAGACGGTGTCGGTGGGGATGACGAGCAGATTGCCGGTCTCGGCCACGCGCGCGCATTCGTCGAACACGAGGTCGCGGATTTCGGCTTGGCTGACGTCGAATCGTCTCGACACGAGTTCTCCGTTTCGAATCTCTTAGCAGTGGTCTCAGTGGCTTCGGACGGTCACCGGTCGCAGTCCGCCTCACGGCGGGCCACCGTGTAGCGGTCGCGTCCAGTGTAGTCCGGGTAGGTCTCGGCCTGTCTCAGACTGGCCGTGGACCCCAGCAGTTCCCGGACACCGGCACCCTGCTCCTCCCCGTGCTCCATGAGGAACAGACCGCCCGGTCGCAGCAGCGCTTCGGCCTCAGAGACGATGAGAGCGGGGATCTCGAGTCCGGTGCCTCCGCCGTAGAGTGCGGCACCGGGATCATGGTCGGCGACCTCGGGATCTCGCGGAACCGCATCATCGGGCACATAAGGAGGATTCGTCACCACGACGTCGGCGAGTCCGATCAGGTCGGGACGCATCCGTGCGATCGTCGTCGCATCTCCGTGGAGGAATTCGACGGTCGAATCGCCGAGGCGGGTCCGCGCGAGATTCGTCCGCGACCAGTCCAGCGCCGCAGCCTCGCGCTCGACGCCGAGGACGTCCACTCCCCCATGCTCGGTGGCCACGGCGAGGCCGATCGCTCCGGAGCCCGAACACAGATCGATGACGAACGGGCGTCCTGGTCTCCGGGCTGCGTTGAGTTCCTCGAGCGCCGCTCCGACGATGAGTTCGGTCTCCGGTCGGGGCACGAACACCCCGGGTCCCACTCGCAGCTCGAGGTGCCGGAAGAATGCGGTCCCGGTCAGATGCTGCAACGGTGTCCGCTGTCGCCGGCGTTCGCAGAGCCGAGCGAACTCCGAGGCGATGTCCGTCGGCACCGGGTCGTCGAACAGCCGCCGCCGACCCAAGGCCGCTCGGTCGATGCCCCAGGCATGGGCGAGCAGTGCCACGGCATCCGCTTCGGGCGTGGGCACTCCGGCTTCGGTGAGAAGTGTGATCGCACCGCACAGAAGTTCGGAGACGCGTGTGGTCCGGCGGGTGTCCAGTTCAGTCTCCCAGGGCATCGAGTCTCGCGGCTCTGTCGGCCTCGCGGCAGGAGCCGATGACCGGGTCGAGGTCGCCGGCCAGCACCTGGTCGAGGTTGTAGGCCTTGAAGCCGGTGCGATGGTCCGTGATCCGGTTCTCCGGGAAGTTGTACGTTCGGATGCGTTCGGAACGGTCGACGGTGCGCACCTGTGAGCGTCTGATGTCGGCGGCCTCGGCGGCGGCTTCCTCCGCCTGCTTGGCCAGGATCCGGGCGCGCAGCATGCGCATCGCGGCGTCCTTGTTCTGCAGCTGCGACTTCTCGTTCTGGCAGCTGGCCGTGATGCCTGTAGGCAGATGGGTGATCCGGACAGCGGAGTCCGTGGTGTTGACGGACTGTCCCCCGGGGCCCGATGACCGGTAGACGTCGATGCGCAGGTCGTGATCGTCCAGGTGGATCTCCTCCGGCGCGTCGACCTCGGGGAAGACGAGCACGCCGGCGGCGGAGGTGTGGATGCGACCTTGCGATTCGGTCACGGGCACGCGTTGAACCCGGTGCACGCCGCCTTCGAACTTCACCCAGCCGTAGGCCCCGTCGTCTTTGGCCTTCACTGCCATGGTGACGTCCTTGTAGCCGCCGAGGTCCGAGTGGGTGGCGTCGAGTATCTGACTCGACCAGCCGCGCGAATCGACCCAGCGCTGATACATGCGAAGCAGATCCCCCGCGAAGAGCGCCGATTCGTCACCGCCCTCACCGGCCTTGATCTCGATGATCGCGTCGCGGGCGTCATCAGGATCGCTGGGCACGAGAAGATCCTTGAGCTCGGCCTCGACATCCGCCATCTCCGCGGACAGACGCTTCGCCTCGGCGGTGAAGTCGGGATCGTCCTCGGCCAGCTCGAGGGCCGCGGAATGATCGGCCTCGAGCTGGGAGAAGCGACGGGCGGCAGCGGCGACCTTCTCGAGCTCCGCGTACCGCCTGGTCAGCTTCTTGGCCCGGCCGGCGTCAGCGTGGACCGCGGGATCGGAGAGCTCCTCCTGCACCCGCGCATGCTCATCGAGCAGTGCGCTGACGCTGGCCGAGAGGGTGTCGTCGGCCATCTCAGCTGTTGTCGGTCGAGGACTTCGGCAGGGGGGTGGTCTTCTGCACCTGCATGAGGAACTCGACGTTCGAACCTGTCTCCTTGAGCTTGGACATGAGCAGTTCGACGGCTTGCTGCTGTTCGAGACCGGACAGCAGCCGGCGCAGCTGCCACATGACCTTCGTCTCTTCGGCGGTCATGAGCATCTCTTCGCGGCGCGTGCTCGACGAGTTCACGTCGATGGCCGGGAAGATGCGCTTGTCCGCGAGCTGACGGCTCAGGCGCAGCTCCATGTTGCCAGTGCCCTTGAATTCCTCGAAGATGACTTCGTCCATCTTCGATCCGGTCTCCACCAGGGCCGTGGCGAGGATGGTCAGCGAGCCGCCGCCCTCGATGTTGCGGGCGGCACCGAAGAACTTCTTCGGCGGGTAGAGCGCATTGGCGTCGACGCCGCCGGAGAGGATGCGACCTGAGGCCGGCTGAGCGATGTTGTAGGCGCGCCCGAGTCGGGTGATGTTGTCGAGCAGCACAACTACGTCCGAGCCCATCTCGACAAGCCGCTTGGCGCGTTCGATCGCGAGTTCGGCGATCGTGGTGTGATCGTCGGCAGGACGGTCGAAGGTCGAAGCGATGACCTCGCCCTTGACTGCGCGCTGCATGTCCGTGACTTCCTCGGGACGTTCGTCGACGAGGACGACCATCAGATGGGCTTCCGGATTGTTCTCCGTGATCGCATTCGCGATCTGCTGCATGATCGTGGTCTTGCCCGCCTTCGGAGGCGCGACGATGAGACCGCGCTGGCCCTTGCCGATGGGCGTGATGAGATCGATGAGGCGGGTCGAGTGCAGCTTCGACGTCGTCTCGAGACGCAGACGCTCCTGGGGGTAGAGCGGCGTGAGCTTCGAGAACTCGACGCGGCTGCGCGCATCGTCGACGGTGAGACCGTTGACCGAGTCGAGCCGGACGAGGGCATCGAACTTCTCACGCTTGCTGTTGCGCTGTTCGTTCTCCCGCGGCTGACGGATCGCACCGGCGACGGCGTCACCCTTGCGCAGACCGTTCTTGCGCACCATGGAGGCCGAGACATAGACGTCATTGGGCCCCGAGAGATAACCCGAGGTGCGAAGGAAAGCGTAGTTGTCATGGACGTCGAGGATGCCGCCGACGGGGATGAGCACATCATCGTGACGGATGTCCGGCTCGTCGTTGCCGCGGCCACGGCGCTTGCGATCCCGACCGCGTCCACGACGGTTGCCGCGATCGTCATCGTCGCTGCCGCGATTGCGACGGTCGTTGCGGTTGTCCCGGTCGTTGCGGTGCCCGCGGTCGCCGCCGCGATCATTTCCGCCATTGCCTCGGTCGCTGCCGCCGCGATCGTTTCCGCCGCCGTTGCGGTCGCTGTTGTCGCGGTCATTGCCGCCGCGGCTCTTGTCGTGGCCGCTGCGATCATCATCGGTGCGATCGCTCTGTCGGCTGCGACGGTCGTTGTCACGTCCGCCGCGGCCATCGCGATCGGAACCGCGGCCCTGACGTCCTCTCTCGGAGGAGTCGTCCGATTCCTGTTCGCGGCTCTCGGTCTGCGACTCCGAGCCGCGCGAACGCGACCGGCTGCGACGCGAACGCTGACGGTCCTGGTCACCGTCAGCGTCCTCGGATGAGGAGCCGCCCGGCTGCTCGGCTGCGGACTCGGACTGAGCTGGAGCATCGGAACTCGGTTCGACGATGAGCGCCGGGGCGTCCTCGGACGCTGCTGCGGCGGCGCGACGTGAGGAACGACGATTCGTCGTCTCTTCCTTCTGCTCGCCCTGCTTCGGCTCGTCCTGCTTCTCCGCCGACTTCGATGCCTTGCCGCGCGATGCGTCGGCGGCGGGCTTCTTCTCGGCAGGGGCGGATTTCGCGGCCGCTTCTGCGGAGCCGCCCGAATGGCTGTTGATGGCGTCGATCAGTTCGCTCTTGCGAAGGCGACGGTAACCCTTGATTCCCAGGCCGGCGGCCATCTCCTGAAGCTGCGGCAGACGCAGAGCTGTGAGGCTGCCTGTGCGCGGCGTGGAATCGTGAGTGGTGGTTTCAGACACGAAGGTCCTTCTCCCTCTTTCGGCCGTGCGGCATGTGCCGTTTGCTCACGGCGACGGAAACACCATTGACGGTGCGTTGTGAAAGAAAACCTGCTAAAGAATGAGCAGGAGATGTTCCAGAATGTTTGACATCGGCGACGGACCCGTGAAGAACAGCGGGAAGCCGTGCACTGTCGGAACACCCACAGTCTACTTGCTCGGAGCCGATCTTGCGAATCGTTTCCTCAATTTTCTCGGCGCACCCGGTATCCCCCGAGGTCAATCGAGGTTCGCCTGGCGATCACGCCGTCGGGGACCGCGCTTGCGGGAACCGAGTCTGCGAGGACGAGAACTGTCGGCCCGGCTCCGGAGACGACGGCCGGCAGCCCCTGCGCACGCAGCCCGTCGACGAGGGCCATCGACTCCGGGTAGGCGCTGCGACGGAACTCCTGATGCAGGTTGTCTCGGGTGGCTTCGAACAGCATCGCGGGGTCGTTGACGAGCCCATGCACGAGCAGTCCCGAACGCGCCGAATTCTCTGCGGCCATCGTGTGATCGACGACGGCTGGGATGAGGCCGCGAGCGATATCGGTGTCCAGACGGACACCGGGGATCAGCACGGTGACCCCGTCGAGCGTGCGCACCGGCACCTGCCACGTCCGAGCCGGCGCCGACAGGGAGATGGTCAGACCGCCGAAGATCGCGGGGGCAGCGTTGTCGGGATGGCCCTCGAAGTCCGTGGCGATCTCCAGCATGCGCTCCCGTCCGAGCTGCGTACCCGTCGCACAGCGTCCGAGCTCGGCGGCCAGCCCGATCCCCGCCACGACCGCCGCGGCCGAGGAGCCCAGTCCCCGGGAATGCGGGATCCTGTTGACGCAGTCGAGTTCCAGCCGCCCGAACAGGCTCTTGTCTGCAGTGGGGAATTCGGCGGCGAGCACCTCGGCGATGACCCGCATGACCAGATGCGTGTGGTCCCGTGGCAGCGCATCAGCTCCCTCTCCCGACACCGTGACGCAGGAAGTCGTGTCGACGGGCCCGTCGTGGACCGTCAGGGTGAGCGTGTCGACGATGTCCAGGGCAAGGCCGAAGGCGTCGTATCCCGGTCCCAGATTCGCCGAGGTGGCCGGGACCTCGAGTCGCAGACGCACGCTCAGCTGTCCTCGAGGCCCAGGGCGCGAGCGGCGCTGACCGCGTCGACCGAGACCTGCTGGGTCTCGATCTCGGACCCGTCCTCGGTGTGCAGCGCCCAGGATGGGTCCTTGAGCCCGTGTCCCGTCACGGTCACGGCGATCGTCGCTCCGGCCGGAACCCTGCCGGCCTCGGCGGTCTTGAGCAGACCTGCCACCGAGGCGGCCGAACCCGGCTCGACGAAGATGCCCTCTTCGCGGGACAGGAACTTGTGCGCGCGAAGGATCTCATCGTCGGTGACGGAGTCGATGAGACCTCCGGAATCGTCACGGGCCGACTCCGCTCGGCTCCAGCTCGCCGGGTTGCCGATGCGGATCGCGGTCGCGATCGTGTCAGGCTCGTCGACCGGATGTCCGAGCACCAGGGGTGCGGCACCGGCGGCCTGGAATCCCCACATCTGCGGCACCTTCTTCGCGACTCCGAAGTCCCGATACTCGTTGTAGCCCTTCCAGTAGGCCGTGATGTTGCCGGCGTTGCCGACGGGCAGGACATGGATGTCCGGAGCATCGCCGAGCACGTCGACGACCTCGAACGCTGCGGTCTTCTGTCCCTCGATGCGGTCGGGGTTGACCGAGTTGACGAGGTGGACCGGGTAGGACTCCGAGAGTTTGCGGCACAGAGTCAGGCAGTCGTCGAAGTTGCCGTCGACCTCGAGCAGAGTCGCACCATGGGCGATCGCCTGGCTCATCTTGCCCGGAGCGATCTTGCCGGCGGGCACGAGAACGGCGCAGGTCAGTCCCGCCTTCGTGGCATAGGCCGCCGCCGAGGCCGAGGTGTTGCCGGTCGACGCGCAGATGACGGCTTTGGCCCCCTGAGCCGCGGCCTTCGTGATCGCCATCGTCATCCCGCGGTCCTTGAACGAGGCCGTCGGGTTGAGGCCCTCGTATTTCACCCACACCTGGGCGCCGGTGCGTTCGCTGAGCTTGTCCGCCTTGATCAGCGGTGTCCCGCCCTCGCCGAGTGTGACGGCCGGGGTGCTCGCGGAGATGTCGAGGAGACTCCGATACTCCTCGACGACGCCCTGCCACTGGTGTCTGGGGTAATTCATTCTCACTGTCCTTCTACGCGGATCACGGATTTGACGGCGTGGACGACGGACAGATCGATGAGACGATCGACCGTCCTCCTCAGAGTGGAGTCGGTATTCGAATGGGTGGCCAGCACCAGCTTGGCGTGCTGGACCCCCTGCGCGTCGATGTCGCCGACCGTCTGGCGCATGAGTTCGATCGACGCGCCTTCATCGGCGAAGACCTCGGAGACCGCTGCCAGGACACCGGGCCGGTCGACGACGTCGAGCGTGATGTGGTACCTGGTCGTGATCGAGTCGATGGGCAGGATGCGGGAGTCCTCGTGGAACGGCCGCTCGTACTGCCCACGCCCGCCGAGGACCTTGCGCCTGGCCACGGACACGATATCGCCGAGCACGGCAGAAGCAGTCGGGGCTCCCCCGGCGCCCTGCCCGTAGAACATCAGCTCTCCGGCCGCTTCGGCCTCGACGAAGACCGCGTTGAAGGCTCCTCGCACGGACGCCAGAGCATGGTTGCGGTCGAGCAGGGCGGGATAGACCCTGGCGGAGAGCCCCGCTCCGGTCGGCGAGGAGGTCACGCGTTCGCACACGGCCAGGAGCTTGATGACGAAACCCTGATCGCGCGCGGTCTCGACCATCTCAGCGGTGATGCCCTCGATGCCCTCGACATGGACGTCGTCGATCGACACCGGTGCGTGGAAGGCCAGGGACGAGAGTATCGCGGCTTTCGCGGCCGCATCGTGTCCGCCCACATCCGCAGTGGGATCCGCCTCTGCATAGCCGAGCTCCTGAGCCGTGGCCAGAGCACGGTCGAAGTCCCAGCCCTCGGAGTCCATCTGGTCGAGGATGTAGTTCGTGGTGCCGTTGACGATGCCGATGATGCGGTCGATCCGATCGCCGGCCAGCGAGTCACCGACGGGGCGGATGATCGGGATGGCACCGGCCACTGCCGCTTCGTGCTCGAGCCGGACTCCGGCGACGTCGGCGACGGACATGAGCTCGCCGTAGCTCGCGGCCAACAGGGCCTTGTTCGCCGTGACCACGGAGGATCCCTGCCGCAGCGCCGCGGTGATGAGCGATCTGGCGGGTTCGATCCCGCCCATGAGCTCGACGACGATATCGGCGCCGGAGATGGCCGCCTCGGCATCGGTCGTGAGCAGCTTCGGGTCGATTCCCGGGCGGGCCTTCGAGGCATCCCGCACGACGATTGCGCTGAGCTCCAGTGGCGCGCCGATGCGTTCGGCCAGGCCGTCGGCACGGTTCTGAATGCGTGCGGCGACCTCCGTGCCGACGACACCGCATCCGAGCATGGCAACCTTCAGTGCCTGCATATCCTCACCTTTTCCGCTGTTGTCGTTGACGTTCATCTGCCGCCCGGCTCTCCACCGGCCATCCCCGGATCGGTGGCGAACATCTGCGAGTGGTCCTCGGGCAGAACGATCCACTCAACTCTATCGGCATCGACCGCGAGCACTCCCGGTCGGGGCAGGTGGTTGTAGTTGCTGGCCAGGGGTCGGCAGTAGGCACCGGTGGAGGGGACGGCGACGAGGTCGCCGGCGGTGACATCGGCACCCAGGTACTCGTCCCGGACGATGATGTCCCCGGATTCGCAGTGCTTGCCCACGACCCGCACGATCGCCGGTTCGGCATTCGAGGCTCGATTGGCCAGCGTGCAGGAATAGTCCGCGTCGTAGAGCGCCGTGCGGATGTTGTCACTCATACCGCCGTCGACGGCGACATAGGTGCGGGTTCCGCTGTCGGTGCTCACCTGCTTGACGGTTCCGACCTCGTAGAGGGTGAACACGGACGGGGAGACGATGGCTCGTCCGGGTTCGATCGAGATCCGCGGCACGTTCGTCCCGAGACCTCGGCATTCCTTGGCCACCGCCGCGGCCAGCTCCTCCGCCATCTCCGCAACCGGGATCGGAGTGTCCTGCGTGGTGTAGCGGATGCCGAAGCCGCCGCCGAGGTCGACGTCGGGCAGATCCACACCGTGTTCGGCCATGATCTCCGCGCGGAAGGCCAGCACACGGGCTGCGGCGACCTGGAAGCCGGAGATGTCGAAGATCTGCGAGCCGATGTGCGAATGGAGCCCGTCGAGACGCAGATGAGCGGAGTCCGCGACCATCTCCGCGGCCCGGGCTGCGGTCCCGTCCGCCAGCGACAGCCCGAACTTCTGATCCTCGTGGGCAGTGGCGATGAAGTCGTGGGTGTGGGCTTCGACGCCCACGGTCACACGCAGCATGACCGGGGCGAGGACGCCCTTCGCCGCGGCGATCGCCTCGAGCCGCTCGACCTCGTCGAGGCTGTCGACGAAGATCCGCCCGATCCCGAAGTCGAGGGCGTATTCGAGTTCGGCGACGGACTTGTTGTTCCCGTGCAGCCCCACGCGTTCGCCGGGGACTCCGGCGGCCCGCGCCACCATCATCTCCCCCAGCGAACAGGTGTCGAGGCCGAGTCCTGCTTCGTGGACCCAGCGGGCCACAGCCGTGCACAGGAAGGCCTTGCCCGCGTAGTAGACATCGGCGCCGGCCAGTCCCTTCTCCGTCGAGAAGGCATTCGCGAACGTCGAGGCATAGGCCTGAGCACGGGATCTGAAGTCGGCCACGTCCATGACGAGGGTGGGCGTGCCGTAGTCGGCGGCCAGATCGGTCACGGAGTGTCCGGCGATGGTGAGCACCCCTTCGTCGGTCTTCGCGACGTTGTCCGACCACAGGCTCGGCAGCAGCGCGTTGACGTCATCAGGGTAGGGCAGCCACACCGGGGCCGGCGTCGCATGCAGCGTCCCTGCGATATGTGCGGGCATCAGATCCTCTCCGGCGCCGCAGCGCCCAGTTGTCGAAGTCCTGCGGCGAGGACGATGATGGCGGCTCGGACGAGGACGAGCCGGGCTGAATGCCTCGCAGTGATGTCCTCATCGATCGTCGGTGTCACCGCACAGCGGCTCAGCCACTCCTCGACCGCATCGGCCACATCGCTCAGCCCTGTGACCAGCGGTGCGTCGCGCCGGAGGCGTCGCGAACGGTCGACGGCTCCCGGAAGCGCCGCCAGCGCATTGAGCAATCGAGCCTCACTGGGGTGGTCGAGCGTCGAGGAGTCGGCCTCGTCGGTCGTGATTCCGGCGGCCCGCGCGCGCCGCCGTTCTCTGCAGGCAGCGGCATGGCGAAGCTGGAGAGCGCCGATCACATTCGGATCGACGGCAGCGTCCGACCATGGACCCGAGCCGGCGTTCGACCAGGGGCCGCGGGGTGGCTGCAGAGCGCAGGCGGCGTCGATGGCTGCCCGGGCACGAGCGGTCGGCGTGAGGCTGATGTTGACGAAGCCGGGACCGGCGGTGTCGGCGGCAGCGACCTCGGGAAGAGTCAGCAGGTGGTCGCAGATGTGTTCGGCGAGCGCCTTTCGCCCGGACGGGTGAGCGGCGGCTCGCAGCGCCGCAGTCGTCGACCAGTCCCCGTTCTCCGGGCGACGAGGCGCGACGACGTCGATCGGCCCATCGGCGGCTCCCGGTGCCACGAGACCGGATTCGGCCAGCGTCAATGCGCGCGCGAGTGCGGTCTGCAGATCTTCCGGGGTCACCCGAACAGAGTACTCGGAGGCCCCACGCGAGGACGAATCTGACGTCATCTTCGCTCTCATGACGAGACGACGCACCTCACCGCCCGCTGCGATCAGATCGCGCCGGGGCGGCAGGCGGCATGGCTGACGAGGAATTTGACCGCCACCGAAGCGAGCACCACCGCGAAAGCCGGCCACATGCTCTCGAAGCTCTGGATGAGGAATGCGAAGACCAGCGGGCCCGTCGCTGCGAGAAGATAGCCTCCGCCTTGGACGAACCCCGACAGCGCCGCCGCCGAATCCGCGTCCCGGGCGCGCAGGGTGATGAGGGTGAGCGCCAGCGGGAAGGTCGAGATCCCGACGCCCAGCAGAACGGTCCACAGCACCGGAGCCGCGGTCGGCAGCAGCCAGAGCCCGATGTAGCCCACGGCCAGGCTGAGGCAGAATCCGACGACGATGAGGTAGGCCGAGGTCAGCTTCTGCGCCAGGGCCGGGAGGATGAAGCCGAGGACGAGGGGTATCGCGGTGACCAGGGCGAGCATGGCACCGGCGAAGGCCGCGTCGAATCCGGATCGTGTCAGCAGCGTCGGCAGCCAGGTGAAGAGGATGAAGTTGTTGAACGAGGTCAGTCCCGTCATCGTCATCAGCGCCCAGGCGCGTCGGCTGCGCATCAGTCTCGCCAGTTCGCTGCCGCCGACGACGGCGGCGGCCACCTCGGCGGAGGGCGCGGGCCGCAGCAGCCGGATGGCGATCCACACGCAGACCCCGCAGGCGGCGAACCCTGCCCACACGAGCAGGGAGCCGCGCCAGCCGAACCCTGTGGCCAGGGGTACCGCCACGAGAGGCGGAATGAAGGTCCCGAATTGGAGCAGACCGACGTGGACGGTCGACATCAGTGCTACCCGGTCGGGGAAGTACGACTTCACCAATGGCGGAAGGACGACGTTGCCGATGCCCATCCCCAGCAGCGCGAGCACGCTGAGGGCGAGGAACACAGGTGGGGAGTCTATGACGGCCCGGGCCCCGAGTCCGATGGTGACCATCGCCATCGCCGCCAGAGCGAGACCCAGATCGGTGAAGCGCGAGTAGAGCCGTGGGGTGAGAAAGCCGCTGAGGCCGTAGAGCAGCGGAGGGAGCATGCCGATGATGGCCAGGAACGCCGCACTCAGATGGATCTCCTCGCCCATGACGTCGAGCAGCGGCGAGAGACCGGTGACCCCCGGGCGCAGATTGAATGCGGCGACGACGATCCCGACGACGATCAGAATGCGTGTCCGCGCAGAGTTCATGCCCTCTTTCCTATCAAACGCGCTCGGCCGGATTGCCGACCGGGGTCGAGCTGAGGGCCTCGACGCGACGCGACCGGGGAATCATCTCAATAGTCGAGTTTGAGCCCCTCCACGGGCGAGAGTCGAGCGGCCCGACGGGCCGGGGCCAGTGCCGAGAGGATGCCCGCGAGGATCGCGACGGCGAGGATGCCGAGGAAGGAAGGCACTGAGAAGTCGACGATGAGATCGGTGGAGTACTCATAGGTGAGCAGCCGCGTGCCGACGATGCCCAGAGCGCTGCCCAGGACGATGCCCAGGAGTGCGGCCACCGAGGAGATGAGCACTGCTTCCAGGGCCAGCAGCGCGCGCAGCTGCGCGATGCTCAGTCCCAGTGCACGCATGAGTGCGTTCTCCCGCCTGCGTTCGATGACCGAGAGGCTCACGGTGTTCGAGACGCCGATGAGCGCAATGAGGACGGAGACGAGGAGCAGCGCCACAGCTCCGGCGAGCATGACGTCGATGAAATCGGAATAGGCGCCGCGGGCGACGGCGGAACCGCCGACCTCGCCGCTGGGCACGTCGAGAGCCTCGGCGACGGACTGCTGGATCCGGCTGATCTCATCGACATCGACGTCCTCGTCGAGGCGCACGAGCACCGCGGTCGACGTCGCCGACACCCCGATGCTGTTGCCCACCTCGGGAGTGGTGAAGAACGCCAGACTGGACAGGCCTTCCTTGTGCACGGGAACGTTCATCTCGTTGAGCCCTCTGATCCGCACCGTCGAGTCGGGGTAGTCCTCGGGCACCACCACCCGGCCGGTCACCAGATCTGCGGCAGAGTCACCGAGGACCGTCGAAGCGGTTTCGGGATCGATGACATAGATCTCCGGGCGGGAGTCTTTGTAGTCCTCGACCGCCTCGGCGCGGTGAGCGGAGACCGCGTGGGCGACTCCGGGGATCTCCCGCACCTCCTCGAGCGAATCATCGGCGACGAGGCCGGACAGCGGCACTGAGATATCGACCGGATAGCGCTGGTCGAGGCCGTGGCCCAGCGTCGCCTTCGTCGACATCCCGCCGACGAGGATGGTCGCGACGAGCGTGACGCCGATGACCAACGCCGTCGCGGTGGTCGCCGTCCGCCGCGGATTGCGCAGGGTGTTCAGCGTGGCCAGCTGACCCGGCATCCCCCAGGGGCTGATCAGCACTTCGCCGATCCACCCGACGAGCGGCGGGATGATCCGCACAGAGCTGATGACGAGTCCGGTGACGATGAGTCCCCCGCCGAGGGCACCGCCGATGATCCACGCCTGTGCCGCCGACACCGCGTAGAGGGAGACGATGACGAGCACGGCGCCGACGACGAGGCAGCCGATGCCGATGAGCTGACGGGGACGGTTCCGCGTGGACGGAGCGAAGGAGACATCGAAGGGCTGGAGTGCTTCGAGAGGTGTCACGGCGATGGCGCTGCGGGCGGGGCGGATCGTGGCCAGAATCGTCAGCAGTGCTCCGACGGCGACACCGGTGATCAGAGCCGAGACGGGAACGGTGAGGGTGTCGTAGGGAAATTCCTCGGGCCAGTAGCGCACGGCCGCCAGCATCAGCGCGTGGCTGACGCCGACGCCGGCGAGGACGCCGAGGATCGATCCGAGCAGACCGACGACGAGGCCTTCGGCGACGACGGAGCCGTACATCTGCCCGCGGGACGCGCCGAGGCAGCGCAGCAGGGCGAGTTCACGACGGCGCCCGGCCACGATGACCGAGAAGGTGTTGGAGACGACCAGGATCGCCACGACGACCGAGATGCCGGCGAAGACGAGCAGCAGCGCGGTGATCACGGCATTGCCTCCGGACAGGCGATCGGTCTTCACCTCGACGGCATCGCCGACGGTGAGCGCCTCGAGGCTGCCGTCCAGCTGAGAGGATCCGATGACCGACTGCAGCTTCGACCGCACCCTTTCGGCGTCGGCACCCTCGTCGAGTGCGATCTGGATCGCGATGACGTCGCCCTGCTGCGCGAAGTACTCCTGGTAGCCGGAGGCGGTCGTCAGGGCGCGATTGGCTCCGGGCAGGGCCGGGTCCTCCCCCATCTGTGCGAGACCGACGACTGTGAAGGTGACGCTGTTGTGACTCGGTCCGCGGTAGACGGGCATATCCTCCTCGCCGGTCTCCACGGGGACGGAATCGACGGTGAAGCGGATCTCGTCGCCGATCCCGACGCCGAGGCTCTTCGCCGTGCGCGTGTCGAGCACGAGGTCGGTGGTCGATTGCGGGCGTTCGCCTGAAACGATGTCGAAGGCGTCCAGCCCTGCATCAGCCGGGACCGGGGACAGGGCGAACGAGCTCTCGGAGAAGGCGGAACCCCGCCCGGCGGTCAGCGTCCGTGCCGACAGCGAGGCGGAACGGACTCCCTCGGTCTCGGCCAGGGGGCCGAGCAGCGGCGCGACCTCGTCTCCGCCGACGAACACGTCCTTGTCGGGGATGACCGTGAGGTCGGCCTGCGAGAACGAACGACCGACGGCGTCCTCGAGGCTGTTCTGCAGGGAGGAGTTGATGATGAGGGTCGTCGCCACGAAGCCCGCCGCCAGAGCGATTCCGAGACCGATCGCGAGGAAGCGGGCCCAGTGGATCCGGATCTGCGCCAGAGCGACAGCGATCACAAGGAGCTCAGTTCGCTCAGGGCCGTGACCACACTCTCCCGGGTGGGCTGCCGGACCTCTCCGGTGGCCCGTCCGTCCTTGAGGAGGACGACCCGGTGGGCATGGGAGGCCGCTACCGGATCGTGGGTGACCATGATGATCGTCTGGCCGTACAGGCTCGTAGCGCGACCGAGCAGTGAGAGCACCTCGGCACCGGCATGGGAGTCGAGATTGCCGGTGGGCTCATCGGCGAAGATGACATCGGGCCTGGTCAGCAGAGCGCGTGCTACGGCCACACGCTGCTGCTGGCCGCCGGAGAGTTCGTGCGGTCGGTGCTGCAGTCGGTCGCCGAGTTCGAGGCGTTCGACGACCTCGGCCTTCCACTCGCGGTCGATCCGCTTCCGAGCCAGCGACACGGGCAGCTCGATGTTCTGCTCGGCGCTGAGCGTCGGGACGAGATTGAACGCCTGGAAGATGAATCCGACTCGGTCACGACGCAGCTGGGTCAGCTGCCGATCGTTGAGACGGGTGATGTCCTTCCCGCGCATGACGATCGATCCCGAGTCGACTCGGTCGAGACCGGCGAGCACATGCATGAAGGTCGACTTCCCTGAGCCGGAGGGCCCCATGATGGCGGTGAAGCGACCCGATTCGAAGTCGACGCTGATGTCATCGAGTGCGTCGACGGCGGTCTCGCCGCGGCCGAAGCTCTTGCGCAGGCTCTGCGCCCGGAGGACGATATCGGGCTCGCTCACTGTGGCGCCGGCTGAGACCGCATCGGCGTTCGCGGCCGCACGGCCGGTCGCATCGGACGGTTTCGACATCAAAGGGCCTCATATCGCAGTTCGGGATTCCTCTCCGACTACCTTAGATGCTGCCCGAGCCGTCGACCACTCGGAACGGAAATGCAGAACCGCCCACCTCAGCTGGTGAGATGGACGGTGCCATGGTGCCCGCGACAGGATTCGAACCTACGACCTTCTGCTCCGGAGGCAGACGCTCTATCCACTGAGCTACGCGGGCAACGGATGCAATGCTATCACCGATGCACGGCACCTCCCAAAACGACGCCGCGTGCAATCGGATGTCGATTGCACGCGGCGTCGGCGCTGCGAAGCAGCATCGGATACGGAGCTCAGGCGCCCTTCATGTCCTTGCGGCCGGGAACGTATTCCCAGTGCCAGAGTTCGTAGGAGTTGCGCTTGGCCCAGTCCGGGTTCTCCCAGCCGTACTTCTTCGCGTTCGCGACCAGCCAGTCGTACTGCTCGCCGGTGCCGCTCGAGGTTCCGGCTCCGAGATCGAGTGCCAGCCCCCAACCGTGGTTCGAGGTTCCGGGTCGTGCGGCGAAGCCCGGTTTGCGGGCGGCCACGGAGACCTGTGATTCCAGCGACCGGTAGGAATCGGTGACCGCAAGCTCCTTCCCGGTGTCCTTCTTGAAGGCGGCGTTCATCTTCGCGAAGGAGACCGCGGCATCGGTGCGCAGCTTGTGGTTGCCGACTCCGATCTTGCACAGCCACTCGTCGGGAAGCTCGCCGTTGCTGGCGTCGCCCTTCGGCGCCTCGCCCTCGCAGCCGGGCAGCACGGTCTTCGTGATCGCGCGCGATGCGGCTTCGACCTTGGTCTGCTTGGCACTCGGTGCGCCGATCGTCGTCGACGTCTTGTCGTCCTCGTCGACCTTGATGTCGGCGGAGACGGATTCGGCGTTGATCGCCCGCGGCTGCGCCTGAGCAGCGGAGTCGTCGACCTTCACTTCCTGGTTGCCGCTGAGGTTGCCGGCGACCATCACCGCTGCGATGGCGGTGCCCGTGACCGAGACGGTCGCCAGGGCGGAGAAGGTCGTGACCTGACGCCGACGGACCGAGCGCAGCAGCGAACCGTCGGAACCGCGGCTGCCGAGCTCGGCGGCAGCCAGCGTCGAGGTGCGTCCAGCCGGAGTCATCACCTGGGACTGCCCCTGTGCGGCCTCCTTGGCCATAGCGGCCCGGCGCGGCGAACCGGCAGCGGCACGTGCCTCGGCGGCCATGGCGGCGCGGCGCGGGGACAGCGTGGCGGAGAGGTCGGTTTCAGGCACGCGCGACGACGGTGTCGCGGGCGTTCTGGAGAAGATCGTCGAAATCGGCGACGAGGCGTGCTGCTTGCGCAGATCGCGGCGGCGGACCTGCGGCGCCTCGGCGGTCGAGAGCTCACTCGACATAGTGCTCCATACTGTCGGCTGTGGTTGTACATGACTGCGGCTGTGCGCTGGAGACCCGGATCCGGGCGTCCGAAAAGCTTATGTCACAACACTATAACGACCTCGTTACCGAATGTCACTTTTCGTTCATACACCGTGTGTGACCTGGTCATTCGAAGTCTCGAACGGTCACGAACAACTACAGGCGACCTATCGCGCGACCACGATGGAGCCCGGTTCGTTACCATCCGTTACAAACGGGTGTGCGGGCGGTGATCGTCGGCGACAAGCTCGACGATCACCGCCCGGCGACCTCAGCGGCGAAAGTCGAAACGTCCTCGCTGCATGGCGTCCTGGACCTCGCCGACGAGCTCCTCGAGCACGTCCTCGAGGAAGAGCAGACCGAGCACGTGCGCCTGCGCGTCGATGACCCGGGCCACGTGGATCCCGACCTTCTGCATCTGCGCCAGCGCCTCTTCGATCTCGTCATCGGCGGTGACCGTGAACAGCGGTCGGAACCGCTTGCTCGGAACGGGTGCGCCGAAGGCGTCATCGGTGTCGGCGTACAGGACGTCCTTGATGTGGAGGTAGTGCTGGGGATATCCGTCCTCGCCGACGACGAAGTACCTCGAGAAGCCGGTCTTGCCGACCAGGGTCACAAGTTCGTTCGGCGTCACCTTGTCAGAGATCGCGACGAGCTCGGACATCGGGACCATGATGTCGGCGGCGGTCTTGTCGCTGAACTCCAGGGCCCCCTTGAGCAGGCCCGTATCGTCGCTGAGGAGGCCTTCGCGCTTCGACTCGGCCACGATCGATTCGACCTGCTCGATCGTGTACGCCTCGTTCACCTCGTCACGGGCCTCGATCTTGAACAGATGGAGGATCCCGTTGGCCAGACCGTTGAGCGGCCGGATGACGAAGCCGAAGACGCGGGCGAGGAAGACCAGAGGCGTGGCCAGCAGCATCACTGCCTGGCCGGAAGCCGCCAGGGCGAGGTTCTTGGGCACCATCTCGCCGATGACCACGTGCAGGTAGGTGACCACCCCCAACGCGAGAATGAAGGAGATCGTCGAGGACAGCCCGGCGGGGATGCCGAGTCCCTCGAGCGGACCGGCGAGCAGATGGTGGATGGCCGGTTCGGCCACATTGCCCAGCAGCAGTGAGCACACGGTGATGCCGAGCTGGCAGATCGCCAGCATCACAGAGACGTGCTCCATCGCGTAGAGAGCGGTCTTCGCGGCAGCAGAGCCCTCGGCCGCACGGGGTTCGATCTGCGAGCGTTTGGCCGCGACCACGGCGAATTCCGCGGCGACGAAGAACGAGTTGCCCAGCAGGAGCACGACCAACCAGATCAATCCGAACCAATCGGTGCTCACAGGCTCTCACCTCCTGCTTCGACGGCGCCCGCATCGGTGGAGCGCAGCACCACCCGCAGGCGTTCGATCCGTCGCCCGTGCATCCGCTCCACGCGAATGAGCGCCTCATCGGTGCGCACTTGGTCACCGGGCTCCGGAATCCGGCCGAGCTCTTTGAGCACGAACCCGGCCAAGGTCTCGTAATCGGAGTCCTCCGGGATGGTGATGCCCATCGTCGACGAGATCTCGTCGGGTCGCAGCTGTCCCGGCACGATCCAGGAACCGTCGCGCGCCGGCCGCGCAGCAACCCGCATCCGGTCGTGCTCGTCCGCGACCTCGCCGACGAGTTCCTCGACGACGTCTTCGAGGGTGACCACTCCGGCGGTGCCGCCGAATTCGTCGACGACCACGGCCATCTGGAGGCCGGTGGCCCGCAGCTCCATGAGCAGCGGGTCGAGCCTCTGCGTCTCCGGGATCTCGGTGACTTCGGTCATGAGACCGCCCGCATAGGCGTCGTCGCGGTTCGCCGGCGGCACCGCGAACGCCTGTTTGACGTGGACGACGCCCACGATGTGGTCCTTGTCCTCGCCGGCGACGGGAAAGCGGGAGAAGCCGGTCTCCCGGGCCTGTTCGATGATCTGGCGTGCCGTCGTGTCCTTGGCCACCGTCGACATGCGTGTGCGCGGAGTCATCACATCTTCGGCGGTCCGCTCGGAGAAGCTCAGCGTGCGCTCGAGCAGATCGGCTGTCTGCTCGTCGAGCACGCCCTCCTCGGCGGAGTGCCTCACGAGCGAGGTCAGCTCCTCCGGAGACCGACCGACCGAGCCCTCCTCCTGCGGTTCGACGCCCATCGACAGCAGGATCTTGTTGGCCGTGCCGTTGAGCACGGCGATGACCGGCTTGAAGACGATCGAGAACACATACTGGATCGGGGCGGCGATCCGTCCGGTGGCCAGCGGCACCGCGATCGCGAGGTTCTTCGGCACGAGCTCACCGAAGATCATCGACCCCACTGTGGAGATGATGAGGGCGATGGTCAGTGCCAGCGGAGCGGCGAGTCCGGGGCCGGCTCCCCAGTCCTCGAACACAGGAGCCAGCAGCTTGCCCAGGGACGGCTCCATGAGATAGCCCGTGAGCAGCGTCGTGATCGTGATGCCCACCTGCGCCGCCGACAGCTGGGTGGACAGGTGGGTCATCGACCGGCGCAGCGTCTTCGCCCCGACGACTCCGGCGTCGACGGCTTTGTCGGCAGTGTGGCGATCGAGGGTGAGCAATGAGAACTCGGCCGCGACGAACACGCCCGTACCGAGGATGAGGAACAGAGCGAGAGCGAGGAACAGCCATTCCATCAGCGACGATCCCCGCCGTTCGCGGTAGGCAGATCTGCAGGAGTGAGGAGACGGACCCTCGCGGGATGAGGGTCGTCGTCAGGGGCGCCGGCTTCCCGCCGGCCGGGACTGTCACTGTGCATGGAGAGATCTTACCAACTTCCGGACAGCGGCCTGCCCTCTTCGTAACCGGCAGCGCTCTGCACGCCGACCGCGGCCAACTGCGCGAATTCCTCGAGATTCCGGGCCCCGGCGTACGTGAAGGAGCTGCGCACACCCGAGGTGATCCCATCGAGCAGGTCCTCGACCCCAGGAGATTCAGGGTCGATGTACATGGTCGACGAAGAGATGCCCTCTTCGAACAGTCCCTTCCGAGCCCGGGAGAATGCCGACTCCGTACGGGTTCGATTGGCCACCGCACGCGCAGAGGCCATGCCGAAGCTCTCCTTGTATTTCCGCCCCTCGCCGTCGACGAGGAGGTCACCGGGCGATTCGTGGGTGCCGGCGAACCAGGAGCCGACCATGACCTGCGAAGCGCCGGCCGCGAGTGCCAGGGCGACGTCGCGGGGGTAGCGGACTCCCCCGTCGGCCCAGACATGGGCCCCGAGCCCACGGGCGGCCTCGGCGCATTCGAGCACAGCGGAGAACTGCGGGCGTCCGACCGCTGTCATCATCCTCGTCGTGCACATCGCTCCGGGGCCCACCCCGACCTTGACGATCTGCGCACCGGCCGAAACGAGATCCCGCACGCCTTCGGCGGTGACGACGTTGCCGGCCACGATCGGCACGCCGAGGTCGGCATCGGCGATCGCGGAGAGCACATCGAGCATCTTCACCTGGTGCCCGTGGGCTGTGTCGACGACGAGGGCATCGGCACCGGCCTCGACCAGCGCGGTGGCCCGCTCGACCGCCGCGCCGTTGACACCGATGGCCACGGCGATCTTGAGCCGGTCGTGCTCGTCGACGTTCGGAGCGTAGATCGACGAGCGCAGCAGGGACTTCGGCGTCAGACCGCCGAGCACGGTATTGCCGTCGTCGACGACCGCGGCGAATTCCGCGCGGGATTCGGTCATGGACTCGAAGAGGGATTCGAGCTGCGCATCATCGGCCCAGTCGATCTCTGAGGCGCGGATGATGTGCGGTGAGGTGTCGAGGAGCTCGGAGACCGAGGTGAAGCGATCGACGTCGCGCAGACCCGCCGCATCGATGATGCCCTCGAGTCGTCCGGCGGCATCGACGACGACTCCGAAGCCGTGGGGGCGCTTCGCCAGCACGTGCAGCGCGTTGAGCACCGTGTCCTCCGGCGCGAAGCGCAGAGCGGACTCGAAGATCCGATCGCGGCTCTTGACCCAGGTGATGGTGTCCCGGGCCGCGGTCAGCGGGATGTCCTGGGGAAGCACCGCCAGTCCGCCTCGGCGAGCCATTGTCTCGGCCATCCGCCGCCCCGAGACGGCGGTCATGTTCGCGGCCACGAGAGGAGTCGTCGACCCCGTCGGATCGGTCGTTGCGAGGTCGACGTCGAAGCGGGAGGTCAGCGACGATGAGTTCGGGACGAGGAACACATCGGAGTAGGTCAGATCACTGTTCGGGTCATTTGAGATGAAACGCATAACACTATTGTCCCTTATGTGCACATTGCGGGGCACATCGCGTTAGGCTGGGGTTGTCGTTAAGCAGCAAGTCTTGAATCAGGAAGTAGGCGATCAGCGCCGTGTCCGTCAATACTCCGAACCGCACCGTTGAAGACTTCGGGTCCAACGAGTGGCTGGTCGAGGAATTGTATGAGCAGTACAAGTCAGATAAGAACTCGGTCGACAAGTCCTGGTGGCCGTTCTTCGACAAGTACGAGAAGAACAGCGGCGGCTCCCAGACCGCTGCTTCCCAGCCCGCTGCGAAGCCGGCCGACAAGCCCGCTGCGAAGCCGGAGGCCAAGGCCTCCGGTTCCTCGGCGGCTCCATCCACTGCACGGGAGACCTCGCGCGGCGTCTCGCCGTCTTCGGCCGAGTCCGAGACTCTGAAGGCCGAGACGAAGTCCGTCCCCCAGGTCACTGCCAAGGAGACCGCGCCGAAGGCCGCCCCGGAGGAGACGATCACTCCCCTGCGCGGCCCCGCGAAGCTCATCGCCAAGAACATGGATGAGTCGATCGAAGTCCCGACCGCCACCTCCGTCCGGTCACTGCCTGCCAAGGCGCTCATCGACAACCGCATCGTCATCAACTCGCATCTCAAGCGCACCCGCGGCGGCAAAGTCTCCTTCACGCACCTCATCGGCTACGCCGTCATCCGTGCGCTGCAGAACTTCCCCTCGCAGAACGTGTCCTACGATGTCCGCGACGGCAAGCCCGTGATGGTCTCGCCGGCCCACATCAACTTCGGACTGGCCATCGACGTGCCGAAGAAGGACGGCACACGCACGCTGCTCGTGCCCAATGTCAAGAAGGCCGAAACCCTGACCTTCCGCCAGTTCGTCGATGCCTACGACGGCCTCGTCGACAAGGCGCGCAAGGGCAAGCTCACAGCCGACGACTTCGCCGGCACCACGGTCTCGCTGACCAACCCCGGCGGCATCGGCACCGTGCACTCGGTGCCGCGCCTGACCAAGGGGCAGGGCTGCATCATCGGCGTCGGCGCTCTCGACTACCCCGCCGAGTTCCAGGGCGCGAGCCAGCAGACCATCAACACCCTGGCCGTGTCCAAGGTGCTGACCCTGACCTCGACCTATGATCACCGTGTCATCCAGGGCGCGGGCTCCGGCGAGTTCCTCAAACTCGTCCACAGCTATCTGCTGGGCGAGGACGGCTTCTACGACGACGTCTTCGAATCGCTGCGCCTGCCCTATGAGCCCGTCCGCTGGGTGCCCGACGTCTCCGCCGAGGATCAGGACGACGTCAACAAGACCGCCCGCGTCATCGAGCTCATCGACGCCTACCGCACCCGCGGCCACCTCATGGCCAACATCGACCCCCTGGTCTACCGTCAGCGGTCCCATCCGGATCTCGACATCAACCAGCACGGTCTGACGCTGTGGGATCTCGAACGCGAGTTCCCCACCGGCGGTTTCGGCGCCAAGGCGATGATGCCCTTCCGCAACATCCTCGGACTGCTGCGTGAGAGCTACTGCCGCACCATCGGCTTCGAGTACATGCACATCGCCGACCCGGTGCAGCGGCGCTGGTTCCAGTCGAAGATCGAGGTGCCCCATCAGGAGCTGACTCGCTCCGAGCAGGGACACATCCTCGGTCGACTCAACGCCGCGGAAGCGTTCGAGACCTTCCTGCAGACGAAGTACATCGGGCAGAAGCGCTTCAGCCTCGAAGGCGGCGAGTCCGCGATCGTCATGCTCGACGAGATCCTCAATCAGTCCGCGGACACCGGACTCGACGAGGTCGCGATCGGCATGGCACACCGCGGACGCCTCAACGTGCTGACGAACATCGCGGGCAAGAGCTATGGGCAGATCTTCCGCGAATTCGACGGCACCATGAACCCGGACAGCGTGCAGGGCTCAGGCGATGTCAAGTACCACCTCGGAACGCAGGGCTCCTTCACCTCTCCGTCGGGCAACACGACCGACGTCTACGTGGCGGCCAATCCCAGCCACCTGGAGACCGTCGACCCGGTCCTCGAGGGCATCGTCCGTGCCAAACAGGACCTCATCGACCAGGGCGAATCGGGATTCACGGTGCTGCCGGTCCTCGTCCACGGCGATGCCGCCTTCGCCGGTCAGGGCGTGGTCACCGAAACGCTCAACCTCTCGGAGCTGCGCGGCTACCGCACCGGTGGAACCGTCCATATCGTCATCAACAACCAGGTCGGGTTCACCACTCCGCCCGCCTCGGCGCGTTCGTCCTTCTACTGCACGGACGTGGCGAAGTCGATCAACGCCCCGATCTTCCACGTCAACGGCGATGACCCGGAAGCGGTCGTGCGCGCCGCCCGCCTGGCCTTCGAGTACCGGCAGGAATTCAACCGCGACGTCGTCATCGATCTCGTCTGCTACCGTCGCCGGGGCCACAACGAGGGCGACGACCCCTCGATGACACAGCCGCTGATGTACTCCCTCATCGAGAAGAAGGGTTCGGTGCGCAAGCTCTACACCGAATCCCTCGTGGGCAGGAAGTGCATCACCGACGAGGAGGCCGCCGAGGCGCTCAAGGACTACCAGTCGAAGCTGGAGTCGGCGTTCGCCGAGACCAAGGAGGCCGAGACCGGTCCCTATGACGGTGAGGCCTTCAACGCTCCTTACGAGCCCAGCGACATCGAGACGTACAACGATGCCGACACGGCCATCAGCACCGAGACCCTCCAGCGCATCGGAGAGGCGTTCGCCGAGGTGCCCGCGGACTTCACGATCCACAAGAAGCTGCGGGCCCTGCTGGAGAAGCGCAAGGAGATGTCCCTGTCGGGCGGCATCGACTGGGGCTTCGCCGAGCTCATCGCCTTCGGTTCGCTCCTCATGGACGGAGTGCCGGTGCGTCTGGCCGGACAGGATTCCCGCCGCGGCACCTTCGTCCAGCGCCACTCCGTGCTCATCGATTCGGTCAACGGAAACGAGTGGACCCCGCTGCAGAATCTCACCGAGGATCAGGCTCGATTCCTGGTCTATGACTCGCTGCTGAGCGAATACGCCGCAGTCGGCTTCGAATACGGCTATTCCGTCCAACGCAAGGACGCACTCGTGGCCTGGGAGGCTCAGTTCGGTGACTTCGCGCAGGGTGCGCAGACCGTCATCGACGAGTTCATCTCGTCATCCGAGCAGAAGTGGCAGCAGAACTCCGGAGTCGTCATGCTCCTGCCCCATGGGTATGAGGGCCAGGGACCCGACCACTCCTCGGGCCGGATCGAGCGCTACCTGCAGCTGTGCGCGGAGTCGAACATGACGGTCGCCTACCCCTCCAACGGCGCCTCGTACTTCCACCTGCTGCGCCGTCACGCGACGACGACGAACAAGCGTCCGCTCATCGTCTTCACCCCGAAGTCGATGCTGCGCCTCAAGGCCGCCGCGAACTCGCCGGAGGACTTCACCACGGGCAGCTTCCAAGCGGTCATCGACGACGCCGAGATCGATGCCGGTCAGGTCGACCGCGTCGTGATGGTGTCCGGCAAGCTCTACTGGGAGCTCAAGGCCAAGCGGGAGAAGGAGAACGACACGAAGACGGCCCTCGTCCGTCTCGAGCAGCTCTACCCGCTCGACGAGGAGGCAATCACCGCTGTCCTCGACCGTTACCCGGCCGATGCCGAGATCGTGTGGGCGCAGGAGGAACCGGAGAACCAGGGCGCGTGGCCGTTCATGGCTCTGCATCTGCCCGCGCTGCTCGGCGGCCGTGAGCTCAAGGTGACCTCACGGCCGGCTTCCGCCGCCACCTCAACGGGACTCAAGCACATCCACGAGGTGCAGCAGCAGGATCTCGTCGACCGGATCCTCAGCCGGTGAGCAGCGACGTCACCACAACCATCGCCGTGGTCGGAGGCCCCCTGGTCGCCGGCCACGGCGATGGCCGTGGTCTCGGGTGGGTCGGCCGGGTGACCGCAAGGACTCTGCCGAGTCTGCCCGACCTCAAGGTCTATCCTCTGGCGGTGCCCGGCGAGGACTCCTCCGGCCTCCACGCCCGGACCATCGCCGAGGCGTCGCTGCGGTTCACCCCCGACGGTGACAATCGTCTGGTGCTGGCTCTGGGCTCGGGTGATCTCGATACAGGTCGTTCGGTCGCCAGGGCTCGCCTCGACGTGGCCAACGTCCTCGACGAAGCGCTGGCCAGGAAGGTGTCGACGTTCGTGCTCGGGCCTCCGCCGGAGCACGACGGAGATCGCAATCGTCGCATCGCGGAGCTCAATACGAGCTTCTCCGATGTGGCGAAGAGGCGTGGGATCACCTATGTCGATGCCTTCACTCCCCTGCTCGGACATCCCGTCTGGCAGCGCGAGGTCGCCTCATCGCGAGATCATCTGCCCGCGCAGGAGGGCTACGGTCTGCTGGCCTGGCTGGTCCTCCATCGCGGCTGGTTCAACTGGCTGGGAGTCCGCGACGTCCTCGGCGACAGCTGAGTGCGAAGCTTCCTCGCCGGCAGGAGCGCATGTGCCCGGTGCCCGCACCGGCTTTGCCCTGCTCCGGCGATCATGAGAGAATGAACCGTCTATTGAAGGAGAGCACAATGAGCAAGCGTGGCCGTAAGCGTCGCGATCGCCGTCGTTCCAAAGCGAACCACGGCAAGCGTCCGAACAGCTGATGCACTGATTCGTTCAGTACACGACGAGGGCGGGAAGAGAATTCGATTCTCTTCCCGCCCTCGTCATCTGTCTCCGGACATCGGCTCCCGCCGACTCAGACGCCGGGCCAGGACGTCTGCTCGAGTGCGATCCGCTGTCGGATCTTCTCCCGCAGACCCATCGGTGCCCGGTCGTGGCTGCACGAGCGGCGCACGAGCTCCTTGAGCAGCGCCTCGATCTCGTATTCGTCATGACATGAGGGACACTGCTCGAGATGGACCGAGATCTCCCGGATCTCCGTCGTCGTCAGTTCGCCGTCGAGATAATGGTAGATGCGCGTCAGCGATTCCGCCCTGACGCTTTCGCAGCATTCTTCGTCGCTCATTTCGCACCTCCCTCGGGCTTCACGAAACCGCGCTCCGCGGCGTAGTCGGCCAGCATCTCCCGCAGCTGACGCCGTCCACGGTGCAGGCGGGACATCACGGTGCCGATCGGGGTCTCCATGATCTCGGCGATCTCCTTGTATGGCAGGCCTTCGACATCGGCATAGTAGACGACCATGCGGAAGTCCTCGGGCAGGGCCGTGAGCGCATCCTTGACGTCGGTGTCGGGCAGGTGGTCGAGCGCTTCGAGTTCGGCTGAACGTCCTCCAGAGGACGAATGGCTGTCCGCCTGAGCGATCTGCCAGTCCTCGATGTCTTCGCTGCCGTGCTCCTTCGGCTGCCGCTGCTGCTTCCGGTAGTTGTTGATGAAGGTGTTCGTCAGAATCCGGTACAGCCATGCCTTGAGGTTCGTGCCGGGCTTGTACTGGTGGAACGCCGCGTACGCTTTCGCATAGGCTTCCTGGACGAGGTCCTCGGCGTCCGCGGGGTTGCGGGTCATCCGCAACGCAGCCGCGTAGAGCTGGTTGACATATTCTAAAGCGTCTCGCTCGAAACGCTCCGACCTCTCGGCGGCCGTCTCGGGGACTTCTTTGACTGATTCGGTCATCACAGCCAATGGTACGCCCGTTCTCTCCAGGACGGCAGTGGCACTCATGGACTTCTCCTTCTGCCTGTCGACTCGCGACGGGTCCCACCCGCCGATCGGCTTCACCCATGCAACATCGGACCGTGGTCCCACTATTCCCTGTACAGCGGTTATGCTTGCCATTGAGATGCCCGCCACGTAGGAAGGACCACAGTGTCTCCCATCCGATTCATCGCACGGCCCATGTTGGCCGCCGGCTACATCCTCAACGGCGTCGATCGTCTGCGTCGGCCGGAGGCCGCTGCAGCATCGGTCGGTCCTCTGCTCAACCAGGCTCGCAAAAGGATCGATGTGCCCGTGGACGCTCCGACTCTCGCGCGCGCCACCGGCGTCGCCCAGGTCGCGGCAGGTTCGCTGCTGGCCATCGGACGCTTCCCCCGCATCAGTGCTTCGATCCTCGTCGGCACTTACCTGCTCGACACAGTGGGTGAGCGTCTCGCAGCGGAGAAGACCACGTCGAAGGAAGAGAAGAAGGCTCGCACCGAGCGCACGCTGCAGCGGACCTCCATGCTCGGCGGTGCGCTCCTGGCCAGCGTCGACACCGCCGGTCGGCCCGGCCTGTGGTGGCGCACGCAGCATGCTGCCGAGGACCTGTGGTCCAGCGTCGAAGACACGTCCAAGCAGGCACTGAGCGCACTCGGAGTTGACTGACATCCCCACTGACACACTCCCGGCGGCCGGCGACTGGAAGGCGCCGGTCGGCGGCTCGGGCATCACTGCCACCGTTTCCGTCCCCGGTTCGAAATCGCTGACGAACCGGTATCTCGTCCTCGCCGCGCTGGCTGAGTCAGCCTCTGTCCTCAGAGGATGGCTGCGCAGCCGGGACACGCTGCTCATGATCGAGGCGCTGCGCAGACTCGGTGCCGTCATCGACGAAGACGGCGATGTGCTCCATATCGAACCCATCGATCTCACCGTCTCCCCTTCACCGGCTCGCTCCGAGTCCCCGGCCGATCCGGTGACCATCGACTGCGGACTGGCCGGAACCGTCATGCGCTTCATCCCTCCGCTGGCCGCGCTCACCGGTCGCGAAGTCGTGATCGACGGTGACGAGCAAGCGCGCGTGCGGCCGATGTCCGTGACTGTGGACTCCTTGGTCCGTCTCGGTGCGTCGATCTCCTCGCCCAACGGTCTGCTGCCGCTGAGCATCCACGCCTCCTCTCAGCCGCGCGGCGGCCATCTCGAGATCGATGCCGGTGCTTCGAGCCAGTTCGTCTCCGGACTCCTGCTGACGGCACCCGTCATGCCTTTGGGACTCGACCTGGTCAACACCGGGGCCGCGGTGCCCAGCCGCACCCATGTCGATATGACGATCGAGGTCCTCAGGGACGCCGGAGTCGACATCAGCGAACCCGAACCCGAACACTGGGTTGTGGAGCCTGGTCTGCCGCGCGGACTCGACGTCGAGGTCGAACCCGACCTGTCCAACGCCGCTGCCTTCGCCGCGGCCGCACTCGCCTCCGGTGGCTCGGTCACCGTCGCGGACTGGCCGGTGCACACCACTCAGGCCGGGGACGAATTCCGCAGGATCGCTGAGGCCTTCGGCGCAGATGTGGTCCTCGACCGCGAGGGCCTGCACGTGCGGGGACCGGAGACTCTCGAGGCAGTCGATCTCGACCTCTCCGCGGTCGGCGAACTCACCCCGGTCGTCTCCGCCCTGGCGGCCCTGGCAAACGGAACCTCGCACCTGCGCCGGATCGGGCATCTGCGCGGACACGAGACGGATCGGTTGGCTGCTCTCACCCGGGAACTCGGTGCCGTCGGAGTCGAAGTCGTGGAACATCCGGATGCACTGACGATCACCGGAACCACGGACCTTCGGGCAGCCCTGTGGCACACCTACCACGACCATCGCATGGTGATGGCCGGCGCGATCCTCGCCCTGCGCACCAAAGGGCTGGTCGTCGAGAACGCGGGAACCGTGGCCAAGACGCTGCCGGATTTCATCCAGCTGTGGGAAGCCATGCTCTCCTCCGGGACCTGAGATGGCGAAGATCTACCGCGACGAGGACTACCGTCCCCGACCGAACCGGCGCGGTTCACGTCCCCGGACGAAAAACCGCCCCGACCACACCGACGCCGTGTCCGGCCTGGTCACAGCCGTCGATCGGGGGCGGTATCGGGTCACTCTCGCCGATTCGGTGGGGGAATTCACGACACCGGCGCACTCGCAGGCCGGGTCAGAGGACCGCTGCCGCTCCGCCTCGGTGACGGCTGTGCGCGCCTCGCACCTGCGCCGTCGGGCCATCGTCCCCGGAGACATCGTCAAGCTCGTCGGGGACACCTCGGGCCGATCCGGCACGCTGGCTCGTCTGGTCGAGATCACCGAACGGCAGAACCTGCTGCGACGCAGCGCCGATGACACCGACCCGACCGAACGCGTCATCGTCGCCAACGTCGATGTCTTGGGCATCGTCACCGCCACAGTGGACCCCGAGCCCTCATACGGACTCATCGATCGTGCCCTCGTCGCCGCCTTCGATGCGGACATCACTCCGCTGCTCATCATCACCAAGACCGATCTGCGGTCTGCTGCTGAGATCAGGGAGCGGTTCTTCGCCAGCGGAGTCGACATCGTCGAGTCGGCTCTCGACCCGGAGAATGAGAGGGTCGACACGGAGATCGCAGACAGGCTGGCGGACAGGATGAGTGTCCTCGTCGGGCACTCGGGGGTCGGCAAATCGACGCTGACGAACGCACTCGTGCCCGCCGCCGAACGCGCCACGGGGCATGTCAACGACGTCACGGGACGCGGACGGCACACCTCGTCCTCGGCCGTGTGCCTCCCGCTCGCGGGCGGGGGCTGGCTCATCGACACTCCCGGCGTGCGCAGCTTCGGACTCGCGCACGTCGACCGGGAGACGGTGCTGTCTGCCTTTCCCGAACTCGTCGCCGCCACTGCTGACTGCCCCCGCGGCTGCACCCACCTGTCGGACTCCCCCGGCTGCCGCCTCGACGACTGGGTCGCCGAGGGGCACGCCGGCCCCGGAGGAGTCTCACGGCTGGAGTCCCTGCGTCGGCTGCTGCCCTCGACTGGATAGGCTGAGGGCATGAACGACCTCGACCTGGCGATCGAACTCGCCGACCTCGCCGACGGCATCAGCCTCCCGCATTTCACGGACCAGGACTTCACCGTCGAGACGAAACCCGATCTCACGCCGGTCACCGAATGCGACCGCGCTGTGGAGAAGGCCATCATGGACCGACTGGCCCAGGCGCGCCCGGACGACAGCGTCCTCGGCGAGGAATTCGGCTCACACGGAGATTCATCACGACGCTGGATCATCGACCCCATCGACGGCACGAAGAACTTTGTCCGCGGGGTTCCCATCTGGGCGAGCCTCATCTCGCTCTACGACGGTGAGGAGTATCTGCTCGGTGTGGTCTCCGCGCCGGCATTGGGCCGACGCTGGTGGGCCGCGGCCGGTCAGGGGGCCTTCGCTTCGGCGTTGGGCGCGCCGGCGAAACGGATATCGGTGTCCGAAGTCGACCGTCTCTCGGATGCGTCGCTGTCCTATGCCTCGCTGTCCGGATGGAAGGAACTGGGCGTGCTCGACGAGTTCCTCGAACTCGCCGAATCCATGTGGCGCACCCGCGGCTACGGTGATTTCTACTCGTATATGCTCCTGGCCGAAGGCGCCGTCGACCTCGCCTGCGAACCGGAGCTCGCCCTCTACGACATGGGAGCCCTTGCGCCCATCGTGGTCGAGGCCGGAGGAGCATTCACGAACACCGTGGGACTCCCCGGGCCCTTCGGCGGCAATGCCGTCGCGAGCAACTCCCGATTCCACGAGTCGGTCCTCGACCGGCTCGGCCGAGTCGCACCGAAGGAGACCGAGTGATGCCTGATATCCGCCGCGCGGGCCTGTGGCACGCGATGGCCGAGTCCGCGGGACTGACCAATCCCGATGGAACCATCGGCGAAACGATCTACGGTCAGATGACCGAGCTCGCAGCACAGCTCGGCGCGGTCAACCTCGGTCAGGGAGCGCCGGGGACCGAACCACCGTCCGAACTCATCGACGCCAGCACCGAGGCGATGCGAGCCGGATTCAACCAGTACGCCCCGGGACAGGGCTTTCCGCAGCTGCTCGAGGCCGTCGCCCAGCAGCGCGAACGCGATTTCGGGCAGCGGGTCGATCCTGCCGAGGTGCTCTACACCGCCGGCGCCACCGAGGGGCTGACGGCCGCGATCCTCGCACTCCTGCCCCGCGGCCGCAGCCTCGTCGCCTTCGAACCGTTCTACGACTCCTATCCCGCCGCCGTCACCGCTGCCGGAGGCAGTCTGCACACGGTGCCGATCCTGCCCGACGGCTATGGGGGATTCACACCCGACTGGGACCTCTTCGACCGGGTCGTCGGCGAGGTGGACCCGGCGATCATCCTCGTCAACACCCCGCACAACCCCACCGGCTGCATCTTCTCCGCGGACGACCTCGCTCATATCGGACGTGCCGCCGAAGCCGCAGACGCCTGGGTCCTCTCCGACGAAGTCTACGAACAGCTCGTCCTCACCGAGCAGGCCCATATTCCTCCGGCCGTGGCCATCGAGGACGCGGCACGGGTCGTCACGGTCTCCTCGGCGGGCAAATCCTGGAACGCCACGGGATGGAAGATCGGGTGGGTCATCGCTCCTCCCGAGGTGCGTGAGGCGATCCAGGCGGTCAAGCAGTTCCTCACCTTCACCGCCGGCGGCCCGATGCAGATCGGCATGGCGACGATGCTGACCAGCGATTCCCGCTTCGTTGAGGAGAACCGCGCATCATTGGCCGCCCGCGCCGAGGTGCTCGTGCCCGCCTGCCGCACTGTGCCGGGAGCGATCGTGTCGACGCCGCAGGCCGGGTACTTCACCGTCATGGACTTCTCTGCGCTGACCGATCTCGATGCCTTTGCGCTCAACGACCTGCTGGCCAGGGAATTCTCCCTCGTCGGGATTCCGGTGCCAGCTCTCTGCAGGCCCGGCAGCCCGGCCTACAGCGCCTATCGCTCGTCGATCCGGTATTCGTTCTGCAAGTCCGTCGCCGACGTCGACAAGGGCGCACAGCAGTTCATCGCGCTCGGAAGTCATCTCCGGCAGTACCCTGAGGCCCTGAAGCTTCGGAGCTGAGTCTCCGCGGTCTCCGCCGACGGAGACGCACGAAGGGGCGAACCGCATCGTATGCGGTTCGCCCCTTCTGTCGAGCTCTGGTACCGGCCGGACTGCCCGGGAGGGATTCCCGTCTCGGGCGCGCCGGAACGCAGGAGTGCCCGTCAGGCCTTGACGAGTTCGAGCTCGAGTTCGATCTTGATCTTGTCGGACACGAGCAGCTCTCCCCCACCGAGGACGGCGTCGAAGGACATGCCGAAGTCCCGGCGATTGACGGTTGCAGCTGCCGACATGCCGGCGACCTGGTTTCCGTTCGGGTCAGTGGCAACGCCGGCGAATTCGGTCGAGAAGGCGACCTCCTTCGTCACTCCGCGCATCGTCAGCTCACCGATGGTCTCGAACTCATCTGCAGCATCGGCCTTGATCGCGGTCGACGTGAAGGTCAGCTTCGGGTGCTCCTCGGCGAGGAAGAAGTCGCCGCCCTGGAGGTGACCGTCACGCTGCTCGTTGCGGGTGTTGATCGAGGAGGCAGTGGCCTCGGCGGTCACGGAGCTGTCCTCGAGAGTCTCTGCGATGTTCGCAGCGCCTGCGATCTCCTCGAAGTGGCCACGGACTTTGGAGACGCCGGCGTGGCGAGCGGTGAAGGTGAACTCCGAGTGCACGGGGTCGATGTTCCAAGTTCCGGCGGTGAGTCCCTGAGGCAGAGCAGTCATGATTTCTCCTTTTGGTTGAAATTTGAAGTACAGCAGTGACTATAGTTTATGTTTCAACCATAAGCAAGCCCCGCTGAGCCGAAGTGAACGGCAAGTGGACATGTGGCGGAGGTCACCTGTCTTCGGTTTTGTCTCGACACAACCCCTCGTGTAATGTTGAGGACACGCCGCGGGGTGGAGCAGTTCGGTAGCTCGCCGGGCTCATAACCCGGAGGTCGGAGGTTCAAATCCTCCCCCCGCCACCAAAGTGGCAGAACCCTCATCCAGTTCAACTGGATGGGGGTTCTTCTCATTCACCTGCGGCCCTTCGAACGACCACGACCTATCCTGTTGTCACAGCCGAGCTCATCGGCTGCCCAGCCGCCCGGCCAGTCGGACGAAAGGAAAACCGTCAAGAATGAACACAATGAAGATCGCCGTGATCGGCGGAGGAATCGCCGGCGTCACCACGGCCTACGGGCTTGCGCGCCGGGGCGCAGCAGTGACTCTGCTCGACGATGCAGCAGCTGGGCAGGCAACTGCTGCCAGCGCTGGGATCATCGCTCCCTGGGTGTCCTCTTCGGACGGCGACTTCTACGAAGCGTACTCCGCTGGCGGCAACTACTATCCTGAGTTCCTTGCCGGTCTCCATGAGCTCGGAATTGCAGAACTCGGATACAGACGGTCCGGTGCCCTGATGGTATCGAGGGAGGCGGCAGAACTCGAGGCCGTCGAAGACCGGATTGCGCGACGGGTTGCCGCGTCCGGCTCCGTCGCGGGAAAGCTCGAGCGCGTCGACAGCACACAGGTCAGCGAATTGTTTCCCGCGCTCTCCTCCGAATTGACAGGGTTATACGTCTCCGGCGGCGGACGCGTCGACGGCCGCGTCCTCAGGAATGCCACGCTGACCGCAGCCGTCATCCTCGGTACCGAGCACCACGAGGACTCCGTGCTCGCTGTCGAACCTCTCAGAGGGGCCGGATGGAGAGTGACGACGACGCGGCAGTCGACCGACGTCGATGCCGTCGTCGTCGCGGCAGGAGCCAGGACGCGAGAGCTGCTGCTTCCGCTCGACGTGGATTGTGCAGTGAACCCGCAGCGCGGTCAGATCACGCATCTGCGTCTCCGAGGCGTGAACACCTCTCCGTGGCCGACAGTCCACCCCTTCACACCCAACTACATCACCCCGTTCGACGACGGCCGAATCGCAGTCGGTGCGACACGCGAATCCGGCAGCGGCTACGATCCCCGCATCACTGCCGCCGGGCAGCTGCAGGTTCTCCAGGACGCGCTCAGCCTGGCCCCTGGCCTCGCCGATGCCTCCCTCGTCGAGACCCGAGTCGGGATCCGCCCGATGGGCGACGACAACCTGCCGATCGTCGGAGAGGTGCCGGGAAGGCCTGGTCTATGGACGATGACCGGCTATGGAGCAGGCGGTCTCACCTTGGGTCCGCTGCTCGGCGATGCCGCGGCCCGCAGCATCCTCGGAGATCCAGCATCGGAACTCGCCCCGTTCCCCACCGCCACACCACGATGATGTCGGCTGTTGCTGACCCGCTTCACGACGATGAGGCGTTGCCTCGGCTTGGGAGAGCACCGAAGCAGCGTTCAAGTCTCCTCGGAGGCTTGCCGATGTGATCGCGAACGGGTTGGATGACTACGCGGCGATCTTCATTCCCGGGGGCCACGGTGCGATGAACGTCATCCCGTTCGCCGAGGATGTCCAGGCCGCGCTGGATCACTTCCAGAACGACGACAAGCTCATCATCATTCCGGGACATGATCGAGGCCTTGCAGCAGGACGGACTCGAAATCGTCGACGACGATACGTCGGGAGCGACCGTGCGCGACCGCAACCTCCTGTCCGGCGACAGTCCGCTGGCAACCGACCGGATGGGCAAGGACTGCGTGACCGCACTGCCGGAGGAGTTCGGCGAGTGGCACCGCCGGCGCGTCGCTTTCGAAGCTCCGCACGGTTCACCGTCGGCACCTGATTCCCCAGGAACGACCACGCCCCCGAGAGCCGATGCTCTCGGGGGCGTGTGACGTCGACTCGGTCAGGCGAACCGAAGACGAACCGGATCAGTTGCCGGAGTCTCCTCCCTGCTCAGCCGGCTCCGAGGCGGGAGCCGAGGATTTGCCCCCGGTGCCGTCCTCGGCGATCGACGGATCGGCCGACACGGCGTCGTCGATGGCGTTCTTCAGCCGCTTCTGAGCCTTGCCGTACTCTTCGAAGTCACCCTTCTTGAGTGCGGCGTCCGAGTCCTCCATGGCCTTCTTCGCTTCCTGCAGAGCGTCGTTGAGGGCCTTGTCCGGCGACTTCGAACCGGAGTCCTTGCCTGCCGAGGAGGAGCCTCCGGAATCGCCGCTGCCGCTGTCCTCGGTGCCGGCATCGCCGGCCTTGGCGCCGGAGTCGCCCCCGAACACCTGGTCGAGCGCCTCGTCGAGGGTCGGAGCGAAGCCGATGTCCTCGCCGAAGGCCACGAGCACGTGCTGCAGCAGCGGATATGAGGTCTCACCGGCAGACCGGACGTAAACAGGCTGCACGTAGAGCAGACCGTTGCCGATGGGCAGGGTCAGCAGGTTGCCGTTCTCCACCTCGGACTCGCCCTGACGCAGCAGGTTGAGGCTGCGCTGGACGTCAGGAGCGGTGTTGAAGTTGTTCTGCGCCTGTCCCGGGCCGGGCACGGTCGTATTGCGCGGCAGCTGGAGCAGTCTCAGCTTGCCGTAGCTGTCGGCCGTCTCGCCCTTCTTGCTTCCTGCGTCGGCGTCGGCCGAGAGGAACCCGGTGAGGTTGTTGCGCGACTGGCCCTCAGACGACCGAGCCGGGATGTACGAGCTCGTCAGCGAGAAGGACGGCGCTTCCTGACCCGGCATCTGCAGAGTCATGTAGAACGGCGGCTGAGTCAGTCCGCTGCTGGCCTTCTTCGTCGGATCGGTCGGCAGAGTCCAGAAGTCCTGACCGGAGTAGAACTCGCTGGCCGTGGTCACATGGTACTTTGCGAGCAGATCGCGCTGGACCTTGAACATGTCCTCGGGATAGCGGACGTGGCTCATAAGATCACCGGACATCTCCGACGAGGACTTGATGAGGCCGGGGAACACCTTCATCCAGGTTTTGAGCACCGGATCGTCCTTGTCCCACTGGTACATGTCGACCGATCCGTCGTAGGCATCGACCGTGATCTTCACCGAGTTGCGGATGTAGTTCACTTCATCGTCCGGCAGCGTCGCCACCGAATTCGGCGCTGTCGCCGTGGTCGAGTCCTCGGTCGCCTGCTGCAGCGGCTGCGGGGTCGAGTACGGGTAGTCCTCGGCCGTGGTGTAGCCGTCGAGGATCCACTTGATCTTCCCGTCGACGACGGCAGGGTACGGATCGCCGTCGATCTTGAGGAACGGGGCGAGCTTCTCCACACGTTCGCGCGGGTGGCGATCGTAGAGGATCTGCGATTCTTCGTTGAGTGCGTCCGAGAGCAGGATCTGCTCGTCCTGGAACTTCAGCGCATAGGCGAGTCGATTGAACACGTTGCCAACCGACGGTCCTCCATCACCGGCGAAGGTGTTGTTGACCTGGCCGGAGCCGCCCTTCTCATCCGAGGGGTAGTCGAGTTCGCGCGGAGTCGCTCCCTTCTCGGCACCGACGATCGAATAGTCAGGTGAGGACTCTCCGAAGTACACCCGTGGTTCGTATTGGGGGAACTCACCCTTCGGCGGAATGTCCGATTCCATGAAAGTCGGTTCGCCATCGGGGTTGCGCTGGTTGCCGTTGGCTGCGACCACGCCGAAGCCGTGGGTGTAGACGATGGCCCGGTTGAACCAGCTCTGGTTGTTCACCGAGCTCGGAGCGAGTTCGCGGACAGCGATGACGGTGTCGCGCTTCTCGCCTTTGATGTCATAGCGGTCGACGTCGAGCTTCTGCGGGAACGAATAGTAGGGACGCACCTGCTGCAGCTGCCGGAAGGTGTCCGAGACGAGGTTCGGATCCAACAGTCTGATCGAGGCTGCGGTCTCGGCGTCCTTCCGCAGCGCGCCCTTCTCACCGCTGGTGCTCGGCTCGTAGGGGGTCACCTCGATGTCGTCGAAGTCGAAGGCATCGCGGGTGGCGTCGATATTGTGCTGGATGTACTCCGATTCCAGGCTCTGCTGCGAGGGGTTGACCTGGAACTGCTGGATCATTGCCGGGTAGGCGATGATCGACACACCGCCGAGGACGATGAGCGTGAGCGTGGCGATGATCGAGATCCGCCAGTTGCCCTTCCACGCGGTGTAGACGAACAGCAGTGCCACGAGCACGGCGGCGATCGCGACGATCGCCATGGCGGGAAGCGCGGCGTGGTCATCGACGTACGTGACACCGGGAACGATGCCGCCGGCGGCGGTGAGTCGGTCGTAGCGAGCCAGCCACAGGCGACCGGCCTGAACGATGACGAGCACCGCCACGGTGATGCCCAACTGCCATTGCGCCGTCTTCGTCAGGATCACGCCCTTCTGCTCCCCCGGGCGGATTCCGCCGAAGAGGTAGTGGGCGACGAGCGCGGCGATGAGCGCGATGAGCAGGGCCATGCCGAGCTGATTGCCGATGAGGCGCAGTCCCGGCAGCACGAAGACGAAGAATGACTTGTCGAGGCCGAACTGCGGGTCCTTCGAGCCGAAGGAGGTGGAATTCATCCATTCGAGGATCGTGTTCCAATGCGCCGAGGCGGTGATTCCGGCGAGCAGGCCGACGACGGCGGGAATGGCGATCGTCGCGACTCTGCGCAGCGGTTCGATCGCCTCACGGTACCGGTCGAGGTTCTCCTGGCGCGGCGTCGTCGGAGCGTAGACGGGACGATGCCGGTACGCCAAATGCAGACTCACCCACACGGGCACCGCCATGAGGATGAAGCCGCCGAGGAAGGTCAGGCCGCGAGTGACCCACATCTTGCGAAAGACCTGCGCGGCATCGATCTGCCTGAACCACAGCACCTCGGTGTAGACCTGAGTGAAGGAGATGAAGGCGATCAGCAGAACCGCCACGGATACGAGGGTGAGCAGCAGCGGCGAACGTCTTGGCCGATTCGCCGGCATGCGTGCGGAGTGGGGTGAGGACGAGGTGCTCACTACTGCCCTTTCTCATTGTTGTCGGCGCCATCGGCGGAACACTTCGGAAGATCGGAAGTGTCACCGGCGGCGTACTGCTCCACGGCGGTCTCCGCGTCATCGAGCGTGTCGATGCGCGCCACCGTGATCTTGGACTGGTCGGCGGCCGAGAGGACTTCCGCGCAGTTGTCGGCGGGTGAGAGGAACAGCGTTGCTCCGTTCTCCGTCGCTGCGGCCACCTTCTGGCGGGCTCCGCCGATGGGTCCGACCGTCCCCGAAGGATCAATCTCCCCTGTGCCCGCGACGTGCTTGCCGCCGGTCATCGCTCCCGGGGTGAGCTCGTCGATGATGGCAAGAGCGAACATCGTGCCCGCCGAGGGGCCTCCGACACCTTCGACATTGAACTTCACGTCGACCGGGAACTCGAAGTCCTGCTTCATGGTGATGCCGATCGCCTTGCGTCCCTCGATGTCAGCGGGCTTCAGGCTGAGCTTCTCGCTCTTCCCGTCACGATCGATGACGAGATCCACGGACTCCGCCGACTGCACGGTGCTGCTCATGATCTGCGCAGCAGCGGGATCGGAATCGAGTTTCTTCCCGTTCACCGAAATGATCCGGTCTCCCTTGCGGAGCTTGCCCCGGGCCGGGGAGTCCTTCACGACGTCATCGACGAGCAGATGGACAGAGTACGACTTGCCCAGCTGCTCCATGGCCGCCGCAACCGCGACGTCCTGACTCGAGGACATCTCGACCGCATTCGATTCGGCCACGTCTTCGCGTGTGGTGTCGAGCGGATAGTAGGCCTCGGTGGGAATCACGGTCTCCTGGCCGTTGAGCAGTGCGCCCAGAGCCTGCGACGCGTAGACATCACGGCCCGGTCCGCCGCTCACGGCCACCGTGAGCATGTCGATCCGCCCATCGGTGGGATAGGTTTCGGCACCAGAGACGCTGATCATCGAATCGCCCTGGTAATCGCCGAGGGTGTTGAAAACCGGTCCCGGCAGCTGAAGCATATACGGAACCGGCAGAAGCACGGCCACAGCGATGAAGACGTAGGTCAGAACACCCGAGGTCGTGGACAGACGTGGAGTTCGTCGACGTCTGGTGCCGCGGGTCGGCACCGCTGGCACCGGCACGGCCCGAGGGGCGTTCTCTGTCATGTATTCCTTTCGCTGCACCGCCCCACCAGTCTAGTTGAATGCTGAGGGTCGGGTTCACAGACTCCTTTCGCCCGGTGCGAACATCCTGCGAAACCTCCGCGAATTGGGAAGCTTCCCACATATGAAACCGTTAACGTGGGTGTCAAACCGATTCTTGGGGGCTGTAGAACAATGACCGATGACAACAACAACGAGCAGAATCCGTTCGAGCAGATCTTCGGAATGCTCTTCGGTGCCAATGGCCCCGGTCAGGGCGATGACAAGAACGAGTCCGGTATGCCGCAGGGCTTCCAGATCGACCCGTCGATGATGGCGACGATCATGAATCAGATGCAGGGCCTGTTCGGTCAGGGCGCCGACCCGCAGGGCCAGGCGGTCTCGATCGCGCAGAAAGCCGTCCCGACTCCCGATCCTGCGGTGAGCGAGGAGGCGAAGCGCGCCACCACCGACGCCTTCCGTCTGGCCGAGCTGTGGCTCGCCGAGGCGACCGAATTCTCCGTGGCCAATCGCACGGCCACTCCGTTGCGCCGCGCCGACTGGGTCAGCGAGACGATGCCGGGCTGGCAGAAATTCGTGCTGCCCATCAAGGAGAACATGTCCACGGCTCTGACTGAGACCCTCGAGTCCCAGGTTCCGGCAGAGATGAAGGGCATCCTCGCGGGTGCATCGTCGATGTTCGGCTCGATGAGCGATTCGATGTTCGCCATGCAGATCGGCCAGGCCGTGGGAGCGCTCTCCGAGAGCGTCCTGACCGGCACCGAGGTGGGCCTGCCCCTTCTGCCTCACGACACCGCCGTCCTCGTCGAGACCAACGTGGACGCGTTCGCCACCGATATCGACGTCGATGCCTCCGAGGTCCGCATCTATCTCGCCGCTCAGGAGCTCGCCCACCTCGCTCTGTTCGAGCGCGCCCCGTGGCTAAGCGCCCAAGTCGAGACCGCACTGACCCGCTACGCACAGGGTCTCAAGGTCGACACCTCGCAGATCGAGGACATGGCATCGAACATCGATCCGTCGAACATCTCCGATCTCAGCGAGAACATCCGCCAGGGTCTGTTCAATCCGCCGACGACAGATGACCAGAAGCAGGCGCTGACCTCTCTGGAAAATCTGCTCGCCGTCATCGCCGGCTGGGTCGATGTCGTCGTCTACGAAGCCTGCGCGCACCTGCCCGGCCGCGATCAGATCCGCGAGGCGCTGCGTCGTCGCCGCGCCACCGCCGGACCGGCGGAGAAGACCTTCTCCACCCTCGTCGGCCTGCAGCTCAACCCTCGGCGCCTCCGGGATGCCGCTGCCCTGTTCGCCTACCTCGAATCGCAGGGCGGTGCCGAGGCCAGGGACAACGTCTTCTCCCACCCGGACCTGCTGCCCACCACTCAGGACCTCGACGATCCGCTCGGGTACTCGGAGCGCCGTCAGGCCGAGTGGACCAATGAGTCGAGCATCGACGAGGCACTCAGCCGCATCCTCGCCGAAGGCCTAGACGGCACCGACGGATCTGATCCGTCGCAAGCCGACGGCACAGACTCGGTCACGGGCTCAGGGCCGGCCGAATCGACGACCGAAGACTCGACCGGCGAAGCAGACGACGATTCGTCATCCGAGGGCTCGTCAGGAGACGACCCGGAATCCGACGAGACCGACGGCCGCTGATTGATCGATCTCGAAGCTGCCCGCCGAGAGGTCGGGCGGGCGCCCTCGAATCCGTTCGTCGCCGAGTTCGCCGAACTCTTCGCACAGCAGGGAGCGGACTCCCTGCGCCGTGACGGCGGCGCGCACCACCTCACGGCCAGTTGCCTGGTGTTCGATCCCAGTGCGGAATCGGTGCTGCTCAATCATCATGGCAAGGCGCAGCTGTGGGGACAGTTCGGCGGGCACCTCGAACCGATCGACCACTCCCTCCGCGAGGCCGCCCGGAGGGAAGCCGAGGAGGAGAGCGGGCTGGCCGATTTCGCCTGGGTCTCCCCTGCGCCGATCGACCTGCATGTCCACGATCTGTCCTCAGCGTTCGGAGCCTGCACCCGTCATTTCGATGTCGTCTTCGCCGCCCGGGCATCGGTGGCCGAGTCGCCGAGCGCGTCTGCGGAGTCCCTCGACGTCGCCTGGTTTCCCTTGGGAGAGCTGCCGTCAGACCTCATGCCCGATCTGCCGGCTCGACTGCCCGACCTCTACCGGTCTGCGGTCGCATCCCTCAGCGCCTGCGGCTGAAGCGCTCTCCGTCGCTGAAGCCCTCGAGGTAGAGTTTTGCCTCTGCCTGCCGCGGATGGCGATCCGCCAGCGCATGGAACTCCTTCGAATGCGGACCGATCTGCAGATGGACGAGCTCATGCACCACCACCGTCTCGAGCACCCAACGCGGCACTGATTGGAGCCGATGGGAGATCCGGATGTCTCCTGTCGACGTCGTCGTCGACGCCCATCGGCTGATGTTCTGATTCGTCACCCACCTGATCGACGCCGGACGCAGCCGTCCTTCGAAATACCGTCTGCTCATCTCCTCGGCGACCTCGACGAGGTCAGCGGCGGACGAATGGTCACGTGCGGAGAGGCGATTCAGCAGATCGGTCAGCGACCGGACGTTCGCCTCCACGCTGTAGCGCACCGGAGCGCGCAGCACATAGGTGTCGATCTCCTTGGAGACGGCCACAGTCTTCTTCCGGCGCGCCGATCTGCGCACCTCGATCTCGCCGCGGGCGATCGCCCGGAGCACCTCTTCTTCGTTCCACTGCTGTCGCTTGGCCACGGCACCATCATAGGAAACCTCACTGACGCAGAACCGCTTGAGCTCCCGTCCTCACACCTTGTGAATTTCCTGAGTATTCTGATTCACTGGTCCTCTCTGCGACCGTCCACAGCCGCGTGCGTCCTCGATTTCCCTGCCCGGCGGGGGCTCGCCCCTCATTGAGCCGCGCTCATCAACAGCCTCGGCGGCTTTCAAGGCACCTTTCCTCCACAATCTCTGCGGTGATATCCACAGACTGTCCACAAGCTGTTGACGTGTCTGTGCATGAGGACGCATTGACGCGAGGGCGAATGCAGAATAAGTTCTATGCTTGACCCCGGAAAACCCGGAGATGCGTGCGGAAGGGGAAGCCGCACGAGTCTCCGCGAGCGCCTGGGGCATCATGCGGTTGAGGGCATGTCGGAAGACGCTTTCCGGCCTGTCCTCAATCGTTTTCCACAGAGTTGTCCACAGCTTCTCGTGCTCCATGGCCATTCCCCTCGCCGTTCACTACTGTGGAAGTCCTCACAGCAGGCGAGGCGAAGGGGCCCCGATGTTCAGAATATTTCCCAGTGTTCCCATCACGTGGCGTTCGTCCTCGTGCATTCAGTTCGGCGCGGACGATCCGATCCTCATCGACGGATTGCTCCCGGCCGATGCCACTCTCATCGAAGATCTCCGGCTCGGCATCGGCTCGTCCCAGTTCTATGCCCGCGCCCAAGAGCTCGGCGCCGATCTCGGCCGAGCGAGTTCCCTGATCACGCTGCTCGGCGAAGCCGGAGTGCTCATTCCCGACGGTGCGGACACCGGTGCAGTGCCGAAGGGCTCTCCCGTCTTCGCAGCTGCCCACAGCTACGGCCTGTCTCCCGGCCGAGTCTCGCAGGCCCTGGCCTCTCGGCCAGTGCTCGTCACCGGGCCGCTGCAGGCCATTCTCGAGGGCCACCTCGCTGCCACCGGGTTTGCCATCTCCTCAGCAGGGCGCATCGAGGAACTCGACCTCATGGCCGCCCCGCTCGTCATCACGAGTTCGCACCTGGTTCCCGATCTCCATTCGGCCATGTGGCTCAGCGACCGTGAGGTCGATCACTGCCAAGTGGTCCTCGGCGAGTCCGCTGTGGAGATCACGGGCCTCATCCGCCCCGGACGCACACCGTGCACAGTCTGTTCCTGTCTGCACCGGAAGGACGCCGACGCGGGGTGGCTCGATCAGCATTCGCGCATCCGTGCGCTCCCCGAGCGCGAGAGCCTGTCCGACCCTCTCGCTCGTGTCCTCGGCGCGGCACATGCCGTTCAGCTGCTGCGACATGCCCTGCTGCGGCCAGAGCTCGACCCAGTGCGTCGCATCATCTCGCTCGATGCAGGAACTGTCAGTGAGGAAGGGCTGGCCTTCCACGATCGCTGTCACTGCCGTGCACCCGTGCCGGATTTCGGATCAGTCGGAGAGCAGGTCCAGTAGGCTCTTTCCGTACAGCTCGAGTTTCGTCGCGCCGACGCCGGGCACACGGGCGAGCTCGTCGAGATCACGTGGACGGTTCTCAGCGATGACGGACAGAGAGGTGTCGGTGAGGACCAGGTAGGGCGGAAGACCCTGTTCCATCCCCACCCGGACTCTCCAGCGCCGCAGCCGGTCGAGCAGTTCGAGATCGACATCGGCGGGGCAGTCGGAGCAGCGCCCGAGGGCGCGATCGACTTGCGACACGAGTGTGCGTCCGCACCGGCTGCAGCGATTGAGAACGGCCGTATCATCGGCTTTCCGTGGTTGCCCCATAGCTTGGTCGAGCTGTCCGAGTTCGGAGAGGAACCGGGATGATCGGCGGGGTTTCTGCTTGGAGTCGAAGCGGGCGAGCGACCAGCTCATCCGCAGCTGTCTGCCGGCACGGGTCAACGCCACATAGAACAGGCGCCGTTCCTCTGCGATGGCCCGCGGCGTCTGTGCGTAGCTGATCGGCAGCAGCCCCTCACTGAGGCCGACCAGGTGCACACTGTCCCATTCGAGTCCCTTGGCGGCGTGGAAGGACGCCAGAGTGACGCCTTCGATGTCGGGAGCGAACTGGTGCTCGGCACGATCGGCGAGATCGGCGAGAAAGGTCTCCATCGGCACCGGCAGCTCCTGGCCGGCCTGGTGTCCCTCCGCGAGGTCGACGAGGGCCTTGAGAGATTCCCATCTCTGCCGGCTGGCGCTTGGGCCCGGCGGTTCGCCAGTGAAGCCGAGGGAGCCCAGCACTTCCACGACGGCTTCGGGAAGCGGGCGGCCGGAAGACGTGACTCGTGCGGCCTTGAGCATGAGCACGGCCTCTTTGACCTCTTTGCGCGCGAAGAAGCGCTCCCCTCCCCGCAGCACGTAGGGAATCCCTGCTGCGGCCAGTGCCTGCTCGTAGGCTGGGCTCTGTCCATTCGTGCGAAAGAGCACGGCGATGTTCCGAGGGCGACGTCCTGCTCGGATCTCTGCTGAGATCGCATCGACCACTCCTGCGGCTTCGGCCTCATCGGTCGGGTATTCGACCATGCTCGGCTGTTGACCCACAGGATTGTCCGTTCGAAGGGTCAGAGCACTCTTCGACGTATGTCTGAGGAGGCTGTTGGCGGTGGTCACGATCGCCTGTGAGGACCGATAGTTGCGGACCAGTCGGATTGTTCTGGCCTCGGGCATGGTGGTGTTGAGTGATCCGAGCAGGCTCGCATCGGCGCCGGCGAAGGAGTAGATGGTCTGCGCGGGATCGCCCACGACGCACAGATTGTCGCGAGGGCCCAGCCAGCGGGAGAGCACATCGAACTGGAGTGGTGAGACGTCTTGGAATTCGTCGACGACGAAGTGCCGGTACTGGTCGCGGATCTCTGCGGCGATCGCCGGATATTCCGCCAGGACCCCGGAGAGCACCAGCAGCACATCGTCGAAGTCGAGCAGCCGTCCTCGCGTCTTCGCCTCACCATAGGCTTCGAAGATCCGGACCATGTCCTCGACGCCCAGCTGTCCCGGCAGATCGCGTGCGGCCGCCTTCGTCGCATAGTCTTCGATGCCCAGCAGCGATGCCGCGGCGAACTCGATCTCGGAGGCGACGTCTCGGGTCATTTCCCGACTGGTCTCCATTCCGAGGCTCTGCATCACCGACCCGATGATGCCGACTTTGTTCTCGATGATGCGGGGGAAATCCCCCTCGGCGAAACGATCCCAGAAGTAGCGCAGCTGGCGCAGAGCTGCGGAGTGGAACGTGCGTGCCTGCACTGCGGGCACACCGAGTCCGCGCAGGCGCGAGCGCATCTCCCCCGCCGCCTTCGCCGTGAAGGTCAGGGCCAGGACATGGTTGGGCGGGAACACCTCGGTGGCGATCCCATAGGCGATGCGGTGCGTCATGGCTCGGGTCTTGCCCGTGCCGGCACCGGCGAGGACGATCACCGGAGAGTCGAAGTGGGTGGCGACGTCTCGCTGCTCCTCGTCCAGGGCCTCGAGAAGGGCCGTGGCCGAAGCGTTCACGCGTTGTCCAACCAGCTGTACAGGAGTTGGCCTGCGATGGAGACGGTCGACGGGGCGCGCACGGCCTTCTCCGCAATGGCCGTGCGCAGCTCATCCCGGGTGAACCATTTCAGGGAGGCGATCTCAGCCTCGTCGGCGGCGAATTCGCGACTGGGAGCTTCGGCCGAGAATCCGAGCATGAGTGAGCAGGGGAAAGGCCACGGCTGGGACCCGAGGTACCTGGGGTCGGTGACCTCGAGGTGGGCCTCCTCCCAGATCTCTCTGATCACCGCGCGTTCGAGTGTCTCTCCGGGTTCGACGAACCCGGCCAGGAGCGAATACCGATCGGCTTCCCACGCCGCGTTGTTGCCCAGCAGCACACGTTCGACACCATCGTCATCGGTGTTGACGATGACGACGATGACGGCGGGGTCCGTGCGCGGAAAGTGCTCGCTGCCGGTCTCCGGGTCGCGGCGCACCCAACCGCCGAGCGCCGGTGCGGTCGGAGCGCCGGTGCGCGGAGAGTACTGATGGGCGCGATGCCAATTCCCCACTCCGACGACTTCACAGGCCAGGGACACCTGCACGTCGTCGAGGGCTTCGGCCAGCTGTCGCAGGGGCAGCCACACGGGCTCGGTGCTGTCGATGCCGCCGGGGGCGGTGAGCAGGTCACTGGCGTCACGGGCACGGAAGATCTCCAAAGCGGAATCGAGGCGGCTGCGCCCGGCGTCATCGAGTGACACGCCGATGTACCGCGCCCCCTGAGCATCCCTGCCGAGGTAGATCTCGGTCTGGCCCTCGGGCACCAGATCGCGGTCGCCGAGGAACAGCCCACCGGCGGCAACCAGCAGACTCCCGCGATGTTCGAAGACCGGAACCGCTTCGGACTCCCAGATCTCAGTCAGATCTCCGTCCCCTCCCCGGGTGAGATGATCTCGATCGATTCCATGGCGGGCTAGGCTGATCGGCTGCACGAGAGGCAATGGCTTCATGCTCTCCACGATATCTCAGGGCTCTGACACGTCCCGGCCCGCGAGCGAGCACCGTCCGGCCGTCCTGCTCGGCTGCGGCTGACACGCTCGGCGGCGCGTCCCGTGTCTCAGCGCGGGGCAGACGGTAGATTGGGAAAGGTGGATAACAAGGCGCTCAAGTTGACTGCGATCGCGGCGACGATGCTCGACGGCTTCGCCCCGACGAAATGGACACCCCTGCCGCCCCTGGACGACGGTGTCAGAGTCCTGCTGGCCGACGACCGGCAGCAGCTCGTGGCGACGGCTCAGACCCACCTCGACCGCACCGCGGACACCGGTTCGGCCGCCGAGGCGGGGCGCATCTACGATGCCATGTACCCGCACGCCGACTTCACATGGCCGCATCTGCGGGCCCTCACCGAGGTCGACGCCGAATACTTCGGCACCTCGACTCCCACGACCGTGACCCTCGTCGATCCGCTGCCCGGGGCGCCTCTGGGCGATGTGCCCATCGCCGACACGGCTCGGGCCAGCTCGCTGGCACAGGCTCTGGCGACGCTGCACTCGGCCGCGCCCGAGTCGGTCTCCGAAGCGGGTTTCCCGGTCGAGGATCCCTCACGGTCGCAGTTCCTCATCCTCGAACGACTCGATCAGGCCGCGAGCACCGGACGGGTTCCCTCCGCTCTGCTCCAGCATTGGGAAGAGGAGTTCGAGAAGGTCGCTCTCTGGCACTTCCTTGCCACCCCGATCCACGGATCCATCGACGAGATGAGTGTCTACACGGACCAGGAGCGGGTGCTCGCACTGTCCGAGATCGGTCGGCTGCGGGTCGCGGACCCTGCTGTCGATCTGGCTGCGGCTTCCGCGCTCATCGACCCGGCGGCCCTGTCGACGTTCTTCGAGGAGTATCTCAGTTCCCGCCCCCGCGCTGATGATCACGTCGTCGCCCGCGCCGAACTCCTGGCCGAGTTCGCTGTGCTCGATTGGCTCCTCGAAGCCGTCGACTCCGGCGACGAGAGCGCCATTCAGGACGCCGCCGACCTCTTGGCATCATTCAATGATGTTCTCTTCGCCGCCGCTCCGGCCACCGGTTCCGATTCCGGCGGTGGGCGGGGCGAGGAGACCGTCGCGGATTCCGCTGCAGCCTCCGCAGCCGCCGGCGACGACTCGCCCGGTGCCCCGCGACCCGAGCGTTCCGCGGACTCGGAGGCCGGCGGGGTCGAGGCTGCGATCACCGAGAGACAGCGCAGCGATGTCTTCATCCCGCGGGCCCGACCGACCGCCGACGCCGGCGATGCCGCACCCGACATCGACCCGGCCTCGGACGGACAAGACGACACCGGCCGGCAATCGGATCGCCCCTGAGTCTCCGGATCCCTGAGAGCGGTCTTCCTGCAGGCCGAGGTTCACTCAGGCGATGTCATTGTCTTCCAGCCATCGGATGACCTCGTCCTCGTCGGGAAGCTCGGTGAAGCGCACGATCTCATCGCTGCCGACGAAGAAGAAGGTTCCGGTCACCTCGGTGATCTCCGGGTGCGCGCGCAGTATCGCGAACCGGTAGAGCGCCAGCTGCCACTTCATCACTTCGAGTACGTCGGCTTCGGGCTTCTTCGAGGTCTTCCAGTCGACGACCTCGGCGTGCCCGTCGGTGATGAACACGGCGTCGATCTTGCCGGGAACCCGGAACCTGCCGAGGACGAGTTCGAACGACATCTCCACATGGTCTGCTCTTCGAGTGGCGAATTCGGAGCCCAGGAAGGTCCTCTGCAGCCGTTCGATCGTGTCCGCGTCGATCGGTCGCGAGAACTCATCATCACCGATGTCGATGCTCGACTGCCCGAAATGCTGTTCGACCCACGAGTGGAAGGCGGTGCCGATCTCGGCCGCCCGGCTGGGCGGCGTCGGAATCGGTCGGAGCGTCTGGGTGCGGAAGCCCTGCGGGTCACGCCGCCAGGCGACCATCGCTGTCGCGGACAGGCGGTCGGGCATGCATGCGGCCGAACCAGTCTCGGGTCGATCTCCGATGCGCAGAGCCTGTGCCGCATAGCGTCCGACAGGGCCGGGTTCTTCCGTCAGGGCCTCCAGACCGACGTTCGGGCTCTCGTCGACCCAGTCGGCAGCTCTCTGAGCCGCTGCGACCTGGCTGGTGCGCGAGACCGGCCACGGGGTGGTCTCGATTCTGTCCTCCGCCGATTCGTCCGCCGGCTCGGGAATCTCCACCTCCGTTCCCAGCACTTCGATCGCCTCGGTGAGGAACGGGGACGGCTCGTCGGGTACAGTTCTCGAGCCCATGAGCTCGGCACCGAGCCACAGATATCGTTTGGCACGGGTGAAGGCGACATACGCTAGACGCCGCTCTTCGGCCACATGGGCCTCGGCGATGCGCGGTCGGATGAAGTCCCCGATCCACTCGTCGAGTGCCTTCTTCGTCTCGAACTCGGCCTCTCGCAGGTCGAAGTCGACGAGATGCGCTCGGTCGCCGCGCAGCGGATACGGCAGGGCCGTGCGCTCCATCCATCCTTCTTTGTCACGCGGTTCAGTCGGGAAGTCCTTGACCACGAGCGAGGGGACGGCGACTGCATCGAACTCCAGTCCCTTCGAAGCGTGGACGGTCATGATGTTGATCGCATCGGCAGCGGCTGTCGGCTCCACCGTGTTGAGTGCATCGTGAGCCTCCATGAGGCTGAGCCAGGACAGGAAGCCGGCGATCGAGGGGCGATCGTCGGTGGCCGAGTACTGGCTGGCCGCCGATAGGAAGGAATCGACGGCGGACCTGTGCAGATTGCGCAGGGAACCGCTGAGCCCCCAGATGTCCGAGTCGATGCCGGTCTCCGACATCGCCGTGCGGATGATCGCGGAGATGGTCCCGGTCCCGGACCGGATGGTGCGCAGCGCCCGGGCCAGTCTGACCAGTCGGTGCAGCGCTTCTCGGCTCAGCCCCGCGCCCTGGAAGTCCCCGGCCAGCGTCTTCTCCGCTGCCGATCGCGCACCCTGGTCGAGGGCGCGTCGGACGTCGATGAGTTCGTCGAGGCCCTCGACGATGGTCGCCTGGTCGATGGCTTCGACGATGACTTCCTCCGGGTCGGTCCCGGTTCCGCCCCGCTCCGCCTGACGTCGTTCGGTCTGCCTGCGGGTGAAGGTCTGCAGTCCGGCGATGTCGCCGGCGCCGAGTCCGAGCATGCGCCCGCTGATGAGCCGCATGAGCTCGTCGCCGGCCATCGGGTCGACGGCCACGGTGAGCACCGCCCTGAGGTCGGCGACGAAGGGATCGCTGAGAAGCCCGGACGATCCGTGCACATGGACTCCGAACCCTGCGACCTTGAGAGCGGCGGCGACGGGGGCGAAATGTGATCGTTTGCGGCACAGCACTGCTTTGGTCGAGCCCTCGGGGACGGTGCGGAACCATTCGGTGAGTGCTCTCAGCCCGTTGGTGAGGTAGTCCGGATCATGGGCACCCGAGCTGATCTCGATGCTCACCTGCCCGTCGCCGGCGCCGTCGCGGGCAGACAGCGGGGTCTCGCTGCTGTCGCTCAGACCGTCGGCGATGCGATTGGCCACTTGCAGGATCGAGCAGTCATTGCGCCAACTGGTGCTCAGCGTCAGCGATTCGACGTCGCTGAAGTCCGCGGAGAAGCGGATCATGTTGTCGGCGCTGGCACCTCGCCAGCCGTAGATGGCCTGCCTGGGATCTCCGACGGCGGTGACGGCGGTGGAGTGGAAGAGGTCGCGCAGCAGTTTGAGCTGGGCGACCGACGTGTCCTGGAACTCGTCGAGGAGGACGATCTTCCACCGGGCTCTCTCGGCTTCGGCTGCGGCCGGCACGCGGTCGATGATCCGCTGCGCGAATCTCACCTGGTCGGAGAAGTCCATGGCCAGGTTCCGTCGCTTCGCCTGCATATAGACATCAGCCAATCGTGCCGTTCTGATCTTCGCCTCGATCTTCGCTCGTCGTCCGTTCGGGTCGACCGGTTTGCCCTTGCTGGACACGAGTGCGGCAAGGCACTGCTCGAGGTAGTCGGTGACTTCCTCGACGCTTCGCCCATGATCGTTCATGGCTCCAGCCAGCGCGATGATGTCGCCGATCATCGTCTCCCGGGAGAAGTTGCCTGGGATCTCGTCCGGGGGTGTGGAGTCGATGAGGCTTCCCGCGAGGGTGTGTGCGGCGGCATCGTCGAGCAGCACCGTCTCGGGTTCGATGCCGATGCTGACCCCGTGTTCGCTCACGATCGAGGCGGCATAGGAGTTGTACGTCGACACTGTGGGATTGTCCAGGCCGGGCAGCGACAGGTCCTGGCCCTGCCCGAGCCTGTGCCGGAGTCGGGACAGGAGCACGCGGATGCGTCCTCCGAGCTCGCCGACGGCTTTGCGCGTGAATGTGAGTCCGAGGATCTCCTCCGGGGACACATACCCGTTGGCCACCAGCCACACCACCCGTTGGGAGATGACGGTGGTCTTGCCGGACCCCGCACCGGCGGTGACCTTCATCGATTGCTGCGGGTCGGCTTCGATGATGACCCGCTGTTCGGGGCTGGGCGGGAAAGCCTGCGCGGGGTCGGCCGCCGTGAGTCGCGCGAGCTGCTCGGCGCTGAAACGCATCAGTTCTCCTCCAGCATCTTCGGTCCGATCGCCGGGCAGGACGAACGGACGGGACAGCTCTGACATTTCTGCGGCTCCACTCGGGCGGGGAAGGTCGCCGCTCGCATCCGGCCGGACACGTCGGAGATGAGCTCTCGTGCCCACCCCGGATCGTCAGCGATCTCGAGGGCCGGCTGCTCCCTGACGGTGCGGGAGGAGTTGCGCAGGAAGACGAGTTCGGCCCCGAAGGCGCGAGCGTCGAGCCTCTGATCCTCTCCGACCGTGATGGTTCCCGAGTTGATCGCCTCCTGGTACACGCCCAGCTGTGCGTGCCGGTCCATCTCCTTTCCGGCTACGACGTTCCTGCCCGTCTTGAAGTCGACGATCCGCAGGCCGCCCTCGACCTCCTCGACCCGGTCGAGGCGGCCGGTGACCTTCCACTGCCGTCCCTCGGCGTCGACGCCGACGGCGTAGACCTGCGCTTCGACTCCGACGAGCCTGCCGGGGGCGTTCACGATGTATTCGCCGAGGCGGTCGGCCATCTTCATCGCCACGTCGAGTTCGCGCTCGCGCTCCCAGTCCGCGTCGAACTCGAGTGACTCGAATTCCTGCTGCACATAGGCGCGGAGCGCAGAGGTCGGCCCTTCGGGATGCTTCTCGGCGGCCGCGTGGATGATGGTGCCGAGGTTCTGAGCTGTGGAGCTCGGGCGGTCCCCGCCGTTGCGGGTGAGGAACCACCGCAGGGGACAATCGGTGAACGATTCGACCTGCGATGGCGAGACCCGAACGGTGTCGGCGGAGGTGTAGAGCGGCTCGGTCGAGGTGATGTCCTCGGATTCGCGCCACCGTTCCGGCCCTTCGACCGCCGAGCTCGCCGCCGACAGAGCTCTCATCAGCTGTGCCCAGGTCCGAGTCTCCTCGTCGGGAGAGGCCGCCTCGGCTTTGTGCGCGGCCTCGCAGTGGTCGTCGTTCCCGCGTTCCGGGTCCAGCTGCGCGTCTGCGCGGTGCGCGGCGGCCTGCAGCAGATGAGCTCTCGCATGAGCGGCCATCTCCGGCAGGGTCAGCGGGGGCAGCTCGTCCTCGTGGGTGATCGCGTAGCCGTCGGCCGCCTCGGTGCCCCTGACGGTCCCGGCTGCCAGAACGTCGAAGAACGGTGAGGGCTCGGTCTCCGCATCCGTCACGGCCGTGACGATCACCTGTTCCTGAGCCCGGCTCAATGCGGTGTAGAACAGTTCGCCCTCCTCGCGCAGATTCGTTCGCTTCGCGTGCGAGTGGTATCCGGGGTCTCCCGTCACCGTCACCCCGGTGGCCAGCACCGAGGCGAGATCGGTGAGACCGAGGATGCCGCCGCGCAGCTTCGGGTTGGGCCAGACTCCGTCGTTGACATCGGCGATGATGACCAACGGCACCCGCACATGGGCCAGCGAGGCGGGCGTACCGACCCGCACATGATCGGCGAATCCGGCGGTGTCGGCCAGGGAGTCCTGCGCGATGTCCTGTTCAGCGACGATTCCGGCGAAGGAGCGAGCGGTGAATCCACCGCGGTCAGCGATCTTCTCGGCCAGCGCGAACAGGCGCAGCACCGAATCCAGGTAGCCGTGGGTCACCGACTCCGGATCCCGCAGCGCCTCGGTCTGCCACCTCTGGGCCACTCCGGCGGCCTCCCAGATCGTCCACAGAGCCTGATGGGGATCTGCCGTCCCGACCTCGGCCGCTGCATGGAGCATGCGCGAGATCGTCGCCAGACCCTGGGGGGACGAATCGCCGATCGGACTGCGCAGGGCCTGGGCGAGCGAGGCCGTGCTGCTGGGCGCGGGGAACAGTCTGCGCACGGTGCGTCTGAAGCGGCGGATCTGCACCGGGTCGAGTCGGACATAGATGCTGCCGGCCAAGGACAGGGCGAGTTCGGCGATGGACTCATCGTCGTCGAAGTCCGGGGGCGTCGAGAGCAGCTGCAGGAGCGGGGCGGTCGCCGGGTCGACGTTGAGCGGCTGCATCAGGGTGGCGATGGAGACTCCCGAGGCGCGCAGCTCGTTCGCGATCGTCCGAGCAGTCGTCGAATTGCGGCAGATCAGGGCGACATCCGACCAGGAATGCCCGTTCTCCACGAAGTTCGTGATCCGTCGGGCCAGATACCGGTGCCCCGAGGCATGTCCTTCGAACACGTGGGTCTCCACCCGTACTTCGGGATCGGACTGCGGATCCGCCTCCACGGGGGCGTCGTCCCCCGCCGGGGCGCCGGCCCGTGCGGGCTCTGCGAAGCCCGCGACCTCAGGACCAGCGGACCGGTCCCCTGCCCCAGCGGCGCCGTCCCCAGCGGCCTGCGGGCGAGGTCTGGGCATGTGTCCCAGGGACCAGCGAGTGGTGATCCTGCCGCCGAAGCCGTCGACGACCCGGGTGAGTCCCGGATGGGCGTCCCGCTGCCGGTCAAGGACGACGGTATCGAACTGCGTGTCCGTCGTGGCCCGGTCGATGATCGAGGCGTCCGCACCGTGGAAGCGGCCGGTCACCGTCTCCGGGGCTCCGAACAGGGCGAGTGCGCTGCCCCGACGCCTCAGCTGGTCGAGGATCCCCCAACTGGCCGCCGGGAAGTCCTGCACGGCGTCGGCGAGCACCACCGTCGGCACGGGATCGGGCGCGAAGGTCCACGGTCTGCCCGCGGTCACCTCGGCGGGTTCGCGGAAGATCTCGAAGGCTGCGAGGGCGAGGACGGTGGCGGAGTCGATCCCTCCGTAGCCCGGCATCGACATGATGCCCAGATATTCGTCGAGGATCTCGGCCACGGCCGACCACCGAGGATCGGGATGCTGTGCGAGGACTCGATCGAGCGCGCTGCGTCCATAGTCGAAGACGAACTCACCGGATTCGGAACCGTTGTCCGCCGGCTCGGGCACACGCAGACCGAAGTCGAATTCCATCACGCGGTTGAGTGCGTCCCTGACTTCGGTGCGGAACGCCGAGGTCGACCGTACCTCTGCGGTGATCTCCGCGGGCCAGACGGGCGCGCGGACGTGGCCGAGCTCGTGACCGGCGAGGAGATCTGCGAGGAACACGTCCTGGTCGGCTCCGGAGATGAATTCGAGGTCCTCTCCGGTTCTCGTCGTGTGCGCGGCTCGGCAGATCCCGTATGCGAAGGAGGACAGGCTGCGGGCGGGGGCGGCCGACAGCACTGCATCCGCAGGCACCTCGAGGCGGTTGCGCAGCACATCTGCATGCTCACGGTCGGGAGTGAGCACGAGGACGGAGGCGGGAGCGATCCGGGTCACCAGATGCGAGTAGAGCGATTCGAGCAGGCTCGTCTTCCCGGTGCCAGGTCGACCGATGATGTTCACGCAGCCGCCGCCGAGCAGAATGCCGCCCATCTCCTCCGTCATCTCTTCCATACTCGTATTCCACCACGAGCAGCTGACACGGCTCCTCGCGCCCCCGGATCCGGCGCGTCGCCGACTGACCCGCATGCCCGGTGAGGGGCAGGACGTCGCGTAGCATTGAAGAATGTCGAGTCCACAACAGAGATTGCCCCGTGACCAACGCCGCGACCAATTGGTGTCAGTGGCACGCTCCGTCTTCGCTACCCGTGGATATCGGACGACCTCGATGGACATGATCGCCGAGGCCGCCGGCGTGTCCAAACCCGTGCTCTATCAGCACTTCGATTCCAAACAGGATCTGTATCTCGCGCTCATCGACTCCTCGGCCGCACACCTCGACTCCCGTCTGGCGGAGGCGCTGGGTTCGACGTCCGATCCGCACGAGCAGGTCCGCGCCACCTACCGCGCCTATTTCGATTTCGTCGTCTCCCACCGTGAAGAGTTCGTCATCATCTTCAACTCGGATGTCTACGAGCCGAAGGCCGAGCAGAAGCTGCGCGCCCTGCGTGAGCGTTCGGCCGCCCGCGTGGTCTCGGCGCTGCAGAACTTCACGCGCCTCAACGACGACGAGGCCCAGCTGCTCTGCCGAGCACTCATCGGCACCGCCGAAGTCGTGGTCAAACAGCTCGACTCGCATCGGGGGGTCGATGTCGATTCCGCCGTGTCACTGCTGACTCAGATGAGCTGGGGCGGACTGCGGTCCTTCTCCCAGCGCTGAGCAGTCGCCTCCGCATCAGCCCAGAGCTGAATCCGACGGGAAGAAAACTCCCGTGAACTGACGTTAAGCTGAACACAGACCAGTCCATCATCTGCCACCTAGGATCCGCACAAGGAGCACCATGGAAATCAAGATCGGCGTCAAGCAGACTCAGCGGGAGATCACTCTCGAGACCGACGAGGACGCGAAGGCGCTTGCCGCGCGAATCGAGGAGAAGATCCAGTCCGAAGGGCTGCTGACGTTCACCGACACGAAGGGACGTCAGATCTTCGTTCCCGCCGGATCTCTCGGCTATGTCGAGATCGGTGCCGAAACCGCTCGTCGCGTCGGCTTCAGCGCCTGAGCGGCAGATCCCACCGCTCTCCTCGCAGCGACGAGACGGTCGGGAGGAAATGAAGACAGTCAGCGAAGGGCCCCGGTCGTGACCGGGGCCCTTCGCTGTCCGCGCGGTCATCGCTTTCCGCCGACTCCGGTGCCGGTCGGGGCGCCCGGCTGCGACGAGGTCAGGCGACGAGGCCGACGGCTGACATCCGCTTCGAATGGTTCGAGGTCACCGAGGGGATCATCTCGACCACGAGGTCTTCGTCGATGCCGAGGATCGGATCGGTGAGCAGGCTGCGAGCCCGACCGAGAGTCTCGGCGACGAGCTTGCGCCCCCACAGCGCCAGACGCGATGCCAGCTGTGTGTCCTCGGCCACCTCGGAGGTCAGACGATTGCGCGCATAATCGCTGGCCCGTGTATCATCGAGAATTGCAATAGCCAGGCTGTATCCGGGCTCCGCGAGTTCGTCCACAGCCGTGCGGTAGAAATCACTCATGATTCCGTCGAAGACGAATCCCTTCATGAGGCTTTCGTACCAGTCGCGAGGACGAGTCCTTTCAGCCAGAGTGCTGAAGGTCGGCTCGAAGTGCTGACAGAGCTCGATCACATCCTGGCCCATCTGATCGATGTGCTGTGAGAGCTGTTCGAAGTTCGCGAATGAATGAGAGGCCAACCGCGCCAGGATGACCTTGTCATCCAGATCCGCTGCGGTCGTCGCGTTGGTGGCCATACGTTCGAAACCGGTCAGCTCGCCGAACGCCAGAAGTGCGAGCGTCGCAGCATCATTCACAGCCAATGGGACAGAATCGGGCATAGCTCAAGACTACCGGTTCTGAGCCATGACAAGCGCACATGCGCTAAAAGGAGTTTGGAATATGGCGGAGACAGAAGCGGATTTCGCAGAGCTGGGAGTCGCCGGACCGATCGTGGCCTCGCTGGCCGCAGCAGGGATCACTCATCCCTTCCCCATTCAGGCGCTGACGCTGCCGGTGGCCCTCTCGGGCGCCGATATCATCGGGCAGGCGAAGACCGGCACCGGCAAGACCCTGGGCTTCGGCATCCCTCTGCTCCAGCGTGTCGTCGGCAAGACGGAGGACTCGTCGGTGACCTCCGATCCGGAGTCGACTCCCGACAGCCGGGCCGACACCGAGGAGATCCGCCTGCCGCAGGCTCTCGTCGTCGTGCCCACCCGTGAGCTCGCCAAGCAGGTCGCGGCCGATCTCGTCACCGCCTCCGTGCAGCGCGATATCGACATCATGACGATCTACGGCGGCATGGACTTCGACCCGCAGATCAGCCGCCTCAAGGCCGGCGTCGACGTCGTGGTCGGGACCCCGGGTCGGCTGCTCGACCTCTACGGGCGGAAGATCCTCAAGCTCCATCGGGTCCGCACCGTCGTCCTCGACGAGGCCGATGAGATGCTCGATCTCGGGTTCCTGCCCGATGTCGAGAAGATCATCAATGCGGTGCCCGCCCACCGTCAGACGATGCTGTTCTCGGCGACCATGCCCGGGGCGGTCATCACCCTGGCTCGCCGCTACATGAATCACCCCACGCACATCCGGGCACAGGACCATGAGGACCTGTCTCTGATGGGCAAGAACACCACACAGTTCGTCTACCGTGCCCATTCGATGGACAAGAGCGAACTCGTCGCCCGCATGCTCCAGGCCGAGGGACGCGGGCGCACCATCATCTTCACCCGCACCAAACGCACCGCCGACAAGCTGGCTGCCGAACTCGGCGATCGCGGTTTCGCCGTCCGGGCTCTGCACGGCGATCTCGGTCAGGCCCAGCGCGAGAAGGCGCTGAAGTCCTTCCGCGAGGGCAAGGTGGACGTGCTCGTAGCCACCGATGTCGCCGCTCGCGGTATCGACATCGACGATGTCACGCACGTGGTCAACTACCAGTGCCCCGAAGACGAGAAGACCTACGTCCACCGGATCGGGCGCACCGGCCGCGCCGGCAACTCGGGTGTCGCCATGACCCTGGTCGACTGGGACGACATGCCGCGCTGGCGGCTCATCAACAAAGCGCTCGGCCTCGACTTCGACGAACCCGCAGAGACCTACTCGACCTCGCCGCACTTCTTCTCCGACCTCGGCATCCCGAAGGGCACCAAGGGGCGTCTTCCACGCCAGCATGCCGAGGGCGAGGACGAAGCGAGCAGCGAGAGGAAGAGCCGCAGCTCCGATCGCAGACGCGGTTCCGGCCGGAGAGGCTCCGATGAGCGCCGAGGCGGGCCCTCCGATGGGCGCAGCTCGTCCGCCGGTTCCGGTGACGGGGAACGGAAGCCGCGTCGTCAGCGTCAGCGCCGCCGCACTCGCGGGGGCAAGCCGGTCAATCGGCCTCAGGGCGGCCGTCCGACGAGCGGAGCGAGCGAGGACTGATCAGCTCGCGCCACGCCACGCCCCCCACCACCTGGTGAGCCCCGCCCCCGGGTGAGCCTCGATGCCGGGTGAGCCCCGATCCGTCCCGCAGGGCCCCGACCGCACGGTCGGGGCCCTGCGTTCACTCTGTGTTCAATTCGACCCCCGATGCCGTTCAATTCGGTCTCCGATACTGACCGGACGCAATGTCATCGAGTACGAACGAGAGTGAGTCATTGTTCGGTTCACGCCGGTTGGACGAACAGTCCCCCGCAGCACCCACCCGGGTCGACTTCGCCCCCACCGGGGAACCCCTGCCGAGGCAGTCGCCACCGGCATCGGAGGCCCGCGCGGAAACGACTCCGCCCCGAACATCGGCAGGCAGCGCTGGGAATGGGAGGGGACATCGTTACGATGTCGACGTCATGCGCGTCCTCGCCGGACTGACCGTCATGGTCGGCCATTCCGGAGGAGTGCTCATCGGCCGCGCCGAGGAGGGCAGTGACGCCTGGTGGCTCGGACACCTCGCCGAGGCGGTCAACCCCTGGGCTGTGCCCATGTTCTTCATGATCGCCGGTTGGGCCGTGCTCGCAGGAGCACCTCCGCGCACCGAGGCGAAGATGTGGGATCGGATCGTCCGTCACCTCGTGCCGCTGGGCGCATGGTCGATCATCTTCGTCCTCGGCTTCAACCTCTTCGACTCCGATGAGGTCAACGTCCGCCACGACCTCGTGCGCAGCCTCCTCGAGGCCGGCCGGCCCGGTTTCCACCTGTGGTACCTCTATGCGTACATCCCGCTCATCCTCGTGTTCGGCACACTGGTCCTGTTCTGGAAGGGCCTGCGTCCGTGGAGGCTGGCAGCGCTTGCCCTCGTCCTCGCCGGATCGACCGTCTGGGCCCCCTTCGTACTCGAGGCCCTCGGCTCCGAGCAGACCGCGTGGAAATGGGGATTCGCGACCTATCAGGTCGTCTACTTCGTCATCGGCGCCTTCGTCATCCATCACGCCGCCGAGCTGCGCCCGCCTCTCTGGTCCCTGTGCCTGCTCTTCGCTGTCTCCGCCCTCGGCGTGCTGTGGTGGGAGTCTCGGAAGTCCTATCCGATCGAGAACGCGAACCCCCTCATCGTCGGTCTCGCGCTCAGCGTGATCCTCATCGTCTCCCGCCTCCGCCTCGGCAACCGGTCGAAGAGAGTGTTCACCCGCCTCGCTTCGGCCTCGTTCGGCGCGTTCCTGGTCCATGTGTTCTTCCTCGAACTCTTCTTCGAGCAGCTCTTCGACGTCGAGGCCGGACCGGCGCTTCTCGTCGTCCAGTATCTGGGTCTCCTCGCCGCCATGGCCGCAGCATCCTATGCACTCAGCTTCGCGTGGGGCAGGCTGCGCCTGCGCAGGATTCTCGGCTGAGCATGCTGTCTCGGCAGGGGCCGAGGCGCCTGAGTCATCAGCCTTGGATGAAGTCGACTCCCCTGGGCCGGGAAGCGGCACGGTCGAGCAGCCGGGCGAGCATGTGCTCGGTGGTGACGTGTTCGCCGAGGCGATTGGGTTTCCCCGTCCCGTGATAGTCGCTCGAGCCGGTGATGATGAGATCGTGCTCATGGGCGAGCCTGCGCATGGATTCCCGTTCCTGCGGAGGATTGTCCCGATGGTCGACCTCGAGACCGTCGAGGCCGGCGGCGATGAACTCCGTCATCGCGGAATCGGGGACGACACGTCCGCGCATGGCCGCGCGCGGATGGGCGAAGACCGAGACTCCGCCGGCTTCGCGGATGAGCCCGATCGCGGTGATCGGGTCGATCGTCGGCAACGCCACATGGTACTTGCCGCGACTGGACAGGATCGAGGAGAAGGCCTCCGTGCGGGTCTCGACGACACCGGCCGCCACGAGGGCGTCGGCGATGTGCGGACGTCCGATCGTGGCGTCCTCACCGGAGACCGAGAGCACCGCGTCCATGTCGATCGGATAGTCCTCGGCCAGGCGCTCGATGATGAGGTGCGTGCGGTGCAGGCGCGCCCGCCTGGTCTCCTGCACGACCTCGGCCAGTCCCGTGTCGTAGGGGTCGTGGAGGTAGGACAGCAGGTGCACGCTGATGCCCTCGTACCGACAGGAGATCTCCATGCCGCGGACGAGTCCGAGGCCGTAGACCCGTGCGGCGTCCTCTGCCAGCGTCCAACCCGCCGTGGTGTCGTGGTCCGTGATGCCGACGACGTCGATGCCTTCCATCGAGGCTTCGGAGATGAGTTCGGAAGGAGTCTGGGTCCCGTCCGAGAATGCGGTGTGCACATGGAGATCGATGACCATGGTCACAGTCTATCTGCATCTGTCGTTCCGTCTTCCCCATGCGGACCCCGAGTCAGCCGGGCCGCCTAGACTGGGAGCATGACAGAGCAGAACTCAGACACACCAGACACGACTCAGGCACTCGCAGACCGCGTCAACAACCGCTCACACCGCCCGAATTCTCAGGCCTTCCGCGATTTCGTCGCCTCCGGGTGGGATCGCACCCCGCTCAATGCCGAAGCCCTCGCCGCCGCCGGATTCACTCCCGCACGCCGTGCCCAGGTCTCTGCCGCCTTCCCCGGAGAACGGCTCGTCGTTCCGGCCGGCGGGCTCAAGGTCCGGTCGAACGACACCGACTACCGTTTCCGGGCGCATTCGGCTTTCATCCACCTGACCGGTCTCGAGGCCGATTCCGAACCCGACGCCGTCCTCGTCTTCGAACCCTCCGACGACGGCCACGAGGTGACTCTGTACTTCCGCCCCCGTGCCGGTGCCGACACCGAAGAGTTCTTCTCCGACTCCCGCTACGGCGAATACTGGGTCGGCCCGCGAGCGGACCTCGCGGCCATGTCGACCATGACCGGCATCGCCACGGAGAACTCCGCCATCGTCGACGACGCCATCACCAAGGACCTCGGGGCCATCTCCGTGCGTCTCGTGCGCCAAGCAGATTCCCGCATCGACGGAGTCATCGACCTCGCCCGGACCCAGGTCCAGGCCGACCTCGAGACTTCTGAGGCCGGGGACGCAGAACTGGCGCAGACTCTCTCCGAGCTGCGCCTGATCAAGGACGACCACGAGATCGCTGCTCTGCGCGAAGCGGTCGCCATCACCCGTGCCGGCTTCGACAACGTCGTCGCCTCTCTGCCGCAGGCGGTCAGACACCGTCGTGGAGAACGCGTCATCGAAACCGCCTTCGAGACCGCCGCCCGCTCCGACGGCAACGGGGTCGGCTACGACACGATCGCGGCATCGGGCAACAACGCCTGCACTCTGCACTGGATCCGCAACGACGGTCAGGTCAGGGACGGCGACCTCGTGCTCGTCGACGCCGGCGCAGAAGCCGACTCGCTCTACACTGCGGACATCACCCGCACCCTGCCGGTGTCCGGCACCTTCACCGAGGTGCAGGCGAAGATCTACGATGCCGTGCTCGCGGCCTCCGATGCCGCCTTCGCCGTCGCCGCCGACCACGTCAACCGGCCGGTGAAGTTCAGGGAGGTCCACGAGGCGGCCATGGAAGTCATCGCCGAACGACTCGAGGAGTTCGGCGTCCTGCCCGTCGCCGCCGCGGAATCGCTCTCGCCCGAGGGTCAGCAGCACCGCAGGTGGATGGTGCACGGCACCAGCCACCATCTCGGTCTCGACGTCCATGACTGTGCGCAGGCCAGGGCGGAGATGTACCTCGATGCTCAGCTCGAGCCGGGGATGGTCTTCACCATCGAACCCGGACTGTACTTCAAGTCCGATGATCTGCTCCTGCCGGAGGAGTTCCGCGGCAACGGTGTGCGCATCGAGGACGATGTGCTCGTCACCGTCGAAGGAGTGGAGAATCTCTCCGCCGGCTTCCCCCGCACCCGCGCGGAGGTCGAGGCCTGGGTGCAGGGCCGATGATCGACAGCGGCCACGACGCCGGGTCGGCAGCTGAGAGGAGCGCCGGCCCGGTCCGCGGCCGTGGGATCCTCGAGGTCCCGGGGATCGGTCTCGGTCACGCCGGAGAGTTCTCCCGACATCGGCTGACCGGCCTCAGCGTGGTGCTGCCTCCCCCGGGATCGACCGTCGGCGTCGATGTCCGCGGAGGCGGACCGGCCACCCACGAGACCGATGTCATCGCGCCCGGCACGCATTCCTACGGCGCCGACGCCATCGTTCTCACGGGCGGGTCCGCACTCGGACTAGCCTCCGTCAGCGGAGTCGTCACGGCTCTCGCCGAGGCAGGCCGTGGTTTCCCCGCCCCGGGGCTGGACGACACGGTCATTCCGCTGGTTCCCGCGGCCGCGATCTTCGATCTCGGTCGCGGTGACGGCTCCGTGGCCCCGCCCACCCCGGAGGAAGGGTCTCTGGCCGCACGTGCAGCGCTGTCCGGGGATGGCGGAGACACCGGCGCCGAGGTGGTGCCCAGGGGCAGCCTCGGGGCGGGCCTCGGAGCGCGTTCGGGCTTCCAGACCCTGCGCAGCGGGCTCGGCTCCTTCGCGATCCGTCTGCCCAGCGGAGTCACGGTCGCGGCCCTGGTCGCGGCGAACTCCATGGGCACGATCGGCACTCCGACCGGAGGATTGTGGCTGGACCCGCTGCTGCGCTCCTACGGCCTCGATCTGCCGGCTGTGACCGGCCTGCCAGCGGCGCCCGGTCCGGGCACCGCTGCGAAGAATACGACGATCGCGGTCGTCGCCACCGATGCGGCGCTGGATTCGGCGGAGGTCACTCGCATGGCGGCGGGGGCGCATGCGGGCATCGCTCGTGCCGTGCAGCCCTCGCACACCCTCTATGACGGTGACACGGTCTTCGGCATCGCCACCGGGTCACGGGCGCTGCCCGAAGGCTTCGATCACTCCACCCGGGAGCTCGTCGCCATCACTGCCGCGGCAGCCGATGCTCTGAGCCTGGCGATCCTCGACGCCCATGCCGCGGCAGCGCCGGACGAAGCCGGATGGGGGCAGCCGCCGACTCTCGGCGCCGTCTCACCCGACTTCGTCCGGGCATTCACCGCCCTGTCTTAGCTGCTGCGGGCCTCTTCGGAGTCCAGTCCCCTGCGGTCGTCTCCGGTGACCTTCTTCTCCTGGTGCAGGTCGAAGCCGTCGCCGCGCAGCAGCTTCTGCGATTCGCTGCTGGCCTGCGCCTCGTCCTCGACCACGGTGAACCGGACGGTCTGAGTGAACTCACGGCCGTAGCGGTCGGTTGCAGTCACCTCGGCGGTGTGGGTCCCCAGGTCGAGGTCCGAGGGGATCTCGGCTCGCCACAGGTGGGAGCTCGACTGCCCGACGCTGCCGGAGGTGCGCAGGTTCTGCGAAGCCGTGTACGGGTCGGTGTACTCCCAGCCCTCGGCCAGTTCCTCTCCCCTGCCGGGCTGCGTATGCTCTGCCTGGTCCGGCCTCTTGCCGTCGAAGCTGACCTCGACTCGGGCGTCCGAGGTTCCCGCCAGGAAGCTCGAGGTCAGGCAGGTGTCGCCTCGTTCGAGGTCCTTCCGCGTGACGACTCGCTCCGAGATCGGCTCCGGGGCCGGACCGGTCTTGTCCGCGTCCTGCCATTCCTGAGCTTTCTGCGCCCAGTCGCGCCACTGCGGTGAGTTCACGCCGAGCAGCAGCTGATGGTCATCGGACTCGTTGCGGACGGTGTAGCGTTCGCTGCGCGCAGCACCGTCGAACTCGAGCGTGAGGACACCGGGCTCCGAAGCGTCCGAAGTGAAAGCGTACGGCAGTCCGTCGGCATTCAGGCCTCCGGAGTACCAGTCGCCGGAGACCGCACCGGCCACGATCTGGGTGTGGGAGAGCTCGTCGATCCCGGCGTCGGTCCATTCCTCGCGCCTCTCTCCGGCCACGAGATTCTCCTGAGTGTGCGTGTGACCGCCCACGGTCACTGTGTTCGGATAGTCGGCGATGACATCGTAGAAGTCCTCGGCGTTGTCGACCACGACCTCGCGGTGGGTGAGGATCGGCGCATGCGTGGCGATGACGACGTGGGCGTTCTTCGGGACGTTCTTCAGATCGTTCTCCAGCCAGGTCAGCTGTTCCTCAGTGATCTTCTCCTTGTACTTCTTCTGATTCGCCCTGCCCTCGTATTCGATGCTGTCGAGGACCACGAAATGGGTCTTGCCGACGTCATAGGAGAAGTGGGCCGGACCGAACTGGTCGCGGAACGTGTCGAGAGCATGGGAGTCGTCGACGGCGTCGTAGTCCTGGTCGTGGTTGCCGGGCGCGACCCGGACGGGACCGTTCATCTGCGAGTAGATGTCACGCAGTTCATCGTTGAGGCTGAGGTCATCGCCCACATTGTCGCCCAGCAGCAGCACGCCGCAGGCGCCGTAGTCATCACGATCGGCCAGGTCTCCGACAGCACCATCGCGGGCATAGCCGACCTCGGTCCGGTCATAGGTCTGCGTGTCGGAGGCGATCGGGCAATTCTGCTCCGATTCCGCCGAGGCCTGGGACTCGATCATCGGGAAATTCACGGCCTTCGGGGTCGGGCCCGTCGGTTCGATTCCGCCGTACTTGAGGTCCCCGGAGCCTTCCGGCAGATGGTTGTAGCTGAACTGCGCGACCTTGTCCTCGTCGACGGGGACCTGCCAACCTGCGGGCTGGGTGACGGAGACGGTCATGTTCTCGCGCACCGGCAGCGAGTAGCGACCGGCTCCGTCGGTCTGAACGACGTCGACCCCATTGGACACTGCGACCCCGGGGATGCCGCGTTCGTCGCCGTCGAGTTTCGAGTTCTCATTGACATCGTCGAAGACCTGGCCGGTGAATTGCTCCGGATCGGCCGCTTGCCCCCGGTCGACCTGCACATGTCCTCGGTAGAGTTCGGCCGGCGCCTCGGATGCCACCGCCGCTGTGGGTGAGAGCAGCGGGGCGAAGAGCGAGAGCGCGGCGCAGGCCCCCAGACCTGCGACGGCTGTACGGGGATGGATTCGTCGTGCGTGCATGGATGTCTCCTGTATTCGACTGTGGCTGCATCTGCCGAGTCACGACGCTAGGGAGACCGAGCGACGCCGAGGTGAAGCCATCAGGACGGCTTGATGAATCGCCGTCGAACCGGGTTGCCGGGCTCATGCCCCGGCCGCTGCCTCCCGCGCTGCCGGCGGTCTGGCCATCGTCGATGGCCGTCAGCTGTGATCTGCGTCGAATTCGGCGGCTGCGGCCCGCAGACGCACGGCCACCACGTAGTCTGAGATCATGAGTGGTCCACCGAAAAGAGTCTTCGTCGCCCGGCTGGTCTCCGCCCCCGTCTTCGACCCTCTCGGAGATCAGGTCGGGCGGGTCCGCGATGCCGTCATCGTCTATCGGGCGACCATGCGCCAGTTCCCCCGGGTGATCGGCCTCGTCGTCGAGGTTCCGGGCAGACGGCGCGTCTTCGTCCCGATGGGCCGGGTCACCGCGATCGACTCCGGCCAGGTCATCACCACCGGTCTGGTGAATATGCGTCGCTTCGAACAGCGCCAGTCGGAGACTCTCGTCATCAACGATCTCCTCGACCGTCGACTGCGTCTGCGGGAGGACGATTCGCCCATCCTCGTCGAGGATGTGGGGATCGAGCAGCAGGTGAACAAGGACTGGGAGGTCACCCGCCTCTTCGTGCGTCGGGTTCCCGAACGAAGCGCCTTCGCGGCCTTCCGCCGCCGCGGCGAGACGAAGCAGATCGATTGGACCGACGCCGACCATCCGGCCGACTCCGAGGTCGACCAGGAGGCCACCCAGCTCATCGCCGCCTATCAGGACACGAAACCCGCCGACCTCGCCGATGTGCTCTTCGAGATGAACTCGGCCAGGCGGCTTCAGGTGGCGCGGGCCCTCGACGACGAGCGCCTCGCAGATGTCGTGGAGGAGCTGCCGGCGGAGACGCAGATCGAGGTTCTCACCGGCCTCGAGACCGAACGCGCCGTGACCGTGCTCGAGGAGATGGAACCCGATGACGCGGCCGATCTCCTCGGTGAGCTCAGCGACGAGCAGGCCGAGAGATTCCTCGCGATGATGGAGCCCGACGAGGCAGAGGACGTGCGCACCCTGCTGGCCTATGACGATGACACCGCCGGCGGACTGATGACCACCGAGCCGGTGATCCTCACTCCTGAGGCCACGGTGGCCGAGGCATTGGCGCATGTGCGCAGGGAGGATCTGCCCGCGGCATTGGCCGCGGCGGTCTTCGTCTGCCGACAGCCGGTGGAGACTCCGACCGGAAAGTACCTCGGTCTCGTCCACATCCAGGAGATGCTCCGCCACCCTCCCCACGAGGCCCTCGGCATCATGCTCGACACCGAGGTCGAGCCCCTGTCTCCGGACACTGCTCTGGGAGAGGTCGCGAAGCTGCTGGCCGCGTACAATCTGGTGTCGGTGCCGATCACCGACGAGAACGACCGCCTCGTCGGTGTGGTCACCGTCGATGACGTCCTCGACGAGCTGCTTCCCGAGGACTGGCGCACCACCGGTCGAGACGATCCCAGAAGGGGGTAGGCATGGCAGTCGACGATTTCGAGATCCCACGGTCGAGCAAGCGCAGACTGCCCAGCTTCGCCGTCTCCCCCGAGGCCTTCGGTCGCGGCGCCGAAGCGTTCGCCCGTTTCATGGGCACCCCGGCTTTCCTCGTTGGCATGACGGTCTTCTGCACGGTGTGGCTTCTGTGGAACACTCTGCTGCCCGAAGCGTGGCAGTTCGACCCCCGGTCGCTGAACTTCACTCTGCTCACACTCATCCTGTCGCTGCAGGCGTCATACGCTGCGCCGCTGATCCTGCTCGCGGAGAATCGCAGCACCGATCGTGACCGCGTCGAATTCGAGCACGATCGGCAGCGCGCCGAACGCAACCTCGCCGACACCGAGTACCTGGCCAGGGAGGTGGCGGCACTGCGCATCGCGATGCGCGAGGTCGCCACGCGAGACTTCATTCGCTCGGAGCTCAAGGATCTGCTCAAGGAGCTCGAGGAGGAGGCGAAGCCTGAGGCCGGACGGACCGCGACGGAGCCGCAGGAGACCCAGGGCGGCAGCGTCGGAAAGGATGACGGCGCTGAGCCCGAAGATGTAGGGTTGAAGCCCCGGGAGCGCTGAGCCGGGGAGGAAAGGACGTGGGCATGACTGGTCCCGATGTGGAGACAGTGACAGAGGCATTGACCGGCGTCATCGACCCGGAGATCCGCCGCAATATCGTCGAACTCGATATGGTCGACGACATCAGCATCGACGGTGGGAAGGTCACCGTCACGGTTCTGCTCACAATCACCGGGTGCCCGCTCAAGGACACGATCACGAGGGACACGAAGGCTGCGGTCTCCCGTGTCGAAGGTGTCACCGAGGTCTCCGTGGTCCTGGGCACGATGACACCCGAGCAGCGGAAGGCGATGAAGGAGAAGCTGCAGGGCAGCGGCACGCGCGAGATCCCGTTCAATCGTCCCGATTCGCTCACCAAGGTCTACGCAGTCGCCTCCGGCAAGGGCGGGGTCGGCAAATCCTCGGTGACCGCGAACCTCGCTGTCTCGCTGGCGGCCAAGGGACTGCGCGTCGGTGTCGTCGATGCCGACATCTACGGATTCTCGATCCCGGGCATGCTCGGTCTGTCGGGGAAACCGACCCGGGTCGACGATATGATCCTGCCGCAGATCGCCCACGACGTGAAGGTGATGAGCATCGGCATGTTCGTCCCGCCGAGCCAAGCCGTGGTGTGGCGCGGTCCGATGCTCCACCGCGCACTCCAGCAGTTCCTCACCGACGTCTTCTGGGGCGATCTCGATGTCCTGCTGCTCGATCTGCCGCCCGGCACCGGTGACATCGCGATCTCCGTGGCGCAGCTGCTGCCCGGCTCGGAGCTGCTCGTCGTGACCACACCGCAGTCGGCTGCGGCCCAGGTCGCCGAACGCGCCGGATCGATCGCCACACAGACGAAGCAGAGGCTGTCCGGGGTCATCGAGAACATGTCCTGGATGGACATGCCCGATGGCACCCGTATGGAGGTCTTCGGCTCCGGCGGCGGTGCCAGCGTGGCCGAGAACCTGTCCGCCACCCTGGAGCACGAGGTGCCGCTGCTGGCTCAGATCCCCCTCGACACGCGTCTGCGGGAAGGCTCGGATTCAGGCACGCCGGTAGTGCTCGGCAACCCCGACTCTCCGGCGGCGCAGGCATTCGATATCTTGGCCGAATCCCTGCGCAAGCGCTCGCGCGGCCTGTCCGGACGGTCCCTGGGACTCAGCCCGGTCTGATCCGCAATGCGTCGAATGCGCTGTCGGGCTCGGCTCGCTGACCACGGCACGGCCACGACGGAGCCCTCCCCCACCCCGATCCCCATCCCCGTGCGCTGCTGACAAGGATCTCTGCCCTTGGCGTTCTCCCTCGACCGACGAGACACCATCGTCTACACCGTGTTCGTCTTCGCCGATGCCCTGATCGTCCTCATCCTGCTCGCCGGCAGCATCGTCTCCCTGCACCGACCGAGTGAGCCTGCCGACGGCGCACCCTCCTCCGCCGACAGAGCCATCGCCGAGGCGAACCGCGCCCAGCTGTCGGCTGCGATGCGCAGCTATGCCGTCGTGGCCGAGAAGAGGACGCCGAGGATGAATGTCCATGTCTTCGGCCTGCCCGGAGCACCGTCGCTGAACTCGGCAATCGAGTCGAAGCTGCTGACCGCGGTCGAAGGATCCGGCGGATTCGCCGGCCGCGCCGCCTTCGATCCCCCGCAGACGGCCCCGGTCCACCGGTGGCCGACAACGAGTTTCAATCCGCCCATCTCAGCCTCCCCGGCGGCTCCGGCTGTCGGCGCAGCCTCCGAAGTTCGGACCCGCGAGGACGAGCCACTGTCCGAGCGCGCGCCTGAGCGCCGCACCATCGACATCGCCAGCACGGTTCTCACCTCCGGCGGCCGCTACATCGTCACAGCGCTGCGGCAGCGGTCACCTCGCCCGCGGACGGAGGTTCTGCTCACCGATCTCGAAGCCGATACCACGGTCGATGCGCAGAAGCTGTTTTCGATGCGCATCGACCCCGCTGAGATCTCGGTCAACGCCACCGGTGCCCTGACCGTCCAGGGCGAGACGGTCGAAGACGGGCTCCTCTCGGATCTGGGGAGGTCCGTGTCCGCGGCTCTGCGCACCTCGCTCGAACTTCCACAACCGGGCGACCGGCGGTCGCCGGACTTCTCCTGCGCCCTGCTGCCCTGCGTGGCGCTGACCTATGACGATGGTCCCGGACGAGCGAGCACCGAACAGGCGCTGCTCGATGCTGCGGACGCCGCGGACATCCGGCTCACCTATTTCCTTCTGGGCCGGAACATCGACGAGTACCCGCACACAGCAGAACGCATCGTCGCGGCCGGACACGAGGTCGACAGCCACACCTATCGGCATCCGCGATTGGATCGGACCGAGTCCGCGAAGATCCGCCGAGAGGTGCATCGCACCCAGAAGTCGCTGCGCTCCGTCGGGCAGACCGCGCAGCCCCTCGTCCGACCTCCCTACGGCGCCCTCGACAGACGCTCCGCGCACGTTCTCGACCGTCCTGCGATCATCTGGAATGTCGATACCGACGATTGGCGGGACAGGGACCCGAGAACGACGGTGAGACGGGTGAAGGACAGGACGCACCCGGGCTCGATCGTGCTCATGCACTCCATCCACCCCACGACGGTCGAGGCGGCGCCGGCGGTGTTCGCAGCCGTTGCGGACAAAGGGCTGTACGCCGTGACGGTGCGCGAGCTCTTCGACGGCATCGACTGGGAACCGGGCGGTTCCTACTTCTGCCGTGGCTACGCCGACGAACTGTGCTCGAATCCCGAGCATCCCTCGGTGCACAAGGACTGAAGGGACCGGCTCGGAGGTCTCAGGTGGCTTCGGGATCGAACGGAGCGCCGACGGAAGGATCCCGCAGGTCGATCTGAGCCTGGAAACGTTCGATCGGCGACTGCTCCCGCCTGACTTCGGCAGCGGTCTTCCCGGAAGAGGTCTCGATATCAGCCGCATCTGTCTCGGGGTCCGAAGACTCCAGCGCCGAATGTTCCCGGCGCTTGGACTCACGGATCGCAGCGTCCTCTTCGACAAGGGCTTCACGCACGATCCGCCGCGGATCGTACTGGCGGGGATCGAGCTTCTGCCAGTCGACGTCCTTGAAGTCGTCTCCGAAGTCACGGCGGACACTGTCCTTCGCGCCTTCGGCCATTCGTCGCATCTGACGGACGAGTTCACGCAGCTTCTGCGCATATTCGGGCAGGCGCTTGGGTCCGATCACGACCAAGGCCACAACGACCAGGATCACCATTTCGGTGCCGTTGATACCCATGAACATGCCACCCAGTCTACCGTGCACGGCGGTAGCATCGACTCATGGTCGGCACAGGTTCGCACACAGCATGAGGCGGGAGCGGCGATGGATGAGATAGCGGTCGAGCGGGTGTTGCGCATCGTCGAGCTCGTCCCTGCCGCCCGTGTCGTCGCCTACGGAACCGTAGGTGCCGTCGCCGGCTGCTCACCCCGGTATGTCGGACGGGTGATGAAGGAGTTCGGCTCCAATGTCACCTGGTGGAGGGTCGTCAACGCGGCGGGCGTCCTGCCCGACGGGATCCTCCCGGCGGCACGCATCCGATGGAGCCTCGAAGGAACACCGCATTCGCACCGACGTGTCGATCGCAGCGCATTCCTCGACCTCTATGAACTCGACGAGCTGTGGCGCGCTCACGGAACCGAGCCCGAATGCGGTTAGACTTGGGGGCAGTCATCAGCGGAAAGAGAGGGCCGATTGTCACGCGAAAATGCAGGTGATCTCACCTTCTCCGAACAGTACAACGGCCCCGACCCTCTGCTCGACGCCGCTCGCACGCATTCACACGAGTTCGGGCTCGTGCCGGTCTCCCAGACGACGGCGACGACGCTCAGCCTGCTCGCGCGACTCCTCACCCCGGTCGCCGCGGTCGAGGTGGGCACCGGCGTCGGCACGTCGACGCTGGCCCTGCTGCGCGGCATGCCCACCGCGGGGATACTGACGTCGATCGACACGAATTCCACTGCCCAGGGCGCCGCCCGCGACCTCGTCGATATGGCCGGCATCCGTCCCGGAAGGCTGCGGCTGATGAATGGGCGTGCCGAGGAGGTGCTCAAGAAGCTGGCTCCGGCGGCTTATGACATGGTCTTCATCGACTCAGAGCCGAGCAACCTCGAGCGGATGATCCAGCCTTCGCTGCGGCTGCTCGACGCACACGGCCTCCTCGTCATCCACCAGACGCTGCTCAAAGGCGCTGTGGCCGATCCCGTCGACCGCAGTCCGCGCACGCAGGCGGCCAGAGGGCTGCTCAACCGCATCGCCGGCCAGGAGGGTCTCCAACGAGTGCTGCTGCCCATCGGCGAGGGCCTGCTCCTGCTCCAGAAGACCCCCTGAATACGACAACAGCAGAGACCTCTGATCGGTCTCTGCTGTTCGTGCGGTTCTCAGCGGCCGCGGTCCCCAGGCCCTCCGCTCAGAGTCCCAGCGTCTCAGCCAAGGTGTCGTGCAATCCGGTGGCCTCGTCCCTGCTGAGCTCGATCACCAGTCTGCCTCCGCCTTCGACAGGAAGCCGCATCACCATGCTTCGGCCTTCTTCGGTCACTTCCAGAGGTCCGTCGCCGGTGCGGGGTTTCTGGGCTGCCATGTGAGCTCTTCCTTCCGTTGTCATGCAAAGACGGTCCACACCTGGTGCACCGAATGTTGTTCTTCGATTATTCCACGATCCGGTCGATCCGGGTAACTTTCGACGAAACGAGCGATCAGGGCGGCAGATCGGCCGGCGGGGTGAAGTGCCACAGATAGGCCACCCACACGATCTGGAGCAGAATATAGGCCACCAGCAGCGCGGCTCGGTAACCTCGCGAGCGCACCGATGCCAGGGTCAGAGCCATCGGGAACAGCGGCAGCAGCAGACGCAGGGTCGAGGTCTGGGGATTGAAGAAGATGAGCAGATAGATGCCGTAGCCGAGGCAGAAGAGCTGCATCGTCCGTCCCATACGCGCTCCCGCCGGGGAGAATATCAGCGCAAGCATCCCGGCGACGACGATGGCGAGCAGCACCGGACCCAACGGACCGATGAGGTTGATCGACTGGGCGACCCATTGGACGAGGAACGTCGTCTCTCCGGTGTGCCAGGCCGCCTCGGTGTCGGTGTAGGCCGTCATCGATCCGGTCACCCACCAAGCGTGGACGGGATGGATGAGGGCCGCCGCGCAGGAGAGCACGCCCAGGGTCCATGACCGAACCGCCTCGGCGGCGGGGTACGGATCGTGCCTGCGGCGCAGGAACCGGTCGATGAGGTGGAGCAACATGAAGAACGAGAAGGCCACACCGATCGGACGGGACAGGTCCATGAGGACGACGACCGGCAGCGCGGAGAGGTAGCGGCGTTCGACGACGAGGAAGAGCGCCATCGCCTGCAGCAGAAGCGTCAGGGATTCGGCATAACCGGTGGAGAAGATCGCTGCCGGCGGAAAGAACATCACGAGCGCCAGACCCATCAGCGCCTGGTCGCCGTCGACATACTTCCGGAACAGGTGGAGGATGACGATCGAGGCCAGTCCGGCGGCGAGCGTGGACACGATCGGTGAGATGATCTCGTAGCTGACTCCGGTCAGGTCCGACAGGGTGCTGACCACGGAGGGATGCAGCGGGTAGAAGGCCCACTGGTTCTCTCCCACAGCGCCGCTGTCGTCGATCGGCAGGATCCGCGGATAGCCTTCGTCCGCAACGCGTGCGTACCAGCCGCCGTCCCAGAAGTTGAGGAAGTCGTTGAGCGTCGTCGTCACCGGCGAGGACGACCAGTTCGCCGGGTCCTGCCGCTTTAGGACGGCGGCGAAGATCGACATGCTCACGACGCGGGAGGCGAAGTACACGGCAACGGCCTGGACCCAGACCGGCAGCGACAGGAACAGCGCGCCGAGACGGGAGAGTCGGGAGGAGTCGAAGGCTTCGCGGGCGAGGGTGATTCCGGGCAGGTCGGCAGGTCGGCTCATCGTTGTCCGGCAGCCGTTTCCGGTGCATCGGCGGCAGGGCCCCGATCCGAGTGCGCGGACGCCGGCCGATCCGTCGGCTCGACGGCAGGCGCGTTCGGCCGGTCCGCTGAGTCGGCGGCGGACAGATTCGGTCGGTCCGCTGAATCGACGGCGGACGGGTTCGGTCGCGAGTCCTCGGCGTGTGCGGATTCGAGTTCGCGCAGGCGTTCGCTCAACATCTGCATGGCCTCGTCGACATCCTCCATCCGATAGCCGCGCAGCGCCGGGCGGAAGGTCACCGCCTCCAGGTCCGCTCCCGTGAATCCCTCGGGAAGCCCGGTCCAGGGCTCTTCCGCCTCGTCGAGCGTCTCGGCTGAGAAGACGTTGAAGGTGGCCGCGACGACGAAGACGAGGACGAAGATCGCAGCCGCGACACCGATCACAATCCACACAGGCATGGCTTCATTTTCGCACAGTCGCGTGCACCGGAGGCTCAGCGCAGGCCGCGCACGGTGTGTTTCGGCTCGGCCTCGCCGGTGATCGCCAGAGTCACATCGATGGCATCGGCGGTCGCACGCACATCATGGGTGCGGATCAGCGCCGCGCCGCGTTCGACCGCCAGAGCGGTCGCGGCGATGGTGCCGTTGAGCCGATCCGGTGGGACCACGTCACCGATCGCCTCTCCGACGAAGTCCTTGCGTGAGATCGCCAGCAGGACCGCGTAGCCGGTGTCGGCGAAGCGGTCGAGTTCGCGCAGCAGACGCAGCGATTGGTAGGTGTTCTTCCCGAAGTCCGGGGTGGGGTCGATGACGATCCGGTCCTCGGGCACGCCGGCGGTGCGGGCGGCTGCGGCGAGTTCGCTGACTCCGGACAGGGTCTTGTCGACCACCTCCGCCGCATGCAGGCCGTACCGGTTGCGATGAGCATCTGTTCGCGGAATCAGCCCACCGGTGTGGGAGCACACGATCCCGACCCCGAAGCGGGCGGCCACCTCGGCGACCTCTGGGTCGACTCCCGCCCAGGTGTCGTTGATCAGACCGGCTCCGGCCCGGCAGGCAGCTTCGGCGACTTCGTGTCGCCAGGTGTCGACACTGATGAGAACGTCCGGGTGCGCGGCGGCGACGGCTTCGATGGTCGGGCACACGCGTTCGATCTCCTCGGCCGCGGAGATCTCCCGACCGCGGCCAGCGCGCACTCCCCCGACGTCGACGATGTGGGCGCCGTCGGCGGTGGCAGCCTCGACGGCGGTGATGGCTTCGTCGAGAGTCGCAGCGGATTCATAGAACGAATCGGTCGTGCGGTTGATCACGGCCATGATCGCCGGTGCACCCGGCCGAGCCTGTGCGAGGTCGAAAGGTGCCGGGCCGGACTGTGTGGCGCTGCTGCCTCTCACGGTCGGCTCCTGCTCGTCTCGGACGCAGCGCCGGTGCCCGGTCCCGGTCGGCCCGGTCCGATCGCTGCCACGACTTCGTCGATATCGTCGGTGAGGGTGAACAGGGACAGGTCCTTCGGACCGATCGCGCCTGCAGCCAGCATCGACTCGGTCAGCCAGTCGACGAGTCCCTGCCAATAGCGACGGCCGAAGAGCACGATCGGGAATGACGTCACTTTGCCCGTCTGCACCAAAGTCAGCGCTTCGAAGAGCTCGTCGAGCGTGCCGTAGCCGCCGGGCATGACGACGAAGGCGCGCGAGTACTTCAGGAACATCGTCTTGCGGACGAAGAAGTACCTGAAGTTCACCCCGAGTTCGACGTGGTCGTTGAGTCCCGATTCGAAGGGCAGCTCGATGCCCAAGCCGATGGACACTCCCCCGCCGTCGACGGCACCGAGGTTGCCCGCCTCCATGATGCCGGGGCCACCACCGGTGATGATGGCATTTCCGGCTGCGGCGAGACGACGGGCGATCTCACGGGTGTCCGCATAGGCCTGCGTGTTTGCGTGCAGCCGGGCGGAGCCGAACAGCGCCACGGCCGGGCCGATCTCGGCCAGCGACCCGAAGCCTTCGACGAACTCGGCCTGGATGCGCATCACCCGCCACGGGTCCTCGTGCGCCCAAGCGGCTCCCGAGCCCCGGTCGAGCAGACGCTGATCCGCCGTCGCCTTAGGCACCTGATCACCGCGCAGACGCAGCGGGCCCTTCCGGTAGTACCCGGCCGACGTGCTCGGAGCGGACTGTCCTCTGTCGTCCATCGGACTCACCGGCCCTCGAGGTAGCTGCACAGGATGCGGGTGGCCTGCTCCACCTCGGCGACTCTGACGTGCTCATCCGATTTGTGGGCATACAGCGGATTGCCGGGTCCGAAATTCACCGCGGGAACACCGAGTGCGCTGAACCGAGAGACGTCGGTCCAGCCGAGCTTCGGGGCCGGGGACAGTCCCAGCGTGTCGATGAAGTCCTGCGCGATCGGACGGTCGAGACCAGGCCTGGCGCCTTCGGCCGCATCGGTGACGACGAGGTCGAAGCCGGAGAAGAATTCGCGCAGGAACGCTTCCGCCTCGGCCGCCGACTTGCTCGGGGCGAAACGGTAGTTCACGGATACGCGGCATTCATCGGGCACCACATTGCCGGCGACACCGCCGCTGATGTTCACCGCCGACAGCGACTCGCGGTAGTCGAGTCCGTCGACCGTCACCGTATCCGTCTCGTGCTCGGCCAGCCGGGCGAGCACCTCGGCGGCGGCGTGGATGGCGTTGACGCCCATGAAGGCGCGGGCCGAGTGGGCGCGCACACCCGTGGTGACGACGTCGACGCGGATGGTGCCGTTGCATCCTCCCTCGACCGAGGCGTTCGACGGTTCGCCGAGGATCGCGAAGTCACCGCTCAGCCAATCGGGGTGGCTGCGCGCGACTCGGCCGAGTCCGTTGAGGGAGGCGTCGACCTCCTCGTGATCGTAGAAGACCCAGCTGACGTCGCGGGCGGGGCTGCGCAACGCGGCGGCCGTGGCCAGCTGCATGGCCACTCCGGCCTTCATATCGCAGGCCCCGCGCCCCCAGATCACCTCGTCGTCGGGGTAGTCCTTTCCGGTCATCCTCGTGCGCACGGGAGGCAGGTTGTGCTCGACGGGAACCGTGTCGAGATGTCCTGCGACGACGATCCGCTCAGCCCGGCCGAGGTTCGTGCGGGCGACGATGGTATCGCCATCGCGGAGGATCTCGAGCTCGGGTCCGGGTCCTGCGCTGATCCTCTCGAGCACCTCGACGACGGCATCGGCCAGGACGGCTTCGTTGCCGGACACGGATTCGATGGCGCACAGACGCCCCGTGAGCTCGGCCGGGTCATCGAGAGCGGCGAAGAGGGAGTCCCCCGGGTCGGTCGGGGACGCGAAGATGGAATCAGTCTCAGCAGATGGATCGACAGTCATGTCCCTTAGCCTAGTACTGCCGCCACCGACTAAGCTTGAGGCATGACAGAACGCATCATTTCCGCACGTGGCCTTGCCACGTCCCATTCCGACATCGTCCTCTCCGTCTGGTACCCCGCACTGAGCACGGGTGAGACCGCTGAGGCCGCCGAGGCTGCCGCCACCGCTCGCGCCGCCGACGACGGACTCGATGCCCTGGTGGGCACCGACGAGGCTCGCGGGACCTGCGCCGAGGTGGTCACCACCACGATCGACCTCGACGCCGGTCCCGCCTCGGCGGCGGACGCCTATCTGCGGCTGCATGCCCTGTCCCACCGCATCGTGGCCCCCAATGATGTCAACCTCGACGGCATCTTCGGCCATATCTCCAACGTGGTGTGGACCTCGTACGGCGCCTGCTCGCCGGAGGACTTCGAAGCGACCCGCGCCAAGCTGCTGGCACGTGGGCCGGTCGCCGTCTACGGACTCGACAAGTTCCCGCGCATGACCGACTTCGTCATTCCCTCCGGCGTGCGCATCGCCGATGCCGATCGTGTCCGCCTCGGCGCACACCTGGCGTCGGGCACCACGGTGATGCACGAAGGATTCGTCAACTTCAATGCCGGCACTCTGGGATCGGCCATGGTCGAAGGACGCATCTCGCAGGGCGTCGTCGTCGGCGACGGATCCGACATCGGCGGCGGGGCCTCCATCATGGGTACCCTCTCGGGCGGCGGCACCCACCGCATCTCCATCGGCTCGGGCAGCCTCTTGGGTGCCAACGCGGGAGTCGGCATCTCCATCGGCGATGACTGCATCGTCGAAGCCGGTCTCTACCTCACCGCCGGCACACGCGTCACCGTGCCGGGCGAGGACAATGCTGTGGTCAAGGCCGCCGAGCTCAGCGGACAGAACAACATCCTCTTCCGCCGGAACTCGATCACCGGCGCCGTCGAGGCGATCGCCCGCGATTCCAAGGGCATCGAGCTCAACCCCGATCTGCACTGAGCCGTCGGCAGTTCTGAGCTGACGCTGCGCTGAGCGGCCGGCACTATGCGGCCGGGGGCACTCATCGCCTTCTGCACGGGGCGCCCGCGGCGACGTGTTTGGCGACCTCTGGGAAGACGAGGGCGCGTTCACACGATGTGGACGCGCCCTCGCGGCATTCACCCCGTGTGCCCTGAAGGGGAAACTGCCATCGCGACGCGTTCCTGTCGTACCGACCCGTACCTGCCGCTCCGACCCGTTCCTGACATACCCGCGTGTTCCTGCGAGAGGATGTGCTGCCACCGGTGCGCAACAACACTGCCGGTGCGATGCAGCAGCAACGGTGTGGGACGCAGCGGGGCCTCGCCGAGGCGGCTCCTCCTCCAGTCAGCCGCTCAACGCCCCTTTCCTGCAGGGTGATTCGCCGCTCGAGGTGTCCTTCGGCGGCGGTACGGGGCTGTGTCACCTGGGGTGGGCTGTAGCGCCGGGAGTGCTGTGCGAGAGCAACGGTGAGGGATGCGTGCAGCTCTGTACGAGAGCAACGATGTGCGATGCGTGGAGTTCTGTGCGTTGTATCAAGCCGGAAATGCGCAACGGCGCCGGGCAGAGGATTCTGCTCCGGCGCCGTCAGCACGGGCCGCAAGGCCTCAGGTGTCCCTGCCGCCCGGGTGCTCAGGTGTCTCTGCCGCGCGGGGGCTCAGCAGCCGTGAGCGCGCGGGTGCTCAGCGGTCGTTGATGTCCGTGTAGTTGCGGGAATAGGCACCCGTGTAGATCTGCCGCGGGCGACCGATCTTCGTCTCGGGATCCTTGATCATCTCGCGCCACTGCGCGATCCAACCGGGCAGGCGGCCGACGGCGAAGAGCACGGTGAACATATTCGTCGGGAATCCGAGCGCCTTGTAGATGAGCCCCGTGTAGAAGTCGACGTTCGGATAGAGCTTGCGCTCGACGAAGTAGTCGTCGGCCAGCGCGATCTCTTCGAGCTGCTGTGCCAGTTCGAGCAGCGGATCACCGCCGGAACGAGCGAGGACCTCGTCTGCAGTCTTCTTGATGATCTTCGCGCGCGGATCGTAGTTCTTGTACACGCGGTGGCCGAAGCCCATCAGGCGGACTCCGTCCTCCTTGTTCTTCACGCGTTCCATGAACTTCTTCGGTCCGTCGTCGGAGGCCGCGATCTGCTGCAGCATCTCCAGCACTGCGGAGTTCGCGCCACCGTGCAGGGGCCCGGCCAGGGCGTTGACACCGGCAGAGATCGACTGGAAGACGTTGGCCTGGGACGAACCGACCAGTCGCACTGTCGAGGTCGAGCAGTTCTGCTCGTGATCGGCGTGGAGGATGAACAGCTGATCCATGGCCTTCACGGCGAGCGGATCCGGCTCGTATTCCTCGGCGGGGACTCCGAAGTTCACACGCAGGAAGTTCTCGACCAGGCTCAGCGAGTTGTCCGGATGGATGACCGGCAGACCCATGTTCTTCCGGTGTGCCAGAGCAGCGATGGTCGGCATCTTCGCGAGCAGTCGGAACGAGGAGGTGTCGATCTGACCTTCGTCAAAGACATCGAGGTCATCTTGGTAGAACGTCGACAAAGCCGCGACCGCCGCTGCCACCATAGGCATCGGATGTGCATCGTAGGGGAAGGCACGGAAGAAGCGGCGCAGATCCTCATGCACGATCGTGTGTCCGCGCAGTCGGGCATCGAAGGCATCGAACTGTTCCTGAGTCGGCAGCTCGCCGTAGATGAGGAGGTAGCAGACTTCGACGAAGTTCGACTGCTCGGCGAGCTGTTCGATCGGATAGCCGCGGTACTGCAGAACGCCCTCGTCGCCGTCGATGAAGGTGATGGCCGAAGACGTGGATGCGGTGTTGGCGAACCCTGGATCATATGTGACCGACCCGGTCTCTTTCAGCAGAGAGCCGATACGGTATCCGTTGTTGCCCGCCGACGCCGACACCTCGGGCAGTGTCAGCTCCGTGTCAGCGATCTTGAGGTTCGCCTCCGAAGTCATTCGATCTCCTCACCGTTGACGTACCTCAAGAACTTCCTGAGGTGTCTTGCACAGTTCGTTCAAAGACTACCGATAACTGTGGGAATGAGAAAATCGCTGCACCCCGCTTCTACTCACCGGTAATACATTTGACCTGGTCAAACACGAACTTTTCTGTCCTGAATGCAGTCTTTGCGCAACCTTGGCAAACCCTCGGAGACCGCAGCTCCCTCGCCCCGGTCCGTCAGACCGGGACAGACGGCGAATCTCACGCCGCCGCCTCATGGAGTCGCTTTGCGGCGGCTGCGATGCGTTCGTCGGTGGCAGTCAGGGCGATGCGCACGTGGTCGCTGGCTGCCGCGCCGTAGAATTCTCCCGGTCCCGCGACGATGCCCAGCTCGGCGAGGTCGCCGAGCGAATCCCAGCAGTTCTTGTCCGCCGTGGCCCACAGGTAGAGGCCCGCGGTCGAATGATCGATGCGGAATCCGAAGTCCTCTAGTCCCGCTCGGAGCAGGTTCCTCCGCGATCGGTAGATCTCCTTCTGCACGCGGACGTGCTCGGTGTCGCCGAGTCCCGCAACCATCGCCGCCTGGATCGGGTAGGGCACGATCATTCCCGCGTGCTTGCGGGAACGGGTCAGGTCGGCGATGAGGTCCGCATCTCCGGCGACGAAGGCGGCGCGGTAGCCTGCGAGATTCGACTGCTTCGACATCGAGTAGACGCTGAGCACACGTGTGCGGGTCTCCCCGACGACGGAGAGCACGCTCGGCGCAGGCTCATCGGACTCCCAATTGAGCAGTCCGTAGCACTCGTCGGAGGCGAGCACGACTCCGGCGGCACGGGCACGGCGGGCCACCTCGGCGAGGATATCGGCGTCGAGCACCTCCCCTGTCGGGTTTCCCGGTGTGTTGATCCACAGGAGCCCGATGCCCTCGAGTGACGCTCCCGCAGCGACCTCGGCGGCATCGAGGCGCCGGCATTCGACTCCGGCGATCGTCGCCCCCATCTCATAGGTCGGGTAGGCGGCCGACGGACAGGCCACTGCCAGTCCCCTCTGCCGCAGGCCCAGCAGTGTCGGCAGCCAGGCCACGAGCTCTTTCGAACCCACGGTCGGCAGGATCTCGGTGGCGGGGTCGAGTGCGACCGAATGCCATGTCGCATACCATCCGGCGATGGCCTCGCGGAGTTCCGAGGTGCCCGCCGTCGTGGGATAGCCGTGTGCGTCTCCGGCGGCGGCCAGGGCGCGCCGGATCACCTCGGGCGTCGGGTCGACCGGGGTGCCGATCGACAGGTCGCACACGCCGTCGGGATGTTCGGCCGCGCGGCGACGGAAGTCAGTGAGCCGGTCCCAGGGGTAGTCGGGCAGGTCGAGTCCGAAGGAAGTCGTCATGGCTCAGAAGCTCAGAGGTCGTGACTCTGGGGCGGAAGGGCAGCGATGATCGCGTGGTCCTTGTGCGTGTTGCCGAGTTTCGCGGCTCCGCCCGGCGAACCGAGGTCGTCGAAGAATTCGACGTTGGCCTTGTAGTACTCTTCCCATTCCTCCGGCACATCGTCTTCGTAGAAGATCGCCTCGACCGGGCACACCGGCTCACAGGCTCCGCAGTCGACGCATTCGTCCGGGTGGATGTAGAGACTGCGTTCGCCCTCGTAGATGCAGTCGACCGGGCATTCGTCGATGCAGGCCTTGTCCTTGAGATCGACACAGGGCTGAGCAATGATGTACGTCACAGGACTGACTCCTCGAAAGCTTCACAGATGATGCGCATACACATCCCACAATACGCCTTCGCCCGTATTCCACGCCCATCGGTCTCAGGTGATTCGCATTGCATCTGCCCTCGACCGTCACGCCTGCTCCAGGCGGCCGCCTCCGTGTCTTAGGGTGGGAGAGCACGGATTCGACGGAGGAAGGCGAGAAGTGGACGAGCTGCAGCCCGGCAGACGAGTGGTCGTACGGTATTCGCTCGACCCCGGGGATTCCCATTCGACCTCCGATGCGCTCGGCGTCGTCACCACCGTCGACGAGGCGGGGGTCGAGATCGACACGAAACGCGGGCCGCTGCGCATCTCGCGCCCCCAGATCCTGCTCGTCCACGAGGTGCCGCCGGCACCGACCCGCTCGGGGCGCACCCATGAGATCGTCTCCGCTGTCGATCTCCGTCGCATCTCGGCCGCCGCCTGGCTTCCGCAGGACGTGTCGTGGCTGCACGTGGAGAACCTGCGCAATGAGGGCACTGAGTCCGCCGCCGACCTCAGCCTGCTCCAGAAGGGATGGCTGCTGCGCAGTTCGGACTCCGCCACGCGCCGAGCCAACAGCTGCCTGCCCGTGACCGATTCCGGACTGGGGTGGGAACAGAGCCTCGACGCCGTCGAAGAGTGGTACCGCACGCGGGAGAAGCCGAGCCGGATCCAGATCTATTCGGCCGACGATTCGTCCACGTTGGCACCCGAATGCGAGGGACTGGCACCCCTGCTCTCGGCACGCGGCTACTCCCCCTCCGAGGCAGTCCTCCTGCTGACCGGCGCCACCGCCGAGGCGGCCGCTGGTGCTTCGGCCCCCGCCGAGGCGGCCGCCCCGGGACTGGCCATCGACGTCGCCGATGCGCCGACACCGGAGCATTTCGCTGCGTGGACGAGTCAGCGCAGCCCCGGGGACGCGTCCGGCGCGGCAGAGGCCTTCCGCTCTCTCATCACGGCCGACCAGCCCTGCGAATTCGTCACCGCATACGCCCAGCACCCCGACGGATCGCGGTCCATGGTCTCCGCAGCCCGGGTGGTCGAACGCAGCAAATGGGGCGTCATCACCAACCTCGTGACCCGTCCTGATCTCCGTCGTCGAGGTGCCGGACGGTCGGTCGTCCGGGCCGCGGCGGCTCTCCTGGCGCAACGAGGGGTGAGGTCCTACCTCGTCGACATCGAAGCGAGCAATGAGGCCTCGCTGAACCTGTTCGGCTCACTCGGAGCTGCCATGCGCCACCGTTCCTGGTACGCCGAGCGCGCCTGATCCCGGCCGTGGCGAGCGAGGCTCGGCCGCTGCAGCCCGAAAGTCGAGCTCAGCCCCCTGCGAACGATCGTGCTCAGCCCTTGCACTCGACCTTGTTCACCGGTCGGTACACCGTGGTGAACCCGTCCTTCGTGGTCCGACCCGATTCGACGTCCTTCATCGTCCGCGTGATTCGGATCGACCATCCGCCCTTGGGTGCCTGCGGGGTGCAGGAAGCGCCGCCTTCGGTGAGCGATCCCGGTGAGGTGTGGTTGAACCGGTCCGAAGCACCGGCCGAGACGTCGTACTTCTTCACGCCGAAGACTCTGGCGTGGACCTCTCCGCCTTTGAGATACATATCGAGCACGACCGGAGTCTTCGAGTTGTTCGTGAACTTCAAGTCGATGGAGGACCAGTCCAGCGTCGTCTCCCGGCCTTCCGGGTAGCGGGAGATGTAGCGCGAATGGGCCTGGTGCTCATCGAGGTCGAAACCGGCAAAGAAGGCGGCGTTGAACAGCGTCGTCGACACCTGCGAGACACCCCCGCCGAAGTCTTCCTTCATCTGTCCGTCGGAGATCACACCCGCCGGCTTGTACCCGTTGGCCGCTGTGCGCTGGCCGAGGGTCTCGTTGAGGGAGAACTGCTCGCCCGGCTGCAACACGGTCCCTGAGACCTTCTTCGAGGCCACTCGGAGGTTGTTGTCGCGGTTGGGCTCGGAGCTGTAGCCGGTGGAGAACTCGGAGACCACCTTCGACACATCGGCCTTCTTCGCATCCTCCGTCGTGAAGTCGGGTTCGACGGAGGCCAGGGTCACCTCCGGGGTGTCGTTCTTTCCTTTGATCGCATCGGAGACGGCCGTGGTCAGTTCCTTGGCTTTGATTCCGATGCCCTTCTTGGAGGGCACGACCTGAGGCTTTCCGTGCTTGATCGTGAAACTCGCGTCCTCGGCGGGTCTGCCGATGTCCTTGTTCGCGTCCAGAACCGATTTCTGCAGTGCCTCCTGGTCGAAGACCGGCACCAGCTTCGAGTCCTTCGCATCGAAGGTCATCGTCTTCGCGATGATCGCGGGCGACACATTCAGGTCACCGCCTTTGACGCTCGAGTCCGCGTCCTTGCCCGGTTCGGCTGCGATCTTCAGGTCTTTGCTCACCGCGTCCTCGGCGAACCCGGTGGCCATGTCCTCTGCCTCTGCAGTGGTGATGTCGGGATCGACCTGCGTCGGCTGGACGGGCAGTGCGTCCTTCGTGCGCAGCCAGTTCTCGTCGATCGCTGTGCGCACCTGATCGGCCTCGACCGTCTGCCCGACGGCACCGTCCTTGACCTTCGGGGTGGTCTTCTCGAAGCCGAGCTCCGCGTTCTTGGGCTCGACGGCCAGCGATTCGGTGACCTTCGAGGTGGCCTTGTCGAACTTCTTCTCGTCGACGTCGATGACGGGGGCGACCTCGCTGTCGCCGAACAGGCGGTTCCAGATCACGGTGGGATCGAGACTGAAGCCGGTGACCCGGTCGACCGTCGCCTCGGCGTCGAAGGTGATGCCGGCATCGGCGGGATCGAGCTTCGCCGTCGGTTCTCCTGCCTGCAGGACGATGTCCCTGTTCGCTTCGTCATGCAGATCATTGCGAAGAGTGTTCTCAGCAGCGGTGGCGCTCTTGCCTCCGATGTCGATTCCGGCCACGGTCGTCCCCGGTGTCAGCACGCGTCCGCTGAGGAACCCGACCACGATATAGAGCGCGGCCAGGACGATGAGGACGATGAGGAAGAGGGGCCAGATCCGCTTCGTCCGGGCACCCTCGACCGAGGAGCGGGGCCCAACAGCGCCCGAGGTTCCGTCGGCTGGGGTCTGGGGCCTCATCTTCCTCCCGAGGATGTCGAAAAAGACCGGTTCGTCTCTGTTCGGACGAGTCTAGCGAGTCCGTTCGCGCCCGCGCACATCGATGAAGGCGAAGACAGCCGCCAGGAGCATCGGTCCCAGCAGCCAAGCCACCGAGCGCAGGGTGCCGGTGACGACCATGTCCGCGCCGGGCAGCCAGTTCGGCTGACCGAGCACATAGGACAGCACTGCGATGATGACCGCGGCGAGCAGCATCGGCGAGCTGCTGCGGTACATGGTCTTCAGATGCCACAGTCCGCTGGCCGCCAACAGCAGCGACAGGACCACTCCCCAGGGCAGGATCAGTGGGGTGCCTCCGGGATGGACCACCCAGGCATTGAGGTGCTGCATGGCTCCGAGGAACGCGATGAGCACAGCCAGGACCGAGGCATGCAGATAGGCGAAGAGGCCGGGCTTCTTCGGTTCCCGGCGACGCCTCAGTGGTGCCGGGCCCGCCGCGTGCTCCTGCGCTTCCACCGCAGCGATGTCGAGTCCGGTGAGGACATGGGAAGTGAGTCCGTCACGCAGTTCCTCCTCAGGGACTTCGCCGCCGGCGCCGATGGAATAGTATTCCCGATCCCCGATCCGCTGACCGACGCCGTTCGACAGCGCGAAGAAGCCGTCCGAGACGCTCACCTGGGTCCGATGTGCTTCGAGCGCTGCGCGCTTGGCCGCGAGCACCGAGGAGATGTCCTGGCCGATGACGATCCGTCCGACCGGCGGTTTCGCGGGAATCGTCTGGGCGGCGGCGAAACCGGTCGCGGCGAACCCTGGCTGCTCGGGGTCGAAGGCCGCACGCGCCGCCTCGGTGGGAGTGTCGACGAAGAGCAGCCGGCCGGTGCGCCACTCGGCGAGGTCGATCGCGGTCACTGTGGCTTCGTGCACCCGCACATGATCGGGATGACCGTACCCGCCGTTCGCAGCGTAGGTGATGACCGCATGCGGCTGCAGCGCATCGATGACCGCGGCGATGTGCCGGGCAACGGTGATCACCTCGGCCGCGCACAGAGCGTCGTCGGGCATGGTCGACGCGGGACGGGCGTGGCCGTCGGGTCCCCACTCCATGCCCGAGTCCTCGAAGGTGCGCGTGGTGCCGCCGAGGAAGGTGTGCATGCGCACGCCCAGGGCGCGCATCGCCTCGGCGATCTCCTGCTCCCGCACCCGGGCCAGTCCCGCGCGGTCGCCCTCGAGGTGTCCGAGTTCGGCGGGGATGACCTCGCCGCCCTCTCCTCGGGTGGCCGTGAGCACCATGACCTCGGCCCCTTCGGAGACCAGTGCGGCGATCGTGCCTCCCGTCGTGATCGTCTCATCGTCGGGATGAGCGTGCACGAAGAGGACGCGTGGCGTGACTGTCATGGGATCCTGGGAACTCGAGGTCATCGGTGGTGCTGGTTCAGGCGTTCTGTCGGCGCAGCTTGGCGTAGAGCTTCGCGCGCTCCTTCTGGTCGAGTTCGACCTTGCGGATGCGGATCGCTCCCGGGGTGACCTCGACGCACTCGTCCTCGCGCGCGAACTCGAGGCTCTCCTCGAGGGTGAGCTTGCGCGGCGGGGTGAGGTTCTCGAAGCTGTCGGCCGACGCCGAACGCATGTTCGTCAGCTTCTTCTCCTTCGTGATGTTGACGTCCATATCGTCGGCGCGCGAATTCTCGCCCACGATCTGGCCCTCGTAGACCTCGGAGGTCGGTTCGACGAAGAAGGTGCCGCGATCCTGCAGGTTGATCATCGCGTACGGGGTCACGGCTCCGGCGCGGTCGGCTACGAGCGAACCGTTGATGCGGAACTCGATGTTGCCGGCCCACGGCCCGTATCCGGCCGAGATCGTGTTCGCAATTCCGGTGCCGCGGGTTTCGGTCAGGAACCGTGTGCGGAAGCCGATGAGACCGCGGGCGGGGACCTTGAACTCCATGCGCACCCAGCCGGTGCCGTGGTTCGTCATGGTCGACATCACGCCCTTGCGGGCGGCCAGGAGCTGGGTGACCGCGCCGAGGTAGTCCTCAGGAACGTCGACCGTGAGCTCTTCGAAGGGCTCGTGCAGCTTGCCGTCGATCTGCCGGGTCACGACCTGGGGCTTGCCGACGGTGAGTTCGAAGCCCTCGCGGCGCATCTGCTCCACGAGGATGGCCAGCGCCAGCTCTCCGCGTCCCTGGACTTCCCAGGCATCGGGACGTTCGGTCGGGACGACCTTGAGCGAGACATTGCCGACAAGCTCCTGATCGAGGCGATCCTTGACCATGCGGGCGGTGACCTTCGTGCCCTTCTCACGCCCTGCCAGCGGCGAGGTGTTGATGCCGACCGTCATGGAGATCGCAGGATCGTCGATGACGATCGCCGGCATCGGCTTCGGGTTGTCGATGTCGGTGAGGGTGTCACCGATCATAATGTCCGGGATGCCGGCCACCGCGACGATGTCGCCGGCCGAGGCCTGGGTGGCGGGCACACGATCGAGTCCCTGGGTCTCGAGCAGCTCGGTGATCTTCACCGAGCTGATCTCATCGCCGCGGGCCCAGGCCACCTGCTGGCCCTTCTTCAGCGTCCCGCCGAAGATCCGCAGCAGCGCCAGTCGGCCGAGGAACGGCGAGGCGTCGAGGTTGGTCACATGGGCCTGCAGGATTCCGTCCTCATTGATCTCCGGGGCCGGGATCGTCTCGAGGATGGTCTTGAACAGCGGCTCGAGATCGGGGTTGGCCGGAACCTCTCCGTCGGCGGGCTGTTCGAGGGAGGCGGCACCTGCCTTCGCGGCGGCGTAGACCACGGGCACGTCGAGCACGGCATCGACATCGAGGTCGGGGACCTCATCGGCGAGATCGGAGGCCAGGCCCAGGAGGAGGTCCTGTGCTTCCTCGACGACTCCGTCGATGCGGGCATCGGCACGATCGGTCTTGTTGATCACGAGGATGACCGGCAGCTTCGCGGCCAGCGCCTTGCGCAGGACGAAGCGCGTCTGCGGCAGCGGGCCTTCGGAGGCGTCGACGAGGAGGACGACGCCGTCGACCATGGACAGGCCGCGTTCGACCTCTCCGCCGAAGTCGGCGTGGCCGGGGGTGTCGATGACATTGATGACGATGGGATCCTCGCCGGCCGAGGGGCCGTTGTAGAGCACCGAGGTGTTCTTCGCGAGAATGGTGATGCCCTTCTCACGCTCAAGGTCACCGGAATCCATGACGCGCTCGGCGAAGTCGCCGTGCTCGCTGAACACACCGGTCTGCCGGAGCATGGCGTCGACCAAGGTGGTCTTACCGTGGTCGACGTGTGCGACGATTGCTACATTGCGGCGGTTGTCCCGTCGTGTGATGGCTTCAGTCATCAAGAACCTTTTGAGATAGAGAGATCGGTCCAGCCCGGACCCAACAGACAATTATACGGCCACCGGCACACACGCGGTGACAGCCGGTGCTCAGCCGGCCCCGGAAACGGAGCCCGACCGGCCCCGGAAAGCTGGACGCGAGCCGGCTGAAACTGAAATGTGGTCACGGAACCGAGGCCAAAAGCCCCATTCGGGCGATTCGCCTCGGTTCCGTGACCACATTCGGCGGCGGGCGAGCGGGTCCCCCGCACGCCGCGGCGGGCAGCCGGCCTCTGCGTGCCGATCCGCCGGGTCAGGCGTTCGTGGTCGCCTCGAGGACCGCGTCCCTGGCCTCTCGACGCTTGCGCTGCTCCGTGGGATCGGGAACCGGAACCGCCGAGAGCAGACGCTGCGTGTACGGATGGACGGGATTGCTCACGACCTGCGAGCTCTTGCCGATCTCGACGAGGTAGCCGTGGCGCATGACGGCGATGCGCTCGGCGATCCGCTCGACCACCGCCAGGTCATGGCTGATGAACAGGCACGCGAAACCGTACTCCTTCTGCAGCCCCTCGAACAGGTCGAGGACCTTGGCCTGCACCGACACGTCGAGCGCCGAGGTCGGCTCGTCGGCAATGAGCAGCTTCGGCCGCAGCGTCAGCGCCCGGGCGATGCCGATGCGCTGGCGCTGACCGCCGGAGAGCTCATGCGGGTACCGGTTGCGCATCGACGTCGGAAGCTCGACCGCTGTCAGCAGCTCCTCGACCTTCCTGCTCAGCTCCGGTCCCTTCATCCCCTCATGGAGATAGAGCGGTTCTCCGATTGATTCGCCCACCGGCAGACGCGGGTTGAGCGAGGAACCGGGATCCTGGAACACGATGCCGACTTCCTTGCGCAGCGGACGCATCTGCTTGTTGCTCAGACCCTTGATGCTCGTGCCGTTGACGACCATGTCGCCCTCGACCGTCGGCAGCAGACCGAGAGCGGCGCGACCGATCGTCGTCTTGCCCGAGCCGGACTCCCCGACCAGCCCGACGACTTCGCCGGGTGCGATCATCAGATTGATGTGGTGGGCGGCCCGGAAGGCCTTCTTCCGCCCGGAAGCCGGATACTCGATCGCGGCATCGCGCAGCTGCAGGGCCGAAGGCTTCGAGAAGTCCGCCTGCGAACCGGGGTGGTAGAAGGTCTCCGTCGAATCCATCTCGATGTGATGGTCCGGCTGCCCCGCCTCGGCGAGCTCACGGGATTCGGCGTCGAGGTCATCGGTGCGGTTGGCACCTCCCTCCGCCACGGTCGCGGAACCCGCGTGCTTGGTGCCCAGCGAATCGCGAGAACCGTCGTGATGCGGATCGACCTCGCCCTCCTCCGCATGTCGGAAGGACGAGGACTCGACGTCGTCGAGGCTGGAGCCGAAGACCTCACCTTCGGTCCCGGCGCCGAGGTGGGGCACCGCGTCGAGCAGCTGCCTCGTATAGGGATGCTGCGGATGGTAGAAGATCTCCTCTGCAGTGCCGGCCTCGACCACCTGGCCGGCACGCATGACGATGATGCGGTCGGCCATGTCCGCCACCACGCCCATGTCGTGGGTGATGAGGATGATCCCCGCGTCGAGCTTCGACTTGAGCTCACGCATGAGCTTGAGGATCTCGGCCTGGACCGTGACGTCGAGGGCCGTGGTGGGCTCGTCGGCGATGAGCAGCTTCGGCTGGCAGGCCAAGGCCTGCGCGATCATGATGCGCTGACGCTGACCGCCCGAGAGCTGGTGCGGGAACGAGTGGAACCGATCCTCCGGGTCCGGGATCTCGACGAGGCGCATGAGCTCGAGTGCACGCTCCTTCGCCTCACTCGGTCCGATGTCGAGGTGGACACGCAAGGTCTCCACGATCTGGTAGCCAGCGGTGTAGACGGGGTTCAGCGCGGTCATCGGCTCCTGAAAGATCACCGAGATGTCGTTGCCGCGAACGCCCTGCATCCTCTCCGGAGGCATGCCGATGAGTTCCGTGCCGTTGAGCACGGCCGAGCCCGTGGCCCGACCATTGCTCGGAAGCAGACCGAGCAGCGACATGCTCGACTGCGACTTTCCGGATCCGGACTCGCCGACGATCGCCAGCACCTCGCCGGCGTTGACCGTGTAGTCGAGGTGTTCAGCGGCCGTCCACCATTCGTCGCTGACCCAGAACTTCACCCCGAGGTCCTTGACTTCGAGGATCGGGGATCCCTTGCCGGGCTGCGAATCGCTGCGTGTCTTTTCAGTCATCACTTCGCCCCTTTCTGCGCCATGCGTTCGGCCTTCTTCATCTTCCTCCAGCTTGGGATCGTCTTCATCCTCGGGTCGAACGCGTCGCGCAGACCGTCGCCGATGAAGTTCACGCACAGAGCGATGATGATGATGAACAGGCCCGGCCACCAGAACAGCCACGGGCGGGTGGCGAAGGACGTCTGGTATTCGCTGATGAGCTGTCCCAATGAGATGCCGGGAGGCTGAATGCCGAAGCCCAGATAGCTCAGAGAGGCCTCGAGCACGATCGCCTGACTCATGATCAGCGTGGTGTTGACGATGATGACGCCCATGGCATTGGGCAGCATGTGCTTGAACATGATCCTGAAGTCGCTCGCACCGGCTACACGCGCCGAGTCGACGAATTCGCGTTCGCGCAGAGACATGAAGTCACCGCGGACGAGGCGCGCCAGGCCAGTCCAGAGGATGCAGCCGAGCGCCAGGCCGAGCATCGGTCCGCTGGACCCGCCGACGAGGACACCGAGGATCGAGCCGACGACGATGACCGGCAGGATGATGAAGCCGTCGGTGATGCGCATCAGCACCGAATCGATCCAGCCGCGGTAGTACCCGGCCAGAGCTCCGACGGTCGTGCCGATGATCAGGCAGACGGCGCCGATGATGAACATGACGATGATGGAGATCTGCGTCCCCTTCATCACTCGCGCGAAGTTGTCGCGGCCGATCTCGTCCTGCCCGAAGGGGTGTTCACCCAGCGAGAAGAGGTTCGAGAACGACCAGGTCGGGGCGCCTCCGGGGTTGAGCACCTGCCCTGAGGCGGTGTGACTGTACTTCCACCAGCCGGGCAGACCGGCGATGCCCTGTGCGCTGAAGGCGAAGACCGCCACCAGGACGAGGACGATGATGCTGATCATCGCGCCTTTGTGACGGAGGAACTTGCGCAGGACGATCTTGCCCTGCGACAGTCCTTCGGTTTCCTTCGACTCGATCGCATTGTCCCGTACCTCGTCGAGAGCGAGAGCGTTCTGATTGTCGTTGTTGGTACTCATGCGTTCACTCGGATTCTCGGGTCGAGGACGGCGTAGAGGAAGTCCGCGACCAGGTTGGCGATGATGGAGAGCAGACCCGTGATCAAGATGTACGCCATGACCGGGTCGAGCTCGGCCTGCCTCATCGAATCGATGAAGAGTTTGCCCATACCGTTCCAGCCGAAGATCGTCTCCGTGATCACGGCACCGCCGATCATCGTGATGATGTCGACGGGCACGACCGACGCCAGCGGCAGCAGCGCATTGCGCAGAGCGTGACGCATGATCACCGTGCGTTCGTTCAGCCCCTTGGCACGTGCCGTGCGGATGTAGTCCTGGCCCATGACCTCGAGCATCGAACCGCGCGTATAGCGGGTGTAGGAGGCGAAGGAGATGAGGATCAGCGCGATCGACGGCAGCAGCAGATGGGTGAACGAATCGAGGTTGGTGATCCAGAAATCGCCGTCGATGTTCGGTGCCGAGGCGCCGATCGTCGCGATCGGGCGATTGTTGATGGCCGGGTCGTTCGAGTAATCCTGCCAGCCCTGCAGCACGCGATCGGCGAAGATGAGGAAGGCCACGATGATCGCCGTGAAGCTCGTGGTGCGCGCCGTGTCCCATGGATCGGGCCCGCGGAACGCCAGCCCGACGCCGATCGCGACTGCGATGGCGACGATGAGAAGACCTGCCATCCACAGCCAGTTCATCTCAACGTAGTAGAAGAGATACTGCAGCGGCATGAACAGCAGGGCACCGATGGCCGCGGTGGTCAGAGAGGCATAGAGGACCCGGCGATTCTTCAGACCCGTTGACAGATAGGTCATGACGACGGCCGCACCGAGCCCGATGATGATGACGCCGACGACGCCGATGCTCGGATGCTGCAGCCAGCTGCTGGCCAGGATGTAATAGATCGTCGCGAAGGTGATGAGCGTAGCGGCTGAGAACGTGATGACTCGCCGTTTCCCATTGCCGCCCAGCGCCCCCATCCAGAACAGGCCCATCGCCGCACAGACGATGATGATCGGCCACCAGGAATCAAATGTCGGGTCATTGATGAAGTTGTTGATGTCGATCGCACCGTACTGCTTGAGCAGCACTGCCACCCAGAACACGGGCAGCGAGTAGAGGAGGAACGAGACGAAGGTGATGAAGTAGTCGAAGCCCGAGTACTGGCGGATCGCCGAGATCATACCGACCGCGATGCCGAGAATGATGGCAACGATCGTCGAGGCGGTGATGAGTTTGATCGTATTGACGATCGCACCCTGCAGCTGGTCGGTGACCTCCTGCCCGGACTTCCAGGCGATGCCGAAGTCACATTGGCCGATGGCGCAGCCGCCGACTCCCGCGAGCCACTTGAAGTACCTGATGACAGCGGGAGTGTCGAGGTCGAGCAGACGCCGACGTGATTCGTAGAGGGCCTCGATGTTCGGGGAGGTGCTCGAACGCAGGTCCCAGAAGAAGTCCAGGGCGACGTTGAGCAGCAGGTAGAGGACGAAGGTGACGACGAGCAGCACGAGGGCCGTCGACAGCAATCGTCGCAGAATGAATCTGATCATGATGTGGTGTCCGTTTCAATCTTCCGAAAACGCCGCTGTGGGGACCACACAGTGATCCCCACAGCAGCAAGGGTGGAGAGGAACCGACCGCGTCGGACGCGGATCAGTTGACTTCCCACTCCCAGTAGTTCCACATCAGTGTCGGCGACACCGTGATCGTCGAAGCGTTCTTGAGCTTCTCGTTATAGATGAGCAGTGATGGGAACTGGAACAGCGGTGCACCGAACGCATCATCGGTGAGCTGCTTCTCCAGCTGCGTTGACAGCTTCTCCTGGTCTTCCTCGGGCGCCACAAGGATCTTGTCGAGGATCTTGTCGGTCTTCTTGCTCGAGTAGCCGCCGTAGTTGTTCTGAGCACCGGTGCGGTAGTTCGCATCGGACTCCGTGATGCCGGTGCCCTCGGACTGCCAGCCGAAGAGCGCAACGTCGTAAGTGCCGTCGCCGAGGCGGGTGCCCCAGTTGACGTCTCCGACGTCCTTGATCTCGAAGCCGGCCTTCTCAGCCGATTCCTTGATCAGCTGGAACTCCTGCTGACGACGCGAGTTCGTGTTGTCATACATGACACGAACCGTCGGGCTGTCGACGCCTGCTTCCTTGAGCAGCTTCTTCGCGCCATCGACATCGACTTCCTTGAGCTCCTCCATTCCGTTGCCCTTGACGATGGCGTCGTACATCGGTGAGCCGGGCACCTGGTTGAACGAGTCCCTGGTCTTGGCGTCGGGGTTCAGCGGTTTGATGATCTTGTCGACGATGTCCTGACGCGGAACTGTCTTGAGGAAGGCCTGGCGAACCTTCCTCGCTTTGTCCTCGTCGCCGCCATTGGCTGCGGGATCGAACGGCCCCTTGTTGTCGAAGGTGAAATCGACATGCTCATAAGTCGCATCGTCGCCGGTGTCGACCTTGACTCCGTCAAGGTCCTCGGCCGCAGAAAGCACATCGGATGTCGCCTGAGGCTGAGTGAGGTCCACTTCGCCGTTCTCCACGGCCTGGACCATGGCCATCGGGTCGCCGTTGTAGCGCACAGTGATGGTGTTGATCTTCGGTTTCGTCGGGCCGCTGTAGTTGTCATCGAGTTCGAGGGTCACGTACTGTCCCTCTTCGAACTTCGTCATCTTGTACGGACCGCTGTGGACCAGCAGGTCCTCGTCCTCGGGCATCGAAGTGAAATCGAAGCCGGTGTTCCACACGTTCGAGATCTTCGACAGCTTCTTCGTGTCCTTGTCCTTGATCGCGTCGAGGATCGCCTGTTTGCCTTTTTCGGCGTCATCGATTCCCAAGGCCTTCTTCGCCACGATGTGCGCGGGCACGCCGACGCCGTCAGCGCCGATGCCGAACTCATCGGCCCAATCGGAATAGGGCTTCGTGTACTCGAACGTGAGTTCCTTGCCGTCGTCGGAAATCTCAGGGAAATCCTTGATGAGCGAGGCGCCGATCGTCGACGAGTCGAAGTAGACCGTGTCCTCGTCGTTCTTCTTGACGTTGCCCTCGTCGTCGGAGTTGCTTTCGACGGTATTGAAGTTCGATGACATTCCGGCCCAGGTGAGCGCCAGGTCCGCGGCATCGACAGGGGTCCCGTCCGACCACTTTGCATCGTCATTGAAGGAGTATTTGACCTTGAGCGGGTCCTCCGAGACTCTCTCGACCTTGCCAAGGTTGCCGTCGGTGACCTCGAGGTCGTCGTTGTAGTACCCGAAGTTGTCGTTCATCAGGTAGGTGAGAATGGCGTTCGAGGTCGCATTGCCGTTCGCAGTCAGAGTGTTCATCGAGCGGAAGGATTCGTTCCAACCGATGTTGAGGTTCGTATCCTTCGATGCGTCATTGTCATCGCCGCCGCCAGGGGGTGTGCATGCGGTGAGCACCATTGCGGCTGCGGCCACTGAGGCGCCGGCCGCGAGGAAGCGCTTGTTCACGTTCTCTCCTTGTTGTCTTAGGGCGAGTCACCCTCGTACGTGCACCCCAAGACCGGGATGCATTCCGATCACGGTTGCCCCGTCGGCACATTCCGATCGGACGTGATCGCGTTCATGTTTTTCACATGGATTGCCTCAAAGTTAATTCACTCGCGACTGTGACCGAGTCCACATATTGAGCAAAAAACCGAATCGTTACTGTTTCGAGATCAAGGGAACGGACAAGTTTTGTCCAGTCTCAGTGGATAGGATGGCCAGGTGGCTAACAGTGAGATGGATCGCAATTCAGCAAGTCTTCAGTCGACGATCGTGCGAACGACTAGCTCCACAGCTCTGTTCTTCGTCGTCGCCGGCCTCTGCTCCATCGGCGTCATCTCGATTCTCATCGGCGACTTCTCCCTGCGCGGACTCGCCGCCGCAGGGATCCCGCTGGCCGTCGCGACCTTGGTCTTCGTGCTCTACCGATTCCCGCGCGTGGAGCTGCACCGCAGCGAGCTCGTGCTCGTCAACCCGCTGCAGACGGTGACCATTCCGTGGAACCTCATCGATGGCTTCGAGACGCACTTCGGCCTCACTGTGCGCACCCACGAGAAGAAGTTCTCCTCCTGGCCGCTGGCCGGCAGGGGCAAGAAATGGGAGAGGGACGAGCACGACATCCGCCGCCTGGTCGAGAATCCGAACCCGGCCGTCGGCACCGTGCTCGACCGCTATGCCGGACTCAGCGATGAGGAACTGGCGAATCCCGGCGGGAAGCGGAGGATCGAAACCATCTGGAACCTCGGCGTCATTGCCGTCGGTCTCCTCGCCATCGCCTGGGCGGTGCTCGGCTTCGCGGCTCTGCCGAGCTGAGACCTCACCAGCCGCGTGCGCGCCACTCCCCCAGGTTCGGACGCTCCTGCCCCACCGTGGTCGAGTCCCCGTGGCCGGGAAGCACGAGGGTGTCGTCGGGCAGCTGGCCGAATACCCGCTCTTCGAGGTCATCCATGAGCGAGGTGAAATCCGCCTTCGACCACGTCTTGCCCGGTCCGCCCGGGAACAGAGAGTCGCCGGAGAACAGGATCGTCCGCCCCCCGTCGCTCAGCAGCAGTGCGATCGAGCCGGGTGTGTGCCCGCGCAGAGCGATCGCCTGGAGGACGAACCCGCCGAAATCGCCGACGTCGAGGTGGTCGACGGTGTGCGCGATCTCCACGCCTTCGGCCTCGGTGATGGCTGCGGCATCGTCGACCCCAGCGATGGTCATCGCCTCCGGATGCTGCGCCGAGACGGCCGGCAGCGCCCGAATGTGATCCCAATGCCGGTGGGTGGTGATGATCGCCCTCAGCGTGGTCTCCGCCTCGGTGTCTTCAGTCCCGGAGGCCACGAGCTCTGTGATCGCCTCAGCATCATCGGCGGCGTCGATGAGCACCTGCGACCCGGTCTCCTTGGCCGTGAGCAGGTAGACGTTGTTCTCCATCTCGGAGACTGCGATCGAACGGATGGCCACGTGCTCGGTCTCGATCATGTTCATTTCCGTACTCCTCTTCACGCTGTGGACTGTTCTGTGCGTCGGCTACGGGCTCTCCGCAGGGATCAGGATTCGGGTCACCAGGCTCCGCGCGTGTACTGCGGAGGATAGGGGGCGGGTTCGACGCCGAGGACGTGGGCGGCCCGCTGCGGCCAGGAGGGTTCGCGCAGCGCGGCACGGGCCATGAAGATCGCATCGGCCTGGCCGGTGCTCAGAATGGTCTCGGCCTGCTTCGGGTCGGTGATCAGCCCGACGGTACCGGTCGCCACGCCCTCGGCGCGGATCGCTGCCGCCAGGGACACCTGGTAGCCGGGACCGATGGGAACGCGCACCGGATAGTTGCCTCCGGAGGAGACGTCGATGAGGTCGACTCCGGCTTCGGACAGGTCCCGGCAGACCTCGGCCGCCTCGGCGATGTCGAAGCCGCCTTCGTGCCATTCGCTGGCCGAGATGCGGACGAAGACCGGAACCTCCTCACCGACTTCTGCACGCACAGCCGCGTACACCTCGTTCAGCAGGCGGGAACGCCCGGCCAGATCGCCCCCGTAGCGGTCGCTGCGCTGGTTCGACAGAGGCGACAGGAAGGAGTGGAGCAGATAGCCGTGTGCGGCGTGGAGCTCGACGAGGTCGAACCCGGCGTCGATCGCCCGCGCGGCCGCGGACGCGAAGGCGTCGACCACCTCGGCGATGTCGTCTGTCGTCATCTCCACCGGTTCGGCGAGCTTCGGATAGGCGATGGCGCTTGCGCCGGCAGTCGGCCAGCCTCCGTCCGATTCGGGAACGCTGCCCTTGGGCTCGCCGGCGAAGGGCCGATAGGTGCTCGCCTTGCGACCCGCGTGCGCAAGTTGGACGCCGATGACGCTGCCCTGGGAGTGGACGAAGTCGACGACGGCCGACCAGGATTCGGCCTGCTCGTCGTTCCAGATGCCGGCGTCCTGCGGGGAGATGCGTCCTTCGGGGGTGACGGCGGAGGCCTCGGTGAGGATGAGACCGAACCCTCCCTGCGCACGTGCGCCGAGATGGACGAGGTGCCAGGGACCGGGCATGCCGTCCTCGGCCTCGCAGGAGTACTGGCACATCGGTGCGAGCCAGATCCGATTGGGGATCTCGGTCCCGCGCAGGGTGAGCGGTTCGAAGAGCTGAGTCATGGCTCAATTCTGCCAGTTCGCTGCGTGCTCAGACAGCGATCCCGAATACCGGAACAGCGAGCAGATACACCGTGAGGGTGATCAGCACGATGCTGATGACGTTGAGCCACAGTCCGCCCTTGACCATCTGCGCCACGGTGACATAGCCGGAGCCGAATGCCACGGCATTGGGCGGGGTGGCCACAGGCAGCATGAACGCGCATGTCGCGGCCAGAGCGACGGGGATCGTCAGCAGCAGCGGATCGAGTTCGAGGCCCATCGCCACTCCCCCGACGACGGGAACGAATGTCGCCGCGGTCGCGGTGTTCGAGGTCAGCTCGGTGAGGAAGAGGATGATCGCGGCGAAGATGGCGACGACGAACACCGTGGGCAGAACGCCGAGGCCGCTCGTCGTCTTCCCGATCCACTCGGTCAGCCCTGAGGAGGAGAACTGCGCCGAGAGCGCGAGACCGCCGCCGAAGAGGAGCAGCACTCCCCACGGCAGCTTCTCCGCAGTCTCCCAGTCGAGCAGACGGACACCGCGATTGGCTCCTCCCGGGATGAGGAAGAGGAGGAGGCCGACGACCATGGCGACCCCCTCATCGGTGATCGGCGGTTCGTCGAAGATCAGCGGCAGAGAGATCCAGCTCGCCGCGGCGAGGACGAACATGGCCAGCACGAGCTTTTCGCCCATCGACATGGGACCGAGCTTGTGCAGCTCGTCGCGGATGAGTTCGCGCCCGCCCGGAATCCTGTCGATCTCGGGTTTGAACAGCACCTTGACGAGCAGGAACCAGGCGATGGCCATCATCACGATCGACAGAGGCACGCCCACGAGCATCCACTGGCCGAAGCCGATCGAGATGTCGTGGTTGTCCTTGAGGTAGCCGACGAGGAAGAGGTTCGGCGGGGTGCCGATGATGGTGCCGAGTGAGCCGATGGAGGCCGAATAGGCGATGCCGAGCATGAGTGCGGTGCCGAAGTTGGACTTCACCACAGCTCCGAGACCGGTGTCGTCGGCGCTCGACTCGCCTTCGCCCCCGACATCGGCCTCGTCGGTTCCGTCGGTGAGAGCGGACCCGACGACCTTCGAGACGATCATGAGCACCGAAACGCCGATCGGCAGCATCATCACCGCGGTGGCGGTGTTCGAGACCCACATCGAGATGAAGCCGGTGGCGATCATGAAGCCCGCGATCATCGGACCGGGTCGGTCCCCCATGATGCTCAGCGTCACCAGCGCGATCCGCCGGTGCAGGTTCCAGCGCTGCATGGACAGGGCGATGAGGAAGCCGCCGAGGAACAGGAAGATGATCGGATTGCCGTAGGAGGCGCCGACCGATTCCATCTCCACATCGGTTCCCAGCACCGGGAAGGCGACGAGCGGAACCAGGAGGTCGCCGCGATCGGCAGCGCCTCGGTCATCCACCATGCCGCCATGAGGACCGCGACCGCCGCGGTCAGCTTCGCCGGATGACCGACCTCGGCGGGCATGACCGCGTAGATGAGAGTCGAGAAGATCAGCCCGAGCAGGAAGCCGGTCCAGCGGATCCGCAGCGTGCTGCGCATGACACCGGGCGCTCGTTCGCCCGGGGAGCGCATATCGATCTCGGTCGAGGCACCGTCAGGGGACGTCGGATGTGGGGACATTCTCACTCCTCATCGAGCAGATTCGCCTGTGTTTCCACCCAGCCTACTGCAGGGGTCGCACAGGCGATCGTGCGATCTCTGCGGTCTATGCGGTCGACGGCAGAAGACCTGCACCCTGCCGCAGTAGAGATCAGAGGTGCTCCCTGGGCCGGTCACGACCGGCCGTGCTCAGAGACCGCTGCAGAAACTGTGGATGTGGTCGACGACGAGGTCCGGGTGTTCGACCATCGGCAGGTGGGCGGAATCGGGGACGGAGACGAGTCGCGACCCGTCGACCTGATCGGCCAAGGATGACATCGCCTCCGGTGAGAAGCCAGGGTCTTGGGCCCCGGCTAGGAACAGGGTCGGCACAGTGATGTTCCGCAGCGAATCGCTGAGGTCATAGGACTTCGCCGCGGTGGCGGCCGCGATGTACGCTTCGTCGTCGATCAGAGCGAGGTCGGCGAGGACGAGAGGTCCGGCGGCGATGTCCTCGCCGATGAACCCGGCGGCGAACCAGCGGTCGGCCGTGTCGTCAACGAGCCCGCGAGTGCCGTCGGCGCGGACCTCGGCGATCCGGTCATCCCATGTCTGTTCGGTGCCGAGCTTGTCGCCGGTCGCGCAGGCGATGAGCCCGGTCAGCGCTTCGGCGTGGTTGAGAGCGAGAGTCAGCCCGATCGCTCCGGAGATCGAGACGCCGCAGTAGGTGAAGGTGTCGACCCCGACCGCGGCCAGGGATTCGACGAGTCCGGATGCCAGGTCTGCGATCGTGAACGGTGCGGTCGCCTCGCTCAGCGTTTCGTCTGCCGGCAGGGTGTGTCCGGGCAGGTCTGAGATGTAGATCTGGAAATCATCGGTCAGTCGGCCGGCGACCGCCGACCACAGCGACATCCTCGTTCCCAGCGCATTGCCGAAGACGAGGACGGGAGAACCGGGGTTGTCGTTGAAGGCGCGGAGGGCGATGCGCATCTGAGGCTCCTTGGTGTGCGTGAGGGTTCGACTGGGTTCCGAAGACCGTGCGGTCAGGAGTCTTCCGTGGTCAGCCTACCGCCGGAGAATTCGAGATAACAGCGTGGGCACAGCGACTCATACGTCACGGCATTGCCGTCGATGGCGACCTGATCGCCGGCGAAGATGAATTGTCCGTCGACGAGGCGGCCGTTGAACATGGCCTTGCGACCGCAGCGGCAGATCGTCTTGAGCTCTTCGAGGGTGTGGGCGATCTCCAGCAGGCGTGCCGAACCGGGGAACGCCTTGGTCCGGAAGTCCGTGCGGATCCCGTAGCACATGACCGGCACCGAGGCGTTCGTGGCGATGCGCATGAGAGAGTCCACCTGGACCGGAGTGAGGAACTGGGCCTCATCGATGAGCAAGCAGGCGACCGGAGTCTTCGGAGCATCGATGGATTCGAGCAGCGCGTCGTGATCGACGTAGTCGGCGTGTTCGGCGTAGATCGTCTCGACATCCCCGTGTTCGGGGATGAGGAAGTCGACCTCCCGGGTCACTCCCAGTCGCGACACGATCTCGGAGGCACCCTTCGTATCGACCACCGGCTTGGCCAGCAGCACACGCTGACCGCGCTCCTCGTAGTTGAAGGCGGCCTGCAGCAGAGCGGTCGACTTGCCTGAGTTCATCGCACCGTACCGGAAGTAGAGCTTGGCCACTGTCGTCCTCTTTCTGTTGTCCGTGCCGACACAGAAGACTACCGCCGAACAACCGCTCGCCCGCGGTCGGCCCGGGGCCCGCCGGGCCGCTCGCACGTGAGCAGGGATGTGAGCACCATCATCGGCCCACTCGGACTACCGAAATCGTCGTGAAGGTAAGATGGCGTTGACAAACCCCAAGAAGATGCGGAGTAGTCCATCACTATGGCTAAAATCATTTACACGCGCACGGATGAAGCGCCGCTTCTGGCGACATACTCGCTCAAACCGATCATCGAAGCCTTCGCCACCTCGGCCGGCGTCGAGGTCGAGACTCGCGACATCTCCCTCGCCGCGCGCGTGTTGGCGCAGTTCAGTGACCGCCTCCCCGAAGACCAGCAGGTCGACGACGCCCTGGCCGAGCTGGGCGCTCTCGCCCAGACTCCGGACGCGAACATCATCAAGCTGCCCAACATCTCGGCCTCCGTGCCTCAGCTCAAGGCCACCATCGCCGAGCTGCAGTCGCAGGGCTATGATCTGCCCGACTACCCGGAAGAGCCTTCGACCGACGAGGAGAAGGACGTCCGAGCACGCTACGACAAGGTCAAGGGTTCGGCCGTCAACCCGGTTCTGCGCGAGGGCAACTCCGATCGCCGCGCTCCCGAGGCTGTGAAGAACTTCGCCAAGGCGCACCCGCACTCGATGGGCGAATGGTCCCAGGACTCGAAGACCAGGGTCGCGACCATGGGCTCCGATGACTTCCGCGACAACGAGAAGTCCGTCGTCCTCGAGTCCGACGACACGCTGACGATCCGTCTGCGCACCGCGGCCGGTGAGACCACCGTCCTCAAGGAATCCCTGCCCGTCCTCGCCGGTGAGATCGTCGATGCGACGAAGATGAACGCCGCAGCCCTGGATGCATTCGTCAAAGACCAGATCGCCCAGGCCAAGGCCGATGGCGTCCTCTTCTCCGTCCATCTCAAGGCCACGATGATGAAGGTCTCCGATCCCATCCTCTTCGGCAAGGTCATCGAGGCCTTCTTCCCCGATGTCTTCGCCGAATACGGTGATGTCCTCGCCGAGGCGGGTCTGACCTCCGACAACGGGCTGGCGGCCATCCTCGCCGGTCTCGAGTCCCTGCCCGCCGACGCAGCAGCCGGCATCAAGGCAGGAATCGAGAAGGGCCTGGCAGACGGCCCCGACCTCGCTATGGTCAACTCCCACAAGGGCATCACGAACCTCCACGTGCCCTCCGACGTCATCGTCGACGCCTCCATGCCCGCGATGATCCGCGTCGGCGGCAAGATGTGGAACAAGGACGATCAGACCCAGGACACCCTGGCCGTCATCCCCGACTCCTCCTACGCCGGCGTCTACCAGACCGTCATCGAGGACTGCAAGGCCAAGGGCGCATTCGATCCGCGCACGATGGGCACCGTGCCCAATGTCGGCCTCATGGCGCAGAAGGCCGAGGAGTACGGCAGCCACGACAAGACCTTCGAGATCGCCGAAGCCGGTGTTGTCGAGGTCGTCGACTCCGCCGGAGAAGTGCTCATGAGCCACGATGTCGCCGCCGGTGACATCTGGCGTGCCTGCCAGACCAAGGACATCCCCGTCCGCGACTGGGTCAAGCTCGCCGTCACCCGCGCCCGTCTCTCGGACACCCCAGCCGTGTTCTGGCTCGACGAGACCCGCGCGCACGACCGCAACATCCGGGCGAAGGTCGAGGAATACCTCAAGGACCACGACACCGAGGGCCTGGACATCCGCATCATGAATCCGGTGGAGGCCACCCAGTTCTCCATCGACCGCATCCGTGAGGGCAAGGACACCATCTCGGTGACCGGCAACGTGCTCCGCGACTACAACACCGACCTGTTCCCGATCCTCGAGCTCGGAACCTCGGCGAAGATGCTCTCGGTCGTTCCGCTCATCGCGGGCGGCGGGCTGTTCGAGACCGGTGCCGGCGGATCGGCGCCGAAGCACGTCCAGCAGCTCGTCGAGGAGAACCACCTGCGCTGGGACTCCCTCGGCGAGTTCCTCGCACTGGCCGAGTCCTTCCGTCACGAGTTCAACGTCCACGGCAACGAACGCGCCGGCGTCCTCGCCGACACCCTCGACGCCGCCACCGGCCGGTTCCTCGAGGAGAACAAGTCGCCCTCGCGCAAGGTCGGCGAGATCGACAATCGTGGCAGCCACTTCTACCTCGCCCTCTACTGGGCACAGAACCTGGCCGAGCAGACCGCCGATGAGGCCCTCGCCGAGGCCATCGGACCGGTCGCGAAGGCCCTGACCGAGAAGGAGGAGACCATCGCGTCCGAACTCCTCGAAGTCCAGGGCAGCCCCGTGGAACTGGGCGGCTACTACTACCCGGACGAGGAGAAGATCTCCGCGGCAATGCGCCCCTCGGCCACGCTCAACGAGATCATCTCCTCACTGAGTGCAAACGTCTGATCTGATGTTCGACACGGTGTGAGCATGCCGGGCAACGGTTCCCGAACACTTGCCTCACCACCCGACTCATGCGCCCCATCAGCGGTTATGATGGGGCGCATGAGTACTCAAGACCCCCGCGGCGAGTCCCAGACGCCCGAAGAGCTCCTGGCCGAAACCGATTCCGTGCTCGGGGACGAGACTCCGACGACCGGCGAGACTCGCGAGATCGAATCTCACGAGCAGACGCAGCCTCCGGCAGCTCACACCGACGACCTGCCCTCGACGAAGGGCGGAACGGGCATGTCCGCGGGCATGTGGGCCTCGCTCATCATCGGAGCGATCATCGTCGTCCTGCTCCTCATCTTCATCCTCCAGAACAACGTGCCCGCCCAGTTCCAGTACTTCGGCTGGCAGTTCGAGCTGCCGCTGGGAGTGGCCATGCTCTTCGCCGCGATCGGCGGCATCCTCATCGCCGGGCTGATCGGCTCCGTGCGGATCTTCGTGCTCAATCGCAGGCTGAAGAAGATCCACAAGGCTCTGGGCCGCTGATCCATGGCGTTCCACCCCAGCTTCACTGAACTGCCGACCGACCTGCCCGCCGCTCTCGTCCTCGCCGACACCGCCGCCGAGGCGGCCTGGGCACGTGAGGACGATTCCGTGCTCACCGAACAGGAACGCAACTACGCACACGAGTTCGACGCCGAAGCCGCCGCCACCTGGTCGGCCGGCCGCGTCGTCCTCAGGCACGTACTCGGGGCTCACCTCGACCGAGACCCTGCCGGCATCGAGATCCGCCTCGATTCGGCGGGCAAGCCGCGCAACGATGACTGTGAGTTCTCCGTCTCCCGCTCCCGCAGACTCGTCCTCGTCGCCGTCGCCGAGGATCCGGTCGGCCTCGACATCGAGGCCGCGCCCGACCCTGCGGTGGCCGCCGAGGCCCTCCAGCTCGTGCATCCGCGTGAACGCACCGAGCTCGAAGCCCTTCCCGAAGCCGAGCTGGCTGCTGAGTTCGCCCGGCTGTGGGCCCGCAAGGAGGCGTTCCTCCGGGCGTTGAGCACCGGCCTGGCACGGGACCCGGGAATGGACTACGTCGGGACCGGCCCGGAGCCCGAATCAGCGCACCCGGACGTCGACATCCACGATCTCGAGTCCGGGATCCCATCCGGTCATTTCGCCGCGATCGCATTCAATCGCTGAGGCCGACGATGCCGGGGCCCAGGCTCCTCTCCGCCGTGGCGGCGGCCGGCTGTCAGCTTTCAGCCGCTGTTGCTTCAGTCGCTGAACTGAGGACCGTTCTCGCCGGTGGTGAAGACCACCGCGATGCCCAATGATCCCAGCGCCACCGCACCGAAGAGAACCCACGCAGCGGCCGGATTGCCCACAAGCGCGAGGATGATGCCGACGACGGCGACGACGACGAGCAGGCCGTCGAAGAGCATCGGGTACTTCAGGAAGCGCTTCTCACCCTTGCGAACGGCGTAGGAGATCTGGGTGGCAGCGCTGAGGAAGAGCAGCACGAGAGCGGTGATGACCAACCAGCGCGGGGCAAGGAAGAATGCCTCGAGAGCGGAAAGGGACACGACCCCGACGACGGCGAGGAACAGCTTGATGATGCCGTCGACGGTGAATCCGGACTTCGTCATGTCTGAATCCTACTCAACAGCGTCTGCAGGGTGGCCAGCGCCCTCCGCAGCACCGGCGCCTCGACGTTCGAATGGGCGATGACGAGTCCGTGGCGGATCTGTTCCCCGCCGGTCCAGCCGCGTGCCAGGGAGGCGACAAGGATCCCGCGATCGGCCAGTTCCCGCAGCAGATTCTCCGCCTCGCTCTGCGAGGTTTCGATGACGAGGGTGCGCCCCTCATGGACCAGCCCGGGGATCGGTCCGGCTGCGGCGACCACATCCTCGGCGGCTTTCAGTCGGCGCCGGCCGCGGGCGATGCGCCGCCGCAGTCCCCCGGAGCCGAGATAGGAGCCGATGGCCATCTGCAGAATCGGAGAGAACGCCGGCCCGAGTGCGGTCCGCATCTGCATCAGACGCGCGGAGGTCTCCCCGTGTGTGATCAGGTAGCCCGTCGACACGGCTGAGGTCAGGAGGGCGGAGAACGTGCCGATGTGAACGACCTGTGCACTGCTGCCCGTCGACGAGGCCAGCTCGTAGAGCGTGGGCAGCACGGTGCGAGTGAATCGCGCTTCGCTGTCATAGTCGTCCTCGACGAGGATGACGTCCTTGCGTGCCGCCCACTCGAGGAGCCTCACCCTGTGGTCGACGGGCATCGGCGTCCCGTGCGGGAACTGGTGATTGGGTGTCACGACGGCTGCCCCCACCCCGGCTGCTCCGGATTCGTCGACGATGTCGAGCGGAACGAGCCGCTGGTCCGTCATCGCCTGCCGCAGACCGGGAAAGCCGGGATTCTCCACGGCGATGGCCCCGTCGAGGCCGCTGCTCAGCAGCAGTCGCAGTCCGTCACGGGAGCCGCTGGTGAGGATGATCTCGTCCGGGTCGACCGCCATTCCACGGGCCAATCGGAGGTAGTCGGCGATGGCCCACCGGGCTCCCGGCTGGCCCAGCGGATCGATCGGCCCGGGGTCGAGATCGAGTGATTCCCGCCAGGCCCGGCGGAAAGCAGGCTCCCGCAGAGGGTCGTCACCGCCGAAGCCGGGACGCAGGTCGACATAGTTGCGCAGGCGCCGCCTCGGCGAGGCGGGGACCTGAGGCCGGGCCCGCAGACCCCGGGCCGTGGCGGGCAGCTCCGGATTGATCCGCGTCGCCGAACGTTCGGCACTGACGAGGAACCCTTCGACGCCGAGCTGCGCATAGGCGGACTCCACGCTGCCGCGGGAGATCCCGAGGTGGACAGCCAGACGGCGGCTCGAGGGCACAGCATCGCCCGGCAGCAGACTCCCTTCGGCGATGAGCCGGCGCAGGCCCTGCGTGAGCTGATCGGGCAGCGGAGTCGGCAGTTGTCTGTCGACCGTGAGAGGCAGCGCGACACCATCTGTCTGAATGTCTCGTCCCCGGCCTGTGGTGGGTTCCATGATCCGATGATAGAGCCGTCACATCGATCTGGCCTAAAATATCGACATATTTCTGGCCCTCCGAATGAGCCACCCTGAGGTCTAGGCTGATGGGGAACGGCCGTTCACCCCGAAGACCAACGATCCCGACCCGACAGATGTCCGAGGCGACTCGGCTCTGTCCGCATGGTCGACCCGGATCGACTCCGACAGTGAATGGACGAACACCCCAATGACCGAGACACAGACCCCGCTCAACACCGGACTGGCACAGATGCTCAAAGGCGGCGTCATCATGGACGTCGTCACCGAGGAGCAGGCCCGCATCGCCGAAGCCGCAGGAGCCTCCGCCGTGATGGCTCTCGAACGCGTTCCCGCAGACATCCGCGCCCAAGGCGGAGTCGCCCGCATGAGCGATCCCGATCTCATCGATTCGATCGTCGGGGCCGTCTCCATTCCGGTCATGGCCAAGGCCCGCATCGGGCACTTCGTCGAAGCTCAGATCCTCGAGACGCTCGGCGTCGATTACATCGACGAATCCGAGGTCCTCTCCCCCGCCGACTACGTCAACCACATCGACAAGTCCGTCTTCCAAGTGCCTTTCGTCTGCGGAGCCACTAACCTCGGCGAGGCCCTGCGCCGCATCACCGAAGGCGCCTCGATGATCCGGTCGAAGGGCGAAGCCGGCACCGGCGACGTCTCCGAGGCGATGCGGCACCTGCGGACCATCAATGCCGAGATCCGTGCGCTGACTGCCAAGAGCGAGGACGAGCTCTATGTCGCCGCCAAGGAGATCGCCGCCCCCTACCACCTCGTCAAACAGGTCGCGAGTCTCGGCCGTCTGCCCGTGGTGACTTTCGTCGCCGGTGGTATCGCGACCCCGGCCGATGCGGCGATGATGATGCAGCTCGGTGCCGACGGAGTGTTCGTCGGCTCCGGAATCTTCAAGTCCGGCAATCCGGAGGCCCGAGCGAAGGCCATCGTCGAGGCCACCACCCACTTCGATGACGCGACGGCCGTGGCCAAGGCCTCAAGAGGCCTCGGTGATGCGATGGTCGGCATCAACGTCGCCGATGTGCCCGCACCCCACCGCCTGGCCGAACGCGGATGGTGAGAGTCGGCGTCCTCGCCCTCCAGGGAGCCTTCCGTGAGCATCTGCTCATGCTCGGTTCCCTGGGGGCCGAAGCCCGCAAGGTCACCCGCCCGCAGCATCTGGATGGCCTCGACGCAATCGTCCTGCCCGGCGGTGAGTCGACAGCTATGGTGCGCATCGCCTCCGGCACCGATCTCTTCGCTCATCTGCGCGAGCGCATCGCACATGGTCTTCCGGTCTTCGGCACCTGCGCCGGGCTCATCCTCCTGGCCGACCGGCTCAGCGATGATTCGCTGGGCGGCTATGAGCGCCTCGGCGGGCTCGATATCACCGTCGCACGCAATGCCTACGGTCGGCAGCGTGAGTCCTTCACCGCAGGTCTGAGCGTCGAAGGCTGCGACAGTTCCTTCGAGGGCACCTTCATCCGGGCTCCGCAGATCATCGATTTCGCGCCCGGCACCGAGGTGCTCGCCCGGCACGAGGACAGGCCCGTGTTCGTACGGCAGGGCAACGTGTGGGGCGCAAGCTTCCATCCTGAGTTGGGCGGGGACCTGCGGATCCACGCCGAATTCCTCCGCAACGTCACGGCGACGGTGACGACACCAGCAGCCGCTGTTCTCCCACGCTCAGGCGAAGCTCGAGGCAGTCTCCGAGGACGTCTCCGTCCAGCTGTGCCGGTGCCGGGGTCTTAAGCCGGGCGGTCACTGCGGTGGTGCTGCGATAGTGCATGAGCGGATGCGCCTCCGGCCGGCTCTGCAGGCATGCGGCGGCGATGCCGGCCCAGGCACGGATGAGCTGTGCTCGGCCGTGCGGGAGCGGGCCGACGATGAGCTCGGAGAACTCGGCGCCGTCGATGCGTGCGGCGGGGAAGACGGAGACGGGCCCGGCTGGACGGGGCACTTTCGAGGCCATGACGGACCACACCGGCTCGCTGGCGGTCCGATCGGTGTCGTCCAGGGTGAAGCCCTGGGCGAAGAGAGCCCTGGCCGCGCCCCAGGCGTACCCGAGCAGCCCCGGTGCGAGGTGATGTCGGGCCACGGCCCGTGCGTCTCCGCCGATTCCGGCCAGGCAGAGGAAGACCGTCTGCTGCCACCTCCCGTCGGCTAGCCGGGCCTCGGCGGTGTTGAGCGGAATGCCGCCGCCGTGCATCCGGACACCGTCGGCCGCGTTCCGGAGAGTGTGCAGGCAGTGCTCGATCGCCTGCCGCGTCGAACTGATGCCCACGTGTCGGCTGAGAACGTTCGCGGTGCCCGTCGGCACCAGGAGCACGAGGATCCCGGCACCTGCGAGGGGCGGTGCGGCGGCTCGGATCGTGCCGTCGCCTCCGAGGATGATCACGACCTTCGCGCCCCAGTCCACCAGCTGTTCGGCCTGCCACCGTCCGCCGCGAGCGGCAGTCGTCGTCATGGTCCGGTAGGCCACGCGACGATCCCGCAGCGCCTCTGTCAGGGTCGAGTAGGCACGGTTCGTGGCCGCGTGCTTGGGGTTGATGATGATCCCGACGTTCGTCGTCGCTCGCAGCTGTTCGGCTCTGTCCTCCACACTCCCCCGCTCTCAGCTGAAAGCCGGATGCGTCGCGGCGGCGGCTTCGACGGCTTCGGCATCGACCGTCTGGCCGGGGAAGACTTCGACGATGACGCGTGGCCCGGTCTTGCGGGGTGAGCGCTTCCACGTGCCGCGGGCCCGACCGCCGGAGATGACAGTGTTCTTGAACATCCCATTGCCACCGGGGACGACGGCTTTCTCGTCGTCGGGGTCGAGTGTGGCGCTGCGGTCCTTGTAGCCGAGGACCATCTCATCGAATCCCGGCAGCAGCAGAGTCTCGGCGGCTTCTGCTTCCCATTCGCTCAGACGATCGTCGAGATCCGGCGCCTGAAAGCACTGGACGTCACCGATCCTCGCGCTCATGATCTCGCCGGCGTCGACGGCGGCGTCCATCGCCTTTCCGATCCCGGTCTTCGGCAGTCCCGTCCACCGTGCCGCGTCCTCGATGGTCACCGGCCCGTGGCTGAGCACGTAGCGTCTCATCCATTCGTGCAGCGCCGCCTCGGCGTCGAGCTGTGTGGGCCGGGGCACCCAGTCGGCGGTGAGGACGTACTTCATATCGTCCTTGCCATCGATCATGGGTGCCTGCACGATGAGGTTGCTCAGCGCCAAGGAGGTGATGAGGTATCGGGCGGGCCCGTACTCCTTGCCAGCACCCAGGGGTGCGAAGGATTCGAGCAGCTCCTCCCGGGTCAGCGGACCACGTTCTCGGATCGCCTCGGCGGCCAGTTCGGCAGCCGATTCGAGCATGGCGTCGGTGATGCCGAAGAACTCGCGCCGCTTCGCCGTGGACTTCATCGTCCGTGGCCCTGTCAGGCCGAGGATCCAACCGAGGTCCTTGGCTGTGGTCAGATGAATCGTGCCGCGCTGAGTCCAGGAGCGCACGATCTCACCGGCGTCGACGGCGGCTCTCACCGCAGTGCTGCCCGCCGACCCACCGACCCTGAGTCGCAGCGCAACCGAGGTCAGCGCCCCACCCAGAGCCTGCGCCTGGAGGCATCCGAGGTGCTCGACGATCGCACCGGCCGCGGACAGCTTCGTCCCGGTCGGCGACTGGGGCGAGGGCCCGACCAGTCCTTGGGAGATCAGTCGGGCCGCGGAGACCTGATGTGTGTCCATGGCTCAAAGATAGTCGACAGGGGTGACACGACGATTGTGAAAATCCGACGTTCGTGGAGGCGTGGGGCCGGCTTGCTCAGCCCATGATGTCGATGAGACCGGGCACAGGCACTCTCGGCAGAGTGCCTGAAGTCGCGAAGCGGCCCCAGATCCGGCGCAGCTCCGGTCCGGCTACGGCGGTGGTCTCGCCGTAGTCGAGGAAGGAGTCATGCCAGATCTCACCAGGGAAGAGCAGCGGCAGGTCTCCCGAATGCGCGGCGTCGAAGAAGCTGCCGTCACCGCGAGAGACGATGAGCAGGCGTGCTCCCTGGCCGCCGGACATGCGGTGCCGGTCGTAGAACTCCTTCCCCGCTCGCGTATAAACGGCCGAGGTGAGTCCGGAGATGAGCGATTCGAGCATGGGCGAGGTCAGGGCCCGCTCGTGGAGGCGACGCAGAGCCGGGACGAAACCCGCGAAGAAGGCGATCTCGCGCTCGGTGCGGGTCATGAGCACATCGTATTTCGGCGCGGCCTCGACCCAGGCGGCGGCCGCCTCCGACCGTGTCGGCAGAGGTCGCCTCCCGTAATGGACGCCGAAGCACATGCCTGCGTGCAGGCCTCCGACGAGGGCGGCTCTGTGGACTTCCTCCTGCGCTGCGAGGATCTCGTCGATGCTCGCCGCGGGGTCGATCTTCTGCGCAACCCTCGCCATCGCCCAGTTCATCGCGTCCGTGCCACCGGCCAGTCCGAAGGGGGCAGAGGCCAAGAGCACACGCTGGAACAGGCCTGCGGTGCCTTCGGCGATCATCAGGTGGGCGCAGGCATCCGCACCGGCGCTCTGACCGGCGATAGTGACGTTGTCCGGATCCCCGCCGAAGGAGGAGATGTTGGTCTGCACCCAGCGCAGCGCCGAGATCTGGTCGAGCACACCGAGGTTCGAATGTTCGGGTCTGCCCGTGCCGAGGTAGCCCAGTACGCCGAGGCGGTAGGTGATCGAAACGACGATGATGCTCTGTTCGGCCGCCAGAGTGTGCGAATCGTAGATCTCCGCGTCCCCGGCACCGGCGACATAGGCACCGCCGTGGATCCACACGAGGACTGGAAGCTTCGCCTCGGGGTCGGTACCCTTCGGCATCGTCACGCTCAGGCGCAGGCAGTCCTCGCTGATGGGCAGACCACCGAGCTGGTCGAAGGTCATTCCTGCGTTCGGGTCGCGACGCAGCTGCGGGCTCGCGGGCCCCGGGCTGCGGCCGTCGATGAATTCCACGGGTGGTTCGTCGACTGGCGGGCGGAACCGCTCGGCGCGGGCATAGCGGATCCCCCGTGCACGGATCACATCGTCGGCCTCATAGGCGCGGACACGTCCGCACGGGGCAAGGATGTCGTGAGTTCCCTGCTCCATCTGGACCGCTTACTTGCTGGGTTCCACCGGAGGCTCGGCCGACCAGGGGAAGACGATCCACTCGTCGGTGCGCTTCCATACGAAGTCGGGGTCGATGATCGACGCGGACTTCGCGTAGATGACCGCGGACTGGGCCTCTGCACCGTGCTTGCGCAGCAGCTCGAGGACGAGCGCCAGGGTGCGACCGGAATCGGCCACGTCGTCGACGACGAGCAGCTTCTTGCCCTTGATCGCATCGATGTCGAGCATCGGAGCCAGCAGGATCGGATCGGGCAGAGTCTCGTGGACGTCGGTGTAGAACTCGACGTTGATCGCATCGGAGAGCTTCAGGCCGAGGGCATAGGCGAGAGCCCCGGCAGGCAGCAGGCCTCCACGGGCGACGGCGATGACGATCTCGGGATCGTAGTCGGAATCCGCGATCGTCTGTGCCAGCTCACGCGCCGACTGACCGAACAGGTCCCAACTGAGAATCTCTTTGTCGTCGAGTTCGGTCGAATCGGCGTGATAAGCCATGGATGCTCCTTCTGTCTGCCCTGTGTTGGCCGGAGCTTCAAGGATACGCTGTCGCAGACTCAGCGCAGAAATGCTCCGAGCCCGGCCATCTCCTGCGCCTGAGAGCCGATGTGCTCCGGCGGGTTCGCATTCACCCAGTACTGTCCCGTGTGCGGATTGCGCTCGAGCAGTCGGTAATCGATCAGTTCGCGTCGCAGCCGTGCGAAGTCCGGGTGGAAATCGGCCAGGACGCGATTGACCTGCTTCTCGCTGTAGATCCGGTCGGCGTCGAAGGCCGCCAGAACCTCGATGAGGAGGACGACGAGAGCTCTGCGTTTGGTCGGGATGGCGATGATCCGTCCTTCTGGCATGAAGGTCGCGAGTGTCTTGGTGCGGAATCGTGCGATGCGCGGGTCGATTCCTGCGTGATCCGTCTCTGACGCTCCTTCGGCTGCGGCGGAACCGAGCAGAGCTGCCCGCGCAGAAGTGAAGTTCTCACCTGTCGCCGTCATCCGCGACCGCACGAGTCTCTTGAAATCCTTGTCCTTGGTCATGGTGCCTCTTCCTCAGACGACCAAGTCTCCCCCAGCACGAAACCTGGTCAGGAATACACCGTGCCGGTTTCGTCCGAGGATTCTCTCCCCTTCGCCATGCGGTCGATGTGCTGGGACCACGACCTCGGCTGGGCGTTGGATGCGCCGGAGATAAGTATAGACCCAGTCGGTCTCAGTTCTCGAGCGCTTCGAGGTACATCCATCGTCCTGCGCGACGGACGAATGCCGACTTCTCCTCGAGCACCTGCTCGCCGAGGTGGTCCCTGCAGTATGCGCGGAAGTGCACTGTGCCGGTCGAGTCCTCCACTCCCCCGTCCGTGGTCGCGAGGATGGTCAGTCCGAGCCACTCGATCCCAGGGTCCGCTCCGGGGTCAGCGGGACGGGTTCTGGGGTGCCAGGTGCGGAAGAGGTGATCGTCATCCCCGCGGACGAAGGCGGTGTACCGTGACCGCATGAGCGCCTCGGCAGTCGTCGGCCACACCTCACCGTCGAGTGCGGGGCGGCAGCAGCGGTCGTAATCGGTGCCCGGAGGCATTCCGGAACAGGGACAGATCATGGACAGATGATAACCGGAGATGATCGATCGGCGATTGCGTGCCAGTATGGAGCCATGAGCTCAGTGTTCTTATCCGGAGATCCGAAGGCCGATGCGCTGCTGGCCGAAGACCGTTTCGCCCTGTTGATCGGGATGCTTCTCGACCAGCAGGTGACCATGGAGAGCGCATTCGCAGGCCCTGCCAAGCTGGCCGAACGATTGGGCCGTCTCGATGTCGATGAGATCGCCGAGATGAACCCCGATGACTTCCTCGACGCTTTCGCCGCCAGTCCAGCCGTCCACCGTTTCCCGAAGTCGATGGCGACGCGCGTGCAGAAGCTTGCCGCGGCCATCGTCGATGATTACGACGGTGAGGCCGAAGCGATCTGGACCCGCGACGATCCCAGTGGCACCGAGGTACTCAAGCGCTTGAAGAAGCTGCCCGGGTTCGGCGATCAGAAGGCGAAGATCTTCCTCGCTCTGCTGGGCAAGCAGTTCGGTCTCACTGCCGAGGGATGGCAGGAGGCAGCCGGTGACTACGGGGCGGAGGACGCCAGGCGCTCGATCGCCGATGTGGTCGATGAAGGCACTCTGCAGGAAGTTCGGGCATTCAAGAAGCAGCAGAAGGCCGCAGCGAAAGCAGCCAAGGCAGCGAAGAAGTAGGAGCTCCACTTCCACGCGAGTTATCCACGGATTCGACTTCGCCTGTTCTAAAAAGCACTCCTGTCGAATAATGTAGGGATTCCGGGTGTCGGCCGCGGGCCGCACCGCAGTTGCAGACCACAGAGGCGTGGAATGAGAACTGGATCGTCCCGACCGTTATGTCGACCGACCTTGGCTTTCGTTGCCATTTTTACAGTGGTGGCTCTTGTGGGCTTGGCTGGGTGCGCTGACAGCTCCCCTGTGGCCGCCCCGACGTCGACACTTCCGCAGCCGCAGCCCAGCGGCCACCCTACCGATGCCGCCACCGATGTCGACATCCCCGAATACGAGACCGACCTCGATCTCACGCCTGAAGAAGAGGAAGCCGTCGACGGCGCACTCGTGGCATTTGTCGGCTACTTTCGAACTGTCAACGAAGCGTACTCTGGTGAGTTCGCGTCAGCTAAGAAGTTTCCAGACTTTGCAAGTGGCGATGCGTTGGATTCTATAAATGGAGATGTCGAAGTTATCAAAAATGGCTCCTATGAATTCTCCGGCACCGTTACTCCTAAAAAGATCAAGATTGACCAAGTTGTTGCCGATGACGGAGCTGCTGTTCCCAACAACGTGACCCTCCAGTTCTGTTTTGACCTTTCTCAATGGTCGTTACTTCCGCAGGACGAGTCACCTGAACCCTCCGAATCTGACCTCATCACTATGGAACATATAATTCATAAAAGCTCCGATGGGTGGAGGGTCAACGAGCAGACTCTTAGAGAACGAAAATGCTGAAGTCGGCAGCCTCCTTTTCCGCGTTCCTCATGATTTGCTTGACGCTCGTCCTTTCCAATCCCGCACCTGCGTCTGCTTCACCCACATGTGACATGCGGAACATCAACAACTGCTCAGCGGATATCCCAGGTGGTGGCGGAGGTTCCGGGGGCGGAGGCGGCGGCAGCGGCGGCGGGTCCGGAGGAGGCGGCGGCACCGGCGGTGGAGGCGGCGGTTCCGGCGGAGGCGGGAGCGGTGGCGGCGGAGGAGCCGAACTGCCCGAATGCAGCCTCGAAGAAGTCGGCCATCTCTGCGTCAGCGACCCCGGCCCAGGCGGCGGAGGCGGTGGAGGCGGAGGCGCCCCGGCCCGACCTGCCCCACCGACCCGGATCCCGGAATCGCAATTCCAGAGCTTCGACATCCCCGCACCGACGATCTATGCGTGGCCGAAGGACTGGGCCGTCGTCGGCAAGCCCGCGGCTTTCTGGACCAACAGCGAAGTCAGCTACATCGACATGACTCTGCTGACCTATGCAGTCACGGTCAAGGTCACGCCCGTACGTTTTCACTGGGATTTCGGCGATGATGCCGGTAAGACGACCTCGGTGAAAGGCGAAAAACCGCTTCCCGGCGACAGGCCGCAGATCGGACACGAATACCAGAAGTCCGGTGCCGTTTCGGTGTCGATGACTGCAACGTTCAGCGGCGAGTTCTCCGTCGACGGCGGCCCGTGGCTGCCCATCGACGGTTTCGCGCATGTGGCGAGCAACGAGATCGACATCGATGTCTATCGGTATCACCGATATCTCGTCGACGAGGACTGCTATGCGAATCCTCGCGGCCCTGACTGTGCCTGAGCACCTGACTTGCTTCACTTTGGTCGATTTCGAGTGAGTTTTCGTCATCGATCCTGGTGACAGGGTTGCGAAGTGGGGATTTGGGACACTAATCGGGTCCGTAGAATGAGGGGTATGAGCCTGCGACTGAGGAAAGTCCCGACCGCGTCCGGGGCAACCGCGGTCCAGATCGTGACGAAACGCCACGGCAAACTCACCGTCATCGAGCACCTCGGCTCTGCCCACACCCCGGCCCAACTCGCGGCCCTCGAAGAAGCCGGCCGCGAGAAGATCAACGAGTCCACTGGACAGCTGTCCCTCGACCTCGACACGGGCAACAGCGTCTCAACAGTGTCGCGTCGGCGTGCGAAAGGGTCGGCATCACGATTGCTCATCGACACGATCCGTACTGCTTATGACCGGCTCGGTTTCACTATCGTCGATGACGAGGCGTTCTTCCAACTCGTCCTCGCCAGGCTCGTCGAACCGACATCGAAGTCCGACAGTATCCGTGTCCTTGACGAACTTGGTGTCGATGCCAAGCACCGCAGCACTTTCACCCGATGTCTGCAACGAATCAATGCCGATGCGTACCGAGAAATCATCGCCGGTCAGTGCTTCGACTACTCCGTGGCGACGACTGGGATCTCCCTGATCCTCTATGACGTGACCACCTTGTACTTCGAAGCAGAAAAGGAAGATGGACTCCGCAAGGTCGGCTACTCGAAAGAACGCCGCGTCGATCCACAGATCGTTGTTGGCCTGTTGGTCGACCGGACCGGATTTCCGTTAGAGATCGGGTGCTTCGAAGGCAACAAAGCCGAGACCTACACAATGATCCCCATCGTCAAGGACTTCCAAGACCGCCACGGCGTCACAGACATGGTCATCGTCGCTGACGCCGGAATGCTCTCAGCCGCGAACCTCACAGAACTTGATGATGCCCGGCTGCGGTTCATCGTCGGATCAAGGCAGACGAAGGCACCGAATGATCTGGCGACGTTCTTCACGTGGAATGGCACCAACACTGACGATGGACAGCTCGTCGATACGCTGACACCAAGGGCAACAGTCGCGTTGAACAAGAACCGGACGCTGACTCGCGCCGAGCCAGTGTGGTCACCGATCGAGCATCCGAAGGCATGGCGGGCGGTGTGGCAGTACCGACGCAAACGAGCCGTGAGGGATCGTGAGACGCTGAATCTGCAGCGTAATCGGGCGATGCGGATCATCGATGGGGATTCGAAGCCGAAGGCAGCACGGTTTGTCAAGACCAAGGGGTCGACGAAGGTCTTCGACGAGTCCAGCTACGACAAAGCAGTGGGCCTTGCCGGCTGGAAAGGCTACGTCACCAACATCGAAGCCACGACGATGACAGCCCGCGAAGTCGTGGGTTCTTATCATGATCTATGGCATGTCGAGCAGTCTTTTCGGATGTCGAAGACCGATCTGAGGGCCCGTCCGATCTTTCATCGCACACGTGAGGCGATCGAGGCGCACTTGACGGTCGTGTTCACGGCATTAGCGGTCGCGCGGTTCATGCAGGAGGCGACGGGGCTGTCGTTGAAGAAGATCATCACCACGCTGAGGCCATTACGCGAGTTCGTGGGCGAGATCGACGGGCACGAACTCGTGTTCCCTCCTGATATCCCGCCGCAGGCCGCCGAGCTCGTCAGCCACGTCGAAAACTACAGGCCCGGGTTGGGGACACTAAAGTGAAGCAACTCAGGAGGCGACGGGGCTGTCGTTGAAGAAGATCATCACCACGCTGAGGCCATTACGCGAGTTCGTGGGCGAGATCGACGGGCACGAACTCGTGTTCCCTCCTGATATCCCGCCGCAGGCCGCCGAGCTCGTCAGCCACGTCGAAAACTACAGGCCCGGGTTGGGGACACTAAAGTGAAGCAACTCAGGTGAAACCCCGATTGTCACCTCTCCTTGCATCAGTCCCGATGTGTTCACGATGTCATCAGACATGGTGTCTCCGATGTCATGAGATCGTGTGTCCACGATGCCCTGAGACAGGACACCCCGCGCTCCTGCTACCGGTTCGATGCACAAGTGCTACCGAATGCGACTTCCCTACACCGGCAGCGCTGAAAGCCGTACGGCTGTACATGTCAAAACGAAAACAACCGTCAGATTGTCGAACTCAGCACCGAGCAGGACATAGAAACATCAAGAGAAACCTGTCGCAATGGCAGCTTACAAAATAACTCTCTAATAACGAATTTCAATCACTAATCGACTCAGCGAGCTCCATCACGCTACCGGGAGCAACAGATACGCCTAGACGCGCAAAAGAATCATGCTCACGCCAAACAGGAAGGTCGAAAGCACGAACCTTAAGTCCCGTCGCTAAAGCTTCTGCAACAGAAAATCCAAACGATTCCAACAACGAAGTGGAGACAAGGCATCCACCCATATCACGAGCTGAACGAAATAAATTGGCCAACGTCGCTGGGCTCAAATCGGCAAACACGGAGACCCGTTCGGAAACTCCGAGCGCTGCCGCCTCCGAAACGAACTCAATTAGCCTATTTGGGTCGTTCTCAAGCGAGACCACAAAGTAAGCCCGGTAATTTTCCGGCAACATCGCCAACGTGCGGAGAAGATAACCATATCCTTTCCCTTTATCGAACCGACCTACCCAAACAATGGGAACTTCATGCCCCTCAGTTTCAACGCGTGCACGATGCGATAAAAAATCTGACGGGCCAGTAACGGAAAATACGCTAGAGTCAATGACGTTAGGAACGACTCGCAACCGCTGGTAAACTCGCTTTGGACTGATCCGCTGTAATCGAGACGCCATATATTCGCTAGGCACCCGGTACTCGTCAATTCGGTTCAAGTCCAATTTCGCCAACTCCGCGCTGACGACGTTCATATCACTTGAATGAAATTCATAGGCCAAAAATAGATCTGGCAGATTGCCGAGAATCGAGGCCCCACTAGGATGGGAAAGCACAGACGCCGACCCAATCGAAAAACGCGTAGACGTATACTTCAAATACGAGGCTTGACGGTCTGGCCTCACCACACGAGGCGTGATGTTATTGAACCCGCTATAGGCGCCCCGACCCTTCATATCGCGGTCAAATACTGCATGAAAATCGGTATCCGAAGATGCAGCAGCACGGCCACGGAGTACCGCAGACACGCCTCCTTTAGAATAGTTCGGGTACATAAACAGCTCGCGGTTCATTATTCTCCTCTAAAGAACAGCTCGGAGGTCTGGCGCGCGCGGGCGGCCCACGAGCACTCTTCTAGAAACTGGTTCATATTCGCAAGTTCTTTAGGTCCGACGGACTCCGACGCCACTCTGTCCAAGGAAACCAGAAATTCGTCTATATTTCGATAAACGTAAGTCGAGACATACTCATGCACGCTTCCCATAGGCGCGGAAATGCAAGGTAAACCCCATGCAAAGTATTCATAAATCTTATTGGGATCCACAGAACGGGTGAGAGGCGATTCAATAAATGGAATTAAACCTGCACGCCAGTTAGCAACGATGGATCGAAGCTCCTCATGAGTCTTCGGACCCAAGTATCTAACATTTTCTGGAAATTCAACGCCCGTAGGTATACCGTGACCAACCACCTCAAACACATAACGAGGACGAGCTGTAGCGGCGGTGATTAATAGGTCCCAATCAAACCAAGCATCAGTCAGGTGTCCGACGTACCCAAACACATGAGACTGCGCTCTGTGTTCCGAAGCCATCATTGTTCTCAATTCCGCACAGTCCCCTATTAAATCCGCCGACACCCCGTTCGGAGTAACCGTCACATCAACTTCATTGGAAGTCAATGACTTCAATTTATTTGCCAGCGAATGGCTTACCGCCGTGACCGTGTTTGCGGACTCTACTACTCGACGCTCCAGTTGAACGTTATACCACTTGGAATAACCTACGCGGTTGAATTCTTCCATATCGTCGCGGCATTCATAGACCGTATTCCACCCGAGCGCGTTGAAAACGTCGATAGCAGCCACTGAATCAGCATCAGGAAACGACGAGCAAACATATGTATTCATCGCTCCTTGCCTGTTCTCTACCAACCAATCCCTAATCCGCCCTACCATCTCTCGTCCAACCTGTAGCACGCCTGGAATTGGACGCATCGACTGGTCCTGGATACTAGAGAACGGAAGGAAGATGACGTTTATGCCCAACTTGGCCCAGGCCAACGTAAGGTTGTTCGGCCTCAACGACAAGGTTTCATGACCAACGGGAGGAGCGGTGGTGTCTATAACCAACAACCTGTCAGTGGATTCCAGCCCTGTTAAGAACTGATCGATCTCAGAGTCGCTACTTTTGGAGAAGTACAAATCCGCGTTGTTCAATATAGTTGGAGTTGAACTTCCCCAGTCAAGACCCTTCAATGCGACCTCGGTTGCACCGTCAGGGATCGTCAAATCGAACTGTATCATTTTGGACGAGTAAGGTTCGGAGTCGAATAGAACAATCGGGCCGTGGTCTTTATGCTGCGCCATATCTGCAACAGGCATAATTTCTTCGCTACCGTTAAAATAGCTGACGGCGATGGGTACCCGTCCAGCTGTGGTACCACCCCTGATAGGCAATCGGACGCTAACCGTTCCTGTGCGATCCGGCAGTTGCTCTTCCTGCATATACTGATCCGCAGGAAGTTCAATTGGAATACCCGAATCCGTGGTTGGGATCCGACCCGGTAGTGAATTCCAAACAGTGATGCTTCCGACTACCTGAGTACGAACATCACGTTTCCACCGATGGCCTACCAGCTCGACCTCGACTACATTACTGGGCACCCGAACTGCGAACTTAGTAATCGAGGGCTGGTTCTCCTCCTCGACTTCAATGTAGTGATACTCACCGACACGACCCGATACAAACCCCCACCCGGGGATACTCTGCCGCGTACCATCGCGGCCAAGGGCACGAATTTCTAATAGAGCAGAGTTCGAAGTTGTCGGAGCGGATGTACGGGTCTGAATCGCAAACCACACCCGTTCACCTGGCACAACAGAATACCGCTCACGAATCTCCTCGATTTCAGTACAGGCCTGTTCGATCACAGGAAAATAGTCTGCAGCGAACTTCCTGTTGATTGCTGCCTTACGAAGGGACCTTGATATTCTTCCTGAGAAGTTGTCTGACATTATCAAACCCTCTTTACCCTAAACGATTATCTCTATTGGATGTACCATTGTGTATATTTCCTCGCCCATCAGGAACCGGGCGGGGGTGGGAGAGGCCCCGTACGCTTTCCGTTTATTATTTCCACGTCTCGGCAGTACCTTCTAGACGGGTTTTAGCGCGGGTCCACATGCGACCGAGTCGTTCAGCCTCAGATTGGCTCATCAGTTTCCGATTTTGATAGTAAAATGTCCCCGGTAGCAGCGTAATTTCGCCGAGATATATGCCACCCTGCGCATCATACATGTCCACTCGGCAGAAGGCGCTAGGCACGGAAGTTGAGACACGCTTTGCGACCCTGAGGATGTTCTGCCAGTTTTCCGGAGTCACGGCTTCCTCAATGGACTCCAACTTTTCCATTCCTCTTGCCACACCATATCTATTATGAACATCGTGAAATGGGAGGAAGTCCCCATCAAAATACATAGCCCGAGCCGGAGCAGTTAAATGATGTTCTTTAAGGATCATGCCAATCTCGCCTTGAAAGGTGTAGGCTCGAATATCCGGGGGAGGAAAGGCACCTTCGTGGTCTCGGAGCAGCTCCTCTGCTATGTATTCGCCCTTTCTCTCATCGTCGAGAAAACGAAGGGAGATTGAACGAGCCTGTTCAATCAGCAAGTCTCTTGTCAGCTGATCGCCGGACATGAGATCAATAAATCTATCTTCGGTTCTACGAAGAATGTTAACGCCAATTGATGTAGACGCGAAAAGAGGCTTGAGGACAAACTCATCCGGCAAGTCGGAACTCAACACATCCTCTATGTTCGCTACAGCGTATCGTTTCGGAGTTTTTACTCCTATAAGATTTGCGAGCTGAGTGACTTCGCTCTTCCGACCCAACCGGTGCGGAACATAGTTTTCGCCACCGGCAAGCCTTAGCTTCATATGCTCAAAGTAATTCACGTCATAACCTTATCACGTCAGCAGTGAAGTGTGATATGTATCGGTAGGAAGATGTGTTCCATTCATAGTCCGGCCATTCTCGGCTGAGTGCCGTGGCTGTAGGCTTCTTTGGAGCAGATATGCAATGAGTTCTCCGAGCTTTATTGGGCTGTCGAAAGATCTGCCAGTATGCTTGTTACAATTGAGCGGTAGTCGGCGTCCCGATAGTGAAACGGCTGAGGACCCCACTTATGCCTAGAATTTATACGAACTTCCTGGCTTGATCGCGTAATGGTTTTTTCAACCCTAGAACAGGCGTATTTGCGATACCGTCTGTATAGGTAGTTCGCCTCCATAGCTCGTTCTGAAAATTCCTCAGCGAGCGTCGGTTTTATGTTGGAGAACCGGTCCCAGGCCTTCTTTATCCCGTACCCAGAGGAGAGTTGCCTAGAAGCGTCTCGTATGCCTCGCTGCATTTGCCGCCAACGGCGGCCAAGTCGGTTGACGATACCGCCTTTCGGGTGAGGAGCCTCGTCGATTGCTCTAGCCCATTCGATATCTAACAGGACGGTCCGCCCCAAAAGATTGGTATAGTGCAACTGATCAATAAGTAACGAGAAGCCTTTTTTCCACGCTTCGAAGTGTTGGTCTGTCCCGAATTCCACAAGTTTTGCACCATGCTCACTAGCCCTGGCGGCCACACCAGAGGATTCTATCTCTACCGAATTGGTTATGGTCGTTCCGTCGGGATACTCCCAATACCCTCGTCGCTCGTCCACCAGGTCGATAATCACGAGGTCCAGCGGCCTGTCATTATTCGCAATTCGGTGGAAGCCGGTCCCATCCAGGTCGCTCTGCACCATCCGCCTCTGAAACGCTGATTCCAGTCCGCTCAGATCAATTCCGGTTCGGCCGTGAGGGGATATCAAGCTAGTGACCGATTGTCGTGCGACGTAAGTCAGAACCTGAGCACCCGGCATGAACTCGCAGGTGTCTCTGCTGACGCACGAACCAAAGATTGCAATGTTCATCAAGACGAGTCTCCTGTTGACTGCGCATCATCATATTCTGATCTCTGCTGTCTATAGGCCGCATGTTGTTTTTGTCGCTCCGCGTACCGCTCGTCGGTGCCTACACGAGATCGCGAGGCTATTCTTCGGTTGGTTAGATCACCGCCAGTTGCTACCGACGAAGCGCGATCTTCCGGGTCAGCGGCTCTGAGGATCACTCTCCTGTCCCCTGTCCTAAGTCGACGAGGTGTAGCATCATTTAAACGCGGAACGTCCGATATTGCTTTTGACGCCGGTTTAGGAAGAGGAGGAAATTCCGCCTTCGGCAAAGGCCGTTCAAGGTCTCTGGGCCAAACGCGTGGCTCTACACTGGTCGCAAGTAGTGAGCCACCTTCTTCAGGATTTGCCAGATCGTCTCTTTTCTTTAAATGTCTTGCTCGCTCCGATGCCTTCTTCCGTTTCTTCAGTCGCGCCGCATGACGAGGAATCGGATGCTTGATGAGTTCGGGTTCGAGGATATTGATTTCCTCTTTGATCGCATTGCTGACAACGTCGGCGAGAAGTTTATCCGCGATGTCCTCCTTCCCCTTGGCCACATTCCACGCCCACCACCGGTATTTCTCCGCGACAGCGTCGGCCGGACCGTTCATGAGGATCTCGCCCTTGTGCATCCACACAGCACGCGTGCACAATTCTTGGATGACCTTCGCTGCATGATTGACCAGCAGGACTGTTCCCGCCTCGTCAAGAAGTTCGTCCATAGCTCGTTCACTGCGTTCAGCAAATGTTGCGTCGCCAGTGGATAGCGCCTCATCGATGAGCAATATTTTCGGGCGGGCTGACAGCGCGATCGCGAACCGCAGGCGGGCGCCCATTCCTGATGAATAGGTGCCCATCGGACGATGAATCGCGTCCCCTAGTGCCGAGAGTTCGACGACACGGTCATAGGCTTCGTCTGCCTCTTCGGGCGACAACCCCATGGCCAGACAGCCTAGCCGTACATTCTCACTGCCAGAGAGCGAGGGTTGCAGTGCTGCACTAACTCCAAGTAGCAACGGCTGGTAACGAACAAGGATGCGCCCGCGATCTGGTTGTTCGACACCCGCGACGTTACGAAGAAACGTCGACTTCCCCGAGCCATTGGCTCCGACGATACCGACCATTTCTCCTTCTCGCGCAACGAAATTCACGCCACGCAACGCACGAACTGTGGTCTGTCCCTGTCGGCCAACTAATAAGTCGGAAACTCGGCGCAAACCTTTCGTTCTCTGGGTGGGGTCATTCGTATCGACGGTGTAGCGGACCTGAACATTGTCTGCGACGATATTGGGAGCATGTGATTCAAAGTCGGCCATAGCTTTCCTCCCCTCGCCAGAAAAATATGAATCCGACGATGAGCAGACCAAAAGCCCATGCGACGCCCACGACCCACAACCACGTCGGGGAGTCGACACCGTAGAGCAGCGAATCCCTGGTCAATGTCAGGAACGCATGCATCGGATTGAACTGCATTATCGTTAACAGAATAGGACGACCGGACAGCATCTCATCGATTGAAAAAAATACTCCGGAACCGTAGAGCCAGAAGCGGCTAATAATTGACATGAAGTTCGTCAGGTCGGGGATTTTGTGACCGATTCGAGCGAGAAAGCAGGCAAGGCCAACATTGAATACGGTCTGCAGAATGATGACCGGAATGATGAGCACTACTCTCCAGGTGATCACCTCGGCAGGCGGGATAACCGCAATGAGTATCGCCATGACGGCAACGCTCGGAATGAAGTCGAGAAGGTTCCGCAGCACCGTTGAGACCGGTAAGGCGGCACGCGGAAATTGGAATCCCCGGATCATTGATGCACCAGCTCGTATCGCCCCAGTCCCGCCGGTCATCGACTTGCCCGTGTATTGGAAGAAGAAGACGCCAATAACGAGATAGCCAATAAAGTTCTCAATTCCACGCGAGGAACCGAGGATAAATCCAAAGATGAACCAGAACGCGAGCACGGAGAGCAACGGGTTGAGAAATAGCCATCCGTATCCGAGTAGGTTCTTCCTCGTCGAACCGCTCATCTTGGCCCGGGATTCGGCGAGGATGAAGTGCCGCCGGTTCCACAGGGCCCCAAGATAGCTGCGGAGACTGGTTCTTCGACCGACGGGGACAAGTCCCTCGCTCGAGACAGAGGGAATCGAACTCAGGCCGAGCGGGTTCGTCGCCTCGTTCGAGCTCTTTGTCTCACTCACTTCGCACCCGCTCCCGTGAGCTGGGAATAGACCTGGCCGTATCGTCGAGCGATGTCCTTCCACCTCCGTGTCCCGAGCACATGTTCACGTCCATTCTGTCCGAATCTCTTCCTTGCGCCCTCGTCGAAGGCCAGCTCCGACAGCCTATCGGCCAATTCTCTCGGATTTCCGGGCCGCACGCACACACCTGCCGACCCCGGAACCAGCTCCCGCAGCGCTGGCAGATCGGAGATGACGACCGGCCGCGCCAACCCCATCGCTTCGATGGGTTTGATCGGCGTGACCAGACGACACACGGGCTCATCTTTCCGAGGGACAACGATAGCGTCGAGCGCGAGCTGATATTCAATCGCCTCGACCTGCGACACCCGTCCGGTGAAAACCGCTTTGTCACCAAGTGCGGAGGCTCGTTCTCGCAGCTCCGGCAGGGCGACACCGTCTCCGGCAATGAGAAGTCGTAGGTCAATGCCGTTGTCCCGGGCGATGATGACGGCGTCGACCAGGTCATCGAGACCTTCGTAGCCGACGATCGAGGCCGCAGTTCCGACCCAGATGCCTTCCTCGGGCAGGCCGAGACTGTTCCTCACCTCGGCCGGGGCGCGTTCGACGTCGGCGTTGACGACGGCTTCGGAAACCGAGTTCGGAATGAGGGTGATCGTCTCTTCCGGCACTCCGCCGGCGATGAGGTGATCGCGCATCGTCTCGCCCAGCGTGATGACGGCGTCGGCGGCTTGGGCGACTTCGATCTCCTTGGCGCGCATGAGCTTGAAGCGCTGACTGTCTCGTCGCGCGGTGCGCTCGGCTGGGCTGCCACCTGCGGCCGCCCACGTCTCCTCGAGGACACCACGGACTTCGTACACCCAGGGCAGGCCCGCCGCGTTCGCTGCCGCCCCCGTGGCCAGACCATTCACGTAATGCGTGGTCGTATGGAGGATCTGAGCGCCGCGGTCCTGTGCCTGAGCGGCGATCCAGCTCGCCTGATCACTGAGTCGTCCTGTGGGTGTGGGCCGCGGACGCAGCGGCACCTGTCGCAGGTAGTCGACACCGTCGACGGTCTCGACCGGGCCCGAGCTCACCCGTCCGATCGTGACCGGATAGGAGGGGCGGGTCGCCGCGGCCACTCGGTGTCCGGCCTTCTGCAGGGTCGTGAGGATGGCATGCGAACGGTAGGCATAACCCGAACGCGTGTGGGGCAGCGAATTCGTCAGCACATGCAGGGCCGCCGGCTGCTGAGCCGTCTCCGCTCGATTGCCGGCCGGACGGGCTGTGATGTGGCTCGAAACTTCGGGCCACCAGCCGGGCTGCAGGCACAGGCGCTCCTCGATCAGTCGTGTTCGTCGGGCGCCGTCGGGCAGCACGTCAATGGCTTCGTCGATGCGTCCTTTGGTCCACTGAATGCGCGAGTTCAACGCCGTGGCCTCCGGCACGGCTTCCGCGATGGCTTCGGCCTCGTCGAGGAGTCCGAGGTTGAGGGCAATTTCGCCGAGCAGCCGCGACGGTGTCCGCGAACCGGTGACGAGTCTCTTCGCTTTCGTCTCCTCACCGAGCAGCCAAGCAGAAGCGGCCTGACTGGCGTCACCGGGCATTCGGCCGAGTGCGCGCCCGACGAGCCGCGAAGCCGGGCTGGGCAGGCGACGGGCCAGCTGCATGCTGAAGAAGACGCGGTCGTCGGTGACATGACCTGCGGTTGTGGCAACGGCATTGGTGATCTGGCGGGCGAGGAAGAGCAGATTCACGCGATCACCTGCCTGAGAATGCGTTCGTAACCGTGTCCCATCGCCGCCGCCGAGGCGTGCCGGATCACCCATTCGCGCGGTTCCTGACCGGCCGGCGGGTTCGTGCCGAAGTCCTCCCCGGCCTCGACGCGTTCGCGCATCCTCGTCATCGCCGCGGCCACGGAGTCCGTGTCCCCAGGAATCGCGATCTCGCCGGCGGCAGTGCCGGTGATGATGTCCGCTGCCTCGCCGGCGACGACGCCGAGGACGGGGATCCGACGAGCCATGAGCGAATAGAGCTTCGAAGGCACCGTGTATTCATAGGACTCGAGCGGACTGAGGCTGACGAGCCCGGCATCGGCCCACTCCCAGTGCGCGGCAAGCTCTGCCCCTGCGTGCTGGGCGTAGAACTCGACGGGGACGTGGTACGTGGCCGCGACTGCCTTGAGCTCGGCCGTGTCGACGCCGCCGCCGACGATGCGCAGACGCACACCCTCGGTGCGGGCCAGGGCACGAATCGAGGTACTCAGGTCCTGAGACCGGCCGACAGTGCCGACATAGAGCAGGTTGAGGCCGCTACCAGCAGCCGCGGAACTGCGTTTCGCAGTGTCGGCTGCGGTTTCGGTCTCCTCTGCCGGTGCGATCAGAGGGATCGCTCCCGTAGCCGTCAGACCGGAAGCACCCTCGAGCTCTGCGGGAGAGACGCCGCTGCGCACCACCTCGGCGGTGACTCCGCGCTGCTCCAGCCGGTGTTTGAAACCATCGGTGGTCACGACGACGACCGCGGCTCGGCGCTGGGCACGGGTGAGCAGACCGGGCAGGAGACGATGTTCGAGGGACTTCGTCAGCGTGCCCGGCAGATACTTTCCGAGGGCACCCGTGACCAGGTTCATCTCCGAGATGAGATCCGGCCAGGCGTCGCGCACCTCCGCGACGTGCGGCACGCGCAGGAGACGCGACAGAGTGTCTCCTGCGAGCAGGAACGGCAGGGCCGGAGTCGTCGAGACGATGACGTCCGGTCTCATCTTGCCACGCAGCCGATCGATCACGGCCGACATGGCTCCGGTAGCGGACACCGTCTGGTCGAGCAGCTGCCGGGCCATGGATGAGCCGCTGTGCAGGTAGGGCACGCGCAGGATCCGCTCCCCGTCGACTCCGGTGTCCCACGTGCCGCCGAGCCGTACGTCGACACGGCGACGGCCCCACCCGACCCGGGACCCGAAGAAACCGGCCCGATCGGAATACGGATAGTGGGGGTGCGGAGCGACCGTGATGACGTCATGACCGACGGCACGGAGGTGATCGACGAGGATTCGCCAGCGACGCTGCGGGGCACCGACCTCGGGATAGTAGTAATGGCTGAGCAGGACGATCCTCATACCGGCACCGCCTCCTGTTCCGTGCGTCGCTTCAGCCACAGCGGGAGAAGCACATAGAGGGCGATGAGGACGATCCAGAACACATGGGCAGGATAAGTCGTCGCGGTGTTGCCGCTCAGCAGCGTCGGAACGGCCAAGATGCAGGCCAGCACACTCAGTGCGGCGTGGAAGAGGGACACCGAGCTGTGCGGCCAACCGGCCTGCTGGATGCGCTGATAGATGTGCTCCCGATGCGGCAGGAAGATGTTCTCACCGCGGAACAGACGCAGAACCAGGGTGAGGCCGACATCGAAGAAGACGAAGATCATCGGGGCGACGATGACGACGATCGGCACTCCCTGGACGAAGAGCCACACGGCCAGGGCGAAGACCGCCGCGCCGATGCCGTAGCTGCCGGTGTCGCCGAGGAAGGCCTTGGCCCGGCCGAGGTTGAAGGGCAGGAACCCGACGGCAGCACCGGCCAGCGCCAGAGCCAGGAGCGCCACGTCCTTCTCTCCGATCCATGCGCCCACGAAGGCGAACCAGCCGCCGGTGACGATGGCCCATTCGGTGACATAGCCGTTGAGTCCGTCGACGAAATTCACCGCATTGACGGTGGCGACCCCGATGACCGCGAAGGCCAGCACGTGGGCGATCCCCTGCGTGGAGAACATCGCAATGGTCGCGCTGAACAGCAGCGCCAGTACGACCTGTCCGAACAGCCGTCCGGAAGGCCTCAGCGAGTCGAGATCGTCGCTCATCCCGATCGCCGAATAGCACCAGGTGAGCACCAGGAAACCAATGGGCAGCAGGATGCTGCCGAGCCCGAAGACCCCATGCTCGGCGATGTTCCAGACCATCGCCAGGACGGTGGCGACGGTGATGCCGCAACCGATGGCGATGCCTCCGCCGCGAACGGTCGACTGCGAATGTGAGGACCGATGCGAAGGGACATCGACGACCCCGGCCCGGCGCAGCAGAGGGAAGGCGAGGAGGGCGCTGAACGCCGTGACCACAGCGGCCACGACGAGGATCACCAGCGACTGCAGGTCCATCAGCGGCAGGCTCCGGTGTCCTGTGGTCCGAATTCGCCTCCGGTCGGCTCCGCGGTCGCCGGGGCCTCGGCGACGGCAGCGGCCGCCCCGATCTCGGGGTTCTGATCGAAGCCCAGGATGCTTGTCAGCCGCGCTTCGAGCGCTTCGCGATGGGTGAAGACCTGCGGATCCCGGGATGCGGCCACGAGCGTCTTGAGCGCCTCGAGGTCGATCGGGGTGATCGGAACCTGGGTGATCAGCGGATGATTGGGGCGATCGTCGACTTCGCCCGGCGACAGAAGCGCTTCGCTGAGCTTCTCCCCCGGACGCAGTCCCGTGTAGACGATCCGCGCGTCGGTCCGACCGGACAGGGCGATGACGCGTTTGGCCAGGTCGTCGATCCTGATCGGCTCGCCCATGTCGAGGACCAGCGTCTCGCCCGGCCCTCCGATGGCGGCCGCCTGCAGGACGAGCTCGCAGGCTTCATCGGCGGTCATGAAGTACCGGGTGACCTCCGGGTCGGTCACGGTCACAGGGTCGCCCGCGGCCACCTGAGCCACGAAGGTCTCGAGCACCGAACCTCGGGAGCCGAGCACATTGCCGAACCGCACCGACATGTACCGGCGCCCGGTCTCTTCCGCCACGGAGGCGATCGCCCGTTCGATCGAGAACTTCGTGCGACCGAGCACGGACGTCGCCCCGGCCGCCTTGTCCGTGGAGATGTGGACGAAGGATTCGACGTCATGGGTCACAGCGGCTTCGAGCAGATCGAGGCTGGCACCGACATTGGTGCGCACGGCCTGTTCCGGGAAGCGTTCGAGGAAGGTCAGGTGCTTGAGCGCTGCGGCATGGAAGATGATGTCGGGTTTGACCTCGGCGACGAGGGAATCAATGAATGCGGGGTCGCGGAGATCACCGAGGACGAGGTCGTCGCTGGTCAGCAGCGCCGAGCCTTCGAGCCCGAGCTCGGTGGCGTGCAGACCGGACTCGTCCCGGTCGGTCATGACGAGGCGGGCCGGGTCGAAGCGGAAGACCTGACGGCACAGCTGCGAGCCGATCGAGCCGCCGGCCCCGGTGACGAGGACGACCTTGCCCGTGATCGCCGAGGCGATGTCGTCGATATTCGTCGAGATCGGCTGGCGACCGATGAGATCTTCGAGGCTGACATCGCGGAAGCCGCGGTGGCGCAGATCGGCGACATCGTGCGAATCGGGTTCGGGCCGCGTGTAATCGGAGTCCGAGAGGTTCGGCATGATCTTGATCTCGACCGGCCGCGATTCGAGGTTGGAAGCGATCCGAGAGAGCTCTTCGGGCTGCAGGTCCGCGATGGCGATGATGACGACACCGGCACCGGTGCGGTCGACTTGAGCCGCAATATCGCTGATCGGCCCGAGCACCCGGGTGCCGTTGTATCGCAGGTGCCGTTTGGCCGGATCGTCGTCGAGGATGCCGACGGCGACGAACTCGTTGCGCGTGTCCTGCGCGATCATGTCGAGAGCGAGCGTTCCCTGATTTCCCGCGCCGACGACGAGGGTCGGCCGCGACGACCCCGAGGTCGTGAGTCTGCGCTGTCGCAGGTTGCGCCGCACCCAGTTCTCGAGGCTCTTGACCACGATCATCAGGGCGCCTGCGGCGATGGGAACACTGGTGGGGATGAGCAGTCGTTTGGCAAAGGCGAATTCGGCCACCCACATGAGGCCGACGCCCAACGCGACGGTGCCGACGATGGCGGCGAACTGATCGGTCGATCCGCGACGATAGCGTCCGCGATAGATCGCCAGTGGACCGCCGATGAGGAAGACGACCAGAGCGATCGCCGAGCAGACGAGCATGCCTGGAGCGTTGACGAAATAGGTGTGGAAGTCGTACCGCACGAGGGTCATCGCCATGACGAGGAACGCGAAGACGAGACCATCGATGAGGGACAGCGCCATGGCTCTGCCGTTCCGCCTCATTGGGGTCCGTGAGGGAATGGGCCCAGAATTGCTTCCCACTGTCCTCATTTCATTCGACTCATATGCTCGGCGGGAGGTCATTCAACCGAGCATGACTACAAAAGTTGCAGTCAGGGCATTTCAACTCTCCGATTGTACTATTGACTTTGACAGGATTGATACAGAAATCGTGGCGACACCATTCGACTCGCGCGAATTTCCGCCGAAAGGAACAATAATTGGTCGACGCTCCGCTTCGCACGCTCAGAACCGCGCTGTGGCATCTGCGCAAGGGTGGGCCCACCCAACTCTCGACGTGGAGACGTCGCCGCGCCATCGCCCAGGGCGTTTCGGAGTCTGCCGCGGAGATAGCCACCAGTCGTCTGGCAAATAACGACCTCGAAGAACTTTTCCCGCCCATGCCAATTCCCCAGCATTCACCGGTGTTCGCTGACGTTCGGGTCGGAGCCATCCTCGACGAGTTCTCTGCGCAGAGCCTCGGCTTCGAGTGGACCACCATCCCGCTCTCTCGAACGGAATGGCCGAACCAGCTCGCCGATCTCGATTTCGTTTTCGTTGAGTCTGCGTGGAACGGCAATGACGGCGAGTGGAAGTTCAAGCTGACTGGGAGCTCCGGCCCCAGCGCCGAGATCGTCGACCTGCTTGCTGAGTGCCGCCGTCGGGGCCTTCCGACCGTCTTCTGGAACAAGGAAGACCCGCCACATTTCGACGACTTCCTTCCGCTGGCGAAGCTCGCCGACGCCGTCTTCACCAGCGACAGTCGACTCATCCCCGACTACCAGTCGGTCGTGGGCCACGACAATGTCGCGGCCCTTCCGTTCGCGGCTCAGCCCGTCATTCACAACCCGTCCCGTCCTGCTAAGAACGTCGCCGCACGGGATATCGCCTTCGCCGGCATGTACTTCGCCCACAAGTACCCGGAGCGCCGGGAGCAGATGGACATGCTCCTCGGTGCCGCCTCGAATATTTCGGGTCGGATGCAGCACGGTCTCGAGATCTTCTCCCGGTTCTTCGGCCAAGACGAGCGTTATCAGTTCCCCAGCCCACTTGATCAGCACGTGATCGGCTCGCTTCCGTACCGGAACCTGCTCACCGCATATAAGAACTTCAAGGTGTTCCTTAATGTCAACTCCGTTGTGGATTCGCCGAGTATGTGTGCGCGACGGATCTTCGAGATCACGGCAGCAGGGACTCCAGTGGTGACCACACCGAACGCGGCAACGAAGGAGTTCTTCCCGGCCGACGAGGTGCCGCAGCCCGAGACACGCGAGGATGCGGAATTGACCCTACGAGCACTGGTACGCAGCAAGGAGTTACGTGAGCGCGCCGTGCACAAGGCGCAGCGGAGAATCTGGAAGGAACACACATACACGCATCGGGCGATGACCGTCATGGATTCGCTTGGCGTCGAGTATGAGCAGCCGTTCCCCCAGTCCGTCTCGGCAGTCGTCTCCACGAATCGTCCAGACCACCTCGACGATGTACTCTCCACCCACGCGCGACAGGCGCATGAAAACCGGGAACTTGTCCTGGTCGCTCATGGATTCGATCCAGCCGCCGACCTCCGTACGCGCGCTAAGAACCTCGGGATCGACAACTTCACAATTGTTACCGCATCCACTGATCTCACACTGGGCGCATGCCTCAATCGCGGCATCGAGGCCGCTGGCGGAGACGTGATCGCCAAAATGGACGATGACGATATCTACGGCGAACATTACCTCTCAGACCAGCTCGCCGCGCTTCGCTATTCCCATGCTGATCTCATCGGCAAGCAGGCGCACTACCTTCTGCTCAGAGGACGCAATATCGTCATGTGCCGGTTCCCGGAACGCGAGCACCGATACACCGATCTCGTCATGGGTCCCACACTCATGGCGCGGCGCAATACTCTGCGCGATCACCCTTTTGCCGAGCTCACGCTCGGCGAGGACACAGATCTGCAGCGAAGGCTCATCGACGCGGGCGCTAGGATATATTCAGCCGACCGTTTCAACTTCGTTCAAGTCCGGGGGAACCATTCGCATACTTGGTCGGTTGACGACGATCTGCTACTCGCCAACAGTGATGTCCATTCGTTTGGGTACGCCCCCGAGCACTACTGCTTCTGACTGAGAGCACGACGAAAGATTCAGCCCTGCGACGGGGAGACCAACTGCCTGAGAATTGCCACGCTGCGACCAGCTGAATGTCCGTCACCGTAAGGATTGACGGCGTTCGCCATGTCTCGGTACGTCTTCGAATCGTCGAGCAGTGCTGAGACTTCGGAGACGATACGTTCAGCAGCTGTGCCAATGAGCTTGACCGTTCCTGCATCAACCGCCTCGGGGCGCTCGGTGTTCTCGCGGAGCACCAACACGGGCTTGCCGAGGCTCGGCGCTTCTTCCTGGATGCCGCCGGAATCAGTGAGCACAATGTCAGATGCGTTGATCAGATGCGAGAACTCCCCATATTCGACAGGTTCGATCGAAAGAACGTTATCGAGGTCACCGATGTGAGGTCCGATCGATGCACGAACCTTTGGGTTCTTATGAGCCGGCCACACAATGAGCAGATCCGGATAGGTCACCGCCAACTGGCGCATGGCCTTCCCAATACTCACCATGTTATCGCCGAGATTCTCGCGACGATGCGTGGTCACCAGCAGAACCTTGCGCTCGTCGTGAGTCAGCTTCTGAAGCTCAGGTACATTGAACTCCACGGGCCGCGCAACCGCCCAATGCAAGGCATCGATCACAGTGTTGCCGATGACATGAATGTCCTCATCCGCGACGCCGTCTGCCAGCAGGTTGCGGCGAGAGACCATCGTCGGTGCCAGATGCACGCGAGCGATCTGCGAGACGATCTTGCGATTCGCCTCTTCGGGGAATGGCGAGTTGATGTCACCGCTGCGAAGTCCCGCCTCCAAGTGCACCACCGGGATCTCGCGGTTGAAGGCCGCAATCGCGGCTCCCATGACTGTCGTCGTGTCACCCTGCACGACGACCGCGTCAGGCCTGTGCTCTTCGAGGACGGTGTCGATCTTCGTGATGACACTGCCAGCAATGGAATTGAGCGTCTGCCCGTGTGCCATGAGGTTGAGGTCTACATCGGGAACGATATCGAAGACCGCATTGACCTGGTCGAGCATTTCACGGTGCTGGGCCGTGACAACGACAATCGGGGTGAGATTCGGGGCAGCTTCGAGCGCCTTGACCACGGGTGCCACCTTGATGGCTTCAGGACGAGTACCGTAAATGACCATCACTTTGGGGCAGATGCCCGAATTGTCAGCGTTCAAAGCTGCTCCTTCGTGTTCTGAAGCTGTGTTCGCGACGCAAAAAAACGGCCCGACCGAGGCTTCATGGCCGGGCCCGCCGACAGCGAGTATAAAAGTTCGATTTTCAAGCAATTAGACCAGATTTTCGCGGGCAGTTCGCGCTGAGAGTATCGCGAGCGCAAATATTTATCGAAACTTAACTCAGCTACTGTCGAGTCCTCAGGAGCTATGCTGTAAACGGCTACTATTTCATGGATGTGAGTTTTTTTATTAGCATTACTTCTGCTGTGCGCCACGTCGGTCGGCGTCTGAGCCGCGCAGATGCTACCTTGCCGCGCCGCGGTCGTTGACCGGAGCCTAGAAACTTGGAGAGATATTTTATGAACCCGACTTCCGAGAACGACCGACCGTCAGTCGCAGTTATCGGCCTCGGCTACATCGGATTGCCGACCGCGGCGGTTCTGGCCAGTTCCGGAGCGGACGTGATCGGGGTCGATGTCAATGCCGATGCAGTGGCCACGATCAACGCCGGCCAGGTTCCCTTCGTCGAACCGGACATGGCGACGACAGTGGCCGGAGTCGTCTCGCAGGGCTACCTCCGCGCCACCACGGAGACGCCGCACGCCGATAACTACATCGTCGCGGTGCCCACCCCATTCAAGGACGGGCACGAACCGGATCTGTCCTATATCGAGACCGCAGGCAAGCAGATCGCGCCGTTGCTCGAAGGCAATGAGCTGATTATTCTCGAATCTACTTCACCTCCCGGAGCCACGGAGTTCCTCGCCGAGACGATCATCAACGCTCGCCCGGATCTCACGCTCAAGCCCGGCAGCGCACAGACGATTTACTTCGCGCACTGCCCCGAACGAGTCCTGCCCGGTCGGATCATGATCGAGCTGCGCACGAACGACCGCATCGTCGGCACCCTCAACGGCAACGCCGGTGAGCGGGCGCGCGACCTCTACGAGCTGTTCTGTGAGGGCGAGTTCCTCATGACCGATGCCCGCACCGCTGAGATGGCGAAGCTGACCGAGAACGCCTATCGCGACGTCAACATCGCCTTCGCCAACGAACTGTCGATGATCTCCGACGGGCTCGACATCAACGTCTGGGAGCTCATCAAGCTCGCCAATCATCACCCGCGCGTGAACATCCTGCAGCCGGGGCCCGGCGTCGGCGGACACTGCATCGCCGTCGATCCGTGGTTCATCGTCTCCACTGCCCCTGAGCAATCCTCACTGATCAGAACCGCTCGTGAGGTCAACGACGCTAAGCCCGGCTACGTGCTCGACAAGCTCCTCCCCCAGGCTCGGCGCATCCAGGACGTGCAGATCGCCGCCCTCGGACTCGCGTTCAAGCCGAACATCGATGACCTGCGCGAGAGCCCGGCCCGCAAGATCGTCGGCCAGCTCGCCGACGAACTCCCCCAGGCGACCATTATGGCTGTCGAACCGAATATCGACGAACTGCCCGAAGAGCTCGAGGCTCGGGGCAATGTCACTCTCACCGAGGTGAATGAGGCCGTACGAGCGGCCGACATCGTTCTCCTGCTGGTCGACCACACCGAGTTCACGCGCCTCGATCGGACCCTGCTCACGCAGAAGATCGTCCACGATACGCGCGGGGTGTGGGGCTGAACAGCCGGAAGTGACGGCAGGCCCTATCCATCGCCTTCAATGCTCTTGTCCCTCGTCTCCTTTCCGAAGAAGACGAGGACGGCGATGATGACGGCCACGCTGGCGGCGATGACGGACATCGGCAGGGAGAAGTTGCCGCCCAGATGCTCAGCCCAGCTGGCCTGCAGGGTCGAATTCGGGGAGGCGATGACGTTGCCCACCTGGTAGACAAAACCTGTCAGCATGGCACGAGCACCCATAGGCATGAGCTCGTTGAGATAGGCCGGAATTACACCCCATGCGCCTTGGACCATGAACTGGACGAGGAACGCTCCGAGGCCGAGCATGACGGCACTGTGGCTGTAAGCCCACAGGGGAATCGCAGGGAGGACGAGGAGCGCCATGACGATCATGACCCACCGCCTGCCGAACTTCTGCGACAGTGTGCCCGCCAGAATCCCTCCGAGGATCGCAGCGATGTTGTAGAAGATCGCAATAAGGGATTCCACTCCGTTGCCGAATCCGTGCTGCTCCTTGAGGAACGTCGGGTACATGTCCTGTGTGCCGTGGGAGAAGAAGTTGAACGCCGCCATGAGCACGATGGCGAAGACGATGACCTTCCACGACTGCTTGAAGGTCTCCAGATAGCGGGGCTTCGACTCCTTCGAAGTGCCGCGCTCCAGCCACACTGGGGATTCCTTGACGAAGATCCACATGTAGACGGCTAGGAGGATCGGCAGACCTCCGAGCGCGAACAGGCCCCTCCAGCCGATAACTTCGCCAAGGAGCCCGTAGAGGATTGCTGCGATGAGGTATCCGATGGGGTAGCCCGCCTGGAAGATGCCGGAGACCCACCCGCGGGACCGATTCGGCACCGTCTCCATCGTCAGCGCCGAAGCCACGCCCCAGATTCCGCCCATCATGATGCCGTAGAAGATGCGGGTGACAAGGAAGAAGGCCATCGTCGGCGACAGGGCACTGATGACCTCGATGAGCGAATACAGCACGACGTTGAGCGCGAGGATGTGCTTGCGTCCGAACTTTTCCGCCAACGCGCCGAAGATGATCGCGCCGATGGGCCGGAGCAGCAGGGTGAGTGTGATGGCCAGCGAGGCGGTCGTCACCGTGGATTTCAGCCCGTGCGCAACATCGGTGAGGACGAAGACGAGGATGAAGTAGTCGAGACCGTCCAGAGTCCAGCTGCCGACACCGGCGAACAGGGCCCGTCGCTGCGGTGCGGTCCACGGGGTGCGATCACGTGATCCAGCCGATGCTGTGTGTTCCCCAGTCATGGGTGCCACTTCCTTCCTGAGACGCCAGTGCCGGAACGGGTTCGCGTTTTCCACGCTAGACCCGCGCGCATGATCACAACAGGGGTCGTGGCCGGGACCGGTGCCTCGTGCAAACGCCGACCGGATCAAGGAAAGACGATGCCCTCGTCACCGCAATCGTTCGGGCTGAAGAAAGACGCCCAGAGGCTCAATTGCTGTATTGGATCTCTGGAGCTTCCGGGGTAGGGCGGTGATCGCCGATCTTCACCGGACGGTCGAGTTCTTCGATCATCTCGGTAACACGGCTGCACGCGTGGCCGGGTGCGACGAAGGTTCGTTCGATCCTTCGCATGTATTCCGGTGCTGGTTCTTTGCCATGTTCTAGAGTCGTACGCAGAGCTTCCAGCACATGGTCGTGTTCGAGCGCGACCGGTCCGAATCCGTCTTCGACGTACGAGAAGTATCCGGGCTTTGTCAGATGGTCTCCGCCGAAAACCCTGTCTCGGTCGAACTGATAGTAGACAACAGGTCGATGCACAATTGCTGCGTCGAAGGCGATCGAAGAGTAATCAGTGACCACAACAGCCGATTGAGCAATCACATCCTGGACATTGATCTCCGAGTAGGAACGGACCTCGATGTGGTCGGGCAGAGTCAGTTCGGGCAAGTAGTCCTCGAGATTCGGGTGTGGCATGAACATGATCCTGCACTCGTGCGCTTTCGCCATCTTTTGAAGTTCGGGAGACTCAAGAACGTTCATCCAACGATGCAGGAACTCTGATTCGAAGAACTCGCGGTTGAGGTGCCGCCGATTGCCGCGGCCGATTGTGTCGCCGACCAGAAATTGGCGCCAAGTCGGCATGACTGTGATAATCGACCGCTCTTCGAGCGTATAAGCAGAGGCTTTCTTCGCCAGCACATCGTGGCGTGGCATTCCGGTGAGTGAGACTTCTTTGGCGCTGAGTTTGTACGGTGAATGGTCGCCTGCGATCGAAGCAAATTCCTCAACCGTAGACGTCACCATCCCCGCAAGCTTCTTGCCGTTCAGCCAGCGTGAAATGTTGTCTTTGGTGACGCCGTGTTGGAGGAAGACGAATTTCCATTTCGGCTTCTCCCCATTCGACAGAATAAAAGGAGAAGAAACATAGGCATCGGCATGTGACGAGACGATAAAGCGCGCATTCAGGCAGAGCGCCTTCCACAGTCGCGAACCATAGGGGATCAGCCGCTTGTACCCCTCGGCGCGCAGACGGTCCCAATCAGACGAGTCTTTCTCGACCACGAACCACGCGTTGATATCGCGCCGTCGCTTGCGCAGGTAGCGAAACAGATGTTCAGCGTTGTCATTTGCATTCACGTCACGATCCATCAGCACCCATGCATCCGCGAACATTCGACGTATTGGTGCCGACCGAGCCATCGACGACACGAAAGAGTCCTCCGCGGTGACCTTTGAACGACGCTTCTTCGGCGCAAAACGCCTCGTCTTTGGATTCTGTTTTCGCTTTGCGCCCCGTTGTGCTTGAACCTTAGCCGGTCGAACCGAGAACCGGCGGGGTTTCGGCCAACCGAATGTCACCGGAACTCGCTTCCCATCGAGAAGAATCTCGACAGTCCCATCTGCGGACACCCAGAGGATTCGCTCGTGAACCAGTGCCTCGCGCAGATAAGTGAAATCTCTAGTCTTCGCGGCCAAGGGTTCAATAGGTTTGCCTCTGAAGCGAATCTCTTCGCGTGGCATAGTTCCCGTGTAGTGATAACGCAGTTCGACGAGGCGACGATCTTCATCCAGACTGTCTACCACCACAGACTGCCACCGCCAGTTCTCTTGCACGTAGCCGTGCGCCAGTGCCTCGAATTGGGTCGTGGATCGTTTGATCAGAGGGAACGATTCGATTGCTTCTGACGAGAGATGTCCTCTGATCCGGCTGACGAGCTCGTGGAACCGGGCAGCGGCAGTCGACTCTATGCTCGACGTTGCCGAATACATTGCCTCTTCTGCACGCAAGGTCCACGTCAGCTCATAGATGATGACGTACTGCAACCACAAAGGGACCTCGGGTGCCGCCTGTTCGAGGAGCTGGAGGCATCCGAGTTCTAGAACGGTCGTGTACTTGCCAGGGTCGGTCGCGCTGGTTTGAAGAGTTGAGGATTTATCGGCCCGCCGACGATAGAAATACTTCGCCGAATCGACCACCGAGACCAGCCTCTTCGGCAGCGCCAAAAGATACTTCTGCACGAAATGGCCGTCTTCGAAAGTGGGTCGTATCCTCTCGTCGAATCGAAGACCGAGACCGTTCACCTTTGCTGTTCGGAAGAAGGCGGAAGAAGCATGCAAGTGGACATATTCGGGGAAGCGATCGATATCGACAAGTTGGTCGCCTCCACGGAACCGATGCCGCAGCGGATGTGAGTCCTTCACTTCGCCCGTCGCTTCAAAGTGATCGAACAGGTGGCAGATCACCATCTCAGCGTTGCGGTGAGAACCTAAGGACGCTTCGACAGCCTCAAAGTAGTCCTCCGCCAACGTGTCGTCCGGGTCGGTGAACGTCACCCATTCAGCGGTGACTGCGCCGAGGCCGAGATTTCGGGCGGATGCCTGACCTCCGTTGGTCTTGGTCAGGACTGTTACGGCGAAGTCCGTCGTAGCGGCCCATTCTTTCAGCCGGTCGAGCGAGTCATCAGTCGAGCCGTCATCGACAAGGATGATCTCGATGAGGGAGTGGTCAAGCGTCTGATGGTCGAGGGAAGTCAGAAAGTCGTCGAGATAGCGCGAAACGTTGTAGACGGCAGAGACCACCGCAAACTTCTTATCGGTCATTGGTCTTCCGCCCTCTTCTCAAAAGTGCTGGGTATGGGCAACTGGTGTTCGAGGAAATCTCGCATCATCTCATCGAGCTTTTCCTGATCAGCATCAGCGGTGTTCGTGTCGTTGAGGCAGAGCACATCGAGGTCACGCCGTCTGGAGAGCCGCAGAAAGTACAGCTCGGCGTCCTCGCGGGCGATATCCATATAGGCGTAGCGAATGCTGCCAGGGATGGCGCGTCCGATGGCGTACGCGTAGAAATGGTAGAGCGCAGACGGGATCGACAGATCGTCAGGATGACGGAACGTCGACCGTGCCACTCTCGCGAACTCGTCGAAATGCTCTGTCTCCATCGTTGAGAGCACCGAGCGCAGCTGGGGGTGAGGAGTGTGCTTGAACTTGTTCGTCACTGTTCTGTCGAATTTGCCTTGCAGGAACGCGCGATTGCGCTTCGCTGCTGACAGGACCGGCAGGTCCCGGACCGACGGAGGATCGATATCGAGAGGGGCCTTCGACGGGAAGAACTTCGAGTGTCCATTGCCGGTGAAGAAGAGCGACGGGTCGGTGGGGCGCAGGAAGAAGATGTCGTCGTTGAGATAGACGTATCTCTCGCTGAGGCCTGGGATGTGATGAAGCTGCGACTCAATCGCATGGGAGTTGAACACCGGCAGGGCAGCGTTGTCGGTGAAGATCTCGCGGTGGTCGACGACAGTGATCTTCGGATGGTCGGTGTTCAGCCAGGCCGGCACTTGCCCATCTGTGACGATGTAGATGTGGTTGACCCAGCTGGCATAGGCTTCGACCGAGCGCAATGAGTACTTGAGCTCATCTCTGCTGGTGAAACGCGACGGAATCGTGGCGGTCTCGTTCACCGTTCCATGTTCGAGTGCCGCCTCGACGGCGCGCTTGCGTTGCCGCCAGTCTGGGTCGTCTCCGTCGACCCAGGTGTAGACGATGTCAACAGGGTCGACGACGTCGTAGAGGTGGGGGTACGGCAGAGTCAATTGCCCTCCCGCAGCAACTGTCTTCTGCCACTTCTCCGGAGTCAGATATTCGACGGGGACTCCTCGTTGCGCAATGCGGCGGTGCAGAGTCCCCGCGGCGTGCATATCGCCGTCGACCCGTTCCACCTCCGAGCCCAATACCGCCCAGGTCTCGATGATGACATCCTCGAAGCGCGTATTCATGAGCTTGCCGTTCCGCGCCTTCAGACGGCGCCGACAACGGATCCTGCTTACGTCTTCAGGCTTCGAGGAGAATTTCGACAGCAGCCCCCGCCGCCCCGAGAAACCGGTTGCGTGCGAGTCCCAACCTTCGTGTGCGTCCAGCTGCAACAGGGCATCAATGGCTTGTGGTGTTTCGGTTTCAGCGATGACGACGATCGGATTGAACTCGTTCGGGCGGGGTAGCACCACGAACTCGACTCCAGCAGAGCTCAGCGCACTCGTCACGACCGAAAGATTGTCCTCAGCCACGGCTCGAGCATCGTAGCCGCGTTCAGGCGCCAGCCCTGCTTTCACCTGACGTTCCTGGAACGGCCGCTGCCACCTGTACTCGCGGTGTCGAAGTTTGGAAACGGTGACCTTCTGCTTCGTCGAAGCCTGTTCAGCACCCCAACGCCGAAGCCGTTCCCCGAGCCGCATCACTGTTCTGTTCCTCCACTTGACGCTGCATTCTTCCGAAATGCCCAAACGATCCTACATAGTTCAACTACATTCATAGGCAATTCACTGCGGTCGTGTCGGAAAATCACAGCAAAGTTCACGCCACCAGGCACGACGCTGACGGATGCCCCTCGGTTCAGGTGCCGTATGAGCCGTCGGTAGGGATAAAGTTGAGTCACCGTCTCACCTGCATGAGGAGCCTCGCTCGTTCCTGTGCTCGAGGCTTTCGACCACTGCTGCCCACTGAGGTGCTGAGCTGAGGAGAAGAATTGACCGCTGAACCGATCTGGCGTCCGTACCCCGACCAGACTCCCCGCCCGCAGATCCTTGAATTCACCGAATTCGCGAACCAGCGCACGGGCCGCGACATGGTCAGCTACGACGATCTGTGGCGCTGGTCGGTGAGCGATCTCGACGGGTTCTGGGGTGCGGTCTGGAATTTCTTCGACGTCGTCTCCGACGAGCCTTACACCGAGGTGCTGGCGAACAGGTCCATGCCGGGCGCCGATTGGTTCCCGGGAACTCACGTCAACTACGCCGAACATGCCCTGCGCGCCGCACTCGACGAACAGCTGGTCGACGAGCCGGCGATCATCACCGTCACCGAAGGCGGCGACCGTATCGAGGTCACGTGGCGGGAGCTGCGACGTCAGGTCGGATCGGTGGCCGCATGGCTGCGCGAGCGCGGAGTCGAGCAGGGCGACCGGGTCGTCGGCTACCTGCCGAACACCCACCACACGCTCGTGGCCTTCCTCGCCTCCGCCTCGATCGGCGCCATCTGGTCGGCCTGTGCCCAGGACTATGCGGCCGAAGGCGCAGCGGCCAAGCTCGGACAGCTCGAACCGACAGTGCTCTTCGCCGCCGACGGCTACTTCTGGAACGGCGCTGCCTTCGACCGCCGCGACCAGGTAGCCGACCTCGCCGCGCGCATCCCTACGCTGCGGGCAGTCGTCGGCATCGACAACCTCGGTGCGGGGTCATGGGGCGATCAGGATCAGATCACTGATCTCGTCGCGTGGGACGCCATCGCCTCTGGCGATACACCGCCGGAGTTCGTCCGGGTCGATTTCGACACTCCGCTGTGGGTGCTCTACTCCTCCGGCACCACGGGAATCCCCAAGGGCATCGTGCACAGCCACGGCGGTGTCGTCATCGACCATCTGCGTCTGTTCGGACTGCACCTCGACCTTCGCCCGGGCGACCGCTTCTTCTGGTACACGAATACGAACTGGATGATGTGGAACCTGGTCGCCTCGGCGCTGTTGGCAGGCGCGACCACCGTCTGCTTCGACGGCAGCCCCCTCTACCCCGGCCCACGCCGGCTGTGGGAGATCGCCGCGGAGAACGAGGTGAACGTCCTCGGGGTGAGCCCGGGGATCTTCCTCGCGGGAATGAAGGCCGGGCTGAAACCCGGCGAGGAGCTCGACCTGTCGGCCCTGCGGACGATCGGCGCCACCGGCGCGCCCGTGCCCGCCCACTGCTTCGCCTGGGTCCGCGACGCCGTCGGCGAGCGCGTTCAGCTGGCCTCGACGAGCGGAGGCACGGACGTCGTCAGCGGCTTCGCCGGCTCGGCTGCGAACCTCGAGGTGTGGGCAGGAGAACTGTCGGCCCCGGTCCTGGGTGTGGCCTTGGAGTCCTGGGGCGATGCGGGCGAGCCTCTCATCGGCGAGGTCGGGGAGATGGTGATCACCGCACCGATGCCGTCGATGCCGGTGAAGTTCTGGAACGATCCGGACGGTGAGCGCTACCGCGACACCTACTTCTCGATGTTCCCCGGAGTGTGGCGCCACGGCGATTGGATCACGATCACCGACCGCGGCAGCGTCATCATCTCGGGACGCTCGGACGCCACGCTCAACAGACACGGCGTGCGCCTGGGCAGCGCCGACATCTACGACGTCGTCGACGGCATTTCCGAGGTCACCGAATCCCTGGTCATCGGCGCCGAACAGCCCGACGGCGGATACTGGATGCCGCTGTTCGTCGTCCTGGCCGAAGGCGTCGAACTCGACGACCGGCTGCGCGAGAAGATCAGGGAGGAGCTGCGCACGAAGGCCTCCCCGCGACATGTGCCCGATGACATCATCGACGTGCCGGCGGTGCCCCACACCCGCACGGGCAAGAAGCTCGAGGTTCCCGTCAAGCGGCTCATTCAGGGCCACCCCCTCGAACGGGTGGCCAACCCCGACGCCGTCGACGTGTTCGAGACGCTGACTTACTTCACTCGGTTCGCCGAGGAGAAGGACTCCGCCGACTGAATCCCGGCGTGAACGGGACGCGGGGTTGCCCGGGCGGGGCGCCGCCCCGGCGAGGTGGCCCTCCCAAGAATCGGGCACTTCGCGTACGGTGAGGCCATGACTGCTCTCTTCACCCTCCCACCGGCGGATATATTGGTCGGAGTGGACGGCTCGGACAACAGCCGGCAGGCGTTCACGACCGCCGTCTCCATCGCCGAAGAGCACGGCTGTTCGCTTCGGGTGGTGGGTGCTTACAGCGTCCCGGTGATTCCCCGGCGTCACGCTCCGACGATCTCCGACGAGCGCCATCGCAGCATCGGGCATGCGACGCAGGGGATGCTCGAAGACTTTGCCGCGGAGGCTCGGAGCGCGGGCGTCGAGGCCTCTGCGCAGGCCATCGAGGGAGACGCGGCAGAAGTGCTCGCCGAAGCCAGTCGCTACTCGCGGCTGGCGGTCGTCGGCAAACGCGGACGCAACCGGCTGGCGAGCCGACTGCTGGGCACCGTCTCGGGCGCGCTCGTTGCACATTCGCATTGCCCCGTGCTGGTGGTGCCGTTCCCGGACACAGATGTCGACGAAGAAGCACTGACGCGGGAGAACTCTCCTGAATCGTCTTCGGAGTCTCAACAGGTTCGGTCGAATTACGAGGATGAGGTCGTCGCCGGAATCGACCTGGATTCCTCTGCTCTGCCGGTCGCCGAGGTCGCCGCACGTGCCGCCGAGCTGAGCGGGCGTCGACTCGCTTTCGTCTCAGCCGTCCCCACTGAAGCGTCGAGTGCGCGTGGTGGAGGTGACCGTGCCGCGACGTCTCACGCATACGCACACCATCTCGAAGAGTTGGCTGAGGCCGTCAAGGAACGTCACCGAGGGCTGAGGGTACGCTTCGAGCTGCCGGAAGGTTCGGCAGCGGTCGCGCTGACTGACGCGGCACGCACGGCAGCACTCGTCGTGCTGGGCACCCGCGGTCGCGGAGGTGTCGCCAGCCTGCTCCTCGGGTCAGTCAGTCGGAGTGTGCTCAACCAGGCGAGATCGCCCGTTCTGATCGTTCCCAACAGCACCAGCGATATGGACGCAAGGAATTCTACATAATGTAGAAAACATTGATATAGTGGAATCGGACGACGGTGCTTTCGCTTTCGGGGTTGTCGCCGTCGCTCGGGATCTGAGAAACCCCGGCAGGAGGTTCACGATGTACGAGGATGTAACAGCCGCTGAATTGAGCACCCGTGATCTCGGAGTCCTGGTCGGCTTCGACGGCTCAGACCACGCCGAATCGGCTCTGCAGTTCGGCGCGAGCGAAGCACTTCGCCGGAAGACGACTCTCACTGTCGTCACCGCCTACACGGTCCCTGTCCCGATCTATCCCAATATGGCGTCTCTGCCTTCGGAGCCGGAAGATCGCGCCCGACGGAAGGCCGCCGAAGCCACACTCGAGGTGGCCCAGGAACAACTCAAAGACCACTCTGGCGAGGTCATCCTCGCCGCCGCCGAGGGCAATCCCACCGGCACCCTTGCCGAACTCTCCAAGCAGGCCCAGCTGGTGGTCGTCGGTGCTCGCGGACGCGGCGGCTTCATCGGGCAGCTTCTCGGTTCGGTCGCCGCGGCGCTTCCGGCTCACACCCACTGCCCCACGATCGTGTTTCCCGGGACCGCCTCCGCCGAGGCGACTGCGAAGAACGAGACCGGTGCCGAGCAGAAGCAGAGCGGCCCGATCGTCGCCGCGATCGATGGCTCAGTGCAGAGCGACGAGGTCCTCAAGCAGGCGGCACAAGTGGCAGAGGAGAAGGCCGCGCCGCTGAAGATCCTCATGGTCATGCCGCTGGCGGAGGAATGGCTGTACTGGTATCCCGACGTCCAACTCCAGAACAAGTCGAGCCAGAGTCGTCAGAGTGAACTTGAGAAGACGATCCGCGAGAACCACTCATGGATGTACGACGATCACTCGAACCTGGACATCTCCATCGATGTCGTGATCGGCGACGCCGTGGACGTCATCAGTGACTGGAGTGCGACGGCGCAGCTGACCGTGGTCGGCACCAGAGGCCGCGGTGCGGTGCGAAGCGCGCTGCTCGGTTCCGTCTCTCGCGGTGTGCTCAACGGCGCTCAGGGTCCGGTGATGATCGTTCCCCGCCAGTCATAGCCTGAGGCTCTGGTCATGAACGACACAATTGCCTTCGATTCCGCCGATCGCGACTTCGGCGTGCTGGTGGGCTTCGACGGTTCGGATCATGCCCGGTCCGCACTGCATTTCGCCGCCGCAGAAGCACTGAGCAGCGGGGCGGCCCTCACGGTCGCCACCGTCTACCGGCTCCCTCCCATGATGTACACCGGTGAGCCGGCGATTCTGGTCACGGCCGAAGCCCGAGCCGAACGAGATCGTGCCGAGAAGCTCCTCGATGACGCTCGGGAGTATCTGCGCGATTACCCGGGAGAAGCGACGTTCTCTTCGGCAGAGGGCAGCCCGACCGGAGTGCTCGCCGAACTCAGTGCTCGTGCGCAGACGGTCGTCGTCGGCGCCCATGGTCGCGGCGGCTTCATCGGACAGCTTCTCGGTTCGGTCGCCGCGGCCCTTCCCGCCCATGCGCAGTGCCCCACCGTGGTCATCCCGCAGGACTACCAACCGGGAGACGGGCCGGACGGCGAGTTCTTCACACACGATCGGGACACCGCGCCGGTGGTGGCTGGAATCGACCTGTCCGAGCGCAGCCGCATGGTGCTGCTTCTCGCCGCACAGCAGGCGAAGCAATTCGAGGTCCCTCTGCGGGTGCTGACTGCGCTGCCGCTGCTGAGAGAGTGGAAGTACTGGTACCCGGACCTCGAAGAGTTCGACACGATCACCGAGCTTCGCCGGAGCAACTTGCAGGCATCGGTCGAGAAGGAGATCACCTGGCTGCGTCGACGCCATGCGCGCCTCGACATCTCCGTCGACGTCGAGCTCGGCGATCCGGCCGACCTCCTCGAGGCGAAGACCCGCACGGCGCAGCTGACGGTGGTCGGCACTCGCGGTCGTGGCGGGATGAAGAGCACACTGCTCGGTTCCGTCAGCCGCGAGGTCCTCAATCGCGCGCGAGGACCTGTCATGGTGGTGCCGACCGGGAAGGCCGGGCGATAGCTCCCACCGCTTCGCCGTCTCTGCTCGTCCCGGTCAGGGCAGGATGAGGATCCGGCCCCGCACTCCCCCGTCTTCGAGGGCCCGGTGGGCTTCGGCCGCCTCGGCGAGGTGGAAGGTCGCACCGGTGCGACCGCGCAGGCGCCCGGTCGCCAGCATCTGGTTGATCGCCTGGGCCGCCTCGGCGAGGTCGGCGGCCGAGGCATTGCTGATCGCGAAGCCGAGCACGCTGGCATCGCGCGTGTAGAGCTGGCCCAGCGGCAGTCTCGGCGTGGCCTGCATCCCTGCCATCGCGATGATGCGGGCGCCGTGAGCGAGCAGGGGAACGGACCGGTCGAAGTCGTCATCGCCGCTGGGGTCCCACCACACGTCGACGCCGTGTGGGGCGGCGTGCTCGACCCGTTCGCAGAAGTCATCGGTATGCTTCGCGAGGACGTCCGCGGCACCGCAGTCGGCGACCCATTGTTCGTCGCCGGTCGAGGCACCGGCGATGACGTGGGCGCCCATGGCCGCGGCGAGTTGGACGATCGCGGTGCCCACGGCCCCGCTGGCCGATCTGACCACGATGGTCTCGCCCGGGCGCAGCCGTGCCTCGCGCACGAGCCCGATGTAGGCGGTTCCGGCCGCGTGGAGGACCGGGGCCGCCTCGGCGGGGTCGATGCCCTCGGGAAGCGGGTACGCCCGTGCGGCCGGGGCGGTGACGTATTCGGCGAACGCGCCCTGGCGACCGCCGTGGCCGAGGCTGTTGGACCACACTCGATCACCCGGGCTGAATGCCTCGACCGCTTCGCCGACGGCGACGACGGTGCCCACGAGGTCCCGGCCGATGACGAAGGGGAACGGCATCGGTGTGGGGAATGCGCCGGAGCGGACGAAGAGGTCGACGTGGTTGACCTCGCTGGCCTCCATCCGCACGAGCACCTCGGTCGCGCCCGGTTCGGGGACGGGCAGCTCGCCGATCCGAATGTTCTTGACCCCTCCGGTGGCCTCGATGTAAGCGGCTGTCATCCGATCCGGTACGTCCACCGGTCTCATCTCCTCAGCGAATGAATCGTTCACCTCGTGAAGCTCTTCATGTGTGTCAGTTCCATAATTCATCGTCAAGCGGACGGTGACACGATTGAACCCCCTGCAGAACGGCTGCGGACTATCGCGTGAGCCAATTCTTCAAACGACCCCGTCTCGGAACACTCTTCGAACTGCTCGTCCTCCGCCTGGTCAGAGACAGCTTCCCCGGCTTCCGTCTTTTCCTTGTCTTCCCCCGTGTTCCGATCGTCAGGATGCTCCACGGTGTCCGGAACTGCCTCTTTTTCTTCCCCATCACCGACCTCCTCGAATCATGCCCCGAAGTAAAACCCCTCCGGTCTCAACTGGCGCAAGCCACCGAGCGGCGACTTGATTTCATCTTGGGCTCCCGGCCGAACACCGTCAATCACCCCACATGACTCAGACAGACTGCTCGCGTCACCATGCGCTTCAACTCACTTGGCAGCGTAGAGAAAAACACCAATGATCGGCTGGCCGAAATGTATCGGCCCCGTTCGCAGACGCGGAACGCGTCGGGGTCGAGACGAGGCAACCTTAGGACGAGGGCCGCAGCGTCAGTGAGATCTGACGCGGCGGCCCGTCTGGCTCGGACGACGAATCACTCCCCGTCGATGTGTTCGGCGCGGGTCTCCTTGGTGTTCTCGACGTTGGTGATGACTTCCTCCGACTTCAGGCGGGTCTTGATGCCGACGTAGAAGACGATCGCGGTGAAGACCGTGCAGATCAGCTCGCCCCATCCGAACGTGAGCACGCCCATGGCACCTTCGCCATAGTTGCTCAGCAGGCTGAGCACGGCCAGACCGCCGAGCCACAGGACCATCCACCAGCCGGACTTGAACTGCAGCGGCGGGATCTTGCTGCGGTCGCTGAAGGCGTAGTGCAGACCGAGGACCACGTAGCCGAGCACCATCGCCAGGAACAGCTTCCAGTTCGTGTCCCAGCCGGTCCAGAACACGATGAGGTTCGCGGCGAGGAATCCGAGGAACGGCAGGGTGTCCCCGCCGGGCAGCCGGAACGGACGCTCCTGGTCGGGCAGCTGACGGCGCAGCGCCGCCACCGTGACCGGGCCGGATCCGAAGGAGATGACGGTGCCGGAGGTGATGAACCCGACCATCTTCGCCCACGACGGGAACGGGAAGAAGAGGAAGCAGGCGACGATGAACGTCACCACCAGGCCGAACCACGGGATGCCCTTCTTGTTCAGCTTCGTCATCGCACTCGGGGCATTGCCCACGCGGGCCTGCGAGTACGACAGGCGCGGGGTGAGCGCGGTGAAGATCAGGCCGGTGTCGGCCGGGGAGACGACGGCATCGATGTAGAGGATGATCGCCAGCCACATCGCACCGAGCATGATCGCGATCTCTGCCCACGGTCCGGCCGAGTTCGAGAACGACAGTCCGCCCCAGCCGTCTTTGAGCAGGTCGGTGGGGATGGCGCCGATGAACGCGACCTGCAGGAGGATGTAGATGATGCCGGTGAGCACGATCGAACCGATGACAGCGAACGGCACATTCTTCTGCGGGTTCTTCGTCTCGCCGGCGAACTCCACGCCCTGGCGGAATCCGAGGTAGGAGAATACGATGCCCGCCGCGGGCAGGGCCGCGAAGATCGGTGCGATGCCGTTGGGGGCGAATCCGCCGAACTCGGGCATGTGGAAGTGACCGGGGTTGAAGGCCAGCAGCGCGAGTCCGACGAACACGAGGACGATGACGAGCAGTTTCCACCACACGAGCACGTTGTTGAACTGAGCGAAGAACTTCACCCCGAACATGTTGATGACGCAGAAGACCGCGACCATCGCGATGCTCACGAGGATACCCGGCACCGTGAGGACGAGGACGCCTTCCTTCGACTCCATCAGCCACGGCATATAGCTCGAGGCGTACTGCACGGCCGCGAGGACCTCGATGCCGACGGTTCCCGCCGCCGACAGCCACGTGATCCACCCGCTGGTGTAGCTCGCGAACGAACCGAATGCATAGTGCGGGTAGCGCACGACACCGCCGGCGACGGGGAACATGACACCGAGTTCGGAGTAGTTCAGCGCCACGAAGATGATGAGGACCGCGCCGAGCGCCCAGGACAGGATCGCGGCCGGGCCGGCCATGCTCGCGGCGTCGAAGGCGCCGAAAAGCCAACCGGAACCGATGATCGACCCGACTCCGGTGAAGAGCAGCCCGGTCTTGCCGATATCGCGTTTGAGTCCTTTGTCATGGACGACTGTCACGCTCGTGTGCGAGCCGGATGACAGGGGATTTTTTGAGGGCACCTTCGCCTCCCAGGATTGTGACGGCAGAATCTCCGCGGTCAGTCTTCTCCTGCAGTCCTGTTATGTCAATCACTTCCGGAGCCGCATCCGCCGAGGTCGCGGCTTCGGGCGGCGATGCGGTCGGATTCCTGGTGGCGGGGTCGAATAGCGGAACGTTTCGGGTCACTATGTGAGGCCTGCGGGTGGGGCAGTTGGTCGCGTCTGCTGCCTGCCCGAGGCATCCCTCTACTCTTGGCTCTCCCCCTCAGTTCTGCGCAGATTGTGGGCACGCTCGATGTCCTCCTGGCGCTTCCGCTCCTTCTTATCGCTGGCCTTGGTGTCGCGCGGAGGCAGCTGGAGGTCCTCCTCGGCGGGCAGCCCGGCCTGCAGTTCGCGGCCGCGTTCGAGTTCGCTGTCGATCTCGGCACCGAAGAGCAGGATGACGTTGACGATGTACGTCCACAGCAGCAGGACGATCACCCCGCCGAGGACGCCGTAGGTCTTGTTGTAGTTGCCGAAGTTCGCGACATAGAAGAAGAACCCGGCCGAGGCGAGGACGATCACGACGATGGCGACGAAGGCGCCGAGGCTGATCCACCGGAACTTCGGCTGCTGGACGTTCGGGGTCGCATAGTAGAGAAGAGCGAGGACCAAGACGACGATGAAGGCGAGGACGAACCACTTCGCGATGCTCCACACCATGAGTGCGACCGAACCCAAGCCGATCGCGCTGCCCACAGCCTCGGCGATCGGTCCCGAGAGGACGAAGATCAGCAGCGCGATCGCCCCGAGGACGAGGATCAAAGCTGTCAGCAGGTACATCTGGAGGTTGAACTTGATGAATCCGCGTCCCTCGCGGATGTCGTGCAGGATGTTCATGGCCCTGCCGAAGGCCTTCACATACCCGGAGGCCGACCACAGGGCTGCGAGCAGACCGATGAGGAGGCCGATGCCCGGGGCCGGGGCCGAGAGGACGTTCTCGAGCGCGGGCCGGATGGACTTCCAGGCATCAGCGGGAACGACTCCCTGCACCTGGTCGAGGACGGTGGAGACCGCGGTGCTCTGTCCGACGAGGCTGAGGATCGAGACGAGGCCGAGCAGACCCGGGAAGATCGACAGCACAGTGCGATAGGTCAGCCCCGCGGCGAGGTCGGTGCATCCATCGGCGGAGAATTCGCGGATCGTCGACCTGAAGATGAACGCCCATGAGGGCTTCGTGATGTCCGCAGGCGAGTCGGGCTTCCGGTGGTCATCGGGCGGAGGGGCGTGCTCTTGCTCGATTCGAGCACTGCCCCGGGAATGCTTTGACATCGAATGCTCCTCTCGCAGGACGATTCGGGACAATTGACGAAGCTATCACCGGCTTGTGCCCCCGACAACGGACAATCACGCCTCCAGATGACTCACATATTTTCGTCGCCGAGCGTGTCAGCCGACCATGTCAGCCGGCGGCGTTCGCCTCGGCGGTGAGATGGGCGCGAGCCTCGGCGAGCATGGCCTCACGGGTCGCGATCTTCACCCGTTCGCGGCCCTCGGCCTCGCCGAGAGCTTTCTCCGCCGCCTCGAGACGGTGATAGCCGGCCCAATCGGCGTAGTCGACGCCCTTGGCCTCGAGCAGCTCGACGATCGCGTCCTCCTCCGGGTAGACGGGGTCGGTCAGCGCCCCGGCGTCCTGGTCGGCAAGGATGTGCGTGATCGTCTCCAGCGCATCACCCTTGGTGTGGCCGATGAGGCCGACGGGCCCGCGTTTGATCCATCCGGTGGTGTACACGCCGGGGATGACGTCCGCCTCGGCGGCCTGTGCCTGGGTCTTCGCGTCGACGACGCGTCCCTCGTGGTTGGGGATGACGCGCTTGGCCTCGTCGAAGGGCAGCTGCGGCAGCTGCGTGCCCGCATAGCCGACGGCGCGGTAGACGGCGTCGATGTCCCAGTCGTGGAACTGACCGGTCCCCGTGACCCCGCCGGTGCCGTCGAGTTCCTGACGTTCGGTGCGCAGACCGGTCACCCGATCCTCGCCGAGGACGGCCACCGGTGCATGCAGGAAGTGCAGGTGCAATCTCCGCTTCGCCCCGGTCTCCTCCCGCATGGCGAAGTCCGTGAGCGTCTTCGTCACCTGTTTGACCTGGTTGCTCGACTCGATGGCCTCGAGCGAACCCTGGTCGAACTCGAAGTCCTCGGGGTAGACGATGATGTCGACGTCGGCGACCTGCCCGAGCTCGCGCAGCTCGAGCGGGGTGAACTTCGCCTGGGCGGGCCCGCGCCTGCCGAAGATGTGGACGTCGGTGACGCGTGAGGACTTCAGCCCTTCGTACACGTGGTCGGGGATCTCCGTGGTGTGCAGGTCATCGGCCTGCTTCGCGAGCACCCGGGCCACGTCGAGGGCGACGTTGCCGTTGCCGAGCACGGCGACCTTCTCGGCCTCCAGCGGCCAGGTCTGGTCGACGTCGGGGTGGGCGTCGTACCAGTTGACGAAGTCCGCGGCCCCGTAGGAACCGGGCAGGTCGATGCCGGGCAGCTCGAGCGGTGCGTCGCTGAAGCAGCCGGTGGAGAAGATCACTGCATCATAGCGATCGGTGAGCTCGCCGAGGCTGATGTCGGCGCCGTATTCGACATTGGAGAACAGGCGGATGTCGCCGCGGTCGAGGACTTTGATGAGCGCGTTGATGATGCCTTTGATGCGGGGGTGGTCCGGGGCGACGCCGTAGCGGACGAGGCCGAAGGGTGAGGGCAGGCGTTCGAACAGGTCGATGCTCAAGTCGAGGTCGTGCTCGGCCTTCGTCAGCAGGTCCGCGGCGTAGATGCCGGCGGGTCCGGCGCCGATGATGGCCACGCGGAAGGGTGTTGTCGTCATGGGTGCTCCTCGGTCAGTCGTCGGTGTTCTGCGGGGGCAGTCCCGCGATGAATGGGTGGTCTTTGTCGATGACCCCGTGGGCGGCGGCCCCGCCCGGGGAGCCGATGTCGTCGAAGAAGTCGACGTTCGCGGCGTGGTAGTCCTCCCACTCCTCGGGCACATCGTCTTCGAAGAAGATCGCCTCGACGGGGCAGACGGGTTCGCAGGCGCCGCAGTCGACGCATTCGTCGGGATGGATGTACAGGGAGCGCTTGCCCTCGTAGATGCAGTCGACCGGGCACTCTTCGATGCAGGCGCGGTCCTTCACGTCCACGCAGGGCTGGGCGATGATGTAGGTCATGGGTTCCTTGCCAGTTCGGGGTGCGGTGCCGCCGCGGAGTCGAAGGCGCCGGCGGCATAGGGGCTGAGGGTGACGACGTCGCCGACGACGATGACGGCCGGCGAGCGCACACTGCGACGGGCGGCGTGGAAGGCGATGGTGCCCAGCGTCCCGATGGTCACGCGCTGGGAATCGCTGAAGCCGTCCTCGACGATCGCGACCGGGCAGTCGGGGCCGCGAGCGCCGCGGGCGAGCACCATCGCCGAATGCACGAGTGTGCCGATGCCCATGAGCACGACGACCGTGTGGTCGCGGTCGCCGCCGATCTCGGTGAGCTGGTCGTGGCCGGTGGCGACGGTGTAGGAGGTGGCCAGCCCGCGGTGAGTGAGCGGGATGCCGGCGACGGCCGGAACGGAGTTCGCGCTCGTGACTCCGGGCACGACCTGGACGTCGATCCCGGCCTCCCGGCAGGCGATGACCTCCTCTCCCCCGCGCCCGAAGACGAAGGGATCCCCGCCCTTGAGGCGGACGACGCGGCGGCCGCGCCGGGCCTCCTCGACGAGGATCTCGTTGATCCTCTCCTGCGGCACCGGGTGGTGGCCCGGCTGCTTGCCGACGTCGATGACCACCGCATCGAGGGGTGCTCCCCTCTCCTCGGTCAGCTGGTCGATGATCGAGCGCGCGCCGAGGCGGTCGGCGACGATGACGTCGGCCGCTTCCAGGGCGCGCAGACCGGTGACGGTGAGCAGGCCGAGGTCGCCGGGTCCGGCGCCGATGAGCATGACGCTGCCCGGGGCCTGTGCGAGGAAGAGGCTCATGAGAGTTCCTGTTCGGGTGTGTGGATTCCGGCGGCCAGCGTATTGCCGGTCTGCGGGTCGATGATGAGGAACGCACCGGCCGGGCCGTGCTCGCGGAAGTCCGGGACCGGCAGAGCGGCGGCGAGCTTGACCTGCGCCAGACCGATGTCGTTGCCGGCGAGCACCTCGGCGTCCTCGAGCACCGAGGTGGCCAGGTTGCGTTTCGCGTCGATGGTGACGATGGCCTTGACGCTGGTCGTTCCGGTCTTGATGAGCACGCGGTCCCCCGAACGCAGACCCTCGGCGTTGAAGGGGAACACTTCGGCGCGCAGCTGCCTGCGGGCCGGGGGCAGGGTGCCGGCGGCGGCGATGACGCTGCCGCGTGCTGTGTCGACGTCATCGGCCAGCCGCAGCGCCACCGACAGCGGGGCACCGGCGGATTCGAGCTGCCCGTCGGCGGTGTCGATGCCGACCACGGTCGACCGCACCCCCGCAGGATGGATGTCGATCTCATCGCCGAGTCGGACCCGCCCCGAGGTGATCTGTCCGGCCACGGCCCGGTAGTCGCGGAAGGCGTCCGGGTCGAGACCGGGGGCCAGTCCGCCCTGCGGTCGCAGCACCGTCTGCACGTCGAGGCGGAAGGGTTCGAGGTCGGCGGTGTCCTCCTCGGTGCTCGGCAGGGTCTCGAGGAGTTCGAGCAGCGCCGGTCCCGTGTACCAGGGGGTGTTGTCGGAGGCGGTGGCGATATTGTCCCCGGCCAGGGCGGAGATCGGGATGATGTGCGGGGTGTCGAGGCCGATCTCTGCGGCGAGGTCCTGCACCTCCTCGGCGACGGATTCGATCGCGGCCTGGTCATAGTCGAGCAGGTCGATCTTGTTGACGGCGATGATGACGTTCCGGATGCCCAGCCGGGAGACGACGGTGAGGTGGCGTCGGGTCTGTTCGGTGGGCCGGTTGCGGGCGTCGATGAGGACGACGACGGCATCGGCGGTCGTGGCGCCGGTGACCATGTTCCGGGTGTACTGCACGTGCCCGGGGCAGTCGGCGAGGATGAAGGAGCGGCGGTCGGTGGCGAAGTAGCGGTAGGCGACGTCGATCGTGATGCCCTGTTCGCGTTCGGCCCGGAGGCCGTCCGTGAGCAGCGCGAAGTCGAACTCCCCGCCGAGGAAGCCGCGTTCGGCGCTCGTGGCGGTCACGGCGGCGAGCTGGTCGGCCAGTATCGCCTTCGCGTCGTGGAGCAGACGTCCGACGAGGGTCGATTTCCCGTCGTCGACGGATCCGGCAGTGGCGAAGCGCAGGAGTGTCATCAGAAGTACCCGTCCTTCTTTCGGTCTTCCATGGCCGCGGCCGAGATCCGGTCGTCGGCGCGTGTGGCTCCGCGCTCGGTCACGGTGGTGGCGGCCACCTCGGCGAGGATGGAGTCGATGTCGCTCGCGGTCGATTCGACGGCGCCCGTGCAGCTCATATCGCCGACGGTGCGGTAGCGCACGATGCGGCGGGTGACGGTCTCGTCCTCGCGCGGGGTGGAGAATTCGCCGGTGGCCCACCACATTCCGTCACGATCGAAGACCTCGCGTTCATGGGCGAAGTAGAGTTCGGGCAGGGCGATGTCCTCCCGGGCGATGTAGCTCCACACATCGAGTTCGGTGAAGTTCGAGATGGGGAACACGCGCACATGTTCGCCGGGCAGGTGGCGGCCGTTGTAGAGGTTCCACAGCTCGGGGCGTTGGCTGCTGGGGTTCCAGCCGCCGAATTCGTCGCGCAGCGACAGGATCCGCTCCTTCGCCCGGGCCTTGTCCTCATCCCTGCGGGCCCCGCCGAACACGGCGTCGAAGCCGCCGGCGGCGATGGCGTCGAGGAGAGGCTGGGTCTGCAGGGTGTTGCGGGTGCCGTCGGGGCGTTCGCGCAGCCGGCCGTCGTCGATGTAGTCCTGGACACGGGCCACCGTGAGGTCGAGGCCGAAACGCTGCGCGGTCTCGTCGCGGAAGCGGATGATCTCCGGGAAGTTGTGGCCGGTGTCGACGTGGAGGAGGCCGAAAGGGATCTTCGCCGGCCAGAAGGCCTTCGCCGCGAGGTGGAGCACGGTCACGGAGTCCTTGCCGCCGGAGAACAGCAGCACGGGTCTCTCGAATTCGGCGGCGACCTCGCGGACGATGTGGATGGCCTCGGATTCGAGGACGTCGAGGGTCGACAGGGTGGTCCGGGTGGTCTGGTCGATGGTGGGGTCGGTGATGCTCATGTGTGGAGTCCGCATTCTGTTTTCGTCGTTCCTGACCAGCGTCCGGCGCGGGGGTCTTCGCCCTCGGCGACGGGACGGGTGCAGGGCTGGCATCCGATGGAGGGGTAGCCCTGTGACAGCAGTGGGTTGACCGGCACGTCGAAGGCTCGTGCGTAGTCGAGGAGGTCGTCAAAGGACCAGGCGGCCAGGGGGTTGACCTTGACCAGCCCGTTCTTCTGATCGAAGGTGATCAGCGGTGTGTTCGTCCGCGTCGGCGCCTCGTCCCGGCGGACGCCGGTGAACCAGAGTTCGTAGCCGGCCAGCGATCTCTGCAGGGGTGCGACCTTGCGACGGGCGCAGCACAGTCCCGGGTCGCGGGCGAAGAGGTCCTTGCCGAACTCGGCGTCCTGTTCGGCCACGGTCTGTTCGGGCAGGACGTCGACGATGGTGACGTCGACTCTGCGGGCCACCTCGTCGCGGGTGGTGTAGGTCTCCGGGAAGTGGTAGCCGGTGTCGAGGAAGAGGACATCGACGCCGGGCAGGTACTGGGCGACATAGTGCGGCAGGGCCGCGTCGGCCATCGAGCAGGCCACGGCGCAGGCGGCGGTGTCGAAGTGCTCGGACACCCAGCGGATGACGTCGGCAGGGTTGGACTCGGCTGCGCCGGCCTCCGGGGCGCCGCCGAGTTCACGGGCGCCCGCCTCGGCGAGGGTTTTGAGTTCGTCGATGGTGCGCTTGGCAGCGGTCGTGCTCATTTCAGTTCCTCCTCGTCGACGCGGTGGGCCCATTCGGAGAACGTCTCGGTCTCGGTCCGGCCGTCGAGGAATCGGCGGACGAGCTTCTCGACGTAATCGTTGAGGTCCTCGACGGTGACCTTGAGTCCGCGCACGGTGCGGCCGAGCCCGGCCTCGTCGCGATCCTGTGAGGCCAGTCCCCCGCCGACGTGGACCTGGAAGCCGGGGACCTGCTGTCCGTCGTCGGTGGTGACGATCTGACCCTTGAGGCCGATGTCGGCGGTCTGGATGCGGGCACAGGAGTTCGGGCAGCCGTTGAGGTGGAGGCTGATCGGGTGGGGCAGGTCGAGCCCGGCGAGGCGCTCCTCGAGCACGGCGACCGCGTCGGCGGCGGTCTGTTTGGTCTCGACGATCGCGAGTTTGCAGAACTCGATGCCCGTGCACGCCATCGTCGAGCGCCGGAACAGGTCCCTGCGGCTCGACAGGCCGAGCGCGTCGAGTCCGGCGACGACATCGTCGACGTCGGATTCCTCGATGTCGAGCAGGAGGATCTTCTGGTGCGGGGTGGTCCGCAGCCGGGTGGATCCGAACTTCTCGGCGAGGTCGACGACCTGGCCGAGCAGAGTGCCCGAGGCGCGTCCGGCGATGAGGCTGACGCCGATGAAGTACCGGCCGTCGGCCTGCTTGTGCACGCCCACGTGGTCGCCGGCCGTGAGCGGTTTGTCCGGGGCGGGTCCGTCGGCGAGCTTGAAACCGAGGTATTCGGTTTCGAGGATCTCGCGGAACTTCTCCGGCCCCCAGTCGGCGAGGAGGAACTTCAGGCGCGCCTTGTTGCGCAGGCGGCGGTAGCCGTAGTCGCGGAAGATCGAGGTGACGCCGAGCCAGGCGTCGACGACCTGGTCGGGGGCGACCCAGGCGCCGAGGCGTTCAGCGAAGCGCGGCACAACCGACAGGGCTCCGCCGACCCACAGGTCGTAGCCGATGCCGTGTTCGGGGTGGTCGACGGCGACGAAGGAACAGTCGTTGATCTCGTGGACGACATCCTGGCTGGGGTGGCCGGTGATCGCGGTCTTGTACTTCCGAGGCAGGTTCGACAGGCTCGGGTCGCCGATGTAGCGGCGGGAGATCTCCTCGATCGCCGGAGTCGGATCGATGAGTTCGTCAGCGGCGATACCGGCTACGGGTGAACCGAGGATGACGCGCGGGACGTCGCCGCAGGCTTCGGTCGTCTGCAGTCCGACTGCTTCGAGTCGGCGCCAGATCTCGGGGACGTTCTCGATCTCGACCCAGTGGAGTTGGATGTTCTGGCGGTCGGTGAGATCGGCGCTGCCGCGGGCGAATTCGTTCGAGATGTCCGCGATCGTGCGCAGCTGTTCGGTGGTGAGTTTTCCGCCGTCGATGCGAATCCGGAGCATGAAGTATTCGTCTTCGAGCTCATGGGGCTCGAGGGTGGCGGTGCGGCCGCCGTCGATGCCGGGTTTGCGCTGCGTGTACAGGCCCCACCAGCGGAAGCGCCCGTGCAGGTCATCAGGATCGATCGAGGAGAATCCGCCCTTCGCGTAGACCTTCTCGATGCGGTCGCGGACATTGAGCCCGTTGTCTTCGGCCTTGTCGATCTCGTTCTTGTTCAACGGTTCATGGCCGTCGACCTTCCACTGCCCATTGGACTTCTTCGGGCGCGTCGATTTCCGTGCGGCCCTGTCACCAGGGCTCTTCTTGCTCGTTTCCACCTGAGTGGACATGGTCATCTCCAAACGCTGCGGGGAACCAGTGATGAGTCACGCTACAAGACTTTAGATTGCTCAACAAATTCACGAGTTGAATGGATGTCACCGGCCGACATATGACGTCACAGAACCAGGGGCGGCGCTCTCGGGCTGGGCGGCTGGAGGCCCGCCGGCGGCAGAGGCCCCGCGGGGCGATGGGAGGAGGTGGCTGCGGGGAGGGAGTGGCGGTCAGTCGCCCAAGGCATCCAGCACGCGGTCGCGCACGATGTCGACGAGCTCCGTGGGAACCGCTTGGACTCGGGCCTCGCCCGGGTTCTGGACGGCGCAGGTCTCGGGACCCGGGGCGAGCAGGGGCGTGGAGAGGAGGCGCTGCTCGCTGCCTCCTTGCGCCGGGCCTGGGTCGGTCACGAGGGACCTGGCGAGGTCGTCGAAGAAGCCCGGCGCGAGCAGATAGTTGGCCGCGATGAGGCGGGAACCGTCCGGTCGATTCTGCTCAACAAAGCTCTTGAGCGGCACTCCCCCGCCGGCGAGGAATCCCACCGAGACAGCCCGGCCGAGTTCACTGGCGAGCAGTTCGCCCATCGCTTCGCAGAACCTGTTCGCACGCTCGTCGCTCGAGCCGGCGGCGGCGAGCACCACCTCGTCGTCCTCGCGCAGGGGCGGGAGACGGTCGGCGAGGATCTTCGCCAGTCGCGCATCGGGGCCGAGGGTCATGGCCAGGCGGACATCGCGGTCGGCGGCGCGCTCGAGGGCCTCGGCGAGGTCGACGTGGACGTGGTAGCCCGGCGAGAGCAGCAGGGGCACGAGCACCGCGGGGCAGTCGGACGGCAGTCGGTCGATCACCTCGTCGACATCGGGCTGCTGCACATCGACGTGGCCGAGCACGACTTCGTCGACGAATCCCCGTTCACGCAGGTCGTCAGCGACCGCGGCGGCGAGCGCCTCGATGAGAGCCTGGCCCTGGGCCGATGAGGTCCCGTGGGAGATGAGCCCGAGCGAGGGCAGACCGGATGCAGACCTCCCTGTCGAGGACGAGCCCGCCACGGCAGGGGCGGGCGAGCCGGGGGATGAATGGACCGTCACCACGCCCACCCTTCCGCTGATTGTTCAACTGTTTTCTCGATCGTGCCGATGCGGTTCATGTCGATTGCATCCATCCGATCAGGCTATCCGAATCCGAACGTCTGGCCTAAACCCGCAGCCACCCGGGCACTTTGGGCGTTCGATGTCATTTTTCGACGCAAAGCGTCCGAGTTCGTCAGGAGCCCCTGCCGCATGGCATTCTGCTCAACAGTTTGGATAGTGTGTGCATTCTCAGTGTCTCTCCGAAAGGCAAGCACATGCGTCAGCTCATCGTCCTCGGCTTCGTCGGCCTCCTCGCCCAGCTCATCGACGGATCGCTGGGTATGGCCTACGGGGTGACCTCGACGACTCTGCTGCTCGCGGCGGGTACGGCGCCGGCGGCCGCCTCGGCGGCGGTGCACTTGTCCGAATTGGGGACGACACTGGTCTCCGGCATCTCGCACCACCGGTTCGGCAACGTCGACTGGCGGACGGTGAGCATCCTCGCGGGACCGGGATTCATCGGAGCTCTCATCGGTTCGACCGTTCTGGCCAATCTCAACGGTGAGGCCGTGACGCCGTGGGTCTCGGGCATTCTGCTCGCCCTCGGCGTCTATGTCATCTGGCGGTTCCTCGCCCTCGGCGGGCGGCGTCCGACCTTGCGAACACGGCCGAGCGCCGGGATGCTCGTGCCCGTGGGCTTCGTCGGCGGGGCGCTCGACGCCATCGGCGGAGGCGGCTGGGGTCCGATCGGGACCACGTCTCTGCTGTCATCGGGTCGTCTGGAACCGCGCAAGGTCATCGGTTCGGTCGACACGAGCGAGTTCCTCGTCGCCGTCGGCGGATCCTTGGGATTCCTCATCGCCCTCGGCTCGCAGGGCATCGAATGGACCATCGTGGCTGCTCTGCTCATCGGCGGAGTGATCGCCGCACCGTTCGCCGCATGGCTGGTGAAGCTCCTGCCCGCGCGTGTCCTCGCGATCGCCGCCGGAGGCATCATCATCCTCACGAACGCCCGCGCCATCCTGCTCGCCCTGGGCACGCAGCCGACTGCGGTATGGCTGGTCCTCGGGACCTTGGCAGTCGCATGGGTCGCGTTGCTGGCCCGTGTCGTCCGCCTCGAGCGCCGGGTCTCGGCTGCTCGCGCGGCCGAGGACGCGACTAGCTCGGTTTCAGTCGGCAGGTGAGGCTCCCGGCGGTGAAGGCTCGCGAGCACCCGGCGCTCGTTCAACGGCCAGTCAGCTTTTCGCGGTTGCCTCGTCGCGAAAACCGGATTGGACGTTGAATGAGGGGTTCCCCGGACACGAACGGACCCAAGCGCCCTCCCGACGCCTCGCGGCCGCGTCGCGCCGCCTCGGCGACGTCAGCGCTGCTTGTACGCCTTCCGCGCGGCGATCACGCCGATGAGGGAGAGCAGCGACAGTGCAGCGTAGTAGAAGCCGGGCACGGTCAGCTCGCCGGTGGCGCTGAGCAGGGCGGTGAGGATGAGCGGGGCGAAGCCGCCGAAGATCGCCACGCCGAGGCTGTAGGCGATCGTCATGCCCGAGCTGCGCACCTGGACGGGGAACAGCTCCGAGAGAAGGGCGGGCATCGGCCCGAAGTAGAAGACCATGAACAGGCCGACGATTGCCTCGCACAGGGTGAGGACGCTGATCGAGGGGTTGGACGTGAGCAGGATGAACATCGGCCAGGCGACGATGACGCCGACGATGGTGGTCGGGATCATCACGGTCGTCGGGCCCACCCTGTCGGCGAGCTTCCCGGCGAACGGGGAGCCGACGAGGGTGATGACGCCGGCGACGACGGCGCCGGGGAACGCCGCCCAGGGTTCGAGGCCGAGGTTGTCGACAGCGAACTGCGGCAGGAAGGTGATGAGGTAGACCGAGATCGTGGCCATGGCGATGATGAGGAACGCCGAGAGCAGGCGTCCGAAGTGCTGGCCGAGCAGGGTGCGCAGCGGGCTGTCGGTCTTCTCGGCGGCCTGGAACTCAGGGGTGTCGTCCATCTTCGAGCGGATGTACCAGCCGACGGGGCCGATGAGCAGGCCGATGGCGAAGGCCACGCGCCAGCCCCACGAGTGCAGGGCGTCCTCGCTCAATGCCGAACTGAAGATCCAGGAGACTCCGGCGGCCATGGCCATCGAGATGCCCTGAGTCGCGGTCTGGAAGGAGGCGTAGAAGGCCTTGCCGTGCTTCGCGTTCTCGGTGAGGAAGGCCGTCGCCGAACCGAATTCGCCGCCGGCGGAGATGCCCTGGATGATGCGGGCGATGATGAGGATGATCGCCGCCCAGATGCCGAGCACCGATTCCCCGGGCAGCACGACGATGATGAATACGCCGAGGGTCATCAGGCCGATCGTCAGCGACAGCGCGGATTTGCGGCCGTGCTTGTCGGCGTAGCGGCCGATGATGACGGCCCCGAGGGGACGGACGACGAAGGTGATCGCGAAGGTCGCCCAGGTCATCAGCTGTGCGGACAGACCCTCCCCCGGGTAGAAGACCGCGGTGATGGACGTCGCCATGAAGCCGAAGAGGATGATGTCGTACCATTCGAGGGCATTGCCCAATCCGGCCGCGACGACGGCCTTCCTCACCCGTGCCCTGTCCGCACTCGATTCCACAGCCGATGCACTCATGGCCTACCTCTACATCTCTTCAGGGATGCATGCGCCTTTGCTCGCCATCCGGGGTTGATGCGGCCCGCAGGCGCGCTCATCTATCAGCTGCTGAGTCTAATCTGCGGGCGTTCGAACGCAATGGTCCGTCTCACTGGGTGGCGTCGGTTCAGGCCCCCGCCGAGGCGGCCCCCACGCACAGCATGAGACCGATGACCGCGACGAGGGCCATGCCGATCATCGACCCGGCCATCACCCACAGGCGGACCTTTCCCGGGCGAATGGCGAATCGGGAGATGAGCAGGACGAGGTAGAGCGCAGCTGCCACCGCGATCGTGGTGATCGCATACCCGATCGCAGGTCCCCCGGAGGAGATGACTGCGGCCAGGACGCCCGCGATCACGACGAGGAACAGCGCGCCGGCCACGATCCAGATCGTGCCGGACGAGCTGCGCAGCGCAGGCTGGTCGCTGATGCGGTTCGAGTCGATCGGCTCCCGTGAACTGTTGTCCATACCTTCCGAATGTACCGAGCGGACACGGGTGCGGCTAGGGCGCGTCGAGCCTCAGATGGCGTCTCCGCACAGCTCACCTCCAGTCGTGGGGCGCCGGCTGCCTGCGGCTCGGCAGCGAATTGTTTCGGCTCCATTCGATCAGCCAGTCCGGCAGCTCCAGATCCTCCGGTGGGGCACCGAAGACCTCGACCATGTCGTCTCGCGTGATCGTGCCGCTCTTCGCGGTCAAGCGCGTGCCGACATAGGCGCGAGCGAAGATCTCATCGTCGACGACGATGCGGTGCTCGAAGAAGACGGTGCGTCCGTCGGCTCCGATGAGCCTGGTGTCGATGTCATAGCGGTGTCCGAGTCTGAGGGACTTTCGGAAGCTGATCGTCTCCGCGCTGACGACCCCGCTCCAGCCTTTGGCCTGCAGAGTCTTCCAGACCCCGCTGCGGACCATCATGTCGAGGCGCCCGAGGTCCATGATCGAGAAGTACATGCCGTTGTTGACGTGCCCGAAGATGTCGATCTCCGTCGGCAGCACCCGCAGCGACAGGCGAGAGGCGTCCCACAGTCCCTGACAAGGACGCCGGCGGGACTTGAGCAGCTGGAGGATCATCCGAGAGAAGTGCATACCGACATGTTACTCACAAGTAGGCTATTATTCGCCCCGTTCCTTCGCTTCCTTGTTGAAAGCCTGGTACTCCCGAATGACATCGAGGGCCGGGCCGTCGGCGCGAAGCTCGCCCTTCTCGATCCACAGCGCCCGATTGCACGTGTCCTTGATCGTACGCATCGAGTGTGAGACGAGGAAGACGGTGCCCGCGTTCTCGCGGATCGAGCGGATCCGCCCCTCCGAACGGTCACGGAACTTCTTGTCGCCGACGTTGAGCGCCTCGTCGACGATGAGGATCTCATGCTGGACCGAGGTCGCGATCGCGAACTTCAGCCGCTGGGACATCCCCGAGGAGTACGTGCGCATGGGCAGGTCGATGAAGTCCTCGAGCCCCGTGAACTCGACGATATCGTCGAACTTCTCCTCCACCTGCGAACGGGTGAGCCCCAGGGCGAGGGACCCGATCATGATGTTGCGGGCGCCCGAGAGATCCGGGATGAGCGCAGCCCCGACACCGAGGAGGTTCGGACGGGACTTCGCATAGATCGCGCCCTCCGAGGTCGGGGTCAGCCCCGTGATCGAGCGCATGAGCGTGGACTTGCCGGAACCGTTGGTGCCGATGACCCCGATGGACTCGTTGCGGTGGGCGACGAAGCTCACGCCTTTGAGTGCGTGGACCTCCTGGATGCCCCGCTGGCGTTTGAGCATGCCGCCTCCCCCGCCGAGCTTGAGCTTCTTGCCCGTGGCCAGGGTCTTGTAGCGGACGTGGACGCCATCGCAGATGACGACGGGCTCGTCGGTGGAGGCTGCCGCAGTGTTGGCTGGCTCGGACCGGCTTCCAGTGTCGTTGAAGATGGCGCCGAAACTGAGATCGTCATGTTCATTCATCGCGACCGTACCTTTCCTCGGCCTGCCAGAAGAAGATGAAGCCGAAGATGAAGATTCCGAAGGCCCAGATGGCCAGGTGCCAGAAGTAGTCGTAGGGGACGACACCGTCCTTCATGAGGATGCCGCGGGCGATGGAGAGCACGTTGTTGATCGGCTGCCAGTCGGCGAAGGGCTGCAGGCTCGGGTTGATCTTCTCGACCATGGTCTTGAGCTCGAAGAAGACGCCCGAGGTGTAGAAGATCATGCGGGAGATGAACGGAGTGACCTGCGAGAGGTCACGGAAATGGACCGTGACGCGGGCGAAGATGAACGCCACACCCTGGTTGAAGACCCAGAACAGGAAGAACAGGGGGATGAAGAGGAACCAGTCCCAGTCCGGCCTGCCGCCCCACATCATCGCCAACAGCGCCATGAAGATGAAGGTGGGGATGAAGTTGAGCAGATTCTGGAACACGATGGCGATCGGCAGAACGATGCGCGGGAACGGCAGGGATTGGACGAGCGATGCGTTGTTGATGATCGACTTCGCACCGCCGTTCATCGAGGTGTTGAAGAACTCGAGGACGAAGACGCCGATGACGACGAAGGGGGCGAAGTCCGGCGGGCGAGCGGTCGCACCCTGCATGATGACGCCGAAGACCGTGCCGTAGATGAGGGCGGAGAACGAAGGGCGCAGCAGCACCCAGAGCATACCGAGACGGTTGCGTTCGTTCTCGGACTGCATCCGATACTTCGCCAACGTATAAGTGAAGTCGCTGCGGCTGATCAGCTGTTTGACGTACTGGGGCAAAGACGGCCGTCCACCCACTCTGTCGAGTCCGTGCTCGGCAGCAAGCTTGGCCATATCCATGAACAGAAGATTCTCTCGTCGGCGACTGGGGATAGAACAGATGAAAAGTCTACGTGATGAGACTAGCGCAGACTCACAGTCGGCTGTGAGCCTTGAAGTCGAACTCCGGGTCGTCCAACTGAGCCCTCGTCGGGATGTGGTTACCGCCGAGTACCCGTCGGGCGGCGGCCTGCATGGGCGGCCAGTTATACGTCTCGACGCCGATGAGCTGCGACTCCGGTTCGGTGCCGTCGAAGTGGAAGACCTGGAACTTCTTCTCGCTCGCATCGCCTCTGATGATCGTGTCGGTGGCATCGGGGCTGGTCAGGCCCGCCGTGAACACCTTCTCGGGGCCTTGGAAGCTCCAGTGCCACGGCACGTCAGACCACGCTCTCGGTGCCGTCTCGGCTGGGTTTTCGTCGGTCTTCGTGGGGGCGACGGCGCCGGAAGTCGGGGTCTTGTCCGAGGTGGTGGTGAGGAGGTCGGCGAGGAACTTTCCGTGGCTTTCGGCCACCGGTTCGCAGGCCCACGGATGGTCGAGGGCATAGGGTCCAGCAGTGACGATCGCACAGTCCCCAGCGGCGAAGATGCCGGGATGGGATGTTGCCAAGCTCTCATTCACCTCCCACGCCTCGGCGGGCCGATCGCCGTCGATCGGAATGAGCCGGGGCCGGGCTCCGACGCTGGTGATGAACAGATCGTGAATATTTCCGTCGATGTCATCCGGGCTCGAGGTGTGGGTGACGAATTGCACGCCTGCGGCCTTGTGCGCGTCGAACAGGGCCTGCCGGACGGGTGCGGACAGCTGCTTGCGCAGCGGCTCGTCCCCGCGCAGGTAGACCGTGGCCTTATACCCTGCCGCGACCGCCGAGGTGGCGACCTCCATCCCGAGGTAACCGGAGCCGAGCACTCCGACGTTGAGCGGCTGCGTGGCCTCCTCGACCCGGGCGAGGATCCATTCGGCATCGGCGAGGTCGTAGACCGGCAGCGCCTCCGGGTAGTCCGGGATCTTCGGCCGGTTCGCCTCCATCCCCGTGGCGAGGATGCAGTGGGTGAAGTCGATCGACTCCCCCGAGGCCAGGTGGACGGTGCCGACGGTGTCGTGGTGGTCTTCCAGGCGCTGCGGGTGTCGCTGGGTCTCGGCGGTGTAGCGGGACTCGGCGGCCGCCTCGGCGAGGGTGATCTCCTCTGCCCAGTCACGGACGAACGTGATGTGTTCGGTCGACTCGAGCCGGTAGGGCAGGTGGTGGCGGGAGGTGTCGAAGAGGTGCTTCGACAGCGGCGGCCGCTCGCAGGTGTCTCCGGCCTGCGGGTCGATGACGGTGACCGCCTGACCGCGTTCGTTCAGTTCCCGGGCCGCTGTGGTTCCGGCCAGCCCTGCGCCGATGATGACGATCCGCTTGCTCATGTCTCCCATGCTAGCCCTCGGGCCGGGACGGGACAGGGCGCCCGGTTCGACCAGAGGACTGATCGTGCCGGGCGCCCTGTCGCCGCAGGCGTCTGCGGGCTCAGAGCTCCGTGGTCTGAGTGCCGCCGCCCGGGCGGCCTCCGGTGATCTTGGACTTGACCATCCGGAACAGGCCGGTGGCCTTCCCGCCGGGCAGACCCCAGTGCTGTGCGGAGTCCGTGACGACCTTGACGAGCCCGAGGTTCGGATCCTTGCGGTCATCGAACCATGCCTTGGCCGAATCGGACCACAGCTCATCGATCTTCGCCTGGTCGTCGACGAATTCGACGCGACCGGCCACGGAGAGCCAATTGCCCGCCTCGGCGACGCTGATGTTGACCTCGGGGTTCGTCCGCAGCGCCTTCGCCTGATCTCCGTCGAGGGCGAGGAAGAACCAGACGTCGGCGTCCTCGGCGACCTGCTGAGGGGCCATCGGGTGGGCGAGGATCTTCCCGTCGGCCAGTGCGGTGGCGAGCATGACGGAATCGCTGCCGCGCAGGATCTTCACGACATCGGCCTGACCGAGTTCGTCCGTCGCCGCCTCACCTGCGGGCTTCTGCCGGTCATTGCCGGGGGCCTGGCCGCCTTCGGTGTCGTCGCTGGGGGCGGCGTTGCCGGCGGCGGTGTCGTTACTGGCGGAGGTGCTGCCGGTTGCGGAGGCGGCAGCCGCAGTGCTCGCGGCACCGCCTCCTGCCGTACTGGCGACAGCAGTTCCCATGCCGGGAGCGCTGTCGACGTCGTCGGTCTCGTTCGTCGTGCCGACCGCAGCGCCCATACCCGGTGCAACAGCGGGACGGGAATCCTCGTTCGCCCCGTTGTCGGAACCGGAGGTGTGGCCGACTGCGGCACCGGCTCCAGGAGCGACGGCAGGACGGGACTTCTCATGGTCCCCTTCGTCGGCGCCGGAGGTGCTGCCGATTGCGGCACCGGCACCTGGCGCGACGGCCGACGGCGCGCTGTCGGCGGGGGTGCTGCTGGCGACTCCGGATTCCTTGGAGCCTGAGCCCGGGGTCACCTCGGCGGCGTTCGATTCATCGATCGCGGTGTGCGATCCATCGGGGTTGCGATGCAGTGTCACACCTTCTTCCTCGGCGGTCTGCTGGGCGCGTTCTTCAACGTTGTGCTCGGTGTATCCGACTCTGGCGTGAGATTCCATGTTCGACGTGCCGCCCAGCGGCTCCGTCGTCTCGTCCAGCTTGGCTGCGACGTCGCGTGCCTTCTCCTCAGCAGCGGACTCGTCACTCTTGTCTCTGTTGACCATGACCATTTCCCTTCGCAGACGGTTCCTGGCACTTCAGTCGTTCGCACGAGCCGTAGCCGGCGAGCGCATGGACGACTGTACGGTCATTCTCACACGCCATTCCGATGGGCAACAGTCCCCTTGGAGCGGGGTCGCGCGGGTGCGGTCGGAGGGGTTGCGCAGGCTCTTCGAGGGCTCCGTCGCTGGCCCGGGACGGGTGCGGACAGCGCAGCTGCGTGCCTACACTGGGGCCATGGATGAAGAAACCACCGTCACCGTCAACGACATTCCCGAAGGTGCCGCGATCATCGACGTCCGTGAGGACGACGAGTGGGAGGCCGGGCACATCGAAGGCGCGTACCACGTACCGCTGGGCGAGCTGCCCACCCGCCTCGACGATCTCCCCCTCGATGACGACATGTACGTCATCTGCCGCACCGGCGGACGCTCGAACCGCGCCGTGGCCTGGCTGAACCAGAACGGCTTCGACGCCTTCGACGTCCAGGGCGGAATGGGCTCCTGGAACCTCGACAACGGCAAGCCCATCGTCTCCGAGACCGGCGAGGAGCCCTGGGTGAAGTGAGGGAACTGGGTGAAGTGAGGGGCTAGGGCCCCTGAACGGGACTGTCCGCGGAAGATCCGCCCATTTCGCCCACCTGAGCGCCCGACAGTCGAGGGCTGATACGCCCGCACCGAAACAGTGGTCACGTTCGGATACTTTCCTCGCTGGAAAGTATCCGAACGTGACCACTGTTTGAGGATGAGGCGCCTCTCTCCGCCTGCCAGCGCCTCACGCCGGTTCTCCTCGGCGGGACCCGTCACTGCTCCGGAACAGCCGCCTCGGCGGGGTCCGCCACTGCTCCGGAACAGCCTCCTCGGCGGGACCCGTCACTGCTCCGGAACAGCCGCCTCGGCGGGACCCGTCACTGCTCCGGATCGGCCTCCTCGGCGGGGTCCGGGATCTCATCAGGTCGGTACTTCGGCAGTCGGGAGGCCGGCAGGGCTGCGACCAGGCTGATTCCGGCGAGGACGAGGAAGCCGAGTTTGAGCGTGCGCAGACGCTGCTCCGAATTGAGTTCGACCGCGTGCTCGATCTGCTCGGGTGTCGCCGTCGTGGTCTCGAGAGCCTCACGCAGCTCGTCGTTGCCGATGAAGTTCGCGTTGTCGAGATCGACCTGCGCCACGAGCTCCTCCGGCAGCTCCGGATGGTCCTCGACGGCGCCGAGGATCCCTGTCGACAGCACTGTGACCAGCAGCGCACCCATGACGGCGGTGCCCACCGCCGAGGCGAGGTTCTGGGCGGTGCCGCGGATCGATCCGACATCGCCGGCCAGATGCTTCGGCGCGGCCGTGACCAGCACATTGAACACCAAGGTCACGAGCGCGCCCTGACCGATGCCGAAGACGATGAGCCCGAGGATCGTCGGCAGCGTCTCCCAGTTGTTCGTCACCACGAGCGCCAGCCAGACGAGTGCGAGGGTCGTCAGCCCGAACGAGAACAGCGCGATGGTGCGCGGGGCGTAGCGCTTGTAGAAGCGGACGATGAGGGTGGCGGTGACGAAGACCGTGAGGTTGAACGGCAGCATCGCCAATGACGTGTCGAAGGGCGTGCGCCCCTGGACGACCTGGATGTAGGTCGGGACGGTGAAGTTGACCGCCGCCTCCATCGCGACGATGACGAACATCGCATACACCGCGGCGCGTTCGCTCGATCGGCCGAGCACGCTGATGTCGACCAGCGGCACCTTGCCCCCGGCGATCCTGCGCTTCGTCCACATGAAGAACAGCTGGACGAACACGACCCCGACGACGATGAACACCGGTGCCGGCGAGAGCCCGGCGAGGGCGAAGGGAGCCCCGTCCTCGGCGCGCACGATGCCCCAGGCGTTGAGGTTGTTGAACCCCATCGTCAGCAGCACCACGGCGAGGCCGATGAGCACCGAGGCGACCAGGTCGATCCGGATCGACGGATTCCCCTTGTCCGATCTCAGCGTGAAGGTGAGTGCGAAGACGATGGCGGCCAGGCCGAGGGTGATGATGAAGATCGGCCGCCACCCGACGAAGGTGCCCAGGGTGCCGCCGATGAGGAAGGCGCTCATCCCCGAGAAGGCGCGCGCCGAACCGAGGGAGCCGACCGCCGCCGCCTGCTGGGCGCCGCGGTAGTTCTCCGCGATGAGCGCCACCAGCGCCGGGACGATGATCGCGGCGGCGGCCCCGGCGAGCAGCTGACCGGCGATGACCCATGTGACGGTGCGGGAGAAGATCATCAGCAGCGAGGAGGCCGCGAAGACCACGAGCACCATCCGGAAGATGAGCACCCAGCCGATCCGCTGGCCCAGCTTCGCGCCGGTCATCACGAGGGCGGCCACCGCGAGTCCGTAGACGACGATGGTCGACGAGGCGACCGTGGGCGGCACCCCGAAGTCCTCGACCATGCCGCCCAATGAGATCGGCAGAGCGGCGACGTTGAATGACATGAGGACCTGGGCGAGGAAGAGCCCGATCATCGGCGCCCAGGAACGGCGCTCCTCGATCTCGTCGTGCGGTGCGGTCTCGGTGCTCATCGGTGTCCTTTCCGTGTGCGTTCGACTATTCCGTTCATCTCGCCGAGGCGGCTCGAAGCGTGGCCCTCCCCTATCTGTCTGCGACGGCGTTCGATGCGAAGAGGTTCATGCCCAGGACGCGGGAGATGTGGAAGCAGGCTCGCTGACCGCGCACGCTGTTGCCGGCGGAGTCCAACCTCGGCGAGAAGGTGCCCAGCGCGCCCTTGCCCGGAGCGATGGCGACGATTCCCCCGGCTACGCCGGATTTCGCGGGCAGGCCGATCTCGAACAGCCACTCGCCGCTGTTCTCGTACATTCCGCACGAGGCGAGCAGGGCCAGGGTGTCGCGGGCGACCTCGGCCGAGACGACACGTCGACGGGTCAGCGGGTTGATTCCGCCATCGGCGAGGGTCGCTCCCATCACTGCGAGGTCGTGCGCGGTCACCGACAGCGAGCACTGCCGGGTGTAGATGTCGACGGTGTCGAGCGGGTCGGTGATGATGCGCCCGTAGCTCTCCAGCAGCCGAGCCAGCGCCTTGTTGCGCTGGTTCGTCTGCATCTCCGATTCATAGACCCGCCCGTCGAGGCTCAGCTGCCGACCGGCGAAGAGAGACAGCCCTGATCGGATGTTCTCCCACTTCTCCGCCGGGGTCGAGCCGGGCATGAGCGCGGTCGTTGCGATGGCTCCGGCATTGACCATCGAGTTCAGCGGTTTGCCGCCGTTGAGTTCGATGGCCATCACCGAGTTGAACGGCAGTCCCGTGTTGTTCACGCCCACGCGTTCGTGGACGAGTTCGGTGCTGCGGGCCTGACAGACGAGCGCGAAAACGAAGGCCTTCGAGATCGATTGGATGGAGAATCCGATGTCCGCCTCACCGATCTCATGCACGGTCCCGGCCGATTCGATGAGGCTGAGGCCGAACCAGTTCGGGTCTGCCTCGGCGAGGATGGGGATGTAGTCGGCGACCTCACCGTCGTCGAGCCCGCGGTAGCGCTGATGGATGTCGGCCAGCGTCGCGTCGATGAAGCCGTCGGAGGGAAGTTCACCGGTGAACGCTCGCTGTCTGATCGATTCCTCGTCGGCACCGACCATGTCTGAGCTCCTCGTCCCGTTCGAGTGGGGCAGGCCTCTCGGCGCCTGTCCGCAGAGTGATTTCACTCTATAACAGGGTTTTCCTCCTGCACAGGATTCTGACCAGGGATGATCGGAGAAATCTCCGGACAGCGAACCGGTTCGGGTGAACCGTGCACCGGGGCCTTGATCCCGCGCCGCGATGGGTCTAGCGTCGAGACCACGGATCGCACCATCCCTTGATCACCCGACCCCGCAGCGCACGGGGTGACGATGGTCATCTTTCGAAAGCCTCCGAAAGGAGTGGCAACCCATGAGCGACGAGAAGAAGCACCTGCCCGACGGTGCGACAGGAGAGGACCACGACGAGGAGAAGGAGATAGATTCCTCCTCCGTCAGTGTGGACTCCGAGACAGAAGCCGAAGGCAGTTCACAGACTCCCGAGGAGAAGCTCGAGCGCATTGCCGCAGAGCACGATGTGCCGGTGGACCGGGACCCCAAGGAGGCCCAAGCCGCAGGCGAAGGCGCTTCTTCCTCCTCCGACGATGATGACCGCGATGTGCGCGGCGGAGACACGAAGGAGGACGAGGACACCAGTTCGGAGCCGCCGGACTGAGCAGTCCCTGCGCAGGCGGGATGCCTCTCTCGGCGAGCGCGCCTCCCGAATCGGGGAATCTCGCCCGCACGCACTCGACGCGTCCACCATGCAAGAACTACGTGGACACAACTGTGCCGGGTCGTGGGGATTTGGCAAGGTAGGAACATGACTACTCGCGCCGGCCAGCTGGCCCAGGATCGGGATCTCGTGGACATCCCCGCGCTTCTCGACTCCTATCACGATCTCGTTCCCGACCCGTCCGTGCCCTCTCAGGCCGTGAGCTTCGGCACCTCAGGGCACCGCGGATCGAGCTTCAACCGCTCCTTCAACGAGGCGCACATCGCGGCCATCACCGCCGCCATCGTCGACTTCCGAAGGGACAAGGGAATCCGCGGGCCGATCTTCCTCGGCCGCGACACCCACGCCCTGAGTGAGCCCGCGTTCCTCACCGTCCTCGAGGTCCTCGCCGCCGCCGAGGTGCCCGCGCTCATCGACGATCGCGACGGCTTCACCCCGACCCCGGCCGTCTCGCACGCAATCCTCGGATACAACGCCGGGATGTCCCGCACGGACGCGCAGGCCGACGGCATCATCGTCACCCCCAGCCACAACCCGCCCACCGACGGCGGCATCAAATACAACCCTCCACACGGAGGACCGGCCGGCACCGAGACCACGACCTGGATCGCCGAACGCGCCAACGCCTACCTCGTCGACGGCTGGGAGAAGATTCCCCGCACCGCCTTCCAACGAGCCTTCCACCTGGAGAACACCGAGAACTTCGACTACGTCTCGAACTACGTCGACGGCCTCGAATCCGTCATCGACCTCGACGTCATCCGCTCCTCCGGACTGAAGATCGGTGCCGATCCGCTCGGCGGAGCCAGCGTCGACTACTGGGCGGCCATCGCCGAGGACTACGACCTCAACCTCACCGTCGTCCACCCGGACGTCGATCCCACCTGGTCGTTCATGACCTTGGACTGGGACGAGAACATCCGTATGGACTGCTCCTCGCCGTACGCGATGGCAGGCCTCATCGCCTCCCGCGACGACTTCGACATCGCCACGGGCAATGACGCCGACGCGGACCGGCACGGCATCGTCACCCCGGATGCGGGGCTGATGAACCCCAACCACTACCTGGCCGCCGCCATCGACTACCTGCTCGGCTCCCGCACGGACTGGCCGAGCGATGCCGGAATCGGCAAGACTCTGGTCACCTCGTCGATCGTCGATCGCATCGTGGCCGCCCACGATCGCTCGCTGGTCGAGGTTCCCGTCGGCTTCAAGTGGTTCGTCCCCGGTCTGCTCGACTCAACCTTGGCCTTCGGCGGCGAAGAATCGGCCGGTGCCTCGTTCCTCCGCCGAGACGGCAAGGCGTGGTCGACGGACAAGGACGGCATCATCCTCGCTCTGCTCGCCGCCGAGATGACGGCGAAGACCGGGCAGACGCCCTCGCAGCGCTATGCGGGCCTGGCCGCAAACTACGGCACGAGCGTCTACGCCCGTCAGGACGCTCCGGCCACGCGGGAGCAGAAGGCGAAGCTCGCCGCCCTCGACTCCTCCCAGGTGAGCGCGAAGACCGTCGGCGGAGAACCGGTCACGGCGGTGCTCACCTCGGCGCCGGGGAACAACGCACCCATCGGCGGCCTCAAGGTCGCCACGGACAACGCCTGGTTCGCTGTGCGTCCCTCGGGCACGGAAGACGTCTACAAGATCTACGCCGAGTCCCTGCGCGACGAGGACCACCTGCGCACCGTCCAGCACGATGCCCGGACTCTGGTCGACGGCGTGCTGGGGTAGCTGCTCCGTTCCACTGCCGAGCCTCGACGGCACCTGGCCGGTCGTGTCGAACACCACTGACGGTGCCTGACCGATCGTGCGCACGACGCTGTGAACTCAGCCCTGGTAGTCCTGGTTCTGCGGGGGCAGGGCCGCCACGGCAGGATGGTCCCGGCCTGTGTTGCCGAGCTTCGCAGCGCCGCCGGGTGAGCCCAGCTCGTCGAAGAACTCGACGTTGTAGCTGTAATAGGCCTCCCATTCATCCGGGACGTCGTCTTCGTAGAAGATCGCCTCGACCGGGCACACCGGTTCGCAGGCACCGCAGTCGATGCATTCGTCCGGATGGATGTAGAGGCTGCGTTCGCCCTCGTAGATGCAGTCGACCGGGCATTCGTCGACACAGGCCTTGTCCTTGACGTCCACGCACGGCTGCGCGATCACATAGGTCATGCGTTCCTACCGCCTTCCTTCAGGTCGTACGGGCTCTCCGGCGACCTCCGCGGTCCCGATTCCGGACTCGATTTCCAGATTCCAGGGTCAGTGCCCACCATAGGCAAGAACGGCGCGGGCGCATATGATCCCGATCATGTTCGACACACTCGGCTGACGTCGGCCTGGTGCAGTCAGCTCGTGGCGATGTCGTGCAGCATCGCCGGATCCACGATCGACGTCCACTGCCGTCCGAAATCGACTGCTCCGGCCGCGCGCAGTCGTGCCAGCGCGCGACTGGCGGACTCCGGCGTGATCCGGGCGATGGCACCGAGATCAGCGCGGCTGAGGGGAATGGACAGCTCGATCCTTCCCTGTGCCGGACGGCCCAGCTTCTCCGACAGGTTCAGCAGCACGGCGGCCACGCGCTTGTCCGCACTGCCCACGGAGAGCTGCTCGAGCGCTTGGTAGGACTGTTCGAGACGCTCGGCGAGTTCATCGAATGCCGCCATGGCGACTTTCGGGTGACGTTCCAGGACACCGCGGACGACGCGGACGGGAATGCCGATGATGCACGAATCGACCATGACCGCAGCGGTCTCCCCACAGTGCTCAGTGCGGGTGAGAGTCCCGAAGCTGTCTCCCGGCCCGAGCACCGACACGACGGCCTCGTCCCCATGGGGAGACGGCCGCAGGAGCTTGACCGCGCCCGAGGCGACGATGAAGAGAGAAGCAGCGCGCTCACCCGCCCGGTAGACCCGTTCGCCTGCGACGTAGCCGGGAGCACTGACCCGTCCCTCAAGCTCGAGGAGCTCATCCACGGGCAGGGCCGCGAAGAGGGGTGCCTTGGTCAGAGCCTCGAGACGAGTCGAGTGCTGGCACGCGGACGGGGCAGCCGAACACGGTGACAGCGGCGAAAGCGGAAGCGGGAGGTGGTCGGGCATGGTGTCCTCATCCTTTCCTTTCGCTGCCGCAGAGACTCTGCCTTCGGAACGCCAACATTACTCCGTCCGCCTCAGCGCGGACTCCGCCACCGCTGCAGAACGCGGATACAACGATCACATATCGCTGCGTCATCGGAATCGTCGCATCCGCTGCCGATCCTGGGCGCCGGGCGGCATCAGCAGCGCAATCGACTTGGCGTCACCACCACCGGATTCGCAAGCAGGTTCTGCTGCCCTCAACTGTTCGCTCGTGCACGAGCAGCAGCCGTCGCCGCATGACTGCAACAGAATCGTCGTCGAGCTGTGACCGGCTCCGAGTCGCTATTCAGGCGGCGTTGTCATCGGCTCATACTCGGTCACGATACTGATCTGCGACAGACACCATGCCGCCTTGCGGCGGCAGCAGAAGAGCAGAAGGGATCGACACAATGAAGTCCACCATCCGCCACCGCGCAGCAGCCCTGGGAATCGCCGGCGTCGCGGGACTCGCCGGCATCGGCCTCGCCGGCGGTCCAGCCATGGCCGACGGGGCCGCCCTCGCCGATTCGTCATCGCAGACAGCCTCCTCGGATGCCGGCACTCAGTCCGTCCACTACCCGACCGACCCCGCTGTCTATGCTGACGAACTCGTCCGGGCGTGGGGCAATGACAACACCGATCGTGTCGAGGCGTTCGCCTCGGCCGACGTCGTGGACAAGATCAACGCACACAGCGACGACAACGTCACCCATTGGGACCGTACGCGGGTCGAAGGCGCCGCCGGCACGACCTACGTCGATTACGTGAACACAGTCACCGGCGAGCAGATGACCCTCGGTCTGCCCACCGAGGCGGTGCACAACGGCGGCGAGTGGGGCGAACCCAATGCGGTGCACAGCATCAGATTCGAAGGGTGAAGCCACCTCGGCGAACGACCGGAGCCCCGCACCGACGGAAGATCGGTGCGGGGCTCCTGTCGGCGGGAATGCCTACAGATGCGCCTCCGGGGCGTTCTGCACGTAGTCGTCGACGGTGTCGTTCTTGAACGCGTCCTGGAGCTTCGAAAGCTCCTCCTCGTCGACGTTGACGATCGACTGACCGTCCGGCGAGGTGCCGACGCCGGCGACGGGAGCCGTGAAGAACTCGATGTCCCCGGGGCGGACGTCGCGCATATCGAAGGCGGTGGCCGAGATGTACTTCGCATCCAGCCCCGAGTCGACGTACATGTACGGCGCGAAGTTCTTCACCATGTCCTGGATCTTGCCCGGGTTCGACAGGGTGTCGGCGGAGATGATCTCGTTCGTCAGGCCGCGGATGAAGGCCTGCTGATTGCGGGCGCGCTGGAAGTCGCCGTCCTTGAACTGTTTGCGCTCACGCACGAAGGTCAGGGCCTCATCGCCGTCCAGGACGTTCTCGCCCTTGGTGAAGGTGTACCCGTTCTTCTCGAACGACTGCTCGGAGTTCACGGTCACCCCGCCGAGGCTGTCGGTGAGGGCCTTGAAGCCTTCGAAGTCGATGATCGCCACGTGGTCGAGGTCGGTGCCGATGAAGTCCGAGATCGTCGACACGGCCAGCGGCAGACCGCCGTAGGACAGGGCCGAGTTGATCTTCGACTTGCCGTGGCCTTCGACGTCGACCCAGGTGTCGCGCGGGATCGACATGATCTGGACGTTGCCGCCGTCATCGGGCAGGTGCATGACCATGATCGTGTCCGACCGCAGGCCGCGCGAGTCGTTGACGTCGACCTCGTCCATCGGCTCGTCGGAGCCCAGCAGCAGGATGTTCGTTCCGCCGTCGCCCTTGTCCCCGGACTTCTGCTTGCCGAACACCTGTTCGTCGGACAGCTGGTTCGCGTTCTTGTCGAAGGAGCGTCCCACGCTCCAGACGTAGAGTCCGATGCCGAGCACGCCGAGGATGACGATGATGAGCAGGATGACGAGGACTTTGCGCCAGACGCGCTTCTTCTTCCGCGGTCGCTGCTCCTCGGGCTGGTGGTCGAAGAGATCGTCGAAAGTGGTGTTGTCCGTCATCGGCACTCCGGGGTCATGTCGGTGCGGCACTCACGCCGACGGGGGAGAAAATTGCAATCTCGGCAATTATATAGCTTTTGTTACAAACCCCAGGACACCTCGGTCTCGCTCCCCGCCGAGGTGAGGCGTCTCACCGGCACCAGGACCCGTTCCGGATGGTGGCGCCGCTGCGGGCTGGGTAGACTTTTCTGGTGTTCAACAACTATCGGGAAATTCTGTCGCTTCCCGGTGCTCTCAAGTTCTCCTTGGCCGGTCTCGTCGCCCGGATGCCCATCGCAGTGCTGGGGCTGGGTATCGTCCTCTTCATCCAGGGCGTGACCGGGTCATACGGCATGGCGGGCATCGTCTCCGCCGTGTATATGATCGTCCAGGCACTTGCCGGCCCCGGGATCGCTCGCCTCGTCGACCGCCACGGCCAGTCGCGGGTCATGGCGCCCATCGTCGTCATCCACCTGACAGCGCTGACGCTGCTCATCGTGTCCGTGTACGAGGAATGGTGGACGGGCTTGGTCTTCGTCTTCGCCGGCATCGGCGGTGCCACAGTCGGCTCCGTCGGTTCGCTCGTGCGCTCGCGCTGGTCGCATATCGTCGACTCGCCGAAGAAGCTGCAGACCGCGTTCTCCTGGGAGTCCGTGGCCGATGAGCTGATGTTCGTCTCCGGACCCGTGCTCGCGACGGTGATGGCGACCGCAGTCTGGCCGCCGGCCGGAATCATCCTCTCGATGGTCACCGTCGGAGTCGGCTCGCTGCTGCTCTACGTCCAGAAGTCGACCGAACCGCCTCCGGTCGAGCGCACCACAGAAGCCAAGGGACACGTGTTCTCGAACCCGGGCATCTTCGCGATCATCATCGTCAATATCTTCCTGGGCGTGAACTTCGGTGCCATCGACGTCATCGCCGTGGCCTTCGCCGACGAGCTCGGGGTGAAATCCTCGGCCGGAGTGCTGCTGTCATGTCTGGCGCTGGGTTCGCTGATCTCCGGCGCGCTGTACGGAGCCAGGAACTGGAATTCGGCGGTGCATCACCGCTTCGGCATCGCCGTATCGTGCCTGGCGGTGGGTGCGTGCATGATGCTTCTGGCACAGAACATGGTCTCCTACGGCATCATCCTCGTCATCGTCGGCTCGGCGATCGCCCCGAGCCTCATCGGAGCGAATTCGGTCATCGAGCAGCTCGCTCCGCCTCGGCGACTCACGGAGGCGTTTGCGTGGCTCGGCACCTCGCTGGGCTTCGGCGTCGCCTTCGGGTCGGCGATCGCCGGCAACATCATCGATGCGCACAATGCGAAGACCGCGATGCTGCTGCCCGCCGGCTGTGCGGTGCTCGGGGCGATCATCGCGCTGTCGCTGCTCAAACTGCTCAACCCCTCGCGGTCGAGCCACGAGGTCCGGTTGGCCAAGGACGCCCGCCGGGTGCGCGTCGACAAGTAGCGGCGCCCCATACTCCCGCTGATGCCACAACGCCCCGTTGCGACGGGGCGTTGTGCTGTCTGCGGTGTCGGACGCCTGTGCAGCAAAGGCACCTGCCCCCGCGGGTACTGTCAGTGAGTTCCTAGCCCGCCTTCTCAAAGACCTCCTCGGGCGTAGAGTCGGTCATCCGAACAGCAGCTCTCGAGTTCGGCTCGGATCCCTCGAGCGCTGGGGTGCGGCGAACAGGCGCCTCCACCATCTCGATCTGCTGTCTCTCGATCTGCTGTTCGGAAACGCTGGCGAAGTCCACTGACGAAGCACCCCCGCACAAGGAGGAAGCGCTATGAGCAATGAGAGTTTTCGCAACGACCCCCTGCCCGACCCACCGGAGGCGACACCGACCGAACCTCTGCCGGCCACGGGAATAGCCGGGACTGAAGACGCCGATGCCGCCCCGGAGCAGGGCAGAAGTTCGGACCAGGACGGTTCTCGCGCGGAAGCGGCCAAGGACGAGGCACGCCAGGTCGGCCGGGAGGGACAGGCTGCCGGGAAGCACGTCGCCGACACTGCGAAGGACGAAGCTCAGAACGTCGCCGCGGAGGCAAAGGGCCAAGCCCAGAACCTCGCTCGCACTCTGCAGAGCGAACTCAGCGACCAGGCTGCGCATCAGCAGCAGAGAGCGGCCGAGGGCTTGCGCTCCTTCAGCGACGAGCTGCATTCCATGGCGGACAACTCGGAGCAGCCCGGCATGGCCACCCAATGGGTCAAGGAGGCCGCAGGCCGGCTCGGAAGCGCTGCCGGATGGCTCGATGAGCGTGATCCCGCCTCGGTGCTGAACGAGACCAAGCGATTCGCTCGCAATCGTCCTGTCGCTTTCCTCGCGATTGCGGCGGGAGCCGGGCTGCTTGCCGGGCGTCTCGCACGCGGTCTCAAAGGCGCCGGCGACGGTGGAAGTTCCGGGCCCGAATCGCAGACAGCACCTCCAGGGACCCGCCCGGAGGGAGAAGCCGCAAGAGGCTCCCTCCGAGGCGGAATCGGCAATGTGGAGCCGCCGGAGGAGACTCTCGCGCAGCCGGTGGACGGATATCCCTCGGAGGCGCCCGGCTATCCCGCGACCGCCCCCGGAGGTCGGCCGAGTTCGCTGGAGCCGACCTTCCCCGACGACGGCGCCCGAGGGCTGAGCTGAGGAGGGACGGCACATGACGGAACCACACAACCCGAACGTCGGAAGCGCAGCATCCGACGGTCCTCCCGGAGGCACTGGGGAGCCTCGAGCCTCCGAGGACGCCGCCGATCTGCGCGCCCGCCGCGAGTCATTGGGCGACATGCTCAAGGAAGTCAGTGAGGACCTGTCGACGCTCATCCGTCAGGAGGTCGAGCTGGCCAAGGCAGAGATGCGCGAGTCGGCGACCAAGGCAGGAAAGGGAGCCGGCATGTTCACCGGTGCCGCTCTCAGCGGCTACATGGTGCTGCTGTTCCTCTCGCTGGCGGTCTGGGTCGGCATCTCCTACCTCACCGGCCTGGTCTGGTCGGCGATCATTGTCGCCGTCATCTGGGCGATCGTTGCCGCGATCCTCGCGCTGACAGGCAAGAAGGAACTGAAAACCATCGAGGGTGCACCTCGAACAGCTGAGACCGTCAAAGACATCCCGAAGGCATTCGAGTGAGAAGAGGCGATGAATCATGAGTCAGTCACCAGAGCAGATACGTCGAGACATCGAAGCGACCCGAGCCGAACTGGGCGCTGACGTCGACGCCGTCGAGCACAAGGTCAATCCGTCCTCGATCGCCCAGCGCGGCATGGACGACGCCCGCGGCAAGGCCCAACAGCTCAAGAACCGGATCATGGGCGAGGCCGACCACACCGGCGACAGCGGGGCGACGGCACAGGACGTCGTGCAGGACAAGGCACAGGACGCAGCCGACACCGTTCGTGACACACCGCGCATGGTCAAAGAGCAGACACAGGGCAGCCCTGTCGCCGCAGGTCTCATCGCCTTCGGTGCCGGCCTGCTCGCCGCAGCCCTCCTGCCTGCCAGCCAGAAGGAGAAGGACGCGGCCCAGCGGATCAAGGACGAGAGCGAACCTCTGGTCTCCGACATCAAGGATGCAGCCAAGGAAGTTGCCGAGGACATGAAGCAGCCATCCAAGGAAGCTGCCGCCGAGGTCAAGGACACGGCCCAGGGCGCGGCCGAGAACGTCAAGGACGAGGGCCAGGACGCCGCCCAGGATGTGAAGGACCAGGCAGAAGAGGCCCGCAGCACCATCAGCGATTCCGGAGGTTCTGCGCCTGCCAGCGGATCGGGTGCAGGTAGCTCGGGTGCAGGCGGATCGGGTGCAGGCGGATCGGGTGCCTCCGGCGCTGGCGGAACGAGCGCCGGAGTTTCAGGTCCCGACGGGACGCCGGGCCGCCTCGGCGAACCTCCGCGGATCGACCCGCAGTCCGACCAGCCGGGCGCGCGGCACTAGCGCCGACCTCGGCCACGATTTCATTCGAACGTCCAGCGGCTCCGGGATTCTCCCGGAGCCGCTGTCGTGCGCGCAACTGCCTGCCACCCGATCGAAGCCGCGCGCCAACCCCGGAAATGTCAACGATCGTTGACATTGAGGCGTTAAGAATGTTTTACTTTTCGTGTAAAAGAAACTTGACATCAAGGAACCGTATGGAAGTGCAGACCTCGGATCTCAAGCAGGTTCGCAAAGCGTCGGGGCTCACTCAGGCGCAGCTGGCACAGGTGACCGGAGTATCGCGACAGACGATCATCGCCACTGAGAAGGGCGACTACGCCCCCAGCGTCTATCTGGCTCTGCGTATCGCACGCGCCTTGAACACCACAGTGGAAGAGATCTTCTCGCTTCAGGAGGAATATCAATGAGCAACATGAGCGGAAAGAAGCCCCGCACCAATTCACTGGCCGACAGGATCGTCGGTTTCGACGACCCGTCCATGGGGGACGAACGCGAACGTGACGTCATCCTGCGCGCCTACACGTTCGGCTCCGTCATCTCAACCTATGCGCTCTTCGCTCTCGGCCTCGTCTTCGCAGCCATCGGCGCCGGGATGTGGTCCGTGCTGATCATCCTGGCCTCGGGTCTGACCGGTGTGGCGGTCTCGGCCTATTGCAAACGTGAGAACGTGGACTTCTCGATGGCGATTGCCCGCGTCTCCCCGAGAAGACTGCTCATCTCCAATGTCGTCGGGGCCGGGTTCGCCATTGCGTGGGTCGCGGCCCTCGTCTTCCATATGACCGTCGGCCGTCCTCTCATCGACGTCAGCCTCGGAAGCGACTTGAGCGGAGTGACCAGCTCGTCGTCGATCGCCATCGGAGCAGCGGTCGGATTCGTCGGTGCCATCGTGGCGATGTCGATCTCGCGGTCGCGCAAGATCAAGCAGGCCCGCGCCGAGGCGGCCGCAGCCGCTGACATCGAGGACGAAGACTGAACAGGCGACGCCCGGCAGTGCCGGCGCCGGGCCAGCCGCCTCAGCGCCGCCAGCATCCCTCACCGTTAGCGTCATGACATCCCGTTGCACCAGGGGGTTATGACACTAACGGAGCAGGATGCGCGAGGGAGAGTGCGTTGTGTCAGCGAGGGTAGGCGCTGACGCCAACGGTGCGCTCAGCCGGCGACCAGGCACGGGGCTGGCTCAGGAGCAGCCACCGCTCACCGAACACTGCTCTCACGCCCGGCGCACGCAGGCTCCCGCCCAGTTCTTGCGTGGAGAGGTCTCGCCGACGCCGGGGTTGAAGACGTTGCAGGGGTCGAGCTCCTTGAAGTGGGCCTCCATCTCCGGCGGCACGTGGTAGAGGCGACCATAGTTGTGCTCGGCGGGCACGGCAGCGCCGCGGGCCTCGAGCAGCTCCATCATCTGCTGCTTCAGCGCCACCGGGTCGACCCCCTTCTTCGCCACATGGTCCTGGTGGAGGACGTGGCAGAAGAAGTGGCCGTAGTAGGAGCTGATGTGCAGCTGCTCGGCGATCTCGTCGGGCAGGACCTCGAGCCAGTCGTCCTCATCGCGACGCAGCGCGACATCGAAGGTGATCATCGCCGAGGAGTCCTCGCGGTTGAGGTTGAAGTACCGGGTCGCGGCACTCGCGGCGCCGAACCGGTGGAGCATCGCGGACTGAGCCTCATCGGCGTCGCAGACGAAGTAGTCTCCCTCGTGCTCAGGACCGCGCCCCGCCTCGGCGAAGAATTCGTCGAGGAAGGCCCCCATCCGCTCCTTCTCCTCGCCGCTGACGACGAGCAGCAGATGATGCTCGAAGCGATCGCGGAACTCGAGCATGCGCTTCGGCAGCTGCTGCGGCAGGAGGCCGAAGGCCCGCTGGGCGATGGTGTCGGCGACGGTCTCGCCGAAGAACGGCATCTTCGCGAACACCCCGTTGGCCCAGTTCTTCAGCGCGAAGAGCTTGATCTGCTCGCGGCTGCCGGCGTGCTTGATGGACACGAACGTGTCCTTGCCGTACTTCTCCGCGAGATCGAATGAGGGCCGCCCCATGTACTCCCCGGAGATTGGCAGGGGCATGTCCGAGGTCAGGATCGCCCGACGCAGCCCCTCGAGTTCGGCGGGGCTGTTCGTGCCGACGTAGAACGTCGTCGCGCCCGTCTCCTTCGGGAATGTGCGGGTGCGCACCGCGAAGACCATGAGCTTGCCGGCCGAACCGGAGGCCTCATAGAGGAACTTCGGGTTCGCGTTGTACCGCGCGGGCGAGTCGACGATCTCGCGCACGTGCTCGCCGTATTCGGTCTCCATCGTGTCCTCCGGCGGCGGGGTGACGTCCGCCGGAGACCAGTCGCCGCGCTGCAGCTTGTCGAGGATGTGGGCCGGATCCTCCCCCAGCTCCACGCCGAGGTGGTTGACGAGTTCGAGTCGCCCCGCCTCGGTGACGCGGGCGAAGATCGCGTGCTTCGTGAACGCCGGTCCCTTCCGGACCTGGCTGCCGCCGGAGTTGTTGGCGATGCCGCCGACGACCGAGGCACCGATCGAGGACGAGCCGATGACCGAGTGCGGTTCGCGCCCGAGCGGGGCGAGAGCCTCGTCGAGTTCGTAGAGAGTGGAACCGGCCAGGCACACCGCCTCGCGGGCGTCGTTGATGAGATGGATGCCGTTGATGCGCAGGGTCGAGATGATGACGATCTCGCGGTCGTAGTCCTGTGCGCCCGGGCCCGAACCGCCGGTCAGGCCGGTGTTGGCCGACTGCGGGATGACGATGAGGTCGTGGTCGACGCAGACCTGCAGGGCCCGCCACATGTCGACGAGGCTGCCCGGTTTGAGAACGGCCAGCACACTGCCGCCGCCGAACCGGTTGCCCTTGGCATACGGCTCGGTCGCCCGCTTCGAGGTGAGCACGTGTCGCCTGCCCATGATGTCGATGAAGGCGCTGACCGCCGGTGATGGTTCCTGTGATCGTCCGAGCATGGTGTCGCTCCCTCTCTGTCGTTGCGAGCTGTTTTCATCGTGGAACGTCGTCGATGCACGCCGAGGCGGCCCGGCAGTCCAATCATCAGGTCTCGGTTCCGTCGTCGTCCTGCCCATCCTGCGTCCGTTTCTCCGCACGCATCCGGTGCCATTCGGCGAGTTTTTCGGCGATGACACCTTCGTAGCCGTGGCTGGTGGGCCGGTACAGCCTCTCCGGCTCCATCTCCTCGGGGAAGTAATTCGCGCCCGAGAATCCTCCCGGCGTGTGCGGATCGTACTCGTAGCCTTCTCCGTAGCCGAGGTCCTTCATCAGCTTCGTCGGGGCGTTGAGGATATTCGCCGGCGGCATGAGAGACCCGGTCTTCTTCGCCAGCCGCTTGGCGGCATTGAATGCCGAGTAGACCGCGATGGACTTCGGTGCGGTGGCAAGGTAGACGACGGCTTGGGCGATCGCGAGCTCGCCCTCCGGGGAGCCGAGCCGCTCATAGACGTCCCATGCCGCCAGGGCCTGGTGGACGGCCTGTGGGTCGGCGATCGCAATGTCCTCGTTGGCGAACCGCACCAGACGTCGGGCGATGTAGAGCGGGTCTTCGCCGCCGTCGAGCATCCTCGCCAACCAGTACAGTGACGCGTCCGGGTCGGAGCCGCGCATGGACTTGTGCAGCGCAGAGATGAGGTTGTAGTGGCTTTCCTGCCCCTTGTCGTAGATCGGTGCGCGCTGCTGAACCAGCTCAGTCAGGCCGGACGTGTCGAGCGTCTCACTGACGGTTTGGAGCTGCTCGATGAGGTTGAGCAGGTACCTGCCGTCGCCGTCGGCCATCGCCACCATCGCGTGCCGGGCCTGCTCGTCGAGCGGAAGTGATTTCCCCGTGGCGGTTTCTGCACGTTCGATGAGTGTGGTCAGCGTCTGCTCGTCGAGGCGTTTGAGGACGAACACCTGGCAGCGAGAGAGCAGTGCGGAGTTGAGTTCGAAGCTGGGGTTCTCCGTGGTCGCGCCGACGAGGATCACCGTGCCGTCCTCCACATAGGGAAGGAAGGAATCCTGTTGAGCTCGGTTGAAGCGGTGGATCTCATCGACGAACAGCATCGTGCCCTGGCCGATCTCTCGGCGTTTGGCAGCCGCCTGGAAGACCTTGCGGAGCTCGGCGACTCCGGAGAAGGTCGCAGACAGCGGTTCGAAGGCCAATCCGGTGCGGTCAGCGAGCAGACGCGCGATTGTGGTCTTCCCGCACCCCGGAGGCCCCCACAGCACCATGGAGACCAGTCGGCGTTCGTCGACCATGCGGCCGATCGGCCCGTCGTGCCCGAGAAGGTGGTCTTGCCCCAGCACGTCTTCGAGAGTCTTCGGACGCAGACGGTCGGCGAGGGGCCGCCCGATGTCGTCGGGTTCGAACAATGACGGTGGTTCCTGGCTCACTGTGTCACCTCCGTCGTCGTGGATCCGCCTGCGGGTGAGGACTCCGTTTTCATCCTAGTTCCCGGCGGCAAGGGCCGACAGGCCCCTCCGCTGCGCTCACCACGTGCTGCCATTCACCGTCGATTCCGCGATCCCAGTCCCACAGCGCCGAGGCAGAGCAGGCAGATCCCCGCCACTGCGCCCAAGGAGACGGCATAGGGCATGACCGGCAGGAGCGCTGCGAGCACGGTCGGCAGCAGGAATCCGGAGTAGGCCAGTGAATAGTAGACGCCGGTGATGCCCGCGAGGTCGTCGGGTTCGGCGATGGCCTGGACGATGATGAGGCCGGCGACGACGCAGATGCCGTAGGCGAGCCCGAGCACGACGGCGACGACGAAAGCGAGGACCGGATCGACGGTCAGCGCCGCGACGATGCCCGACGCCATCCCGAACGTCATCAGCCCGAGTCCGACGACGAGTGCGCGCCCGCCGGTCCAGCGGTTGATCGCCGGCACCAGATTCTGCACCGAGGCGCCGACTCCCAAGGTGACGACGGTGAGCACGGTCGCATACAGCGTCGTCCACTCTCCCAGCTCGTCCTGGACGAGTGCGGGCATGACCGCATAGGCGATGCCGGCGGCACCGAAGACCCACGGGGCGGCGGGGACGATGAGCCTGACGAACGTGCGATGGGCGACCAGGGGGATGCGCAGGCCCCGCCACCAGTGCTGGTTCGAGCGCTTGCCCTTCGGAAGGGATTCGGGCGCGGTCAGGAGGATGAGCAGAGCCAGGACGTTGAGGAGACCGTGGACCGCGTAGGGCAGCGCCTCGGGGACCGGTCCCCATTGGGCCAGGCATCCGGTGACCGCAGCACCGGCTGCGAACCCCATGGTCAGCGTCAGAGCCGGGCGGCGAGCGCCGGCGGTGATGTCGGCCCTGGAATCGAACGGCGGGGCCGAGAGCTCTTTGATCCAGCTCGTGCCCACCGACATCGCGACGCCGACGCCGATGCCTGCGAGCACTCGCCCGCCGCACAGCAGCCAGAAGAGGTCGTAGCCGAGCCCGAGGCAGATGCTGCCGATGATCGCAGCCATCGCTCCGCCGACGAGGATGGGCTTGCGTCCGCGTCGATCCGACAGCGCCGAGGCGACCAGCAGGCCCGGGATCAGTCCCCCGACGTACATGCCCAGCAGCAGGTTCGCCTGCCAGACGGCGTACCTGCCGTCCACTTCATACATGTGCACGAGAGGGGTGAAGTGGTTCCCGCCCCAGGCGAGCAGGAAGACCGCCGGTGCCACGCGCATCCAGGACCCGCCTCGGCGGCGGTGGGCCCCCGGCTCAGCGGGGACGGTGTCGGTGTTCGATGCTTCCCCCGTGGTAGTGCGAGCAGGGGCATCGGTGGTTGGTTCTGGGGTCATGTCTGGCGATTCCGGGTCGGCTGTGCGTGGCTGTCCGGGGCATCGGCCGGGGTGCCATGGTTCCTCGGCACCCCGGGCGGAGTCCCGATTTCAGGCGAAGTGCGTCGCGTCGATATGTCGGCGGATGAGCGCACCGAAGGCGTCGGCATCGCTGCGTTCGGCGAGGTCGGTGAGCTCTGCGTGTTCGTCGAAGAGGGTGTCGAGGGAGCCTGGGCGGTCGATGACGGCCTGATAGGTCAGTCGAGCCAGGCGGGGGCCCATCGTGGTGAGCATCTCATCGACCACGGCGTTGCCGCCGCTGCGGATGATGCGGGCGTGGAAGCTGTAGTCGGCGCTGGCGAAACCGAGGGTGTCGCCTGCGTTCAGGGCCTGCCGCTGTCGATCGAGGAGAGTGCGCAGGTCGGCGGCCACCGGCTCGAGTCCGCTCGCGGACTTGAGGGCGTGGGCAGCGTCGACTTCGAACAAGACGCGGACGGCGAGCAGGTCGCGGCGCTCCGAACCCGTCACAGTGGTGACGATCGCGCCTTTCTTCGGTACGAGTCGGACGAGGCGCCATCTCTCGAGCTGGAGCATCGCTTCCCGCGCAGGGGTGCGGCTGGCACCCTGGGCCGCGGCGAGTTCAGCCTCGGTGAGCAGGGTTCCGGGTGCGAATCGCTGTTCGATGATCTCGCGGGCGGCCCAGGCGGCCATCTTCGCCGCGATCGGTGAGCTGTCGTCGATGCGCTCCCACGGGAGCGTCAGCATGTTGTTCACGTCGCCAGACTAACAGATGCATGCATTGATAGATGCAACAGCATCCCGTGCTCACACGGCGGCCCTGCAGCCTCACATGAAGCTGCAGGGCCGTCAGACAGCTCGAGAAGGGGCGTCACTCCACGAGCTTGCCGACCTGGCTGATCTCGTCGGTGCGCATGAGTGCGGCGACCTCGGGGTCGACCTCGGGGATCCCCTCACGCACGACCCCGGCCTGCGGCGACCACACGAGGTTGACCTGCAGCGACGGATCCTGCGCCGGATAGTCGCTGCGGTTGTGGCAGCCGCGCGTCTCCCTGCGCTCGAGGGCGCATTCGAGCGTCGCGCGGGCTGCGAGCACCGAGGACTTGAGGTCGAAGGCATGTGAGAGGTCGGCGAACCCGGCGATATCCGGGTGGATGCCGACATTCGCCATCCGCGCCTCGATGCCGGCGAGCTTCTCCAGACCTGCCTGCAGGCCGGCCTCGTCGCGGACGACCCCGGCGTGCTCGGTCATGAGGTTGCGGACCTCGCGCTGGAGGGCGCGCACATTCTCCGTGCCCTCGGAGGCGAGCAGATCAGCGATCTCGTCCCGCGCCTCGGCGACGGCGTCCCGCGAACGCACCTGCGCTTCGAGCTCATCGGAGTACGTGACGGCGGACCTGCCGACGATCCGGCCGAAGACAAGGAGCTCGATGAGCGAATTCCCGCCGAGCCGGTTGGCCCCGTGCAGTCCGGAGGAGGCCTCGCCGATGGCCCACAGGCCCTCGACGTCGGTGCTGTGATCGACAGGGTCGACCCACACCCCGCCCATCGAGTAGTGCGCGGTCGGGGCGATCTCGATCGGCGAGCGCGTGATGTCGAGCATCTGCGTCTCCATGAGCGTCTGGAACACCCGGGGCAGCCGGTTCATGATCGTCTCGCGCGGCAGGTGGGACACATCGAGCCAGACGCCGCCGCCTTCCGTCCCGCGGCCCTCGGCGATCTCCGTGTAGGCGGCCAGGGCCACGCGGTCGCGGGTGGACAGCTCCATGCGCTCGGGGTCGTAGCGTTCCATGAACCGCTCCCCCAGCCCGTTGGTGAGGATCCCGCCCTCGCCGCGGGCCGCCTCGGAGACCAGGGTTCCGGCGGCGTTCTCGGGTTCGATGATGCCCGAGGGGTGGAACTGGACGAGCTCCGCGTCGCGCAGGCGCGCCCCGGCCTCGACGGCCAGGCGGAAGGAGTCGCCCGTGTTCTCGTCCCGGCGCGAGGAGGTGCGCCGCCAGATGCGGTTGTGTCCGCCGGCGGCGAGGATGACGGCGTCGGCATGGATGCGATAGCCCGCGCCGTCGATGACGTCGAAGCCGTAGGCACCGAAGATGCGGCCGTCGGCCACGAGCAGCTTGGTGATGTAGACGCGGTCGAGGATCGGGATTTCTAAGGCTTCGGCACGATGGATGAGGGTGCGCTGGATCTCGAGCCCCGTGTAGTCGCCGGCGAAAGCGGTGCGACGCCAGGTGTGGGCGCCGAAGAAGCGCTGTGAGATCCGACCGTCGTCCTCCTTTGCGAAGTCCATTCCATATCGCTCCAGGTCGGCGATGCCCTCGGCTGCGCCCTGAGTGACGATCTCGACGGTGCGGGGGTTGGCGAGGTCATAGGATTCCTTGATCGTGTCGGCCGCGTGCTGGGCCCAGGTGTCCTCGGGATCCATCGTGGCCAGGGCGGCGTTGATGCCGCCGGCGGCGAGCGAGGTGTGGGCGTCTTCCTTCGGACGCTTGCCCACGGCCAGGACGTCGACTCCGGCCTCGGCGACCTCGATCGCAGCCCGCAGGCCCGATCCGCCGGTGCCGATGACGAGCACCGAGGTGGAGACGGCGTGCTCTCTGCGAACGGAGCCGTGGCCCTGGCGGGATGAGTGGGATTGTCCCTGTGTGGTGTTCATGGATTCCACGTTAGGTTCGCCTAATGCATACGTCCAATGCATTGTTTGAGTGAACTCGATAGCGATATGCTATCGGCATGAATTTGGAACAGCTGACCAGCTTCGTCGAGGTCGCGGCCACCGGTCACTTCACGAAGGCGGCGGCCAGTCTGCATCTGGCCCAGCCGTCGCTGAGCCGCCAGATCTCGACCCTGGAGAAGGAGCTCGGCGCGGAGCTCTTCCATCGTGCGCACGGGCACATCTCGCTGACCGCGGCCGGGGAGACCCTGCTGCCGACAGCTCGGCGGATGCTCGCCGACGCCGAGGCGGTCCGCCGCGACATGGATGAGCTCGCCGGCCTCCGACGGGGTCGGATCCGGCTCGGCGCGACGCCGACGCTGTGCGTGAGCCTCGTCGCCGAGGCGATCAGCGGCTTCCATCACGAGCATCCCGGCATCGAACTCGAGCTCGTGGAGAAGGGATCACGCGAGCTCATCGAGTCCCTCGGCGCCGGCGGGCTCGACCTGGCGCTCATCACCCGCACCCTCGACCTCGGCGCGCAGATGCCGCGGCTGGACCTGCAGGAGGTCCTCGGCGAGGACCTCGTCGTCATCGACGCCGCCGACAGTCACCGGCTGAGCGGCAGGGATCGGATCACCCTCGCCGAGGTGGCCGACCTTCCCCAGGTGCTGTTCCATCACGGCTACGACCTGCGGGAAGCCACCTCGGCGGCCTTCGAATCAGCGGGACTGAGCCCGAATGTCGTCGTCGAAGGCGCGGAGATGGATGCGGTGCTGCGGTTCGTCGAACGCGGGATCGGGGTCGCGATCGTCCCGGCCATGGTGCTCGTCGACCGCCCGCGACTGACGTCGGCGCAGCTGGTCGACCCGAGCCTGTCGCGAACGGTCAGCCTCGCCGAGCGCGCGGACGTGCGTGCCACCAGGGCCGCCTCGGCGATGGAGTCGACGATCCTCGCGACCGCGCGGGCGATGGCCTCCGAGGACACGGGCCTGGCCGCGCATGTGCGGCTGGCGGGGTGAGGCGCTGACTCAGAACCAGGCGTCGGCCAGCAGCGTCATCGACTGCCGGGTGACTTCCGGGTCGAATGCGTAGGTGATGGTGATGAGTTCGTCGGCACCGGTGCGCTCGACGAATTCGGCCATCTGGGCGGTGGCCCTGTCCGGCGAGCCGACCGCGCTGATCTCGAGCATCGGATTGGCGCCGCCCTGCGCGGCGATCTCGGCCGGGTCGATCGGCGGCTGCAGTCCGCGGCTGCGACCGCGGCCGATGTCGGCGAACATCTGCTGGACCGAGGTGAACTGACGGTCCGCCTCGGCGTCGGAGTCGGCGACCATGACGTTGATCCCGGCCATGACATAGGGCTCGTCGATCTGGGCGGTCGGAGCCTCGGTGGTGAAGGAGTCGCGATAGACCTTGATCGCCGCGTCGATCTGGGAGGGAGCGAAATGCGAGGCCAGGGAGAACGGCAGACCCAGCTGACCGGCGATCGACGCCCCGTTCATCGTCGAGCCGAGCACCCAGATGGGAACGTCCGTGCCCGCCGAGACCGCGGACTTGATCGGCGTGCTGTGCGCCTGCCCGCGTTCGCCGAACCAACCCTGCAGGTCATAGATGTTCTGCGCGAAGTCCTGCGGTTCGGCCGAGGACCGGGCGAGCGCCTCGGCCGTCATTCCGTCGGTGCCGGGCGCGCGGCCGAGCCCGAGGTCGATGCGGTCGCCGTGGATGTTCGCGAGGGTTCCGTACTGTTCGGCAACCATGAGCGGGGCGTGGTTGGGCAGCATCACGCCGCCGGATCCGACCCGGATCCGCTCCGTCACCGAGGCGGCCTGCGAGATGAGCAGGGCCGTGGCGCTGGCGGCCAGGCCCATCGTGTTGTGGTGTTCGGCGAACCAGAGCCGCTTGAATCCGAGCTCGTCGGCCAGAGCCGCCGAGGACATCGATTCAGCGATGGCGCTGCGGGCAGTGGCACCCTCGCGGATGGAGACGAGGTCGAGGATATTCAGCGGAACGGACAAAACAGAGGACTCCTCAGGCAGGTGGACGACGCGAGCGCAGAACACGGTCGCAGACGACGATCGCTACAGTGAACAGTCCGGACGGACGGTTCTATTCCTGGGGTGCTGACGGCTACGCTGAAGAAACCGGACTCCCCTGAAGAGGAGTGAACATGAGAACCCCAGCACTGCGGCGCACCGAACGGCTTCTCGCCGGTGCCGCGATCTCCTGCGCTCTCCTCCTCACCGCCTGCTCCTCGGATTCGAATCCCGACGACGACCAGGGCGCAGACGAGTCTGGGACCGCCTCGGCGAGCGCGGACGCCGGGTCTTCCGGTGGCAGCACCGAGGCCTCATCCGCCCCGGCTGCGGACTCCCCTGAGGTCGTCGCCACTGGGCTCGAATCTCCGTGGTCGATCGCCTTCCATGGTCAGACCCCGCTGGTCAGTGAGCGCGATTCGGGTCGCATCCTCGAAGTCTCCGCAGGTGGTGACGTCCGTGAGGTCGGTCGAATCGATGAGGTCTCAGCATCGGGCGAGGCCGGGCTCCACGGTCTCGCCGTCGACGACGACCGTCTCTATGCCTTCTTCGCGGCAGGGACGGAGAATAGGATCGTGCGGTTCGACCTCCTCGGCGAGGCCGGAGATCTGTCGCTGGGTGAGGAAGAGACGATCCTCGACGAGCTGCCCACCGCGGATTTCCACAACGGCGGACGTCTGGCCTTCGGCCCCGACAGGATGCTCTATGCCACGCTCGGTGATACGGGCGATCGCGACAGTGCGCAGGATGAGAAGGCGCTGTCCGGGAAGATTCTGCGCATGACACCCGACGGGCAGGCGCCCGAGGACAATCCATTCGGCGATTCGCTCGTCTTCAGCATGGGCCACAGGAACCCGCAGGGGCTCGGGTGGGATGACGAGGGCACGATGTATGCCTCGGAATTCGGGCAGGACACGTGGGACGAGCTCAACGTCATCGAGGCCGGCGGCAATTACGGGTGGCCCGAGGTCGAAGGCATCGCCGAGGACGGCGGCGGTGCAGGTGGCGGTGGCGACGATTTCATCGATCCGGTGCAGCAGTGGTCCCCCGACGAGGCGAGCCCCAGCGGACTGGCTGTCACCGACGACAGCATCCTCATCGCCGGGCTGCGTGGCGAGCGCCTGCACCAGGTGCCGCTCGACGAGCTCTCGAGTTCCACCGAGCTCTGGACCGGCGAACATGGGCGGCTGCGCGACGTGGTCCAGGCAACCGACGGTTCACTGCTCGTGCTGACGAACAACACCGACGGCCGCGGAGAGCCTGGCCCGGACGACGACCGACTCCTGCGCTTCACCCCGTGAGACACAGAGGCCCCCGGAAGCGATCACTTCCGGGGCCCTGATTGCGTATGTCTGAGGCTCAGTCGTCCTTGGTGCCGGGCAGGCCCTGGGACTTGCGGCGCATCAGCAGGACGACGATGACGATGATGGCGACGCCGCCGACGGAGAGCAGCACGATCATCGGGGTCGACATTCCGGAATCGCTGCCGGCGGTCTCGCCGATCTCGCCGCGGTCCTCGGTGTCCTTGCCCGGCTCGTCGACGACGCCGCCGCCGAGTCCGGCCTTCGTCGACTCCTCGACGGAGCCGCCGGCGCCCTCGGAGTCCTTGATGGTGAAGGAGTAGTCGCCGGAGATCGGGTGGCCGTCCTGGGACACCACCCGCCAGGTCACCTTGTAGTCGCCGGGCTTGAGGTCATCGGGCAGCGCCACGCTCAGCTTCTTGCCCTCGACGGTCAGCTCACCTGCGGAGACGTCCTTGCCGTCGACGACGACGGTGACCTCGGAGCCGACTTCCTGGATATCGCCGGAGAAGTTCATCTCGAGCCATTTCGGCTGCTGGTCGAGTTCGGCGCCGTCCTCGGGATTCGACGAGACGAGCTGGTCGTGCGCACTGGCGGCCGGGGCGAACGCGAACACGCTCATCGCGGCGACCAGCAGGGCGGCGAAGCCCAGCCTGAGAGCGGACCAGTTCGTTCGAGTCATGAGTCGAGACATGAGAGATTCTCCTTCAAGGCGTACCTGCGATATCGGTGGAGTCGTGCCGACAAGCTTCTGCCTACCAGTATCACTGAGACTTCGCCGCCAGCGCATGCAGGTGATCGGTGATTCCCGGCACGGATACCTCTATTGTCTCAAGAGTTTCTTCGAAATCCTTCAATTCGCCGTACCAGGGATCCGGCGCATCGGGGGCCGGGGCATCGTCGTCCCACGCCGAGGCGGCCCCTGCGCCGGCCGTGGCATCCGCGCTCACATCGCCTGCCGCACCCTTGCCCGCCCCGCTCACCCGCGGGTCGAATTCGCGCAGCATCCGCAGCTCGGGGGCCGCCTCGGCGGGGAGGTCGGCGATCAGCCTCTGCAGCACTCGATAGTGGCGGGCGGTCATCGCCACGGCCAGGTCGCGTTCGGCCAGCCATTCGGGCGTGATCTGCCGCGCGATGTGATCATCGGTGCGGTAGCCGGCGGCGGCGAGCACACGCGCCTGTCGTGGGTCGATGGGGTTGCCGGCCTCCTCGTCGCTGATCCCGGCGGAGTCGACGAGAGCCTCGGCGCCGTTGATCTGCAGATGATGTTCGAGCACGCGTTCGGCGGTGACGGATCGGCAGATGTTGCCGGTGCACACGAACACGACGGATGCCATACTCATTCGTTCCTCCTCAACACGCGACCGCGGCTGCGACCGACACGCGGCCGCGGCGGCACTTCTCGGACGTCGACGGCCATCGACCCGGGCACTGATCACGATACTGTTGGACCATGACTTCTGAAACTTCACGCCCGTCGATCAGGCCTCAGGACGATCTCTACCGCCACATCAACGGCGAGTGGATCGACTCATTCACCATCCCAGAGGACCGGGCCGGCGACGGTGCCATGCGCGAGCTCTTCGACACCGCCGAGACCAAGGTCCGCGACATCATCACCTCCGTGTCGGAAACCCCGCAGGAACCCGGCAGCGAAGGGCAGAAGGTCGCCGACCTGTTCACCTCGTTCATGGACGTCGAGCGCATCAACTCACTCGGCGTCACCCCGCTCGACTCGACCTTCGCGGCCATCGACGCCGCCGAGGACAAGTCCGAGCTCGCCGCGCTGCTCGCCCGCCTCGAGATCGAGGGCATCGGCGGGGTGCTCGGCGGCTACGTCACCGCCGATGCGAAGGACTCCGACGTCTACGCCCTCTACCTCGTCCAGGCCGGCATCTCCCTGCCCGACGAGGACTACTACTTCAACGACGACCACGCCGAGGTGCGGGCGAAGTTCCTCGCCCATGTGCAGAGGATCGCCGCCCTGGCCGGCCTCGGTGAGAAGTCCGGGATCACTGATACCGAGGTGGCCGCCAAGGTGATGGCGTTCGAGACCGCACTCGCCCGCCACCACTGGGACCGGGTCGCCTGCCGGGATGCCGAGAAGACCTACAACAAGTATTCGATCGCCGAGCTGCGCGACCTCGGCCCCGAGTTCGACTTCGATTCCTACCTGGGCATCCTCACCGCCGAAGCGGCCGACCTCAAGTACCTCGTGGTCTCCCAGCCCTCGTTCGTCACGGGCATGGCGAAGGTGTGGGCCGAGACCGACATCGAGACCATCAAGACCTGGCTGCGCTTCGTCGTCGTGTCCGACACCGCGGCGCTGCTGACCGATGAGCTCGTCGAGGAGAACTTCGACTTCAACTCCCGCACTCTCTCGGGCACGCCGGCCCTGCGGGAGCGCTGGAAGCGCGGGGTCGGACTCGTCGAGGGCTGCCTCGGTGAAGCCGTGGGCAAGCTCTACGTCTCAGCCGAGTTCCCGCCGACGGCCAAGGACGCCATCGACCACCTCGTGGCCATGCTCATCAAGGCCTATGACAAGTCGATCCGCGAACTCGACTGGATGAGCGAGGAGACCAAGGAGCGCGCCCTGGTCAAGCTCTCGAAGTTCACGCCGAAGGTCGGCTATCCCGAGGTGTGGCGCGAGTACCCGGCCGTCATCGATGCAACTGATCTCGTCGGCAATGTGCGCCGCTGCTCCCAGGCCGAGCATGTGCGGCAGGTCAAGCGCATCGGCGGGCCGATCGACCGGACCGAGTGGCTGATGACCCCGCAGACGGTCAACGCCTACTTCCACCCGGTGATGAACGAGATCGTCTTCCCCGCCGCGATCCTGCAGCCGCCGTTCTTCGACGCCGAGGGTGACGTGGCGGCGAACTTCGGTGCCATCGGCGCGGTCATCGGCCACGAGATCGGACACGGCTTCGACGATCAGGGATCACGCTACGACGGGGACGGCAACCTCGTCGACTGGTGGACCGAATCGGACCGGAAGCTGTTCGAGGAGCGCACGAACGCGCTCATCGCCCAGTACGAAGAGCTGGTTCCGGCCGGACTCGACGAGTCCCAGCACGTCAACGGGGCGCTGACCGTCGGTGAGAACATCGGCGACCTCGGCGGCCTGTCGATCGGGTGGAAGGCGCTCGAGCTCGAACTCGGCGAACGTGCCGGCACCCCCGGTCAGCCGGTGGCGCCGTCGACGGAGCAGGCGAAGTCGTTCTTCTCCGCGTGGGCGAAGGCCTGGAGGTCGAAGATGCGCACCGAGGAGCGCGTGCGTCGACTGTCGATCGACCCGCACTCGCCCGAGGAGTTCCGCTGCAACCAGGTCGTGAAGAACATGACCGCCTTCCACGACACCTACGGCGTGAGCGAGTCCGACGGCATGTACCTCGCCCCGGCCGAACGCGTGACCATCTGGTAGGTCGGGGTGCCACCTGGCGGGCTGAGCCGCCACCTGGCCGGCTCGGCCGCTATCTGACAGGTCGGGCCGGTCGGCTTCGGGCTCAGGAGAACTGCGCGAAGTCGGGGCGGCGCTTCTCGCGGAAGGCGGTGAAGGCCTCGAGCGCCTCCGCGCTGCCGAGGCGTTCGATGAAGAGGGCGGATTCGGCGTCGATCTGCTCGAGCGTCGGGCCCACATCGCGCATCAGACGCTTGGTCGCCGTCAGCGATCCCGCCGGCTGAGCCGCCAGTCTCACGGCGATCTCATGCGCCCGCGCATGGAGTTCGTCTGCGGGCACGATCGCGTTCGCGACGCCGTCGGCGACCGCCGACTGCGCGTCGAGGGCCTCGCCGAGGGCGAACATCCCGAAGGCGCGCACGTGCCCGATGCGCTGGGTCAGCAGCCTGCTCGAGGCCGCTTCGGGCACGAGGGCGAGGTTGACGAACGGGGTGCTGAGCTGAGCGTCGTCGGTCAGGAGGACGTAGTCGCAGTGCAGCAGCATCGTCGTCCCGATGCCCACCGCCTTGCCCTGCACCGCCGCCACGATCGGCGTCGAGGAGTCGACGAGCGCGCGGATATAGCGCTGGACCGGCTTCTCCTCGGATGCTTCGGATCTCTGACCGGCCGCCTCCTCGGACGCAGCGGCTCCCCGACCGGCGGACTGCTCGGCGAAGTCCGCGAGGTCGTTGCCGGCGGTGAAAGTGTCGCCCTCGGAGCGCAGGACCACAGCCCGGATCGCCCTGTCCGTCTCCGCGCGCTCGAGAGCATCTGCCAGCTCGTCGTACATCTCGTTGGTCAGCGCGTTCTTCTTCGCCGTGCGGTTGAGCGTGATGGTGAGCACGCCCTCGTGCTCGGCGATGACGATGTCCTGGGCCATGGGCTGTGTCTCCTTCGCGAAATGTCTGCCTCCGCCCGAGCATCGGGGTTCCATGCGGCGGGCATGCGAGGTACATTACTTCGCATGCGAAATATTCTCAATGAGATCACGTCGGAGAGCGTGTCCATCCCCACCTCGGCGGGGACCGTCCGCGGGCACGTGCTGGAGCCTGCGGATGCTCAGACCGTCGCGGCGGCCGTCGTCCTGCACCCGGCCACCGCCGTGCCCGAGCGCCTCTACCGAGGATTCGCCGAGTTCCTCGCCGGCGAGGGCTTCGCCGTCGTCACCTACGACTATCGCGGAACCGGAACGTCGGGCGTGCCGCGGGAGAACCGCGGCATCCGGATGCGCGACTGGATGAGCGTCGACGTCCCGGCCGTCGCACAATGGACCCAGGACCGGTTCCCGAATGCGCCCCAGCTGGCGGTCGGCCACAGCATCGGCGGTCATGCCCTGGCCCTGGGCTACGGCTCGTCCGAGCTGCGGGGATTCGTCACGATCGCCTCGCATGCCGGTGTCACCCGTGCGATTCCCACACATGCCGAACGCCTGCGGGTCGCTTTCGTGCTCCGCGTGCTCGGACCGGTCACGGCCCGGCTCCTCGGGTACGTGCCCGGCCGGCGCATCGGCCTCGGTGAGGACATGCCCGGGGCGGCGATGCTCGAGTGGAGCAGATGGTCGAGGCTGCCCCGCTACTTCTTCGACGACCCGACGATGGACGCCGAGGCGCGGGCCGCGGGTGTGCGGACGGATGTTCTGGCGATCGGATTCAGCGATGACCTGTGGGCGACGCCCGAACAGATCGATGCCATCACCGGGCACCTGGCCGATGCCGAGGTCGAACGGCGCACCATCGACCCCGCATCCGTGGGCGTGGAGAAGATCGGTCATATGGGATTCTTCCGCCGCGCGAACCGCGACCGCCTCTGGCCGCAGGTGAGCGAGTGGCTGCGGCGGCGAATCGAACCGGCATCATGAGCCGCTCACAACCCCCGCGGCTGATCTTCCTCCTCAGCAATGCCGAACGCACCGTGCGACGGTGGATCGAGGCTCGCGGCAGCGCGTCCGGCATGACCGCTGCGAAGGGCGGGGTCCTCATGTACCTGCGGCGGAATCCGGCGGCGACGATGAGCGAACTGACCTCCGCCCTGCACGCGTCTCCGGCAGGGGCGAGCGGACTGCTGGCGAGGATGGAGACGGCCGGGTTGGTGGCTCGCACGCCCGATGAGTCGGATCAGCGCGTCACCCGAGTCTCGCTCACGGATCGAGGGAGCGACGTCGCCGCAGAAGCCAGAACGGCACTCGACGACCTCAATGCTGCTCTCAACGAGGGCTTCGACGACGAAGAGCTCGCCACTGTCGCTCGCTGGCTCACTCGGGCCGGCGGCATCATCCGCACCTCGCAGGAGCCCGACAGCACATGACCTGAGACCCGAGGGCCCGGGGTCCGGCCCCTCAGCGGTGTTGGCGGATGAGCGCGACCATGCGGTAGTCGAATTCCTGCCAGCTCGTGATCGGACGGTCTGCCTCCATCGCCGCTTCGAAGTCCTCGACCTCGGTGAGATCGGACTCGAGCGGGATGTCGAAAGGCATCTCCACGTAGATGAGGCCGCTGGCATCGGTGTGGACGATGTCGAACCCTGCCTGCTGCGGATCGAGTTCGTTGTTCATCACGATGAGCAGGCGCCCCTCGGAGGGCTGGTACTCGGATTCGATGTCGTCGCGGTAGCCCTGCTGCTGGCGCAGCTCCCGCTGGGCTCGGATGACGAACTCGGTGTAGGCGCCGATGCCGATCACCGGGATCCGCGAAGTCAGCGCCTCGGTGGCGACGTCGATGAGACGCGACCTCGCCTTGCGTCCGAGCGGGCCGACGTCCCCGCCGGACATCGCGACACCATCGAAACCGGTCAGGGAGACCCGCTCGTCGTCATGGTTCGGATTGAGGATGGTGATGTCGAGGCCGAACCGCGAATACCACGGACGGGTCACCTCGGCGCTCTCCTCGTCCCACCAGACGTAGAACAGGAACGGAACGTTGATCCCGGCCTCCGAGTAGAAGAACGGAGGTCGACGCTCGCCGGCGGTGACGTCGAAGGGCACGTCATTGCCCTCGATCGGGGCGGGACAGGTGGCGAACGAAGTGAACGCGAAGGGGTAGTTCACGGCGCGGTTGAAGTCGATGACGAGCGAGCCGTCCTGGTTCGGCACGCCGAGGTCGAGCGTCCGCCACGCAGGAGTGGTCTTCCCGTTCGTCGCATCGTGGAAGTCGAGCTGGAGCCCGGTCTTCGGGCACCCGGTGGCGAGCAGGCTGACCTCGCCCTGCTTCGTCTCGAAGATGACGACCCCGGCCGCCTGGGTCTGCAGCTGCAGATCCTCCTGGGCGGTCTCGATCGTGAACGTCCTGAAGGGGTCGAAGCGGGTGAACCGGCCGAGGAAGACGAAGTCCGGGTCCGGGTCGAAGGCCGGGACCTCGAAGAACTTGCCCAGAAGGGGCGATTTCGAGTCACGGACGCGCACGCCGAGGCGGCCGCCGCGGTCGATGAGTTCGTAGAGCACACCGCCGACGGTGAACCAGCTCAGCGATCCCCCTTCGGGCAGGCGTGCGCTGAAGCCGTTGTCTTCGACGCGCACCTGCGGCCGGGCGGGTTCGGTCTCCTCGGTGGCGGCCTGTTCGCTGACGGTCGGCAGGGTCGAGGTGTCGCTGGGCACCGAGGGGCTGGTCGCTCTCGTCACGCCGGTCGAGCCCTGGGTCGCAGCGGTCTGGGAGGTGCTCATGAGGTCGAAGGTCTCGGCCGCGGGCCCGGCCTTGATTCCGGGCTCGAGTGCGACGGTGACCCAGCCGTCCGCGACGGTGAAAGTGCCGGGCGCATCGGGCCAGGTCGTCTCTTCGTCGAGCCAGTGGAGGCCGACGACGCTGAGCCAGCCGAAGGGTTTCGCCAGTGCCGAGTTCCGTGAATCGCGCCAGGTGTTCCACTCAGTCACGAACTGGTTCACGTCGAACACTCCTTGCTGTCGCTGTTGCGGTCACCGGGTCGCGGTCACCGGGCTCCTGTCATCCGCGTCTGCCACCGAATCCGGTGCCAGGCCGCTGCTTGGAACCAAACCCTCTGCCATCCAAACTACCGCAAACGATAGGCTGAAGAAATGAGTGAATCGCACCCGAGACAGGACGTGGCCGCCGAGACTGCGGCCGACCTCAGTGACTTCGTCAACGCCTCCCCCAGCTCCTATCACGCCGTGGCCGCCGCGGTCGAACGCCTGGAGGCGGCCGGATTCTCCCGCCTCGACGAATCGACTGCGTGGGCGCTGTCGCCGGGGAGCGGTCACTACGTCGTCCGCGACGGCGCGCTCATCGCGTGGATCAATCCCACGGCACCCGCCGAGGCTGTGCCCGGGTTCCGGGTCTTCGGCTCCCATACGGATTCCCCCGCATTCAAGCTCAAGCCCGGTGAGGAGTACACCGCCGAAGGCACGCGTCAGGTCGGCGTCGAGATCTACGGTGGTCCGCTGCTGAACTCCTGGCTCGACCGCGAGCTCGCCTTCGCCGGTCGCCTCAGTCTCGCCGACGGCACGGTCGTGCTGGCCCGCACCGGGCCGATCGCCCGCATCCCGCAGCTGGCGATCCACCTCGACCGTCAGGTCAATGAGGGCCTGACCCTGGACAAGCAGCGTCACACCGCGCCGGTGATCGGGCTGGCCGACCTCGCCGAGGCGGATCTCATCGAGCTGCTCGCCGCCTCGGCCGAGGTCGACCCTGAGACCGTCGTCGGCCATGACGTCTACACCATCGCGGCCCAGGAGCCGGCCCGCTTCGGCGCCGCCGAGGAGTTCTTCGCCTCGCCGCGACTGGACAATCTCCTGTCCGTCCACGCCGGCGTCACCGCGCTGACACATCTCGATGCCGACAACCTCGAGGCCATCGCGCTCTTCGCGGCCTTCGACCATGAGGAGATCGGCTCGAACTCGAGGTCCGGGGCCTGCGGACCGTTCCTGGCCGATGTCACCGAGCGCATCATCGCGTCTCTGCTGCCGAACTCGACGCGCAGCGACTACCTGACCGCGCTCGCGTCTTCGATCTGCGTGTCCTCGGACGCCGGGCATGCCGCGCATCCGAACTATCCCGAACGGCATGATCCGCATGTCCGCCCCCGCCTCGGCGGCGGTCCACTGCTCAAGCTCAACGCCCAGCAGCGTTACGCCACCGATGCTGTGGGCACGGCAGTCTGGGCGCGGGCATGTGCGGCGGCCGGGGTCGAGTATCAGGATTTCGTGTCGAACAACGCCATGCCCTGTGGGTCGACGATCGGCCCGCTGACCGCCACACGGCTGGGCATGACCACCGTCGATGTGGGTCCGGCTCTGTACTCGATGCACTCGGCCCGCGAGATGGCAGCGGTCTCCGACATCGTCGACCTCGGTGCTGTCGCGAAGGCGTTCCTCCAGGGCGTTTGAGATCGCTCGAGCAACAGCCGCCGCGAGTGCTCGGTCTACGACAGAAATCTCTGGTTCCGCACCGCTCCCTCCGTCGTGGACCGAGCTCTCGCCAGAACCGTGCACCATTCGACATCCGCTTGGCGCCTTGAACGAGCGACCTCGAGCGGCCTCGAGCGCGTCCGACGATGAGGTTGTGTTCCATGAGTGAACTCCAGCGTGCCTTCGACGCGCACCTGCACATCATCGATCCGGGCCATCCGCTGATCGAGAACAACGGCTTTCTGCCCGAGCCGTTCACCGTCGCCGACTACCGTGCCCGGCTGCGCAGCCTGCCTGAGGTCGGTGTCGAGATCGCAGGCGGCGCCGTCGTCTCGGGATCCTTCCAGGGCTTCGACCAGGGGTATCTCATCGCCGCGCTGGACGAACTCGGTCCGAACTATGTCGGCGTCACCCAGCTGCCCGACGGGGCAACCGATGACGAGATCCGGGAGCTCGACGAGGCGGGAGTGACGGCGCTGCGCTTCAACATCGCCCGCGGCGGTTCGTCCACGCTCGATGCTCTCGACGGTTTCGCCCGCCGGGTCCATGACCTTGCAGGGTGGCACACCGAGCTCTACATCGACGCCCGCACCCTCGATAACGAGCTCGCTGATCGGATCGCCGCGCTGCCGGCTGCGAGCATCGACCACCTCGGCATGCACGAGGACGGTCTGCCCATCCTGCTGCGCATGGTCGAACGAGGGGTGAAGGTCAAGGCGACCGGTTTCGGCCGGGTGGAGTTCGACCCCGCCGAGGCGGTGCGCCGCATCGTCGACACCGACCCGACCGCACTGATGGTGGGCACGGATCTGCCGTCGACGAGGGCGCGCAGGCCGTTCGCCGATGCCGACTTCGCACTCATCCGCCAGGTGCTCACCCCCGCCGAGGCGGATGCGGTGTTCTGGACGAACGCGGCGAAGTTCTATCGGATCGAGCCCGTCACATCCGCAGGAGGAGCGGGCTCAGCCACATAGCACTGTTTACTATCAAGGCGCTTTTTACTACAGTCTGTAGAAACTTACGAAGTAGTGAGCAGGCGGAGGACAGAGATGCATATCGCGATCGGCGCCCCGGGCAACGGGGAGATCCTCAAGGACGAGATCAGGAGCTTCCTCGTCGATGATGACCGGGTCGATGCCGTCCTCGATCTGTCCGAACCCGAGATCACCTACCCGGCGGTGTCGTTCCTCGCCGCGCAGAAGGTCTCCGCCGGTGAAGTCGATCGGGCGGTCCTCATCTGCGGCACGGGTGTGGGCACCGCAATCTCTGCCAACAAGGTCAGGGGAGTTCGCGCCGCCACGGCGCATGATCTGGTGACGGCTCGCGGGGCGGTCGAGAACTACGACGCACAGATACTGTGCATGGGGCAGAACGTCATCGCCGCTCCGTACGCACGAATGCTCATCGACCTGTGGTTGGACCTCACACATGATCCCACCGGATCCTACGGGCCGAAGGTCGACGAAATCGCCGCGTTCGAGTCCCACGACTGACATATCGGTCGGCGTTCGAGCGCCGGCCGCCGCTCAAGCCCGCAAGGAGAGGCAATGGAAGCCGTCGGAAGTGATTTCCCGCTGTGGCTGCGTGCTCAGCACCTGATCAATTTCATCCTCATCGGCATGCTCATCCGATCCGGCATCGAGATGCTCGCGTCCCTGCCGCGTCTCTGGTGGCGAAATGACTGCGCCCCGGGCAGGGAGTGGCTGAAGTTCACTCGCCGGAAGCTGCCGGCCGAAGAGGGCGTCTACACCTCTCTCATGGACGAGAGATCGGTCCACCCGACCCTCGCGCTGCCCGGGAGGGAGAACATCGGCCTGGGACGGCACTGGCACGGCGCATCCGTCATGCTCTGGGTGCTCAACGGCGTCGTGTATGCCGTACTGCTCTTCGCCACCGGGCTCTGGCGGCGGATCATTCCGACCTCGTGGGACGTCTTCGGTGAGGCCTGGGACTCGCTGCTGATCTACCTGAGCTTCGACGTGCCGGACATCAGCCACTTCACGCCCTACGACTCACTTCAGATGCTCGGCTACACCTTCGTCATCTTCATCCTCGCCCCATTCATGATGCTCAGCGGCATCGCGATGTCACCGGCCGTTCGCTCCCGCTTCCCCTGGTTCGTCAAAGCCTTCGGCGGCCATCAGGGCGCTCGTTCCCTGCACTTCATCGGACTGGTCGTCTTCTCCGGATTCATCGTCATGCACGTGACCCTGGTCTTCCTCGTGCACCGCGACCACAACGTCGTCAACATGGTCTACGGCGGCGGCGAGGTCACTGCCGCACGCGCGGCGCAGGCAGTGGTCATCATGATCGCGACGATAGTGGCGGTGGTCGTGTTCTGGATCGCGCTCTCGTACTGGAGTTTGGCCGATCGGGCTCGGGCTCAGCGCGTCACCGAGCGCTTCACCGAGATCGGACGCGCAATCTTCCTCAACCGGCTGCGTCCCATCGGGAATAAGAAGAGGGCACTGACCGACAAGGACATCTCCGAATTCCATTGGACCAACGGCCTGCCGCCGACGGCTGAGGAGTCGAAGCCGTGGACCGAAGCGCGCGAGAACGGTTGGGAGGGGCTGACGATCACCCTGCGCGACGACATCAACGACGTCGAGAAGACCGTGACCATCGGCGATCTCAAGTCACTGCCGAAGCATTCCTACGTCGCCACGCACACGTGCATGCAGGGGTGGTCGGCGACCTCCCGCTGGACCGGAGCCCGACTGATCGACCTAATGGATCTCCTCGGGCCCCGCCCTGACGGTGCCCGATACCTGTTGGTGGAGTCCTATGGGCTGGCGCAGAAGATGTACGACAATCGCCCCCGCGAACCGTTCTACGCGGCCATCGATCTCGACTCGACTGCGGAGGAGGAGACGATCATGGCCTATGAACGCAACGGCCATCCGCTCGAGGACCACCTCGGCGCACCCGCACGCCTGCGCGTCGAATCCAACCACGGTTACAAACACGTGAAGTGGGTTTCGCGGATCATGTGGATCCACGACTATGCTGACTACGGCGATGGCCGCGGAGGCACTCGAGAGGACTCCGCTTTGCAGGCATTCAACGGAAGGATCTGAGCTCCGTGGCACCAATCTCTTCGTCGTGCTTCCTCGTCGAGGGAGTCACCACTGACCGGGATACGAAGAAGGCGCTTCAGTCCCTCTACGACGTCTTCGCCGCCAACGGTCTGGGCCAGGCCACATTCGAGATCGTGCCCAACGAACCGACCCGACTGTGGATCAAGCACAAGGTCGGCTGCGAACCCCGCCGCGAGACCATCGACTCGGCTTTGGCCCGAGCCGGAAGGTATCGGGTCATCTCGGAACCCGGTTCGGGGACAGAACCGAACGGCGCCAACTGAGGTCCTTTCACCGCTTCCCGATCGAGTAGCATGCCCCAATGAGCTCCAGAACAGATCTCGCTTCCACATTGCGCAGCCTCGACGGCCGCAGCTATGGCAATCTCAAACAGATCCGCGGTCGCTACACCTTCGGACCGGTGACCCTCTTCATCGACCGGGTCCAGGCCGACCCCTTCGCCTCCCCCTCGAAGGTGCGGGTCCGAGTCGATCGCGACGAGGCGAAGTTCCCGCCGGAACTCACCACCGATCGTGCCGACCGCATCGCCGCATCCGACTACCTGCAGCGCGCAGGCAATGCGGTGCTGTCGGGAATCGGGCAGCGTGCGACCATCCTCGGCCGTCCCGGCCAGGAGATCCTCGAGAGGACGAACATCCTCATCGACGATGCGGGCTTCGAAGCACGGCTGCTCGTCAATCTTCCCGCCCGCGGTCGGAGCATCCTCGGCCATCAGGCCGCCGACATCCTCACCCGTGATCTGCCGGAGTTCGCGCAGACGCTGTTCCTCTTCCACAGCTGGAGCGACGCGGACTCGCTCGCATCCGCCGATGCGCACCACGCCGCCGATGCGCACCACGCCACCGACGTCCATGCGCAATCCGGCCCGTCCGCGTTGGACCTGGCCGCCCATGTGCAGCTGCACCGGGATCAGCTGGAGCTGCGGGACCACCTCGGCGAGGCCGGTCTCATCGGCTTCATCGGCAACGGCGCGATCCTGCCGCGTCAGGCCGGAGACTCGGACCGGCCGATGGATGCTGCGGCTGCGGTCGGCTTCACCTCCCCTCCCGAGCTCGAACACACGGTGAATCTCTCGAGCGGGCGCAGCCTCACGGGCATGGGCATCCCCCGCGGTGTCACTGTCATCGTCGGCGGCGGCTACCACGGCAAGTCGACGATCCTGCGCGCCCTCGAACGCGGTGTCTACCCGCATATCGCAGGTGACGGACGCGAATGGGTCATCAGCGACCCGAGCGCCGCCTCCATCCGTGCCGAGGACGGCCGCGCCGTGACCGGCGACGACATCTCGGCGTTCATCAACAATCTGCCGTCGGGCACTGACACGAGGGCCTTCTCCACGACGAACGCGAGCGGCTCGACCTCGCAGGCGGCCAACCTCGTCGAAGCCGTCGAGGCCGGAGCCCGCACCCTGCTCATCGACGAGGACACCTCGGCGACGAACTTCATGATCCGCGACGAACGCATGCGCGCGCTCATCCCCGCCGAGCAGGAGCCGATCACCCCGTTCGTCGATCGGGTGCGTCCGCTGCTCACTCGTGGCGGCGTGTCCACGGTCCTCGTCGCCGGCGGATCGAGCGCGTTCTTCGAAGTCGCCGATCACGTCATCGCCCTCGACGCCTATGTGCCCAGCGTCGTCACCGAACGGGCGCATGAGCTGGTCGGCGTCTCCGGCGAGAACCTCGATGCGCATCAGGACCACGCCGACGGCACCGACTCTGACGACACCGGCTCTGACGGCACCGGGCCCGGCGAACCGGGCGGCGGCTCCCCCGCGTTCGGTGCGGTGCGGCGCGTGCCCACAGCGAAGGCTCTGCGGCCGGCGTCGAAGACGAAGTCCGCCCGGGCCAAGGGCACAGATCGGATCCAGTTCGGCCGGAGCTTCATCGATCTCGTCGCCGTGGCTCAGCTCGTCGACGCACAGCAGACCGCCGGCGTGGCAGAAGCGCTCGAGTACCTCGCGGAGATCTTCGACGGCCGCACTTCCCTGACTGAGGCGCTGGCCGAGATCGACGGCATGCTCGAGGCGCAGGGACTCGACGGGATCACCGGGCACCGCGACCATCCGGGCCACCTCACCCGACCCCGCACACAGGAGATCGCCGCGGCGCTCAACCGCTACAGGGAGCTGCGGCTGGCGCACTGAGCGGAGCCCGGGTGTCCGTCGGCGCCTGCCTATCTGCCCGGCGCACTCCTACCCGTCCAACAGCGCCGTGAGGTCGGCGGTCGTCGTCACCGGCAGGGAGCACTGCGTTCCCCGGCACACGATCGCCGTGCCTGTTGGAACGTCGATTTCGTCGCCGTCCGCGCCCGGCACCCCGGTCGATTCCGTGAGCAGAGTGAGAGACGGATGCCGCACGGCGGCATTCCGCAGGTCGTTCTCGCTGGTCGCGACACGTACAGGGCCGAGGGCGCGTTCGGCCTGCCAGAGGGCGTGACCGCAACCGCGAGGAGCCTGCCCGGCGAGCGCCCGGTACACGCCGAGCAGCCGATCACGGACGTCGAGCAGCCGACCGGTGTCCAACGAGGCGGCCTGACTGCCGGCAGCACGCTCGGCCGCCTCGACGCCGAGTTCCGCGAGCAGCAGCACGGCCTCGGCGGCGGCTGACCGCCCGGACGGCACGGTGTTGTCGACCGGATCCGAGGACTTCACCTCGAGGATCCCGTCGCCGAGCGAATCGACCACTTCGAGGATTCCGTCCTCGCCATCGGATGTGAACAGATCGAGCATCCGCGCACCCGCCCCGGCCAGGAGACCCACCGGCGCCGAGGCGGCCCCACCTGGCAGCTGCCCGACCGTGATCCCGGCGGTGATGAACTGGGCCCAGTCGGCGAGTCCACCGTGTCCGGGACCGGCCACCCCGTCGGTGTAGCTGCGGCGCACGTCGAATTCGGATGGTTCGGCCGCCTCGGCCGATCCGCCGAAACGGGCGTGCATGGCCGACCAGAAGTGCAGGGCGGTCTTTCCCCATTCCTCGGCTCCGCCGGAACCCCGCGCCTCGGCGTCTCGGGAGGCCTCACTGCCGGCATCACCGGCACCCGCACCTGAGTACAGGGCCGCCTCGGCGAGGGCTGTGATGCCCAGGGAATTCCATTCGGTGATGATCTTCTCGTCGCGGGCCGGCTGCGAACGCCGCGCACGGATGTTCGCCAGCGTCTCGCGTTGGCTGCGCGTGGCGTCGATGTTCCATGGAGCGGGATGCTCGTCGTCGAAGGGCACGTCTTCCATGCCGAGCCAGTCGATGATGCGCACGGCCGCGACCACCTGTCCGGACAGCTCCCCTCCGGCAGGGGAATCGACGAGTCCGAGCACTCCGGCACCACCCGCCTCGGCGAACTCTTCGGGAGTGAAGACGTAGGCGGCTCCCTCTTCGGAGACACCTGCCGAGTTGAGCGAGTCCGCATCGAGCGCGGCGATGAGGCCGTCGTCGGTCGACAGGTCGCTGACCAGGAAGTCCGCGGTGTCTGTGATCTCGCGCTCGGCCAGTGCCAGCCATTTCGAATCCGGGTCGAGCGCGCGTTCGACCTTGGCCCAGGCCACCACGGCCCGCAGGTAGAGCGCATTGTCGTAGAGCATCTTCTCGAAGTGCGGCACGAACCACTGCCGGTCGACGCTGTAGCGGGCGATCCCGCCGCGCACCTGGTCACGCATGCCGCCGCTGGCGATCCGGGCGAGAGTCCCCCGGACGGCGATGAGACAGTCGAGGACGAGTTCGCCGCTGAGATGACCATCGGCACCGAGCCAGCCGAGTCGCCCCTCGGCCCGTGCCCGCGACACCGGGTGATCGTCGGTCTCGCCCCCATCCGCCGAGGTGGTCCCGCGCTGGTCATCGTCCGCCGTAGTGACCCCTACTGCGCCATCGCCCGCCGAGGCGGTCCCGCCCAAGCGCACGAACGCCGCCAAGAGCTGCAGGACGTTCATCATCGGCGGGAACTTCGGCGCTGTGCCGAATCCGCCCCAGGCGGGATCATAGGAGTCGAGCAGCGCAGCGGCGGCGGAATCGAGCTCCTCGGCGCTCAGGGACTCTGCGGCCGCCTCGGCGGGGAGCGCACCACTGACCGCGTCGGCCATCTCGGCCAGCCCGCGGTCCATGCGCCGCGTCATCTGGTCCACCTCGTCGCGGCGATCGGTCCACGTCTGGGACACGGCCGTGAGCACCTGGGTGAAGGCGGGCAGGTTGCCGCGCTGGCCAGGCGGGAAGTACGTTCCCGCGTAGAAAGGGCTGCCCTTCGGTGTCGCGAAGATCGTCATCGGCCATCCGCCCTGGCCCGTCATCGCCTGCAGCGCATTCATGTAATAGGCGTCGATGTCGGGCAGCTCTTCACGGTCGATCTTGATCGGGACGAACCGTTCGTTCATCACCGCGGCCACAGCTTCGTCCTCGAAGGATTCGTGCGCCATGACATGGCACCAGTGGCAGGTGGAATAGCCGATGGAGATGAGGAGGGGCACGTCTCGGCGGGCCGCCTCGGCGAGGGCGTCCTGCGTCCACATCCGCCAGTCCACGGGATTGTCGGCATGCGCGCGGAGGTAGGGGCTGGTCGAAGTGGCGAGTTCATTCGGCATGGACCCAGCGTCTCACTTCGGGACCGCTGTGGCGAGGGGCCGCGGAACTCTCAAACACAAGGCGCCTGGTTCTATGCGATGATGAGGCCATGAGCGCGACCCCGAACGACACCGCGGGAGCCGCACACGGCGAGACTCCCCGGACTGCCCCTGCCGCCTTGGACGATACCGGTCTGTCCATCACTCTCCTTGCCTTCGTCGTCTTCATTCCGGCGTGGATCGGTGCGAAGCTGACCGCCTTCTCGGTCCCGGTCGACGGTGCCGGCGGAACCGACCTCAGCCTCCTCCAGCTCGCGCTGTTCCTGCTCGCCGGGGCCGCTGCCATCGTGGTCGGCAGGAGCCTCAGGCCGGTTCCCCGCAGCGTCTTCATCGTCATCACGATCTGCTACTCGGTCTTCTCGGGACTGACTCCTCTCGCCGCTCTCACCGGCGGGACTCGAGATGTCGGCTTCCCGCTCTTCTCTGCCCTGACGCTGTTCGTCTTCCTCGCCGATCTGCTCTACCCGCTCGTCGTCGCCGCGGTCCTGGCCGCGACGGTCTCACAAGTCTCTCCCGCCACGGACGAGGCTGCCGGTCCGGAGATCGAGCGCAAACGTTCGGCGGTCCGTCGCAGCGGGCTGCTGTCCGCGTTCGCACTCCTTGCCGCTGCAATCGTCACAGTCGGAGTCTGGCTCCTCCGCCAGTCGGCGCCCGGATTATCGGTGCTCTGGTCCTCAGGGGATGTGATCAATGCCCTCGCCGCGGTCGCCGGAACCATCGCCGCCGTCTTCGCGCTCCGCTGCGTCGCGGTCTCCCGCTCGCTGCCCCGCCCTGAACCGGTCGTCGGCCCGCGCCGTGCTCACCCTCGGCTCGCACGGGCGCTGACTTTCTTCACCCTCGCCGGCGGACTCCATCTCTGTCTGACATCGACCGCCATCGCGGCAGGCTTCCCAGTCGAGCTCGGCACTGGATTCATGACCTGGGTGCTGCACGCGTGCGCCTTCACCATCGGCGGTTTCGCGCTGGGCATCGTCACACTCGACGCTGTGAAGAGCCGCAGTGTGAAGAGCCGCAGTGTGAAGAGCCCAGCCGTTCAGGACTGAGCGTTCCTCACCGAGGTGGCACCGCCTCGGTGAAGCATGCTCCATCGGTACAATGCCGTCCGAGATGACAATGCCGCGGTCGCGACCGCGAATACCGGATGGAGTGAGTGGGTGTCTGAGGCAGGTCCTCGTCTCGGCGGACGACGGCATTCCGACGAGCGTTCATCGCCGCAGCGAAGCCTCGGCCAGCGCAAGGCGGCGCGTACGATCACGATCGACGGCGAACACGCCGGCCGGCGGCTGGACAAGTTCCTGCGCTCACAGTTCAAAGGGGTGCCGGCAGGACTGCTGTTCCGGCTCCTGCGTCAGGGGAAGCTGCGCGTCAACGGGCGCAAGGCACAGCAGAACCACCGTCTGCAAGAAGGCGATGTCATCGATGTTCCCGAACTGCACGTCGATACCGCAGCAGCTCCCCGGCCTGCGGTCCCGTCGACACTGCTCGACCAGCTGCGCGGCGCGGTCCTCCACGAAGACGATGACCTCTTGATCATCGACAAGCCGGCCGGCGCGGCAGTCCACAGGGGCACCGATGTCTCGGCCGGCGTGGTCGAAGCACTTCAGCACCTGCGACCCGAGCTGCCGGAGCTGGAACTCAGCCATCGCCTCGACCGAGGCACGTCCGGTGTGCTGGCGCTGGCGAAGACCCCGTCGATGCTGCGGTACCTCCACGGACTGCTGCGCGACAGGAAACACGAGATCGAACGTCACTACCTGGCCGTCGTCGCCGGGCGCTGGCCGGCGGACATGGACATCGTGGATGCCCCTCTGCGGCGCGAGGAGGACGGCGTCGTCGTCGCCGCGGACGGTCAGAGCGCCGAAACGCGTGTCTCCGTGAAGCGGCGGATCGGGAATCGGGCCACCGTCGTCGACGTCCGACTGGTGACGGGCCGGAAGCATCAGATCCGCGTTCATCTCAGCCATGCGGGCCACCCCATCGCCGGTGACGACCGCTACGGGGATCGCGGTTTCAATCGTCGTGTGAATGGCCTCGGCGGTCCCGGGATCTATCTGCATGCCGCCAAGCTGGTCATCCCCAAGCCGGACGGCGCGGACCTCGTAGTCACGGCACCGATGCCTCGGCGGTGGAAAGCTCTGCTGAATTCCGACCTCTGAACAACAGGCACAGGCTCTTCCGCTTCGCGCAGGATTATTCTACAATTCGTAGAACCAGACGGTGGGGGAACCGTCCCGCCAGCCGTCGCTGACAGGAGGAAGAACCATGAGCGCCGAACTGACACAGATCCTCGACGTCGATGACTGCTGGGACCACCTGCGCAGCACCACGGTCGGACGTCTGGCCGTCCTCGTCGAAGAGGGCCCCGAGATCTTCCCCATCAACTACGCCATCGAGCATTCCGCTCTGATGATCCGCACCGGCGACGGCACGAAGGTCGATGCCATCCGCGCGAATCCTCGCGTCGCTTTCGAAATCGACGGCCTCGATGCCGAGACCGACACCGCGTGGAGCGTCGTGGTCAAGGGCACCGCGAAAGAGGTCACCGCACCCGAGGACCTGCAGGAGACGATCTCGGTCGATGTCGCACCCTGGCAGTCAGGGACGAAAAACCACTTCATCCGCATACTCGCCGAGGAGGTCACGGGGCGCCGTTTCCAGGTGACGGAGCCCTCGACGTGGGAGTCGCCGTTCAGTCAGGTGTCCCCCGCGCCGCGGGAGTGAGGACTCGAGCACTCCTCACAGTGCTTCGACGATCTCGACGAGCCGGTCCGGGGCGTTTGTGATGATCCCATCGGCTCCGGACTCGATGGCCCGGCGCATGTCGGCGACCTCATCGACGGTCCACACGAGGCTCGACATGCCCAATTCATGCACGCAGCGGAGGAAATCGGCATCTGCGGCGATGAATTCGGGGTTGACCTGGTCGACCCACTCGGAGAAGGCCTGGAGTTCGTCCGGACACGGGCGCCCGAGCACGCCGACGGGGATCTCCGGGGCGAGCGCATGGAATTCGCGCACGAATGCCCAGTCCGCCGATTGGATGACGAGCATCCCGGCAGCCAGTGCCCGCTCGAGATAGTTGGGCAGGGCCCTCAGCGAGGCGACGATCGCCTCGGCGATTCCCGGATAGCGTTCGGGGTGCTTGACCTCGAGCAGGAGCCCTGTGCGGGTGTCGTGGACGAGGGCGAGCACCTCGGCGAGGCGGGGCACGCGGATTCCGGCGAACTCCTCACCCTTCCATCGGCCCGCGTCGAGCGCGGCGATCTGGGCCGCGTCCATTCCGGCGATGCTGCGGTCGGTGCGATCCGGGTAGAGCGTGCGAACGTCCGTGGTGCGGTCGACGGTGGTGTCGTGCATGATGACGAGCTCACCGTCGGCGCTCATGTGGACGTCGGTCTCGATCATGTCCGCACCCTGGTCGATCCCGGCCAGGAACGCCGGGATGGTGTTCTCCGGCCACTCCTCGGACGCGCCTCGGTGTGCGATGACCAACGGTGGGACGTGGGTGCGGACGGCGTCGGCGATGCTCTGAGAGGTGGGGTCGACGGTGTGTGGGAACGCGGATCCGGCAGTGGGTGTCACGAGGGTGATGGGCATGTGAGGACTCCTCCACGAAGACTGCGAGGGTGGTGATCGGGGGTCCGTTCCGGCGTCCGATCGTGCAGTTCGATGGCGGCCAGACTAGTCGGCACGATCGAGTTTCCGATGATATGCGCATGGACACCACGTGAATCCTGGCGGTGCCTGAGCTGCACGTTTCCTTCGCTGTTCCTCCATCGCCGCCGTTCCTCGGACCTGTGGTCGTGCGCACCTCAATGAGGGGTCGATGTCTGCGCGGTTCGGTGGCAAGTGGCAGACTGGAGCCAACCACGGACGGAGTTCTCGCGTGTGCCCCTCCGATCCCCGCAGCTCGATAGCCGAAGGAGGCTCAGTTCGATGGAGATGCTCCAGGGCGTGTTCGACAATGTCAGCACAGTCTCGTCATACATCCTCGTGGCTGTTCTCATCCCCACAGGTCTGTACTTCACCATTCGCACGGGAGTCGTCCAAGTGCGGCTGCTCCCCGAGATGTTCCGCACGCTGACGGAGCCCGGCGGACGGGATTCGGAAGGCAACAGGAACATCTCTCCGTTCCGCGCCTTCTCCATCTCTGCGGCTTCACGCGTGGGCACGGCGAACATCGCCGGTGTCGCTCTGGCGATCTCGCTCGGCGGCCCCGGGGCGATGTTCTGGATGTGGCTGACTGCCATCGTCGGCGGTGCGACGGCCTTTGCCGAGTCCGCTCTCGGTCAGCTCTACAAGCTCAAGGACGGCCCCAACTTCCGAGGCGGCCCGGCGTACTACATCAGGCACGGGCTGAAGATGAAGTGGCTCGGACTGATCTTCGCCGTGATCGTCGCCATCACCTACGGCATCGTGTTCAACACGGTGCAGTCGAACTCCATCGTCGACGCGGTCGGTGCCTCGTTCGGCGTCGAGGACTCGAACTTCATGTTCACGGCGATCGCGGGGCTGATCATCGCCGTCGGCGCCTATGCGATCTTCGCCGGCGGTGCCAAGCGCATCTCGAACATCTCCGCCTATCTCGTGCCGTTCATGGCCGGGCTCTACCTGATCGTCGGGATCATCGTCGTGGCGATGAACATCGGCGCCGTGCCGGGCATGATCGCCACGATCTTCTCCGATGCCTTCAGCATGCACTCGATCGCCGGGGGCACGCTCGGTTCGATCATGCTGGTCGGCGTGCAGCGCGGCCTGTTCTCCAACGAGGCGGGCATCGGCTCCGTTCCGAACGCCGCGGCGACAGCGTCGGCCTCGCATCCGGCCAAGCAGGGCTTCGTGCAGGCACTCGGCGTCTACTTCGACACGATCCTCGTGTGCTCGATCACCGCTTTCATCATCCTGCTGTCGAACCCGGAGTACGGCAGCTCGGCCGAGGGAATCCAGCTGACGCAGACCGCGCTGAGCGGGCAGCTCGGCCAGTGGGCGATCCACTTCCTCACCTTCGCGATCTTCCTCTTCGCGTTCTCGTCGATCCTCGGCAATTACTACTACGGCGAAGCCAATATCGAGCACCTGACGACGAACAGGACGGCTCTGCGCGTGTACCAGTTGATCGTGATGGCCGCGGTGTTCATCGGTGCGATCGCCGCCCTCGATCTCGTCTGGACCGCGGCAGACATCTTCATGGCCGTCATGGCGCTCATCAACCTCTTCGCCCTGATCCTGCTCTCGCCGCTGGTGTTCACGCTGCTGAAGAACTACATGGACCAGCGCCGTGCGGGACAGGAACCGATCTTCCGTCGGGGCGATCTGCCCACATTCAAGTTCATCAACACCGAGGTCGACGCCTGGGACGGCACCGACGAGGTGACCACCGCGCAGTTCTGGCGGGACCGCGGCAGGAAGGTCCGTGACGACGGTCAGTGACGGCTGCAGTTGCGGTGCGGGCTTCGGCCGGCCCGGACGCGTGTCGACCGCCGACCCAGGCTCGGCCTTCCCCTGCCCCGCTGACAGGAAGAGGCCCGGTGCCGCCTCTGCGGCACCGGGCCTCCTGTGCTGATGCACTCACACTGCGGAGAGGCTCAACGCTCGTACGAGTTCTCAGCGACCGGCCGGTGTGAAGTCCGTGCTGCCGACGAACTCCGGCCGCGGCTTCGGCGCGGCAAAGGGTTCCACGCAGGCGTTCTCCACCGAGTTGTACACGATGAAGATGTTCGAGCGTGAGTACGGAGTGACGTTGCCGTTCGAAGCGTGCATGCAGTTGGAGTCGAACATGATCGCTCCCCCGGCGGCGCCTTCGAGCACATCGATTCCAAATTCGTCGGCGAAGTCACTGAGCGTCTGACGGTCCGGGGTGCCTGCGCCCTGCATGATCAGAGACTTCCGATAGTTGTCCTCGGGAGTGCCTCCCACACAGCTGATGTAGCGTTTGTGCGAGCCGGGCATGATCATCAAGGGACCATTGAATGAGTAGTTGTCCGTCAGCGACAGTGAGATGCTCACCGCACGGGGAGCGGGCATTCCGTCCTCGGCATGCCAGGTCTCGAAGTCGGAATGCCAGGAGAACTCCTTGCCGACGAATCCAGGCTTGTAGTTGATCCGGCTCTGATGGATGTAGACATCCGACCCGAGGATCTGACGTGCACGATCGACGAGTCGCGGATCGTTCGCGATCTTCCTGAAGATCTCATTGGTGCGATGGATGTCGAAGATCGACCGGACTTCGTCGGACTTCGCTTCGACGACCGTGCGCTCATCGGCCTTCACCTGAGGGTCGTGCGAAAGCCTGTGGAGTTCATCAGTGAAGAGAGTCAGCTCTTCGGGCGTGATGAGCTGATCGATCGTGAGATAGCCCGTGTCCTCGAAATGCTTGAGCTCCGTCGCCTCGAGGGGACCATCGTCGGGGGAACCGAAGACGATCGGACCCGTGCGCGGGAGGACCTCAGTGGCCTCACCGGAGCGAGTCGGATAGAGATCTGTGGCGGTGGTTGCAGTTGACACTGCTGTCATCATTTCTCCTTCCTTCGCTATGTGCCGACTGCCAGGCGGTGTCGTGACCGCTTATCGATCTGGCAAATCGGCTTGTGCGGCCACCGTAACAGGAGGACGTTCCCGGTGGTAGTCCGGTCAGAGCCAGAACAGCGAGACCGGCACTTTCGGGGCGATTCATTTCTGGTGGATCGCCCCGAAAGTGCCGGTCATTCATGCGACGGTCAGCGTTTGACCGACTTCGACGTGGCCCCGGTCGCCCAGCTGATCTGACTGAAAGTCACGCGGTAGGACTTCTTGCTCTTCGACTTCATCTTGTACGTGGCCTTGCCCTTCTTCGCGGTGACCGTTTTCAAGGTCTTCCACTTGCTTCCGGATTTGACCTGGAACTTCACCTTCGGGTTGTAGGTGACTTTGCCGTACTTCTCCGGGTTGTAGACCTTCGTCTTCGAGGTCAGCGTGACGGTCTTGCCGCTGCGTTTGGTTGACAGCGAGGCGTAGGCCTTACCGCGAACGTAGAAGTAGCCCTTGGTGTAGTCCGTGCGGGCGTACCAATAGGAGTTATAGTCCGCATCGTCATAGTCCGCATCAATCTCCGACGGACCGATCCTGTATTTTCCGAGGCCCTCAAGACTCGGGCAGATCATTGCCCTGTCTTTGTCGTAGGGCCGCGAATAAGTACCGAAGAATGCTGTTGTCGCGTTCCCATAGCGGCCAGCGATGTCGGCATCGACGGACCAGGAGTCCACGTTCTTCTTCTTGTACTTCATATGCACGTCGAAGTACTTGCAATCAGAGTTGGCAATCACCATATTCTTGGCAGACAGCTTCGTGACGTCGAACGACATCTTGGCCGCCTCAGCGGAAACTGCTGGGCCGATGGCGAGAGTAACTGCGGCGACCGAAGCCACGAGGGCTCGTTTGAGGAACTTCATAGAGACTCCAACTGAAGAGGGGACGAAAGAGATGCCTGAGTTGGAGTCAATGAGAGTGGAGTCGGCAACGACAGGTTACGAAACTTGAAAGTTGTATGACCGAACAATACCACGCATGAAGTCAGCTCGGAGCAGATTCTCGGCGACGGAACGAGCACGTGCAGTCGCCTTGGAGAAACCGGCAGCCGCGTTTGTGGTCACTGAGCCGAGGCATATCTGCGATTTCGGCGGATCCTCCTCGGCGGAGCGACCACAAACGACAGGCTGCACACGCGTGTGACACCGCTCCAGGCGCAGCCCACATCACAAAGGCGGCCCGAGCGAAAACGCTCGGGCCGCCTCGGCGAGTGAAGGATGATCAGCTCACGGGTGCTTCTTCGTCTTCGACGATCAGCGGGTAGACGCCGTTCTCGTCGTGGACCTCGCGGCCGGTGACCGGAGGATTGAACACGCAGGCCATGCGCAGCTCCTCTTCGGCGACCACGGTGTGCTTCTCGTGACCGTCGAGCAGGTACATGACGCCGTCGTGGAGCGGGTACTCCTTACCGGTCTCCTGGTCGGTCAGCGTTCCCTTGCCCTGCACGCAGTACACGGCTTCGACGTGGTTCTGGTAGTGGAACGTCGAGGTGGTTCCCGCATAGATCACGGTGTCGTGGAACGAGAAGCCGACGCGCTCCTTGCCGAGCACCATGCGGCGGCTGCGCCAGGTCTCGGACTTGATGTCGCGGTCGGTGTCATTGAGGTCATCGCGGTTGACTACGTACATTCGTGGTCCTTTCAGTGAAGTTCATGGAGTTCAGGGGTGCCGTCATGCGGCGGGCCGGCGCCACTGCTGCGGCGCCGGCCCGGACACAGCTGAGATCAGGCCAGGACGGCCTCGGCGGCGGGAGCGAACTTGAGCACTCCGGCCTCGATGATGTCGAGCCCGGCCTGCAGATCGCGCGAGTCGATCGTCAGCGCCGGCATGATCTTGATGACCTCGTCCTCGGGACCCGAGGTCTCAAGGAGCAGGCCGTTGTCGAAAGCGTAAGCGGCGACCTTCTCGGCCACCTCGGTGTCCTCGAAGTGAAGCCCGGCCAGCAGACCGCGTCCGCGGATCGATGCGCCCTCGGCCTTCTCGACGATGGTGTCGAGGCGCTGGTGCAGCTCGGCGATCGTGTCGGCGAGCTGGTTCTGGAAGTCGTTGTCGGCCCAGAAGTTCTTGATCGCAGCGGTCGCGGTGACGAACGCAGGGTTGTTTCCGCGGAACGTGCCGTTGTGCTCGCCCGGCTCCCAGACGTCGAGCTCGGGACGGAACAGGGTCAGCGCCATGGGCAGACCCGATCCGGAGATCGACTTCGAGAGGCAGACGATGTCGGGCTCGATGCCGGCCTCTTCGAAGCTGAAGAAGGAACCGGTGCGGCCGCAGCCGGCCTGCACGTCATCGACGATGAGGAGGATGTCGTGCTTCTTCGTCAGCTCCGACAGTGCGCGCAGCCACTCGGCCCGAGCAGCACGGAGTCCGCCCTCGCCCTGCACGGTCTCGACGATGACGGCAGCGGGCTTGTCGACGCCCGAGCCCGAGTCCTCGAGGACCTTCTCCAGCCACAGGAAGTCCGGGATCTCGCCGTCGAAGTAGTCGTCGTACGGGATCTTCGAGCTGTTGGTCAGCGGGATGCCTGCGCCTTCGCGCTTCATCGAGTTGCCGGTCACCGACAGCGATCCCAGCGTCATGCCGTGGAAGGCGTTGGTGAAGGAGAGCATGTGCTGACGTCCCGTGACCTTGCGGGCCAGCTTGAGGGCGGCCTCGACGGTGTTGGTGCCCGTCGGTCCGGGGAACATGATGGAGTAGTCGAGCCCACGCGGCTTGAGGATGAGGTCCTGGAAGGTCTCGAGGAACTCACGCTTGGCCGGCGTCTTCATGTCCATCGAGTGCAGCACGGCTCCCGACTGCAGGTATTCGATCAGCGGGTTCATCACGACAGGGTTGTTGTGCCCGTAGTTCAGCGCACCGGCGCCGGAGAAGAAGTCGAGGTATTCGTTGCCGTCCTCGTCCCACTGCTTCGCGCCCAGCGAGCGGGCGAAGGTGGCGGGCCAGGAGCGGCAGTAGCTGCGAACGGCGGATTCGCGAGTTTCGAAGATATCGGGCTTGGCAGGTGTGGAGCTTTCGGTCATCACTGGAGTCCTTTCGACTTCTTGATTGTGCGTCTGCACTTATGCAGGCGCCGAGGCGGTGGCCGCAACCGCTCATCGCGGGCAGTCGCTTCCGCCTCCTGGCGCCGTGCGCGGCCTTTTCCCTTGATGCAGGGCTCCGCGCGGCGCCGGGGTGTGGCTCGTTACAGCGGTGCGATCTCGTAGAGGTATTCGGTGTCGTGGCCGTCCGGGTAGAGGTCCGGGGTGAACAGCGGTCGACGGTCGAAACCTGCTCCGCGCTGTTCGGCGAACGCCTGGAACAGACGGTTCGAGGCCGCGTTGTCATCGGTGATCGTCGTCTCCAGGCGGAGAGCGCCGGTCCGATCGGCCAGTTCGTGGAGCATGGTCGATGCGAGTCCGTGGCCACGGAACTTCTCGTCGACGGCGACCTGCCAGATCATCAGGGTGTCCGGATTCTCCGGACGGGTGTACCCGGTGATGAAGCCGGCGGGCTCTCCGTCGATCCGCGCAATCACCGAGGTCTCCGCGAAGTCGCGGCACCACAGCAGGTACGAGTACGAGGAGTTCAGATCGAGCACGGCTGTGTCTTTCGCGAGCCGCCATAGATGTTGTCCGTCCTCCAGCTCGGGAGTACGAACGTCGGTTTGCGTCTTCGGTTCAGCGAGTGCGTTTCTCACGCCAACAAACCTAACGGGATGAGATCGAGCGTCAACCCCACAACCATCGATTACGGGGCACTTTCGCAACCATCGTCGCGAACCACTGACATGTAACGAACCCGGTCTTCCCCATGGCATCTCTGGGATGTGACGGGGCACTCCTTCGCGCTCATTCCGGGCTGGAGCTTCGTTATCGTTTCGTTACATTTGCGCCGGCTTGGAACAGCGGTTCCACGTATTCCATGTCACTTGGACGGAATTGGGACAGCAAGCAGGCTTGTCGTTGTGCGCGGGGATTTCGGAGCAGTTCCACGCGCTGTTCCGGGGCCTGAATCCGGAAGGCGACGCGGGCGGCGGCCCCGAGGCGGACCGGAGGAGGACCGGGCAGCGGCCGAGGCATCGCCCGGGTGGCGGCCCGGGGTGGGCCGGGTGGCGGCCCGGGGTGGGCCGGGCGGTACATTCGGGCCTCGGCTGCAACCGGCCCTTCGGCGTCTTAAGTGGTCGTTTTGGGCTGAGACCACCCGCGGAAAATCCGCCCATTCCTCCCACCTAAGCACCCTACAGACGGGGGCTGATGCGTCAGCACCGAAACAGCGGTCACGTTCGGATACTTTCCAGCGAGAAACCCTCTGTGTCAGGCTGGTTGTGAGCCACTCCGGATGAGAGAGGAACCGGAGCACCATGGCCATCACCCCTGGA